>NZ_SPHL01000009.1 GCF_005844425.1 Anaerofustis stercorihominis | reverse complement strand
TTTATGTTTAAGTATTCATTTTTATCTTAATATTTTTAATGTATGCTATGATTCTTCGGGGATTGTCTACGGATCTACTTATGCAGATATGTTAATTGATGTTAACAAATATAAAATATTAAGTGTATTTATGATTATATTTGCTGTTATTCTTTGGATATGCTGTTTTAAAAATAAAGTTAAACCTGTTATTATATGCATTATAATAGTTCCTTTATTTGTATTTGGTTTAGTCGGCTTAAAGTTTGTAATACAAAATTATATAGTAGTTCCAAATGAATATGCTAAAGAGGAAAAATACATTAATAATAATATTGATATGACAAGAGATGCATACAATATTGCAGACGTAGAGGTTAAAGATTTTAAAGCAGATAACAACTTAACAAAAGAAGACATTGAAAATAACTCTGTAACAATAAGTAATATTCCTATAAATGATTTCCTTCCTGCCCTTGATACTTTTAATTCTCTTCAAGGGTTTAGGTCTTATTATTCTTTTAAAGATGTTGATGTTGACAGATATAATCTTGATGGAGATCCCACACAAGTATTTATTTCTGTAAGAGAAATGCAACCAAGCAGTAAAGAAAATGTAAGAAGTTTTGTAAATAAACATCAAAAATATACTCATGGCTATGGAAGTGTAGTTGCTCCTGTTAACCAAATAAATTCATCAGGTCAGCCCGTTTTGATTCAAAAGGATATACCTGCAACTACTATATATGATGATTTAAAAATAACCGAACCTAGAATATATTATGGAGAAATGACTACTGATTATGCCATTGTAAATTGTAAAAGTGACGAATTTGATTATCCTGAAGGTGATAATAATGTTGAAAACAGATATGGCGGAAGTGGAGGGATACAATTAAATTTCTTAAATAGAATTGCTTTTTCAATAAATAATATGAATAGCAGATTTATATTCTCATCAGATATAACCTCTGATAGTAAGGTTCTTATTAGAAGAGAAATAAAAGAAAGAGTAAGTATTATAGCTCCATTTTTGGAATATGATGAAGATCCTTATATTGTAAATGCAAATGGCAGATTATATTGGATAATAGATGCTTTTACTTTAAGCAGCAAATATCCTTGTTCAACACCTTCTAAATTTCAAGATGGGCAAAACTTCAATTATATAAGAAACTCTGTTAAAGTTGTTGTTGATGCATATAACGGAACAGTTGAATTTTATCAGGTAGATAAAAACGATCCTATAGCAACTCTTTACTCTAAAATGTATCCTGGATTTATTAAACCACTTGAAGAAATGGATCCGATATTAAAAGAGCATTTGAGATATTCAGAAGTTTTGTTTAACATTCAAAGCAGTATGTATGAAACTTATCATATGACAAATCCACAGGTTTTTTATAACAAAGAAGATCAATGGCAGACTGCAAAACAATTTTATGGAACAGCAAAAGAAGCTGTAAATGTAAACAGTGCTTATATGATGATGAAACTTCCTGACAGTGACAAAGAGGAGTTTATGATTATGGCACCTTTTACGCCAAATAACAAAAATAATATGGTTGCATGGATGGCAGGTATATGTGATGGTGAAGATTATGGTAAATTGAAAGTATATACATTCCCGAAACAAAAACTTGTTTATGGACCGATGCAGATAGAGCAAAGAATTGATCAGGATACGAACATTGCTCCTAAATTAAACTTGCTTTCACAGGCAAGCAGCGAGGTTTCAAGAGGTAATATGCTTACTATACCTATAGAAGACAGTATACTTTATGTTGAGCCAATATATGTTAAATCAAAAACAGATCAGATGGCACTGCCTGAAGTAAAAAAAGTTATAGTTGCTTATGGAGAACAAATCGTAATGGAAGATTCTTTAAGTGAAGGAATAAATGCTATATTTAATTTGAAAGAAGGTAGGCAGGAAGATACTGAATTCTCTCTTGAGGATAAAGCAAGAGATCTAATGAATAAAATGAAAGATGCACAGGCAAAAGGAGATAGCAAAGCATATAATAAATATATGAATGAGCTTGATAATATTTTAAATTCAATGTAAAAAGAACCGATTTACTTCAAGTAAATCGGTTCTTTATTTCCCGGGAAAAATAATTATACGTTTATTTTTTCTTTAACTTTAATATGCTCTGATATAAAAGGAGCAACTTCTTCCGGCTCTATATTTAATACATGAGAAAACTCTTCATGTAGAAGTCTTGTTGCATTTTTTAATATCTCTTCATCGCACATATGCAGTTTTTTTCCATTCTTTATTTGTTCTTTTTTATGTAAATATAATGTTCTTATTAACTTGATTATATTTTTTCTGTCTCCTGAATGTATAATTTGTTTGTATGTTTGTTTCCTTTCGTTGTCGTCATTAATCCATATTAAATCATCATCTTTTATGTCATTTATTAAATTATAGATTTCCTTTGGAGTTAAAATCTTTCTCATTTTTTGTGTTTGTTTTTTATTGTTAATTGGAACAAATATTGTAAGGCTATCTTTATTAATAGGAGTTAGAACGTAAAATTTTGCTTTAGCCCCTGCAAAGTCTTTTTCTACAATTTCACTGATTTTGCATAGTCCTTCGTTATCATATTGAATTATTTCATTTAAACTAAACATTACAACAACCCCTTTTTTATAAAATGTTATAATAAAACAGCCTAATAGCAGTCATGATGTCTACGATTAAGCTGTTTGCCATAAACATATTATACCATTTTTATAGGAATTATGTAATAAAAATTTAAAATTCTTTATACAAAAGAGTTATCTTCTATTTCTTCTTTGATTTGATGATATGTTTCTTTGAGATATTACATCTGTTCTGGGAACCGTTATAAATTTAACCGAATATATATCGCAAACTATATATTCATTATTAGAAATATTAAAAAGAGTAAAATAGCTAAGTCCAACATTATACATTATTCCGGATTTTGTTATTAATGTATCACTTCCTATTACAAATTCACATACGCAGTATTCACCTTTAATTCTGTTTAGTATATCAGGAGTAGTACCTACTGTAAATACAGAAGGGACATTGGAACCGTCACTGTCTTTTTCCGGTTCAAAATTATTATCCATTTGATTATCAAGGTGCTTATTATAGTTTTGACCACTGAAGATTCCATTTAAATTATCTTCTCTATCCATATCTACCTCTCTTTTAAGTTTGTAAATATTTTTCAGTTGGATTATAAAAGCAATGTTTTCCTATTTTGGTTATTAAACTTCCAACTTCGCTTGGAAAAAAATCTCTACAGTTATTTTGAAAAGGGTTATAAAACCAAAGTGCGTATCCAAGATTATAAAGCCGTCCTCCCGATATTGCCCAGTCTGCTATTTGATAATGAATATTTGTAGGATTCATATTGTATATGTTTTGTGGGTTATATTCTCCGTTTACAGTTTCCATGGCACAGGTAAATTGTCCTTTTTGATATATTATGTTTCTGATACTTCCTCCGTTTGAAACTCTTGAATATTCTCCATATGGAGTATAAACTCTGTTCATGACTACACTTGCTACTGCGGCCATACCTTCATTACCTTCGCCTCCCGCTTCGCACTCAATTAATCTTGCTAAAAGTTCTCTGTCCGAATAAGCCATTGCTTCCTCCAATAAATGTTATAATATATTTATATTGTGTTATTTTCTTAATATGACAAAATAAAAAAAGGATTTGTTTTAACTGGATTAAAAAAAATTTTGATAAATTATTATTAATTTAAAAATACATATGGAAATGAAAATGTATTAATATTAAAATGCAACTTAATTAATTCATAAAATATAAATTTTATATTTTATTACAATTTATTATATTTTATTTATAAATTATAAGATATATTATCCTATGAATTAAAATGAAAATATGATAAAATATACTGATACATAAATAAAGAATAATATTAAATTTACATATGTGAGGTATGAACTTGGCAAGAAAGAAAACAACGGCAAGGAAAAGAACTCAAACATCATCAAGAAGAACTACAAAAAAGCAGCTTGAACAAGAAATGTTTAAAAAGAAAATAATTCAAAATGAAATAATAGGTGTTATTATTTTCTTTTTTGGTGTTTTTATGCTTTATTCTATATGGTCAAAAGACAGTGGTGTTTTTGGAAATAATTTGCATAATATTTCTATGTTTCTATTTGGTAGTGTAGGAGCTTTTTTAATAGGAGTATCATTTTTAGGTCTTGGTGTTTATATAACATCTAAATTAAAACCTTTTAGTGAAACACTTACTTTAGCTTGTATTGTTTTTATTATATTTAACATAATGGCATTTTTTAATGTTGGAGGAGACCTTTTAAAATATGGTGCTTTTACAAATCAGCTTTTTAATGCTGTGCTAAATGTTGTAACAAAAGGCGGCATAATAGGTATATGGCTCGGAGGTTTATATACGACTTTCCTTGGTGAAACAGGTGCATATATATTTATTTTTGCCTGCATTATAGTTTGTTTAATATTAATATTCAAAGACAATATTGCAAGTTATAAAGAAGATAGAAAAGCAATAAGACAAAAAGAAAGAGAAGTAAAAAAAGAGATAAAAGCTCAAAGATTGACAAAGAAAATACAAGACAGAGAAGAGCAGTTAAGAACAAAAGCAGATAGACAACCTGTACGAACATCTTTCTTTCCTTCTTTTAAAAGTAAACTTATAAAAAATCCATATGATGAAAAAGATGCAATAAAAACAAGTAAGGATAAAGAAGAAGTTTTAAATAAATGGGAAGATGAATATAAGAAAAGCAAAAATCCATTTAAGAAAAAAGATAATAGTGAGAATGTAAAACAAGAAGTAAAGAAAGAAGAACCTATAATAAGGACTTATTATAGAAATGAAAATGGAGACTTTAAAAAAGAAGTTAACGAAGAAAAGCCAAAAGAAGAAGTTATTCAAAATGAAAAACTAAGTAAAGAAGAGATAAAAAACAAAGTAAGAGAAGAACAAGGCTTTGATGAGATAATAAAAGAAACTCAGGAAAAGCAAGATGAAACAAATAAACAAATTGAAAGAACAAAAGACTTTGTAAATCATAAACCTATAAATAAAGAAGATTTTATTGAAGATGGGGAAGAAATACCTATTGAAAGAATTGATATAAGTGATATAGACAGAGCCAATAAAGCTCAAAGAGAGCAACTTGATAAATTAAGAGTTGCAATGGATAACGGAAGTATTGCAAAAATTACGGAAATAGAAGATAAAGAACCTTTAGTTACAGAAAAAGATCAGATACCTTATGTATTCCCTGATTCATCTCTTTTAAAACCAAATAAAAATAGAAATAATAAAGGGGAGAGAGACAGGGTTTTAGAAAACACAAGAATACTTGAAGAAACTCTTGCAAACTTTAAAGTTGGGGCAAGAGTAACTGAAGTTAGTATAGGACCTACAGTTACAAGATATGAAATGGAACTTGAGCCGGGTATAAAAGTAAGTAAGGTTGTAGGGCTTCAAGATAACTTGGCAATGGCTCTTGCAGCAAATGGAATTAGAATGGAAGCTCCTATTCCAGGGAAAAGTGCAATAGGTATAGAAGTTCCTAATAAAGAAGTATCTGTTGTAGGATTTAGAGAAATTGTAGAAGATGAAAAATTCAAAAATGCAAAATCTAAATTATCTGTTGCCCTTGGTAAAAATGTTACGGGAGATATGGTTATAATGGATATAGCCAAACTTCCGCATTTATTAATTGCCGGTGCCACAGGTTCAGGAAAAAGTGTTTGCATTAACGCAATAATAAATTCTATTTTATTCCACGCAGATCCAAACGAAGTAAGGCTTATTTTAATAGATCCTAAAATGGTTGAGCTTAATATATACGAAGGCATTCCTCATTTGCTTGTACCAGTAGAGACAGACCCAAATCATGCGGCAGGAGCTCTTAAGTGGGCTGAAAAGCAAATGAAAATAAGATACGATTTATTTGCTCAAAACAGAGTAAGAGACATAAACGGATATAATAAGAAAATGGAAAAGACCGGTGGAGAAAAAATGGCACAGTGGGTTATCATTATAGACGAGCTTGCGGATTTAATGATGACTTGTGCTTCTCAAGTTGAATCGGCAATATGTAGACTTGCTCAGCTTGCAAGAGCTGCAGGTATACATTTGGTTTTAGCAACTCAGCGTCCATCTGTTGATGTTATTACGGGGCTTATTAAAGCAAATATACCTTCTCGTATATCCTTTGCCGTATCATCGCAAATTGATTCAAGAACGATTCTCGATATGGCAGGAGCAGAAAAACTTTTAGGAAGAGGGGATATGTTATATTCTCCTGTGGGAAGTAATGCTCCTATGCGTGCACAGTGCGCTTTTATTAGTGATGAAGAAGTTGAGTCGGTTGTAAAATTCATTAAGGAAACACAAAGACCAAATTATGATGAAGATGCAATAAAAGGTATTGAAACAGTTTCCGCTGAAGAAAATATGCCGGGAAGTAAGGAAAATCTTCACAAAGAAGATTTCATTGACGAAAAGTTTAATGATGCACTTAACTTAGCATTTGAACTTGGGGAAGTTTCAACGTCAATGCTTCAAAGAAGACTTAGAATAGGTTATGCAAGGGCTGGAAGTATTATTGATGAATTGGAACAAAGGGGAATCATTTCTCCTAAAGATGGAAGTAAACCAAGAAAAGTTTTAAAAAAGAGAGAGGATTTCTTCTCCAATAGTGTTGTAGAAAGTGATGAAGTTTATCCTGAGGGAACACTGGATATAGAAGATGAAATAATGTAATGGAGATAGATATGAAAAAAGTATTTATTTTAACTTTGGGATGTCCAAAGAATACCGTAGACAGTGAAAATATAATGTATTTATTAAAAGAGCAAGGGTATGAGATTGTTGATGATGCAACAATAAGCGATTATATAATAATCAATACTTGTACTTTTATTCATGATGCAATGGAAGAAAGCATTAATTCGATACTTGAAGCTACTTTGGTAAAAAAAGACAGAAATGAAGTAAAAATAATAGTTACTGGATGTCTTGCTCAAAGATATCATGAAGAGTTATTAAAGGAAATACCTGAAGTTGATGCTTTTGTTGGAACAGGTGAATTTTATGATATGGCAAAAGTTCTTGAAAAACTTGATAAAGATAGTGAAAGTACTTTAGTTAATGTTGAAAATATAAATTGTCCTATTGTTGAAACAGACAGAATATTGTCTACACCTTCATATACGGCTTATTTAAAGGTAAGTGAAGGATGTGATAAACATTGTACATATTGTGTCATTCCAAGTATCAGAGGAAAACAAAGAAGCAGAAAGCTTGAAGATATAGTATCTGAGGCAAAAAGACTTGCCCAAAGAGGAGTTAAAGAAATAATCTTAATAGCTCAAGACGTTGGAGAATATGGTACTGATTTATATGGTAAGAGAAGACTTCCTGATTTGCTTGAGGAATTAAATAATATTGAGGGCTTAAAGTGGATAAGAGTTTTATATATTTATCCTGAAACTATTTCAGATGAGCTTATCGATAAACTTGCAAAACTTGATAAAGTTGTAAAATATATAGATATGCCTCTTCAACATATTAATAACGATATATTAAAGAAAATGGGAAGAAGAACTTCAAAAGAAGATATACTTTCTATTATAAGGAAATTAAGAAAGAATGTTGAAGGAATAAAAATCCGTTCTACATTCATTACAGGTTTCCCATCAGAAACAAAAGAGCAGCATGAAGAACTTTTAGAATTTATAAAATTATATCAACTTGACAGGGTAGGGTTCTTTAAATATTCCAGAGAAGAGGGAACGCCTGCTTACAATATGGATAACCAAATTGATGAAGAAATTAAAGAAGAAAGATATATTGAACTTATGCAAGCTCAGGAAGAAGTTTCTGAAGAGCTTATGGAAATGTATCTAGATAAGACATTAGAGGTTCTTGTTGAAGAAGAAGTAGAGGGAGAAGATAATGTTTATATAGGAAGAAGCTATATGGATTGTCCTGAAATTGACGGAGAAGTTTATATTTATGCCCATAAACCTTTAGAAATAGGTGGGTTTTATGATATATTAATAGAAGATTCAATGGAATATGATTTAATAGGAAGGACGATATAATGAATTTAGCAAATAAAATTACGTTATTCAGAGTTTTTATGATACCTGTATATGTTGTTTTTATGATGCTTACAGGTATACAAAATAATTATATGATTGCTGGAGCGATATTTATCATTGCTTCAATATCAGATTTTGTTGATGGTCAGATTGCAAGAAGATGTAATATGGTTACAGATTTTGGAAAATTTGTTGACCCTCTTGCAGATAAACTTCTTGTAATGGCAGCGATGCTTTGCTTCGTTGAAATAAACTTTATTCCTTCATGGGTTGTAATTGTAATTCTTGCAAGAGAGTTTATTGTAACTGGGCTTAGAGTTCTTGCTGCATCTGCGGGAGTTGTTATAGCAGCTGATAAAATAGGTAAGTTAAAAACGACTACTCAAATGATAGCATTGGTATTAATGCATTTTTCAGCTTTAAGTAATATTATTTTTAATATTTCTTTAGGCCTTATGTATATAGCATTAATTTTAACTGTAGTTTCAGGAGTAAATTATTTATATTTAAACAGAAGTTTATTTAATGTAAAAGAGTAATTTTAAATTACTCTTTTTTTATAAAAATAAAATATATTAATAAATATGGTTTTGAAGATAAAAAATATAACACTATAATAAGTATAAAATATTTTAAATAATATATAGAAAAATATGTAAATTGATACAATTATAATGTAGTATTTTATGAGTATATGAAAGTTTAAGTTATGAGAGGA
This sequence comes from Anaerofustis stercorihominis, assembly GCF_005844425.1. Classification (GTDB taxonomy): domain Bacteria; phylum Bacillota; class Clostridia; order Eubacteriales; family Anaerofustaceae; genus Anaerofustis; species Anaerofustis butyriciformans. The sequence goes on along the minus strand of NZ_SPHL01000009.1, from coordinate 49,594 downwards.
TGTATAAAAATGATAACTGTTAATATAAAAGATGTTATAGATAGTGATATACATAAAGTTTGGGAAATGACTTTAAATGTTAGTAAATATAATACATGGCGAAGTGACCTAAGTAAAACAAAAATTGTTAGTCAAAATCAATTTGTTGAATATACGAAAAAAGGTTATTATACAATTTTTACAGTTACTTTATTACAGCCTTATAAAAGATGGGAATTTGATATGGAAAACAGCAATATAAAAGGTCATTGGATTGGCGTTTTTACGTCAAAAGAAGATAAGACTCAGGTTGATTTTTCAGAACATATAACAGTAAAGAAAAAAATTATGAAGCCTTTTGTAAAATTATATTTAAAGAAACAACAGAAACAATTTATTAAAGATTTAAAAAAAATATTAGAATAAAAAAATATGAAATAAAAAAGCCTCTATAAAGAGGCTTTTTGTTTTAGAAGAATAAAACTGTTTGTGCAAGTATTAATGCATTTAATATTAAAGCTTGTATAAATGCGTTTAGTCTCGTTGGTGAATCAACGGCTTTTAATAGTTTTCCAACTGCAAGTACAAACACAAGTAGGAAAACAAGTCCCATAAAACTTATTGCAATCGAAAATTGACCCATTATTAACATTACTATGGCAACAATAGGAATAATAAGGAAGTTAAAACATGATATTATAAATCTTTGCATTTGTGTTGCAATCATAACTTCTTTTTCTCTTTCTTCTATGTAGAATATAAAATAACATAGTATTGTTGAAAGTATTAGCCAAAATACTTTTATTGATGTAATGTTGAAAACAACATTGCATCCTGCTACCGAAAGAAGGTATAGTATTGCAATTATACCAATAGCAACAATTAAACCGCCTTTAACATTCTTTTTAGGATCTTTATAAAATATCTGACTTCCTATATCGCAGGCAAAATTTGTTCTATAGTAAAGATAGAATATTATCATTCCGTAGCATGATAACAATGATAATTTAACTAAAGTGTAATACGGAATTGACATAATCGGACTTAATAAAAAGTATAGTGCTACCGGAAGTAGGAATACCATAATTAAGGATGGTATTACTGCCAAAAGTTTTGATATTACAAATTCCTTGTTAAAAGGTATTGTTCCTTTTTCTTTATAATAATCTTTTTCAACTATTTTATAGGAAAGGAATATTATAAAGAAAGCAATTATGCAAAGTACAGCAGGTAACATTGTTTTTAATGTTAAGAATTTACTTGGGGTATATTCATACCCATCTCTTTGAGCTATATAACTTACTGTTTCTTTTATTATTTTGCTGCTTGTAATTTCATTTGTTGGTAAAACATTTTGTGTAACTGTTAGAGTTACTTCATTTTCTTCTGGACTTCCTGTTTTTCCTTGTTCTAGTCTTGTTTTTAAAGCTTCGTTTTCTTTAACACTTGATTGATCATTTAAGTTTGATGTTATTAAGTGAATATTTTCTCCGGGGTTTGAAGCATTAAGTTCTTTCATGAACGTAACATTTTCTTCTTTTACAAAGTTAATTACATCTAAATCGATTTTTCCAAGTATATTTGTTTTAGTTGAAATTAATGTTAGATCTTTAGGGTTGAAAAATCTTTTAGTTGCTGTTTGAAGAGCTGTTCTTGCACTTTCACCTACGGCAACAATATGTATGTTTTCTTCATTTAGTTTTGCCATTTGCGAAAATGCTACAATAGCCGAATAATATTGTTCTGCCAAGTATTCATTTTGTTTATATCCAAATTCGATGTGTCCATCAGAATGTCCTTGACTTGGATAATCAAAAACATAAACGCTGTAACCAAGCTTTGCAAATTCTTCAACCATAAACCATGTGTCTTTTGCGTTGGCGCTTAAATCATTTGCTATAAATACACCCATGTTGGTAGAACCTTTATAATATCTTGCGGATATTTCTTCTTCATCTAAGTTGTAAAATTCTACTTTATCCATTTTATAATATGTATTTGTTGAGTATAATTGCGTAAAGCATCCAGCTATAAATAAAAATATTAATATTATTAATGCAATTTTTCTTTTTGAATTTATTTTAAGTTTCATGTTAAACCTCTGTTTGGGGATTAAAAATTTACTGATAATAAATTATATCATAATATTTTTTTTTTAACAATAAACATAATATACTTGTTCTTTAGTTTCTTTATAAATAAAAAACAAGCATATTGCTTGTTTTTTTATAAAGTAAGTTTTGCTATATTATAAACTATTAAAGCAATTACATAAGCTATTCCTGTTTGGTACATAGCAGTTAAAACAGCACCTTTAAATGAACCTATTTCTCTTTTTGCTGCTGCAAAAGCTGCTGCGCAAGGCATATAAAGAAGCGTAAATGTTAAAAATGATATTGCAGCAGGAAGAGAGAGCATTGTGCTTAAAATTTGAGGTAATGTATTTAGTGTACTTCCCGTAAGTACTGCAAGTGTACTTACAACGACCTCTTTTGCACTAAATCCTGCAATAAGTGAAGTTACGAATTTCCAATCTCCAAAACCTAAAGGTTTAAAAATTATTGCAAGATAGTTTCCTATTGAAGCAAGTATGCTTGAAGATGGGTTGTCCACCATATTAAATCTAAAATCAAAGTTTTCAAGTACCCATATAAGTACACTGGCAACAAATATTATAGTAAATGCTCTTGTTACAAAATCTTTTGCTTTTTCATAACTAAGTCTTGTAAGAGATTTGATTGATGGAAGTCTGTATGGAGGAAGTTCCATTACAAAAGGCATTGATTCTCCTTTGTAAATTGTATTTTTTAATAAAAATCCTGAAAATACAGCTGTTAATATTCCAAGCAGATAAAAACAAATCATTACAAGAGGAAGATTATCTCCAAAAAATGCTGCCGCAAATACAGTATATATAGGAAGTTTTGCACTGCATGACATAAAAGGTGTTAAAAGCACCGTCATTTTTCTGTCTCTTGAACTTGTAAGAGTTCTTGTTGCCATAATTCCCGGAACAGAACATCCAAAACCTATTAGCATAGGAACAAAGCTTTTACCGCTTAAACCTATTTTTCTTAAAGGTTTGTCCATGATAAATGCTATTCTTGCCATATATCCGCTGTCTTCTAGTAATGATAAGAAGAAGAATAACGTTACAATGATAGGTAAGAACGATAATACAGATGATATTCCGTTATATGCTCCGTCTATTATTAATGAACGAAGTGTTGGGTTTATTTGAAGTGTTGTAAGTCCTCCGTTTAAAAAAACTTTTATGTGTTCAAGTAAAAGTTCAAATGCATCGCTTAAAAATGCGCCGATAACTCCAAAGGTTAGATAAAATATTGCTCCCATAATAAGTATAAAAATAGGTATTGCAAAGTATTTGTTTGTAAGGAAATTATCTATTTTTACGCTTTTAATATGTTCTTTTGTATGAGAGACTTTATGTACAGTGTCTTTGCATAGGTTTTCTATAAAATCATATCTCATTTCTGCAATTGCAGCGGCTCTGTCAAGACCTACATCTTTTTCCATTTCGTCTACAATGTGCATTATTATATCTTTGTCCGCATCGCTAAGTTCAAGTTTATCTTCCATTAAGGAATCACCTTCAACTATTTTTGAAACACAAAATCTTACAGGAAGATTTTTTTCTTCTGCATTTGCTTCTATTATATGAGATATTGAATGTATTGCTTTATGAATATATCCGCTACAAAAATCAATTTTGCCTCTATACGCATTTTCTTCAAGTAAGTCCGTTGCAACGGCAATAAGTTCTTCTGTTCCTTGATTCTTTGCGGCTTGTATAGGAATACATTCTACATTTAATCTTTTTGAGATTGTATCAATATCTATACTATTTCCGCATGCTATCACTTCATCCATCATGCTAAGTGCAATAACCATTGGAATATTTAATTCAAGTAGTTGAAGTGTAAGATATAAATTTCTTTCTATATTGGAAGCATCTATGATGTTTATTATTAAATCAGGTTTTTCTTCCATTAGAAAGTCTCTTGTAACTATTTCTTCACTTGTATAAGGTGAAAGTGAATATATACCCGGCAGGTCTACAAGGTTTATGTTTTCATGTCCTTTTATTGGACCTTCTTTTTTGTCTACTGTAACACCTGGGAAATTCCCAACATGAGCATTACTTCCCGTAAGGGCATTAAATAATGTCGTTTTACCACAGTTTTGATTACCTACAAGTGCAAAGGTTCTTTTCATATTAAAGCACCTCTACTTCAATTTTTTTTGCGTCTTCTTTTCTTAAAGTAAGTTCAAAACCTCTTAGATTTATTTCTATCGGATCTCCAAGAGGGGCTACTTTTCTGATAAATACCACTGTTTTAGGTATTAGTCCTATATCTAAAAGTCTTCTTCTTATGGCAGGTTCTCCGCCTGTACTTTTTATTACTGCTTTTTGACCAATTTCAAGTTTGTCTAAAGTCATTTTTTATCCCTTCTTTTTTATGTCGTTTGTTCCGTTTTTGATTATACATTCAATATAATATTTAAGTCAATGGGAAAGAGCATTGTTATTAGTGAAAACTAACAAAATATTTTCATCTATGAACAAATGTTTGTTTTATTCCCGTTTGTGTGGTATATTTTTATTATAAGAAAGGTGAGTAAGAAAAATGGAGAAAATTATATTTCACATTGATGTTAATTCTGCGTTTTTATCATGGCACTGTGCGTATAATAAAAAAATCAATCCGGACTTTTTGGATTTAAGGAAAGTTGCTTCTGTGATAGGTGGCGATGAAGAAGCAAGAAAAGGTGTTGTTCTTGCAAAATCAGAAGAGGCGAAAAGGTATGGTATAAAAACGGGAATAAGTTTATTTGAAGCAAAGAGGCTTTGTCCTAATCTTGTAATAGCTAAACCTGACTTTAAAATTTATAGGATGTATTCAAAAAAAATGTTTGAACTTCTTTCAATGTATAGTGATAAAATAGAGAGGTTTTCCATTGATGAAGGATTCTTGGATATGAGCGAGAGCATAAAGCTATTTGGTCAGCCTGTTGAAGTTGCATATAAAATAAAAGAAAGAATAAAAAAAGAGCTTGGATTTAGTGTGAACGTGGGAGTTTCCTGTAATAAACTTCTTGCAAAGATGGCAGGGGATTTAGAAAAGCCCGATAAAGTAATAACTCTTTTCCCAGATGAGCTGGAAGAAAAATTATATCCCCTTGGTATAGATAATCTTTTTATGGTTGGTAAAAAAACAAAAGAAAAACTTAATAAGCTTGGAATAAATACAATTGGTGAACTTAGTAATTGTTCCCTGCAGTATCTTATTACTCACTTTAAAAATTCACAGGGGATAATGCTTTATAATTATTCTCATGGCATAGATGATTCTAAAGTAGAAGTTGAAAGAAAAATAAAATCTGTTGGAAATAGTACAACCTTAAGTGAAGATACTTCTGATATTTTAAAAATAAGAAAAATTATTCTTGCTTTATGCGATAGCATAGGTTCAAGGCTTAGAGAGAAAAATGTAAAAGGAAATGTTATTGTTGTTACAATAAAATATAGTAATTTTAAAGTATTTTCACATAGAAAGACCTTGTCATTTTATACCAGCTCCACTGATACAATTTATAAGCAGGCTTTATTATTGTTTGATGAATTATGGAACGGAAACAGTGTAAGACTGCTTGGTGTTAGTATATCCGGAGTAAGTGAAAATACAGTATCTCAACTGTCATTAATTGAAAATAATGCTGAAAATGATAAAATGGGAAAAGTGGAGAAAGTTATGGATAAACTTAGAGAGAGTTATGGTAAGGATATAATAAAAAGAGGTATGCCTGAGGGAAAGGTTAGTAAATCAATAAAAGATAAATGGGAATAAAAAAGAGAATATTAATATTCTCTTTTTTTATAATACTAATTTATCTCCGTCAAACTTATAATCTTTATTTTTTTCTTTCATTAATGTATGTTTTATAAAATGTAGAAGTTCTTTTTCACCTTTATCTCTTAACATAATAAGAAGATATTCTGTAAGTTTCTTGCTGTCTTCGTCAATAATATAGAAGTCTTTTCCTTTTAGCCAGTATTTTAAAGGTTCGTCTTCTTTGTAATTTCCGTTTAAATAATTTTTTGAAGCGCTTATTCTATCAATTACCATTTCTGCAACATATCTTTTAGGCATTTTTACGCCCATTAATCCTTCGTGAGGATTAGGTTTATAATCTATCCAATATTCAAAATGATGTCTATTTCTTCCTTTATGGTGAAGCCAGCCAAGAGCATATCCATTAACTTCTTTTTCTTTGTTTATTGGGCTTCTTTTGCCTCCTTGGTAGTATTTTACGCCTCGTCCAAATTCTATAAAGCTGTATTTTGAAAGGTCATGAAGCAAACCTTGTTTATATAATCCTGCTTTAAAACAGGTTTTTAAAACTATAATTTTGTGTCTTGTGATGGTATAAAAATGTCCCCAAATTTTGCTCATTGTTTCACTCCTGTTTTATAAATCTGCATTTTTATTATAACAGAAATAAACTTATAATGTTATTCAAAATATTAAATTTTACTTTTTTAAGACAAATGTAACTTTTGTGACTAAAATGTGACCTGTTTGCTTCATATTATTGTCTAAATGTTTTTCGTGTATATAATAAAATCAGAATAAAATTTTATTCATATTATTTTATGATAAAAAAATAATATTGATAAAAATGAGGGATTGGTATGAGTAGTATATTGAAAGATTTATATGAGGGCAATATAAATCCTTATGCAGAGATGAAAATTGCTTTGGATGAATATGCTTTAGAACTTAGAGAGATGACTAAAACGGAAGAGAATTTTATAAAAAAGCTGGATGAAGATATGCAAAATGAATTTTATAAAATTATAGAAAGATGGATAAGTTTATATCCTTTAGAGCTTAGAGATGCATATATAAAAGGATATAAACTTGGGGTAAAGATGATGGCAGAAGTTTATAAATAAAAAAAAGGAGCATACTCTTTTTTTATTTTATATATTCTTCCCATTCTTTTTCTTTAAATCCTGTAAGTATTTTATCTTTACCTATTATTATAGGTCTTTTTACAAGCATGCCGTCAGTGGACAAGAGAGAAATCATTTCATCTTCATTCATTTCCTTTAATTTATCCTTTAGGTTAAGTTCTCTGTATTTCATACCGCTTGTATTAAAAAATCTTTTTATTGGTAGATTACTTTCTTTAATCCACTCTGTAAGTTCTTCTTTTGTAGGGTTATTTTCGATTATATGTCTTGATGTAAAATCAATATCATTTTCAATAAGCCATTTTTTTGCTTTTTTGCAAGTAGAACATTTTGGGTATTCTAAAAATAAATATTTCATTGTAATTTCTCCATAATATTTTTATTTTATTTCATATTTTATTATACATAAAAAAATAAAAAAAATAAATTTTTAAAAAAATTTTTGTTTATTAATAAAAAATATGGTAAAAATTATTGATAAATGTTACAATTTTTTTACGTAAAATTTTTATAAAAAAAATAAAAAAAAATGTAAAAAAAGCCTTGCATTATAGGGTTTTATAGTGTATTATTAGTAGGCTATGACAGAAGAAAATGCGTTGAAGCGGGAGGTTGCCGTGTGAACGGGTTTTTCCGTGGAGTATGTCACCATCTAGAATGGGGCGGCATGCTTGGTGTTTTTGTGCGTCTAACTCACAAGTGAAACACACGGAACAGTGTATCAAGCATGGTCGTACTGTCGAATCATAATTAGGAGGAAGAAAGTATGGCAAATCAAAAAATCAGAATTAAGCTAAAAGCCTATGATCACGCAGTGATTGACAAGTCAGCAGCTAAAATTGTTGACACAGCAAAAAGAACAGGAGCGGAAGTATCTGGTCCTATTCCACTTCCAACACAAAAGGAAGTAGTTACAATCATCAGAGCGGTTCATAAATATAAGGATTCTAGAGAACAATTTGAAATGAGAACTCATAAGAGAGTTGTAGACATCCTTAACCCAACACCAAAAACTGTTGAAGCTTTAATGAAATTAGACTTACCAGCTGGTGTTGATATTGAAATCAAGTTATAAAATTATGACTACCAAAAAGTAGTCCGCTAATGGAGGTAAAAACATGAAAAAAGCTATTATGGCTAAAAAAGTCGGAATGACTCAAGTTTTTGCAGAAGACGGAAGAGTTATTCCAGTAACTGTATTACAAGCTGGTCCTTGCTGTGTATTACAAGTTAAAACAATCGAAAAGGACGGTTATGAAGCTGTACAACTTGGTTACGGTGAAATTAACGAAAAAAATGTAAACAAACCTTTGAAAGGTCACTTTGAAAAAGCAGGTGTTAAACCTGTAAGAAAAATCCAAGAATTCAGATTTGAAGATTGTTCAGGTTATGAAGTTGGAAATGAAATCAAAGCTGATGTATTTGAAGCCGGAGATAAAATTGATATTACAGGTATCAGCAAAGGTAAAGGATACCAAGGTGCTATCAAAAGACACGGTCAATCAAGAGGTCCTATGGGGCACGGTAGTAAATCTCATAGAGTAGTTGGTGCTATGGGTGGAGCTTCTTTCCCTGGTAGAGTTATGAAGGGTAAGAAAATGGCCGGACATATGGGTAGCGAAAAAGTAACAGTTCAAAACTTAACTGTTGTTAAAGCTGATAGTGAAAATAACATGCTCCTTGTTAAAGGTGCTGTTCCAGGGTCTAATGGTTCTATCGTAACAATTACTGATAGTATCAAGGCTTCTAAATAGAGAGTACTAGGTAAGGAGGATAGAAATGAAAGCAGATGTATTAAACATAAAAGGCGAAGTAGTTGGAAGCGTTGACTTAAACGCTGAAATTTTTGAAATAGAGCCTAACATGCCAGTTGTTCATCAATATGTTAAAGCTTACCTTGCTAATCAAAGACAAGGTACTCAAAGCGCTAAAACAAGAGCAGAAGTGCGTGGAGGCGGAAGAAAACCATGGAGACAAAAAGGTACAGGTAGAGCTAGAGTTGGTTCTTCAAGAAACCCAGTTTGGACTGGTGGTGGGGTAGCATTTGCTCCAAAACCAAGAGATTATTCTCAAAGCATTAACAAAAAAATGAGAAGATTAGCTATGAAATCTGTATTCTCAGCTAAAGCAAGCGATAAAGAATTATTCATCATTGATGAACTTAAGCTTGAAGCTCCAAAAACTAAAGTAGTTGTTGATATGTTCAAAAACTTAAACATTGACAAAACTTTAGTTGTTATTGATGAAAATGACGTAAATGTTGTTAATTCAGTAAGAAACATTAAAGATGCTAAATGTTCAACAGTTGGAACATTAAACGCATATGAAATGTTAAAATACAACAATTTAGTTTTAACTAAAGATGCATTAAACAAAATAGAGGAGGTATATAAATAATGAATCCTCATGATATTATTATTAAACCAATCGTTACAGAACAAAGTATGATTGATGCAGCAAACAAAAAATACACATTCAAAGTTATGAAAAATGCAAACAAGTATCAAATTAAAGATGCTGTAGAAGCAATTTTCGATGTTGATGTTAAACAAGTTAATGTTATGAACATGAACGGAAAAGTTAAAAGAATGGGTAGAACACAAGGTAGAAGAGCTAATTGGAAAAAAGCTATTGTTACTTTAACAGAAGCTAGTAAAGAAATTAAGTTCTTTGAAAATATCTAAGGAGGCTATTACTGATGGGTATTAAAAAATATAAACCAACCTCACCAGGTCTTAGAGGTATGACAGTTTCTACTTTTGAAGAAATCACAAAGACTTCTCCAGAAAAGAGACTTGTTTCTAAGAAAACAAAAACTGCCGGAAGAAACAACAACGGTAGAATCACTGTTAGACATCATGGTGGCGGTGCTAAACAAAAATATAGAATCATTGATTTTAAAAGAAATAAAGATGGTATTCCAGCAAAAGTAAATGCTATCGAATACGATCCAAACAGAAGTGCAAACATTGCATTATTATTCTACGCTGACGGCGAAAAAAGATATATTATCGCTCCTAACAACTTAAAAGTTGGCGATACAGTAATGTCAGGTAAAGATGCTGATATTAAAGTAGGTAATGCATTAAATCTTGAAGATATTCCTGTTGGTACAATTCTTCACAATATTGAACTTAAAGCAGGAAAAGGTGCTCAAATGGCAAGAAGTGCCGGAACTTATGTTCAATTAATGGCTAAAGAAGGTAACTATGCAACATTAAGACTTCCTTCTGGCGAAATGAGACTTGTAAGAAAAGAATGCAGAGCTACAATCGGTCAAGTAGGAAATCTTGAACATGAAATTATTACTATCGGTAAAGCTGGTAGAAAAAGACATATGGGTATTAGACCAACAGTAAGAGGTTCTGTTATGAACCCTAACGACCATCCACACGGTGGTGGGGAAGGTAAAGCTCCAATCGGTAGAAGTGGTCCTGTTACTCCTTGGGGTAAACCAACACTTGGTTATAAAACTCGTAAGAAAAATAAACATTCTGATAAATACATTGTAAGAAGAAGAAACGGTAAATAGGAGGTAGGAGATGAGTAGATCAACTAAAAAAGGCCCTTACGTGGATGAAAGACTTCTAAAAAGAATAGAAGCAATGAATGAAAGCGGCGATAAACAAGTAGTAAAAACTTGGTCTCGTGATTGTACAATCTTCCCTCAAATGGTAGGACATACCGTAGCAGTTCATGACGGTAGAAAACATGTTCCAATCTTTGTTGTTGAAGATATGGTAGGACATAAATTTGGTGAATTTGCACCAACAAGAACATTCAGAGGCCATGCAGGCGAAAAGAAAACTGGAGTTAAAAAATAAGGCTTAATAGGAGGAAAAGTAAATGGAAGCAAAAGCAACTGCAAAATATTTAAGAGTTTCACCTATTAAGGTAAAAAGAGTTGCTTCTTTAGTAAGAGGTAAAGATTTAGGCGAAGCTATTAATATTTTAAAACTTACAGGTAACAAACCTGCAAGAGAAATCGAAAAAGTAGTAAAATCAGCAGCAGCAAATGCTGAAAATAATCATGATATGGACGTTACAAAGCTATATATCTCTGAAATTAGTGCTAATCAAGGACCTACACTAAAAAGATTTAGAGCTGGTTCTCAAGGTAGAGCGTCTATGATATTAAAAAGAAGCTCACACATTAGTGTAGTTCTTAAAGAAAGAGCATAAGGAGGAGAAAATCTAAATGGGTCAAAAAGTAAATCCACATGGTTTAAGAGTTGGCGTAATCAAAGATTGGTCTTCAAGATGGTATGCTAAAGATAAAGACTTTGGAGACTTATTAGTAGAAGATTACAATATTAGAAAATATATTAAAACAACACAATACAATACAGGTATTTCAAGAATCGAAATCGAAAGATTCGGTGAAAAAATTAAAATCTTTATCTATACAGGTAAACCTGGAAAGATTATTGGTAAAGCCGGTTCAGGTATTGAAGCTGTAAGAAAACAACTTCAAAAAATGACAGGCAAAAATGTTTATATCAACATTATCGAAGTAAAAAATGTTGACTGTGACGCTCAATTAGTTGCTGAAAACATAGCAGCACAACTTGAAAGAAGAATTTCTTTCAGAAGAGCTATGAAACAAGCTATCGGCAGAGCCTTAAGAGGTGGCGCTGAAGGTATTAAAACAAGCGTTTCAGGAAGATTAAACGGTGCTGAAATGGCTAGAACTGAACAATATAGTGATGGAAACGTGCCACTTCAAACATTAAGAGCCGACATCGACTATGGTTTTGCGGAAGCAGATACAACATACGGTAAACTCGGTGTAAAAGTTTGGATAAACAAAGGCGAAGTTCTTCCAACTAAAGGTGAATAATCAGTATTTCAATTAAGGAGGATAAATAACAGTTATGTTAATGCCTAAAAGAGTAAAACATAGAAAAGTACATCGTGGCAGAATGAAAGGAAAAGCTACGAGAGGTAATAAAATAACTTACGGTGAATACGCTATTCAAGCATTAGAACCAGCTTGGATTACTTCAAATCAAATTGAAGCAGCCCGTATCGCCATGACAAGATATATCAAAAGAGGCGGACAAGTTTGGATTAAAATTTTCCCAGATAAGTCTGTAACAAAGAAACCAGCCGAAACTCGTATGGGTAAAGGTAAAGGTGCTCCAGAATATTGGGTAGCGGTTGTAAAACCAGGTAGAGTTATGTTTGAACTTGCTGGTGTAAATGAAGAAACAGCAAGAGAAGCTATGAGACTTGCTCAACATAAACTACCAATCAAGACAAAATTTATCACTAGAGCAGAACAAGAAAAATTAGTAGGTGGTGAAGCATAATGAAAGCGCAAGATATTAGAAATATGAGTGAACAAGAATTAAATAATCAACTTATCTCTTTAAAAGAAGAATTATTCAATCTACGTTTTCAACATGCAACAGGACAACTTGATAATCCTTTAAAAATTAAGGAAGTTAAGAAAGACTACGCTAGAGTGAAAACTGTGCTTAGAGAAAGGGAATTACAAGCTAACGCTTAGTAATTTTTAGGTAGGATAATATGGAAAGAGGAAATAGAAAAGTAAGAATTGGTAAGGTTGTTTCAAACAAAGGTGATAAAAGCATCGTTGTTGCTATTGAAACAATGGTAAACCATCCATTATATAAAAAGCGTGTAAAGAAAACAACTAAGTTTATGGCTCATGATGAACAAAACATGTGTGATGTTGGAGATATTGTTAAAATTATGGAAACAAGACCACTTAGCAAATCAAAACGTCATAGATTAGTTGAAATCGTAGAAAAGGTTAAATAGCCTTTCGGCGTTTTAAGGAGGTTTAAAGAATGATACAACAAGAAAGTAGATTAAAAGTAGCTGATAACAGTGGTGCAAAAGAACTATTATGTATCAGAGTTCTTGGAGGAAGCAAAAAGAAAACTGCTAACATCGGTGATGTTATCGTAGCAAGTGTTAAAAGTGCTGCTCCAGGCGGAATGGTAAAAAAAGGTGATGTTGTAAAAGCTGTTATCGTTAGAACTGTAAGCGGTGTTAGAAGACCAGACGGTACTTATATCAAATTTGATCAAAACGCTGCTGTTATATTAAAAGAAGATAATCAACCAAGAGGAACACGTATTTTCGGACCTGTTGCTAGAGAACTAAGAAGTAAGAAATTTATGAAAATCGTTTCACTAGCTCCGGAAGTACTATAAGGAGGCTTTTATAATGCATGTAAAGAAAGATGATAAAGTAATTGTTATTTCTGGTAAAGATAAAGGAACTATTGGCAAAGTTATAAAAAGCTTTCCAAAAGAAAACAGAGTAATAGTTGAAAATGTAAATGTAAGAAAAAAACATTTAAAAGCAACAAATCAAATGCAACAAGCAGGTATTGTCGAAGAAGCATGTCCTATTGATGCTTCAAACGTTTTATTATACTGTGACACTTGCAAAAAAGGTGTTAGAACAGGTGTAAAAGTTAACGACGGCAAAAAAGAAAGATACTGCAAAAAATGCAATGCAACTTTTAAATAGTAGGGGGCAGTAATTAATGAGTAGATTAAGAGAAAAATACAAAGCTGAAGTTATAAATGCACTTACTGAAAAGTTCGGCTATACAAACGTAATGCAAGTACCAAGACTTGAAAAAATCGTTATTAACATGAGATTTGGGGATTGTAAAGACAACTCTAAACAAATGGAAGCAGCTGCAAACGAACTTGCTTTAATTTCTGGACAAAAACCAGTTATGATCAAAGCAAAAAAATCAGTATCAAACTTCAAATTAAGAGAAGGTATGACAATCGGTGCGAAAGTAACACTTAGAGGTGAAAGAATGTATGAATTCGCTGATAGACTTCTAAATGTTGCTATTCCAAGAATCAGAGACTTCAGAGGTGTAAATCCAAAGAGTTTTGACGGAAGAGGAAATTATTCTTTAGGTATTAAAGAACAACTTATCTTCCCTGAAATTGATTATGATAAAATTGAAAAATTAAGAGGAATGGATATCGCATTCGTTTCTTCAGCAAATACAGATGAAGAAGGCTATGAATTACTTAAATTAATGGGTATGCCTTTCAAAGAAGCATAGGAGGATAAGATATGGCTAAAAAAGCAATGGTAGAAAAGCAAAAAAGAACACCAAAGTATTCAACAAGAGCATATACAAGATGTAAAATATGCGGAAGACCTCATGCTTACCTAAGAAAATATGGTATTTGTAGAATATGTTTTAGAGAACTTGCTTACAAAGGTGAAATCCCTGGCGTAAAGAAAGCAAGTTGGTAGAAATAATTTTAAAGAAAGTAATTAAGGAGGTTTTCTAATATGTCTATGACAGATCCAATTGCGGATATGCTAACTAGAATTAGAAACGCAAATAACGCAGGACACAAAGATGTAATGGTTCCAGCTTCTAATATTAAAAAAGCTATCGCAAACATTTTATTAGAAGAAGGTTATATAAAGAAAGTAGATTTTATAGAAGATAATAAACAAGGCATGCTTAAAATTACTTTGAAATACGGTCAAAACGGTGAAAAAGTAATTGCAGGCTTAAAGAGAATTTCTAAACCAGGTCTTAGAATTTATGCTTCAAATGAAGATTTACCAAAAGTTTTAAATGGTTTAGGGGTAGCAATTATATCAACTTCAAAAGGCGTTATGACAGATAAATTAGCTAGAAAAAATAACGTTGGCGGCGAAGTAATATGCTACGTATGGTAGAAAAAATAGGAGGAAGAAATAGATTATGTCTAGAGTAGGAAATGCACCTGTTAATTTACCAGCTGGAGTTGATGTAAAAGTTGACGAAAATAACGTAGTTACAGTAAAAGGCCCAAAAGGTGAATTAACACAAGCTATAGATAAAGATATCATTATTGAAATTAATGATAATGTTTTAGAAGTAAAAAGACCTAGTGACGACAAAAGACATCGTTCACTTCATGGTTTATCAAGAGCTTTAATTCAAAACATGGTAATTGGTGTTACTAATGGTTTTGAAAAGAAACTTGAAATTGTTGGTGTTGGTTACAGAGCACAAAAACAAGGTAAAACATTAGTACTTAGCCTTGGATATTCTCATCCAGTAGAAATGGAAGATCCAGAAGGCATCGAAACTGTTGTTGAAGGACAAAACACAGTTATCGTTAAAGGTATTGATAAACAATTCGTTGGCGCACATGCTGCTAATATCAGAGCTAAAAGAAGTCCTGAACCATACAAAGGTAAAGGTGTTAGATATGCTGACGAAAGAGTAAGAATTAAAGAAGGAAAATCAGGTAAATAGGAGGGCGAATAGATGATATCAAAAGTTAATAAAAATGAAATCAGAAAGAAAAGACATCTTAGAGTAAGAAATAAGATTAGCGGCACTCCTGAAAGACCAAGACTAAATGTTTTTAGAAGCAATAAGCAAATTTATGCTCAGCTTATTGACGATGTAAACGGAGTAACTCTTGCAGCTGCTTCAAGCTTAGATGCTACAATCAAAGAAGAATGCGCTAAGTTACCAAAACTTGAAAGTGCAACATTGGTTGGTAAAGAAATCGCTAAAAATGCTAAAGAAAATAACATTAGCGAATGCGTTTTCGATAGAGGCGGATATGTATATGAAGGTAGAGTAAAAGCTCTAGCTGAAGGTGCAAGAGAAGCTGGACTTGAATTTTAAGGAGGCTAAAGGGAAGAATGAATAAAAATTTTAATCCTGAAGAATTAGATTTAAAAGATAAAGTTGTTGCCATAAACAGAGTAACAAAAGTTGTTAAAGGTGGTAGAAATTTCCGTTTTAGTACTCTTGTAGTAGTAGGCGATGAAAACGGCCACGTAGGTGTAGGCCTTGGTAAAGCCATTGAAATTCCTGAAGCAATCAGAAAAGGTATTGCTGATGCTAAAAAGAACATGATTGAAGTTTCTTTATCAGGCACAACAATTCCTCACGAAACAATCGGAAGATTTGGTGCCGGAAAAGTGTTAATGAAACCGGCTGCTAAAGGTACAGGAGTTATCGCTGGTGGTCCTGCCCGTGCAGTAATCGAACTTGCTGGAATCAAAGATATCAGAATTAAATCTTTAGGTTCAAACAATGCAAGCAACATGGTAAAAGCCACATTAGCAGGTTTATCTGGTTTAGTAACAGTTGAAGAAGTTGCTAAAAAAAGAGGTAAGACTGTAGAAGAAATCTTAGGATAAGGAGCGTGAGAGAATTGGCTGGAGAAAAACAATTAAAGATTACGCTTAAGAAAAGCTTAATAGGTAGAAATGAAAAACAAAGAAGAAGTATTGAAGCTTTAGGACTAAGAAAAATCGGTCAAAGCGTTGTAAAACAAGATAATCCTCAAATGAGAGGTATTTGTCAAAAAATGGACTTCATGTTAGACGTTGAAGAAATATAATAGGGGGTTAGCAATAATGAGATTACACGAGCTAAAACCTGCTGAAGGTTCAACAAGAAAGACTATTAGAAAAGGTAGAGGTACAGCTACAGGCAGAGGTAAAACTGCAGGTAGAGGTCAAGACGGACAAAAATCACGTTCAGGCGGCGGAGTAAGACCTGGATTTGAAGGTGGTCAAATGCCACTAACAAGAAGAGTTCCTAAAAGAGGTTTCTCTAACTATCCTTTCAAAAAAGAATTTGCTGTTGTTAATCTTGACAGATTAAATGAAATTGAAAAAGACAGCGTTGTAACTAATGATCTTTTAAAAGAACTAGGTATGGTTAAAAATAAATATGAATATGTTAAAGTTTTAGGAAACGGAGAAATTACTGTTCCTTTAACTGTTAAAGTTGATAAAGTAAGTAAATCAGCTAAAGAAAAAATAGAAGCAGCAGGCGGGAAAGTAGAGGTATAATAGAATGCTTACAACTATCAAAAATGCCTGGAATATCCCAGAATTAAGAAAAAGAATTTTATTTACACTTGCTATGCTTTGTATCTTTAGACTTGGCGGTTTTATAACCGTTCCGTTTATCGATACAGCTGCAGTAGACTCAATGGTAAATAACAATTCAATGTTCGGACTTTTAAATATTATCTCTGGTAATAACTTTAGAACATTTTCTATTTTTGCTATGTCAATTACACCTTACATCAATGCATCAATTATTTTGCAATTATTGACAATAGCTATTCCGGCGTTAGAGAGACTTTCTCACCAAGGAGAAGAAGGAAGAAAGAAAATCTCTTCTTATACAAGATATTTGACTGTTGTTTTGGCATTAATTCAAGCACTTGGAATTTCATTTAGTTTTAAAGAAATTTTAACTAGTGATTCAGCACTTGCAATGGTTATGGTTGCACTTGCAATAACAGCTGGTACAACATTCTTAATGTGGCTTGGAGAAAATATAACTGAACATGGTATCGGTAATGGTATATCAATTCTTATCTTTGCCGGTATTATAGCTAATATTCCATCAGCTTTAGGTTACTTGTATGAACAAGTAACTTCTGGTGCGATTAGTTCAGTAATGCTTATACTATTCTTAGTATTCGCTATTTTAGTTGTAGCGGGAGTTGTAGAAATAAATCAAGGAGTTAGAAAAATTCCTGTTCAATATGCAAAAAGAGTTGTTGGTAGAAAAATGTATGGTGGACAAAATACACATATTCCTCTAAAGATAAATCAATCAGGGGTTATGCCTATTATCTTCGCCAGTGTAATTACAATGTTCCCATCAACACTTGCATCTTTCTTCCCTAACTGGGGATTTTCAGCATGGCTAAGCAAAGCCTTAGCATGGGGAGGAACAGCTTCTACTATACTTTATATAGTGTTAATAATATTCTTCACATATTTTTACACTATTGTTACATTTAATCCTGATGATGTTGCTAAAAACTTAAAACAATACGGTGGATTTATTCCAGGTATCAGACCCGGTCATTCTACGATTGTTTATTTAAAAAGAACATTAAACAGACTTATGGTTGCCGGAAGTTTATTCCTAGTTGTTATAGCTGTACTTCCTATTATCGTAGGTAATGTAATGGATTTAAGTTTACAATTCGGTGGTACAAGTTTGCTTATCGTTGTAGGTGTTGCTCTTGAAACTGTAAATCAATTAGAACAACAAATGATTATGAGAAACTACAAAGGTTTCTTAAAATAGTAGGTGATTAAAATGAAATTAATACTTTTAGGCCCTCCAGGAGCTGGAAAGGGCACACAAGCAAGCAAGATTGTTGATAAATATAATTTAGTTCATATTTCTACAGGAGATATTTTTAGAAAAAATTTAAGTGAAAATACTCCTCTTGGTCAAAAAGCAAAAGAATATATGGATAAAGGTTTGCTTGTTCCTGATGATGTAACGGTTGAAATGGTTGAAGATAGATTATCTTGGGATGATATAGAAGGAAGCTATATGCTTGATGGTTTCCCAAGAACAATTTCTCAAGCAGAATCTTTGGATAAAATTCTTGAAAAAAATGGTGAAAAATTAGATTTGGCCCTTTGTATCGAAGCAGATTATTCACTACTTACAAAGAGAATTACTGGCAGAAGAATGTGCAAATGCGGTGCAACTTATCATGTAGAATTTCAACCACCAAAAACTGCAGGTATTTGCGATAAATGCGGTGGAGAATTATACCAAAGAGACGACGATAAAGAAGATACTGTAGTAAAAAGATTGAAAGAATATGAAGAAAAGACACAACCTCTAGTAGATTATTATAAAAAACAAAATATACTAAAAACAGTAAATGGGTCAAGAACAGTTGAAGAAGTATTTGAAGATATTTCAAAAATTCTTGATGAGTGTAAATAATGATTATATTAAAATCAAATCATGAAATAGAGCTTATGAAAAAAGCCGGAAAGATAACAGCAAAGGCTCATGAAGCTGTAAAAAAATATATTAAACCTGGTATGAGCACTCTTGAATTAGATAAGATAGTTGAAGATGTTATCTTATCTAATAATGCTATACCAACATTTAAAGGATATATGGATTATCCAAGAAATATATGTGCATCAGTTAATAATGAAGTTGTACATGGAATTCCAAGCAAAGATGTTATCATTAAAGATGGAGATATAGTTAGTGTTGATATCGGAGCGACTTATGAAGGTTATGTTGGAGATCAAGCGAAAACTTTTATGGTAGGCAATGTGTCTGAAGAGGCAAAAAAACTTGTAGAAGTAACAAGACAAAGCTTTTATGAAGGTTTGAAATTCGTAAAAGAAGGATACAGAATAAGTGATGTATCAAGAGCTATTCAAGATTACGCTGAAAGTTATGGTTTTAGTTTGGTCAGAGATTATACAGGTCATGGAGTTGGACAAAACATGCATGAAGATCCTTCAGTTCCAAATTATGTTGGAATGAGAAAAGGTCCAAGACTTCAAAAAGGTATGACTATAGCCATTGAACCAATGGTTAATCAAGGAACATACGATGTTCATGTTTTGGATAATGGTTGGACAGTTGTTACCGATGATGGTAAACTTTCTGCCCATTATGAACATTCCGTAGCTGTTACGGATGGTGAACCCATAATTTTAACTTTATTATAAGGTGAAATATGAAATATGAAATAGGCGATTTGGTGTTATCAAAAGCCGGAAGAGATAAAGCAAGTTTTCTAATTGTGGTTGGTGTTTTGGATGATAAAATGGTTTTTCTTGCTGATGGAAAATCAAGAAAAATAGAAAAGCCGAAACTAAAAAAAATTAAACATATTTCCAAAATAAATGTAAAAAGTACATTAATTTGTGATAAAATAAAATGTAATGAAAAAATTCCCAATGCACTTATTAGAAAAGAAATTGAGAGAATTAAAGAAGAATTGTAGGAGGATGTGTTTTAAGTGAGTAAAAGTGATTATGTGGAAGCAGAAGGAATTGTTGTTGAAGCAATGCCTAATACTACTTTTAAAGTAAAGTTGGATAACGGACACGAAATTACAGCACATATATCTGGAAAATTAAGAATGAACTACATTAAAATATTACCGGGAGATAAAGTAATTTTAGAAATTTCCCCATATGATTTAACAAAAGGTAGAATCATTTGGAGAGAAAAAGGTAAATAAAATTACTATATAGTAGGAGGAAAAAATAATGAAAGTAAGACCTAGTGTTAAGCCTATTTGCGAAAAATGCAAAGTTATTAAACGTAAAGGCAAAGTAATGGTTATTTGTGAAAATCCTAAACACAAACAAAAACAAGGTTAATTAATTTGGTATAAAGTATTTTGTCGCGGCTGGAATTTATCTGACAAAATCTTTTATATATATAAATTTTTAGAAAATAATAGTTAAACATTAAACTTAAAAAATCATACGGAGGTGCGATTGATGGCGAGAATAGCCGGCGTGGATTTACCTAAAGATAAAAGAGTAGAAATAGGTTTAACTTATATCTACGGAATTGGTCAAGCTACTTCTAATAATCTTTTGGCAAAAGCAGGAATCAATCCTGATACAAGAGTTAAAGATTTAACAGAAGATGAAGTTAACAAACTTCGTGCTCTTATTGATGAAGAAGTAACTGTTGAAGGTGACTTAAGAAGAGAAGTTTCACTTAACATAAAAAGACTAATGGAAATTGGTAGTTACAGAGGACTTAGACATCGTAGAGGATTACCTGTTAGAGGTCAAAAAAGTAAAACAAACGCTAGAACAAGAAAAGGTCCTAAGAAAACTGTAAGTAGAAAAAAATAAATAAATAGATAGATTATTATTCTCACAAATTAAGGAGGATTTAAAATTGGCTGCAAAGAAAGTAGTTAGAAGAGGAAAAAAGAGAGTTAAGAAAAACATTGAAAAAGGACAAGCGCATATTCGCTCTACTTTTAACAATACAATTGTTACTTTAACTGACGTTGCAGGTAATGCTTTGGCATGGTCAAGTGCCGGAGAATTAGGCTTCAAAGGTTCAAGAAAAAGTACTCCATATGCTGCTCAATCAGCTGCAACAGAAGCTGCTAAAAGAGCTATGGAACATGGTTTAAAAACTGTTGATGTATTTGTAAAGGGACCTGGTTCAGGTAGAGAAGCTGCAATCAGAGCACTTCAAGCTGCTGGACTAAACGTTATTTCAATTAAAGACGTTACTCCTATCCCTCACAATGGTTGTAGACCACCTAAACGTAGAAGAGTCTAATTTGGGTTAGTTAAATTTGTATTATAAAGAATTGAAAATTTGTAGGAGGAAAAAATTAATATGGCTGTAGATAGAGTTCCTGTTCTTAAAAGATGCAGATCTTTAGATTTAGATCCTGTATATTTAGGAATTGATAAAAAGTCAAACAGACAAGCAAAAAGATCTGGTAATTTAAGCGAATACGGTCTTCAATTACGTGAAAAACAAAAAGCGAAATTCATTTACGGAGTATTAGAAAAACCATTCAGAAATTACTACAAAAAAGCTGAAAAAATGAGTGGTGCTACAGGTGAAAATCTAATGACTTTATTAGAATCAAGACTTGATAACATCGTTTTCCGTATGGGATTTGCTAGAACAAGACGTGAAGCAAGACAAATCGTTGATCATAAACATGTACTTGTTAACGGTAAACAAGTTAACATTCCATCATACTTAACAAAAGCAGGAGATGTTATCGAAATTAAAGAAAAACATAAAAAATCTCCAAGATATAAAGAAATTGTTGAAGTGACTGGTTCACGTGTAGTTCCTGAATGGCTAGATGTAGACATTGAAAAATTAAGCGGAACTATCAAAGAACTTCCTAAACGTGAAGCAATAGATGTTCCTGTAAATGAAATTTTAATTGTCGAATTATATTCTAGATAAGATATAGTTTTGATATATTGTTGGTTATATTTAAGGAATTGAGAGGTTTTATATATGTTAGAATTTCAAAAACCTAATATTGAGATTGCGGAAATTAGTGCAGATAGAACTTATGGTAAGTTTGTTGTAGAACCACTTGAAAGAGGATATGGTATGACAATCGGTAATTCTCTTAGAAGAATTATGTTATCATCATTACCTGGTGCTGCTGTAACAAACATTAAAATTGAAAATGTATTACATGAATTTGCTACAGTTGATGGTGTAGCAGAAGATGTATTGCAAATTATTCTAAATTTAAAAGAACTATCTGTAAAGTTACATTCTGATGGACCTGTGGATGTTCATATTCACGCTGAAGGAGAAGGAGAAGTAACTGCGGGAGATATAATTTGCGATAGCGATGTTGAAATTGTAAATCCTGATTTGCATATAGCTTCACTTATGAATGATGCTGTACTTGATATGACTATTACTATTGATAGCGGTACAGGATATGTTCCAAGCGAAAAGAATAAAAAGGAAGATATGCCAATAGGTACACTTCCGGTGGATAGTATTTTTACACCTGTAAAGAAAGCAAACTTTACTGTTGAAAATACAAGAGTTGGTAATGTTACTGATTATGATAAATTAAATATTGAAGTTTGGACAGACGGAACTATTTCTCCGGAAGAAGCTGTTTCACTTGCAGCAAAAGTAATCAATGACCATCTTCAATTATTTATAGATATGAATGCAAATTTACCAAATGCTAGTTTAATGGTTGAAAGAGAAGAAAACGAAAAAGAAAAAGTTTTAGAAATGTCAATTGACGAATTAGAACTTTCTGTTCGTTCAAGCAACTGCTTAAAGAGAACTAGTATAAATACGGTTGAAGAATTAATTTCAAGAAGTGAAGAAGATATGTCTAAAGTAAGAAACTTAGGTAAGAAATCTTTAAATGAAATTAAAAAGAAACTTGCCGAAATTGGTTTATCATTTAGACAAGGTGATGAATAGTAAACACTAATAAAGGAGGTTTATAATGTCAGGATATAGAAAACTTGGTAAAGCTAGTGATAAAAGAAAAGCTATGCTAAGAGGTTTAGTAACAGATACACTTAGATATGAAAGAATAAACACTACTCTATTTCGTGCAAAAGAAGCAAGAAAAATCGTTGATAAAATGATTACTTTAGGTAAACGTGGCGATTTACATGCTAGAAGACAAGCTCTTGCTTACATTTATGACAAACGTGTAGTTGATAAATTATTCAATGAAATTGCTCCAAAGTATGAAAACAGAAACGGTGGATACACAAGAATCTATAAACTTGGTGCAAGACGTGGTGACGGCGCTGAAACAGCGATTTTAGAGTTAGTAAGTGAATAATCTAATAAAATATAGTACAAAGGGACAGTATAAGCACTGTTCCTTTAGCTCTATATAATATATATTATAAATTTGTATAATTTGAAATTGTGTAAGTTTATAATATATATAAGAGAGAAAAAATATGAGCGAAATGATAGAAATAAAAAACGTTAATTATTCTTATAAGGATAATGAAGGAAAAACGATTGTAGAAGCATTGAAAGATGTTTCTTTTTGTGTTGAAAAGGGAAGTTTTGTTGGTATAATCGGAAGAAACGGTTCCGGAAAATCAACCCTTGCAAAATTGTTAAATGGTATTTTACTTCCTGAAAGCGGCGATATTTTAATTGACGGAATGAATACCAAAGATGAAAAAAAGATATGGGATATTAGACAAAAAGCCGGTATGATATTTCAAAATCCTGATAATCAAATGGTTGCAACAATAGTAGAAGAAGATGTTGCCTTTGGACCTGAAAATTTGGGGGTTGAGCCAAGTGAAATAAGAAAAAGAGTCGATGAAGCTCTTTTAAGCGTAAGCATGAGCGAATTTAAAGATAAAAAGCCTCACGAACTTTCCGGAGGACAAAAACAAAGGATTGCAATCGCAGGAATTCTTGCTATGAACCCTGAATGTATTATTTTGGACGAGCCTACAGCCATGTTAGACCCAAAAGGAAGAAATGAAGTAATTAATACAATCAAAAAATTAAATGAAAAAGGTACAACCATTGTTTTAATAACGCATTATATGGAAGAAGTAGTAAATGCAGACAAGGTAATAATTCTTGATAGAGGAGTAAAGGTCCTTGAAGATGAACCAAGGGAAGTTTTTGCAAAGGATGATATTTTAAAAGAACTAATGCTTGAACCTCCATATGCTACTAAAGTTGCATATGAGTTAAAAAAACAAGGAAAAATAAAAAATGATAAAATCCTTACGTTAGATGAATTAGTGGAGGAAATATGTCAGTAAAAGTTGTAGATTTATGTCATACATACGGAAAAGACAGTATATTTGAGTTTAAGGCTTTAAAAAATATAAATTTTGAAGTTAATAATGGTGAATTGGTTGGAATTATAGGTCATACGGGAAGCGGAAAATCCACTTTGATTCAACATATAAACAGGTTATTAACACCCACAAGCGGGGATATATATTTAGATGAGCTTAATATAAATGAAAAAGGCGTATTAATGAAAGATATATGCTCAAAAGTAGGTCTTGTATTTCAATATCCTGAATATCAATTATTTGAAGAAACAATATATAAAGATATTGCTTTTGGTCCTAAAAATATAGGCATGGAAGATATTGACGGAGCAGTAAGAAAAGCAATGGATATGGTTGGGTTGGATTTTGAAACTTATAAAGATAAATCTCCTTTTGATTTATCGGGAGGTCAAAAAAGAAGAGTTGCAATAGCCGGTGTTATTGCTATGGACCCGGATGTACTTATATTGGACGAACCTGCAAGCGGACTTGATCCAGTGGGAAGAAAAGAGATACTTGATAATATATATAAACTTCATAAAGAAAATAATTTGACAACTTTTTTAGTATCTCATTCAATGACAGACGTATGTGAATATGCAAGTAAAATAATGGTGTTTTCTTCGGGAGAATTAAAACTTTATGATACACCAAGAGAAGTTTTTAAAAATGTTGAACTTTTAAGAAGCATAGGTTTAAATGTTCCGGAAGGAAAAGAACTTATGTTAAAACTTAAAGAAAAAGGAATTAATGTAGATACAAACTTATTTACATTTAATGAAGTAATAAAAGAAATAGAAAAAGTTATTTAAGGGGATAAATATGTTAAATGATATTACAATAGGACAATATTATCCAACCGGATCGATGATTCATAAATTAGATCCGAGAAGTAAAATAATGGCTACTTTTTTGTATATGATTTTACTTTTTTTTGTTAAATCTTTTATTGGATTTTTGGGAATGTTTATTTTATTGTTAATTCCTTTAATTATTTCAAAAGTTCCGGTAGGATATCTTCTTAGAGGTTTAAAAGCACTGATTATTATTATTTTATTTACCGTTTGTCTTAATATGTTTATGACACCCGGTAATGTAATATATCAATTAGGTTTTTTAAAGATTACCGATAAAGGACTTCATAACGCCATATTAATGGCTGTAAGGCTTGTTTTGCTTGTTACGGGTACTTCTTTATTAACACTTGTAACATCGCCTATATCTCTTACTGATGGCTTAGAAAGACTAATGAAAAAAGTACCTTTATTAAAAAAATATGCACATGAACTATCTATGATGATGAGTATTGCACTTAGATTTATTCCAACACTTATGGAAGAAACAACAAGGATTATTAATGCCCAAAAATCAAGGGGTGCAGATTTCGAAAGCGGAAATCTTATAAACAGAGCAAAAGCTTTTATTCCGGTTTTAATTCCTTTATTCTTATCTGCTTTTCAAAGAGCAGAGGATTTAGCTCTTGCAATGGAAGCAAGGTGTTATACCGGCGGAGAAAACAGAACAAGAATGAAAGAATTAAAGTATACAAAAAATGATTTTTATACTTATTTATATATTGTATTCATGATAATTTTTACAGTAGTAACAAATATTCTTTATACTAAGGGGATTATTTAATGAAAAATATAGTCCTTACAATACAATATGACGGTAAAAATTATGTTGGCTGGCAGATGCAAAATAACGGAATGAGTGTTGAAGAGAAAGTAAAGACAGCTGTTGAAAGTCTTGTAAAAGAAGAGGTTAAACTTTACGGAAGTGGAAGAACAGACAGCGGAGTACATGCATTAGGGCAAAGAGCAAATTTTTATACAAATTCTAATATATCCATAGATAAATTTCCTTATGGTATTAATGCATTTTTACCAAAAGATATAAGGGTAATAAAGGCAGAAGAAAAAGATGAGAATTTTCATGCCAGATATGATACCACAGGGAAAGAATATATGTATTTAATTTATAATAACAGTATAATGAATCCTCTTTTTATAGGAAGGGCAACTCATGTTTTTTATAAACTTGATTTGGATAAGATGACTAGAGCCTCAAAAAAACTTATTGGTGAGCATGATTTTGCTGGATTTATGGGAAGTGGCAGTAATGTTAAAAGTACCATAAGAGAAATATATGATGTTAAAATAACTAAAAAAGATGATTTAATTATTTTTAAAATAAAAGGTAATGGCTTTTTATATAATATGGTAAGAATCATTGTTGCAAGTCTAATTGATATAGGAAGAGGAAGATTTGACGAAAATAGAATAGATGAAATCTTAGAAAGTAAAAACAGAAGCATGGCAAATGTTACAGCACCTGCGGAAGGGCTTTATTTAAAGGAAGTTTTTTACTAAAAACTTACATATTATAAAAAAATATATTGACATAAAAGGTAAAATAATCTAAAATATATAGGCTAGATATTTTTCGTGTATCGTTAGCCCCGTGCATGGAAAGTGTAGAGCAGATAATCTAAAATAAAAATATTATACGTATTGTGGAGGTTTAACGAAATGTTAACAAAGTCAACTAGTATTGCTAAACCCCAACAAATTGATAAAAAATGGTATGTAGTTGATGCTGAAGGCAAAACACTTGGTAGATTATGTAGTGAAGTTGCAAAAGTATTAACAGGTAAAAACAAACCTTGTTACACACCTAATATTGATACTGGGGATTATGTAATTGTAATTAATGCAGAAAAAATTCATCTTACTGGAAATAAATTATTAGACAAAAAATATTACAGACACACAGGATATCCTGGTGGAAGAAAAGAAGTAATGTACAAAGATTTAATTGCTAATAAACCAGAATTTGTAATCGAAAAAGCAGTTAAAGGTATGCTTCCAAAAAATAAACTTGGAAGAGCTCAATTTAAGAAATTAAAAGTATACGCAGGTAGCGAACATGAACATGCAGCACAAAAACCTGAAGTACTTGATATTAAGTAGGAGGAATAGATGGCAGAACAAGTTATGGCTACAGGCAGAAGAAAAAATTCTGTTGCAAGAGTAGTTTTAAAACAAGGTAGTGGAAAGATAACTATTAATGGTAGAGATATAGAAGAATATTTCGGCGGTAATGATACACTTAAAGTAATTGTTAGACAATCATTAGTTTTAACAGACAACGCTGACAAATATGATGTAAGCGTAAATGTATACGGCGGCGGAATTTCTGGTCAAGCAGGAGCAATCAGACATGGTATTTCAAGAGCTTTAGTTGCAGAAAACCCTGATTTAAGAAAAGAAGTTAAAAAAGCAGGTTTCTTAACTAGAGACTCAAGAATGAAAGAAAGAAGAAAATATGGTCTTAAGAAAGCTAGAAAAGCTCCACAATTTTCAAAAAGATAATATATTATATATATGGGAACAGCCTATGGCTGTTCTTTTTTTATTACGAAAATATAAATAGTCTGAATATTTTTAAATTGAAAAAGTGGGTTTGCTTTTTCCTACAGATATGGTAGGATATGAAAAATTTTGAAAAACATATTGAAAAAAAGTGGAGGGAATCATGAAAAGAATATTAAGTATATTTCTTACAGTGATGCTAGTATTTAGTATTATACCCCCTATTTATGCATCTAACGAAGAAAACGTTAATGCTACAAATATTACATTTAACAAAGATGAATTAGTATTAAACGGTATAGGAGAATCATTTAAATTAGAGGCAGCGATTGAGCCTGCGTCATATGATAAAGACTTAATTTACTGGAACAGTACTGATAAAAATGTTGCAAGTGTAGATGCAGATGGTGTTGTTGTTTCTTCAGGGGTTGGGACAGGTACTATTTTTGCAATGACAGCAAACGGTAAAAAAGCAGAATGTAAAGTAACTGTAAATGAAGTTAAAATTAATGGAGTTAATGTAATAGGTCCTGAAAGTATTTACATGGGTGGTGGAGATTATTACTTTATTAAATATTTACCTTCAAATACTACAGACAGATACGTTACTTTAACATCATCAAATGAAGATATTGTATCATATCCAAAATCATTCTACAGTTCAAACAGCTTTAAACTAACAGCAAAAAAAGTAGGTACTACAACAATAACAGTTAACATGGGAAATGGTGTAAGTACATCTTTTGAAGTTAGTGTAAAACCTGTTATGGCAAGTTCTTTAAGACTTGATTACAGTACTTTAAATTTATTTAAAGATGAAGAAAAAGTTGTAACATATGAAGTTTTGCCTAAGAATACAACTGATAAAACAGTAAAATGGGAAAGCATTAATCCTTCAATTGCAACAGTTGATAATAATGGTAAAATAAAAGCAATTAAAGAAGGGAAAACAATAATTATTGCAAGTACAGTAAATAATATTGTAAAAACAGTTGAAGTAAATGTTTCACCAAAAAAGGTAACAGGTATTTCTCTTGATAAAGAAAATGTAACATTAGATGTAGACGATACTGTAAAATTAAATGCATCAATTTATCCAATAGATGCTAAAAATCAAGATGTAAAATGGGAAAGTGAAAATATTAATATTGCTAATGTAGATGAAAATGGAGTTGTAACAGCTCAAAATTCAGGAAATACAAAAGTTAAAGCAATTTCTAAAGAAAATGGAAATATTATTGCGGTTTGCAGTATTAATGTAAATAAAGTTAAAACAGAAAGTGTTACATTAAATAAAACAAATGTACAATTAAATAAATTGACTGATGTTGTATATTTAACAGGAGAAGTTTATCCTTCAAATGCAGATGATAAGACAATACAGTGGAGCAGTAGCAATACAAAAGTTGCAAAAGTTGAAAATGGTAAAATTACACCTGTTGCAGACGGAAGCGCTGTTATTAAAGCTGAAACAAAAGATGGGAAAATAGCATATTGCAATGTTAAAGTTAATCTACCAAAAAAGAAAATTACAGTTGGAAAAGTAAATTCATTAAAAATAAAAAGCGGAAAGAAAAGTGCAACAATCACAATTTCAAAAGCTTCAAATGCAAAATATTATGAAATTTACAGATCAACAAATAAATCAACAGGATTTAAAAAAGTTGCAACTGTGAAATCAACAAAATATGTGAATAAAAAACTTACATCAAAGAAAACTTATTACTACAAAGTAAGAGCCGTAAACGGAAGTACAAAAGGTTCTTTCTCAAAAGTATATAAAGTAAAAGTAAAATAAAAAACATCCTTATGGATGTTTTTTATTTTACTTGCTATTGAATAAAATGTATATTTTTGATATCCTTTTTTATGGTAATTAAAAAATATGGAGAAAGAATTTGAGAAAATTAGCAGTACTTGGACCAAAGGGAACATTCAGCGATAATGCTTGCAGTTTATTTTTAAATGAAGAAAACGGAGATTTTGATGTAGTATATTATAATACCATTGATGAAACTTTTCACAGCATTGGTAAAGAATGCGATATGGGAATAATTCCAATAGAAAATACACTTGATGGATTCGTTCAAAGAACGCTTGATTTACTTCTTGAAATGGATGTTCATATTGTAAGAGAAATAAGTGTTCCTGTTCAGTTTTCTTTTATAGGTAACAGTGAAAATATCGAGCAAATAAAAAAAATATATGTACAATTTAAAACAAATGGTCAATGCAGAAAGTTTTTAGATTCGTTAGATGATGTAAATATTATTACAACCGACAGTAATATGGAATCTTATAATAACGTAAGTAAGGGGATATTGGCAGAAGGCGGTATAATACCTATGCATATGCTAAAATATGCAAATGCTAAATGTAAAATAGAAAATGTAACGGATGCATCTAATAATTTTACAAGATTTGTTGTTGTGGAAAAAGGTGAAAATGAATATGCGGCTCAAGAAAATAAGAATTTTAAAGTTCCAATGTATATTATGCCAAATATAGATAGACCCGGAATCCTTTTTGATATATTACATGAGTTTTCTATAAATAAAATAAACCTGGTTGCAATAATGTCTAGACCAACAAAGACAGATATGGGGAAATATAATTTTTATTTGGAGATTAATGGAGATTCCAATCAGATGGAAATTGTACAAAGATCTTTGGAAAACATTAGAAAAGAATACGGATTAAAAGTATTAGGATTTTATTCAATATAAAAGACCGATTTAGCGGTCTTTTTTTAATATGGCAAGTGCTTTCTTATATTTTTCTATCCTTTGTAAATCTTTGTTTGTAATTTTAGATAATCTTTTTACATCAAGATTATGTTCAAGATCTAAAATTTTAATTTTTTTAGCTAGTGTATTTGATTTAACTTTATTTATGTAAGAAAAATAATCTTCATTTCTTTTTCTTGTTAAACAAGATAAAGCATTTATTACATTTTCATTAAAGCCAAAGTCTATTAAATCTTTTTTTGTAATATTACTGTCTTCCATTACATCATGTAAAAGTGCAGTAATTATTTCATCTTCGCAATTTAGCATTTTTGCAATATGAATAGGATGGTTTATATAGGGCTTTCCACCTTTATCAAATTGATTTTCATGTGCTTTATATGCAATTTTCAGAGCTTTTTCTATGTTTTTATTTTGCATTTTATTACCTCTTTTATATTATATCATAAAAAAATTTGATTAAATTTGTGCATTAGTGGACTTTATTAAAAAAAACGAATATAATACATAGATATGGCATATATTTTGCTATATTATTTTGAAGCAAGTATCTGAATAGGAGGGGTAATAATGAAGTTTGCAGATAGAATGGATATGTTCCAAGAAGGGATTTTTTCCAAACTTGCTCATTTAAAAGAAGAAAAAATAAAAGAGGGAATGCATGTAATTGATTTAAGCGTAGGCGCTCCAAATATTCCGCCTGCAAAGCATATTGTAGATGCTTTAATAAAACAAGCCGGGAATTTGGAAAGTTATTTGTATCCTTTAAATGATAAAGAAGATTTAAAACAGGCTGTGAAAGTATGGTATAAAAATAGATACGGCGTTGATATTGATCCTGAAAGTGAAGTTACATCTTTACTTGGTTCACAAGAAGGTCTTGCTCATATAGCACTTTCAATAGTCAATCCTGGAGATACTGTTTTAGTTCCGGATCCATGCTATCCTGTTTTTGCCGACGGTCCAAGACTTGCAGGGGCAAAGCTATACTATATGCCTCAAAGAGAAGAGAATGGTTATATAATTGATTTAGACGAGATACCGGAGGATATAAGAAGAGAAGCTAAGTTTATGGTAGTTTCATACCCTAATAATCCAACAACAGCTATGGCGCCTGACAGCTTCTATAAAAAGCTAATAGCTTTTGCAAAAAAATATGACATTATTGTTCTTCATGACAATGCATACAGCGATTTGGTTTTTGACGGGAATACCTGTGGAAGTTTCCTTTGTTATGAAGGTGCAAAAGATGTAGGGGTAGAATTCAATTCTTTGTCAAAAACATATGGACTTGCAGGGGCAAGGGTAGGTTTTTGTATTGGTAATAAAGAAGTAGTTAAAAACTTATCAAATTTAAAGTCAAATATGGATTATGGTATGTTTTTACCTGTTCAAAAGGCGGCAATTGCTGCTATAACAGGAGATCAATCTTGTGTTGAAACCGTAAGAAAAGCATACGAAAACAGGAGAAATATTCTTTGTGACGGATTAAATGAAATAGGATGGAAAATGAATAGATGTCCTGCAACAATGTTTGTATGGGCAAAGATTCCAAGCAAGTATACTTCTTCAGAGAAATTTTGTATAGAACTTCTTGATAAAACCGGAGTTTTGGTTACTCCCGGAAGTGCTTTTGGACCATCGGGAGAAGGGCATGTGAGAATGGCACTTGTTCAAGATGAAGATGAGATGAAAAAAGCAATTGAAAGCATAAAAAACAGCGATATATTAAAATAAAATTTTGAATGTACATTGATTTATTTCTTTGTACATTCTTATATTTTATAGGGGAAAAATAAAAAGAAATAAGGAAAATTTTTCTCATTATTGTAAATAAAAAATTTTTATGATAATATCAGTTTAATGTAAAAAAGGAGGGGACAATGTCAGATAAAATTGTTATAAGAGGCGCTAAAGAAAACAATTTAAAAAATATAAATTTAACAATTCCAAGAGATAAACTTATTGTTTTTACAGGACTTTCAGGTTCCGGTAAATCATCTCTTGCTTTTGATACTATATATGCAGAAGGACAAAGAAGATATGTTGAAAGTTTATCTGCATATGCAAGACAATTTTTAGGTCAGACAAATAAACCAGATGTAGAGAGCATAGAAGGTTTAAGTCCTTCTATTTCTATCGATCAAAAGACAACAAACAGAAACCCTCGTTCTACCGTTGGAACAGTAACAGAAATATATGATTACTTCAGACTTTTATATGCAAGAATAGGTATCCCTTACTGTCCAAAATGCGGTAAAAAAATAGAAAGTCAAAGTATAGATACTATTATTAAAGATATATTATCTCATGAAGAGGGTACAAGGGTTCAAATATTGGCTCCTGTAGTAAGAGGAGAAAAAGGAACTCATAAAAATTTAATAGAACATTTAAAAAAAGATGGCTATTTAAGAGCATTTATTGACGGGGAAATGTTCGACCTTGATGATTCAATAAAACTTTCAAAAAATAAAAAACATAACATAAACGTTGTAATTGACAGACTTAAAATAAGAGAAGGAATAAAATCAAGACTTAATGATTCTGTTGAAACGGCATTAAAACTTACTGATGGTTTGGTAGTTTGTAAATTTAATGATGAAGATAAACTTTATTCGGAAAAGTTTGCATGTATGGATTGTGGAATTGCAATGGAAAAGCCTGAACCAAGAAACTTCTCTTTTAATGCTCCTTTTGGAATGTGTATGGATTGTAATGGTATAGGATATCATCAAACCATAGATCCAGACCTTGTTATTCCAAATAAAGATATTTCTATAAAAGAAGGTGCTCTTTCTAACTTTATAAGTTCAGATGACAGTACTTATTATTCTGTAATAATAAAAACGTTAGTTGATAAGTATAATTTTTCTATGGATAAACCTTTAAAAGAAGCAAGCGATGAATTTATGAATGCTCTTTTATATGGAGATAAAGGCAAAATTAAAATAGGATTTAATTCTCATTTTGGAGGATACAAAGAAAGAGAAGTAGAGTTTGAAGGAATAATAAACAATATTCAAAGAAGATATTTTGAAAGCAACAGTGAATATATAAAAGCGAAATTTGCTAAATTCTTATCAAATATAACTTGTAGTTCATGTCACGGAAAAAGGCTTAATCCAAACTCTCTTGCAGTGAAGATAAACGGAGTAAACATAATTGAGCTTACGGAAATGTCGATAAAAGACTGTAAGAAATTTATTGATAATTTAACTTTAACAGAAAACGAAGCTAAAATTGCAGAACTTATTTTAAAAGAAATAAAATCAAGGCTGGGGTTTTTAATAGATGTTGGACTTGATTATCTTACTTTAGACAGAGCAGCATCAACTTTATCAGGTGGTGAGAGTCAAAGGATAAGACTTGCTACACAAATTGGTTCAAAACTTACGGGAGTACTTTATGTTTTAGATGAACCAAGTATAGGGCTTCATCAAAAAGATAATGATAAATTATTAAAGACACTTCGTGATTTAACAGATATTGGAAATACGGTAATAGTAGTGGAACATGATGAAGATACAATGCGTGAGTCGGATTATATAGTCGATATAGGTCCGGGAGCAGGAATTCATGGTGGAGAAGTTGTTGCAAGCGGTCCTCTTGAAGAAATCATTGATAATAAGAACTCTATAACAGCAGATTATCTTTCTGGAAGAAAGAAAATAGAGGTTCCAAAACAAAGACAAGAAGGAAACGGTCAGTATCTTGAAATAATAGGGGCAAAGGAAAATAACCTTAAAAATATTGATGTTAAGATAGAACTTGGTAAAATGACTTGTGTTACAGGTGTTTCAGGTTCAGGAAAAAGTACTCTTGTAAATGAAATACTGTTTAAATCTTTAAGGAAACAGATTCTTGGTTCCCTTGAAAGACCGGGAAAACATAAGGAAGTAAAAGGGGCAGAGTATCTTGATAAGATAATAGACATAGACCAATCTCCGATAGGAAGAACGCCAAGGTCAAATCCTGCAACTTATACGGGAATGTTTGATATGATAAGAGATGTTTTTGCATCAACTAATGAAGCAAAAATGAGAGGTTATCAAAAAGGACGCTTCAGTTTTAATGTTAAAGGTGGAAGATGTGAGCATTGTAAGGGAGATGGAATAATAAAAATTGAAATGCACTTCTTACCTGATGTTTATGTTCCTTGTGAAGTCTGCGGCGGAAAAAGATATAACGATGAAACTTTACAGATAAAATATAAAGGAAAAACCATTGCCGATGTATTAGATATGAGTGTTGAAGAAGCTCTTGATTTCTTTGAAAATATCCCTTCAATTAAATCAAAAGTACAGACTCTTTATGATGTAGGGCTTGGTTATATAAAACTTGGACAACCTTCTACAACTCTATCGGGAGGAGAGGCTCAAAGAATAAAACTTGCAACATATTTATCAAAACGTCAAACAGGCAAAACATTATATATTCTTGATGAACCTACAACAGGTCTTCATATGGAAGATGTAAAAAAACTCCTTGAAGTTCTTTATAGGTTAAGAGAAGGTGGAAATACTATTCTTATAATAGAGCATAATCTTGATGTTATAAAATGTGCAGATTATATAATTGATTTAGGTCCTGACGGAGGAGATAACGGCGGCGAAGTTATTGCAACGGGAACACCAGAAGAGGTTGCTAAAGTTAAAAATAGTTATACGGGACAATATCTAAAGAAAATATTAAAATAAAAAGACTCTTAATAGAGTCTTTTTTTTATAAAAATAATGAATAATTTAATTATATATACTGTAATTTTGAATTTTTAAATAGTATAATTTAAAATAGCAATGTAAATTTATGTGTTAAAGGAGAAAATATGAAAGCGACAATAATGTGCATAGGCGATGAAGTTTTATGTGGAGATGTATTAAACTCAAATGGTACTTTTTTTGCAAAAGAACTTACTGAAATAGGAATTGAAGTTGTTAAACATGTGGTTGTAAGTGATGACGAAGATATGGTAGAAGGCGCATTTATGGATGCGGTTAAATTAAGTGATGTTATCATTACAACAGGAGGTCTTGGACCAACTTTGGACGATATGACAAAAGAAGCCATTGCAAAGGTTACAAACAGACCTTTGGAAGAGAATGAAGAAGCAAGAAAACACGTTGAAAGTTATTTTATCAGAAAAGGAAAAGATTACGTTTTAACACCTAATAATTATAGACAAGCATTATTCCCAAAAGGAGCAAAAATTTTAGATAACGACAGAGGAACTGCTCCCGGAGCGCTTCTTGAAATTGAAGATAAAATGATTATTATGCTTCCTGGACCACCAAGAGAAAATACAAATATGTATTATAAACATATTAAAGAATACTTGGTTAATAAATTAAATAAATTCTTTGCCGTAAAAGATTATATGACTTCAGGTATTGGTGAATCTGAAATAGAATATAAACTTAGAGATTTGCTTCCTGATATTGAAGGAGTAAATGTAAATACATACTTTAATGACAGCGGTGTAAAAGTTAAAGCTGTTTCAAAAGCTGATAACTTAAAGCATGCTGTTGAAAACTTAGACAAGGTAGATAAAATAATAACAAGTAACTTTAAAGAATATATTTATTCTGTTAAAGGAGAAACTCTTCCTCAAAAATTAATTGCAACATTAAAAGAAAAAGGACTTACTTTTTCTTGTGCAGAATCTTGTACGGGAGGTCTTCTTGCAAGTTATATTACAGAAATTGCAGGAGCAAGTGAAGTTTTTATGGGTAGTGCAGTTACATATACAAACGAAGTAAAACACTCCCTTCTTGGTGTAAAAGAAGAAACTCTAAAGAAGTATGGTGCGGTAAGTGCAAACTGCGTAGAAGAAATGGTTGTAGGATGTGCCAAATGTTTTAACACTGATGTTGCAATTTCCATAAGCGGTATTGCAGGCCCGGGAGGAGGAAGTGAAGAAAAACCTGTAGGAACAGTGTATATGGGATTTTATTATAATGGAAAAGTAACTTCAAAACTTTACAACATAACAGGTGAAAGAAAAAGAGTTCAAACAAGAAGCGCATATTATGCAATTAATAATATATTAAAAATAATTGATGAAAATATTGACTAATTTTTAAAGTAATTGTATAATATAAAAGAACAAATGTTTGAAAGGACGTTAAGATATGAATCCAGATAAAGAAAAAGCCTTAGAGCTTGCAATGAAAAATATAGAAAGTAGTTTTGGGAAAGGTGCGATAATGAAGCTTGGTGACAAACCGGCTGTTACCATTGATACCATTTCTACATCTTCAATTTCTCTTGATGCTGCCCTTGGGGTAGGAGGACTTCCAAGAGGAAGAATTATCGAAATATACGGACCTGAGTCTTCAGGTAAAACAACAGTGGCATTACACGTTGTTGCAGAAGCACAAAAAGCCGGCGGAGTTGCCGCTTTTATAGATGCTGAACATGCTCTTGACCCTGTATATGCAGAAGCTCTTGGTGTTAATATAGATGAATTAATTGTTTCTCAGCCTGATACAGGAGAACAAGCTCTTGAAATAACAGAAGCACTTGTAAGAAGTTCTGCAATTGATGTTGTAGTTGTGGACTCTGTTGCGGCATTGGTTCCAAAAGCTGAAATCGAAGGAGATATGGGAGATAGTCATGTAGGTTTACAAGCAAGACTTATGTCTCAAGCTTTGAGAAAACTTGCGGGAGCAATAAATAAATCAAATACAACAGCTATATTTATAAATCAATTAAGAGAAAAAGTAGGGGTAATGTTTGGTAATCCTGAAGTTACTCCGGGAGGTAGAGCTTTAAAATTCTATTCTTCAGTAAGACTTGAAGTGAGAAGAGTTGATTCAATAAAAAGCGGTCAAGACATTATAGGCAACAGAACAAAAGTTAAAGTCGTAAAAAATAAAGTTGCACCACCATTTAAAATTGCTGAATTTGATATTATGTATGGAAAAGGAATATCAAGAGAAGGCGATATAGTTGATATGGCGGCAAAATACGGTATTATCAAAAAGGCAGGAGCTTGGTATTCTTATCAAGATGAAAAAATAGGACAGGGAAGAGATAAGGCAAAACAATTCCTTAAAGATAATCCGGAAACTGCTAAGATTATAGAAAACTTAGTATTAGATGAAGTTCTTGGAAGAACTCATGAAGAAGAAGAAAATATTGAAGAATAAAAAAAGAACAGCTTAGCTGTTCTTTTTTATATTATTCATATAATTTATCTGAAAGCGTAGCACACATTACCGCTTTAATTGTATGCATTCTGTTTTCTGCTTCGTCGAATACTTTAGAATGTTTACTTCTGAATACTTCATCAGTTACTTCCATTTCTTTTAATCCGTATTTTTCATAAACATCTTTTCCTATTTCAGTATTTAAATCATGGAAAGAAGGTAGGCAGTGTAAGAATATTACATTTTCATTTCCTGTCTTTTTAAGCATATCCATGTTAACTTGATAATCTTTTAAAAGATTGATTCTTTCTTCAAATTTATCTTCTTCACCCATTGACACCCAAATATCTGTATATATTGCATCAGAATCTTTAACGGCTTCATCAACATTATCTGTTATAAGAATTGTACTTCCGTTTTCTTTTGCGATTTCTTCCATTTCTTTTACTAGATTTTCATCAGGCCATAAAGATTTTGGAGCTGCCGCAGCAAAATTTATTCCAAGTTTTGCGCATCCTATTAGTAAAGAATTTGATACATTGTTTCTTGCATCTCCAACATAAGTAAGTTTCATATCGTTGTTGTTGTCTTTATCAATGTTTTCATACATTGTAAGAACATCTGCAAGAAGTTGTGTTGGATGATAT
This sequence comes from Anaerofustis stercorihominis, assembly GCF_005844425.1. Classification (GTDB taxonomy): domain Bacteria; phylum Bacillota; class Clostridia; order Eubacteriales; family Anaerofustaceae; genus Anaerofustis; species Anaerofustis butyriciformans. Next base: position 11,608 of record NZ_SPHL01000009.1, on the reverse strand, counting down.
AAATCTGTTAGACCATTCCAAACAGGAATCCCTGAATATTTAGCAAGGTCTTCAACTGTTTCTTGTTTAAAACCTCTGAATTCAATACCATCAAACATTCTGCCAAGAACTTTTGCTGTATCTTCTAAAGATTCTTTTTTACCCATTTGTGAATTTGTTAAGAATGTTGCATGAGCACCTTCGTCATATGCTGCAGTTTCAAATGCACATCTTGTTCTTGTTGATGTTTTTTCAAAAAGTAAAACGATGTTTTTACCTCTTAGTAAATCACCGATTTCGCCTCTTTTTTTCTTTGCTTTAAGTTCTTTTGCCAAATCAAGTAAAAATTTGATTTCTTCTGTTGTATAGTCTCTAAGTGTTAAAAAACTTCTTCCTTTTAAATTAACGCTCATTTGTTCCTCCTAAAAATCTATGTCTTCTCTAACTAAAGGCATACTCATACATCTTGGGCCGCCTCTTCCTCTTACAAGTTCGCTTCCTTCTATTGAAAGAACTTTAATACCGTTTCTGTCAAGTATTTCGTTTGAAATTTCATTTCTGTTATATGTTATAACAACTCCAGGGGAAATGGCAAGTGTGTTTGTGCTGTCATTCCATTGTTCTCTGGCTGAAATAACACTGCTGCTGCCACCGCTTTTTATAAGTTTTACGCTTGGAAGATTTAAAGCTTTTGCAAGCGCTGTTTTTAAGCTTTCTTCTTGTTCGTATTTTAATGTATTTTTTTCTCCTGCTGTTATACTTACCACTTCAATGTCTTTTAATATATTAGGGAAGATTATGAATTTATCATAGTCTACCATTGTAAATACCGTATCAAGATGCATAAATGCTCTTTCATGTGGAATTTTTACGGCTAATACTTTCTTAACTCCACTACCTGAAGTTAAAAGATTTTGTGCAAGCCTGTCTATTCCTTCAAGAGATGTTCTTTCTGAAAAACCTACAAGAACACATTCTTTACTTAAAATAAGAACGTCCCCGCCTTCAAGTGTCATTCTCTCTCTTTCGTTGTCAAAATATACAGGGGAACCTGAAAAATCAGGATGATATTTATAAATAAGTCTTATTATTAAACTTTCTCTTCTTCTGATATGAGTTCTCATTTTAGAAAAAGCAACACCGTTTTTTATTACAACCCCTACATCTCTCATGAAGTAAAGATTTGGTATTGGTTTAAAATAATAAGGATATTTATCTTGCATATAATCAGATAATGTAACTCTATTTGATTTTATTTCGCTTTCGCTAAGTCCTGCAATAACACATCTTATAAGTTCTTTATTATCAAGGCTTAATAAAAATTCCCTAAGTCCCATAACAGTTATATCGTCATATTGTACTTCTCTTAATACAATATCAACAAGCTCTTCTTTTGCCTGCTTATTATTACTTATAACGTGAAGTAAACAGTCTGTTACATATAATACTTCCGTTCCTGTTTGTCTTAGGATATTTGCGAAACCGTCATGTTCTTTTCTCATTCTGCTCATCCATGGGATGTCATCAAATAAAACTTCTTTTAGATCGTCAGGTGTAATTCTATCAAGTTCAAAGCCCGGTCTATGAAGTAATATTTTTTTTAACTTACCAATTTCATTGTTAATTAATAATTTATCCATAATAACCTACTTTTTTTATTTTTTTTTGATATAATAATATCTATACTGTAATATATTAACATATTATAACATGGTATTGAAACAAGATTGAAAAAAATTTATAAAACTTTATATAAAAGGAGTAATATTATGTTTCCCAAAATTAAAATAAACTTAGCAGGAATAAGGGAGAATACTTCAAAAGTATGTGAAAAATGTGCAAAGTACGTTATTAATGTAACAGCTGTAACAAAGATGTTTTTGGCGGACGAGAATATTGCAGAATGTTTTGTTACAGGTGGAGCAAATGCATTTGGTGATTCCAGAATTGAAAATCTTAAAAAGTTAAGTTGTTTCAATATGCAAAAATGGCTTATAAGAATTCCTATGGAATGTGAAATAGAAGATGTTATCAGATATAGTGATGTATCTTTAAACAGCGAATTAAAAACAATAAGACTATTAAATAAAGAAGCATATAAACAAAATAAAGTACATAAAGTTATTTTAATGGTAGATCTTGGGGATTTAAGAGAAGGTTATTTTAGTACTGATGATTTATATAGTGATATAGATAAAATATTACAGCTTAAAAATATTGAGCTTTATGGAATAGGAACAAATCTTACTTGTTTTGGTGGTGTTATTCCAAGACCTGATAATCTTTCAAAACTTGTTAAAATTAAAGAAAGAATTGAAGAAGATTTTGATATTGAGTTAAAAGTTGTTTCAGGAGGTAATTCAAGTTCTTATACTTTAGTTGAAAGTGGAGAGATGATAAGCGGAATAAACAATCTAAGACTTGGTGAAGTTATATTATTAGGTAATGAAACAACTTATGGTAAACCTGTAGAGGGGCTTTATCATGATAACTTTATTTTAGAAGCTCAAATAGTGGAATTAAAAGAAAAACCTTCTGTTCCAATTGGAGAAATTGGTATGGATGCATTTGGGAATACTCCTGAATTTACGAATAAAGGAACAATGAGAAGAGCAATTGTTGCTTTAGGAAGACAAGATGTAAAAACAGAGGGAATGCAGCCTGTTGATAGTGATATAGAAATTTTGGGAGCGAGCAGCGACCATACTATACTTGATTTAACAAATGCCGATAAGATGTATAAGCTTGGTGATGTAATATCTTTTAAACTTGATTATGGTGCAGCTCTTGCGGCAATGACAAGTAATTATGTTGAAAGAGAATATGTTCATTTTAAATCAAAATAAAAAAAGCACTGATTTCAGTGCTTTTTTTTATATGAATTCCATCATTACAACATTTGCAAAATCCAGTCCTTTATATGTTAAAGAAAAATGATTGTTTTTTATTTGTACAAGTCCCATTTCTTTAAATTTATTTATTTTGTCTTTATATATATCCTCAAAATCTAAATTAAACTTTTTATTAAAATCATCTATGTCTAAGCCTTTTGTTTTTCTTAATGCTAGCATAATATAATCTCCAATTAATTCTTCATTTGTAAGTATATGTTCTTCTTTTATTGGAATAGTATCTTTTTTTATGTCTTCAATATAATCTTTTATATTTTCTTTATTTGTACTCCGTTTATTATCATTAAAGCTTGAAGCATTGCTCCCAAATCCTACATAATCATAAAAGTCCCAACATCTTAAATTATGTCTGCTTTCATATCCATCTTTTGCAAAGTTCGAAATTTCATATTGATTATATCCATATTCATTTAATTTTTGTATTAAATAATGATACATTTGTCTGTCTAAATTATCGTTTTGCTCTATATTGTTGTTTTGGTAATAATCGTAAAGCTTTGTACCTTTTTCCAATATAAGAGAATAGGTAGAAATATGTTCTGGATTAAGGGATAATACAAATTCTAAAGAATCAATAAAATTTATTAATTTTTCATTCGGTAGAGAAAACATTAAATCTACATTTATATTGTTAAAGCCTTCTTCTCTTGAAAGGAGAAAAGCTTCTTTAAATTTCTCTACAGTGTGTATTCTTCCTATCTTTTTTAAAGTTTCATTATTTGCAGATTGTAATCCCATACTTAGTCGGTTAAAACCAAAATTTTTGTAATCTTGAAGTTTTTCTTTTGTTACACTTTCGGGGTTAAGCTCTATTGTTATTTCAGCATTATCTTCAAAATTAAAATTTGATTTAATGATATTTATGATTTGACCTATATATTGGCTGTCTACATAACTTGGAGTTCCTCCGCCAAAATAAAGAGTAGAAATACTTCTACTCTTTAGCTGTTCCTTTTTTAAAAGAATTTCTTTACCTAATGCTTCATAATAATCTCTAATGTAGTTTTCACTATTTGCATAAGAAGCAAAATCACAGTAATAACATTTATGTTTACAAAATGGTGTGTGTATATATATTGAAATATTATTCATCTAATTTAAGCACTGCCGTAAATGCATCTTGAGGAACTTCAACTTTACCAACTTGACGCATTTTCTTTTTCCCTTCTTTTTGTTTTTCAAGAAGCTTTCTTTTTCTTGAAATATCTCCACCGTAACATTTAGCTAAAACGTCTTTTCTTAAAGCTCTTACGGTTTCTCTTGCAATGATTTTTCCGCCTATTGCTGCTTGAATAGGGATTTCAAACATTTGTCTTGGAATTTCTTCTTTAAGTTTTTTTACAATAAGTCTTCCTCTTGCTTGAGCTTTGTCACGGTGAACGATAAATGAAAGTGCATCTACCATTTCTCCGTTTAGAAGTATATCAAGTTTTACAAGGTCTGACTTTCTATAATCAAGTAGTTCATAATCAAGAGAAGCATATCCTTTTGTTCTTGATTTTAATGTATCAAAGAAATCGTAAATAATTTCATTTAAAGGCATTTCATATTTTAAGTTAACTCTGTTTTCATCAATGTAGTCCATTGTTTTGTAAATGCCTCTTTTATTTTGACAAATTTCCATAACAGCTCCAACATATTCACTTGGAAGCATTATATTGGCATCAACAAAAGGTTCTTCCATGTAACTTATTTCTTGAATTGGAGGAAGATTTGTAGGGTTGTCTACTTTAAGTTCACTGCCGTCTGTTTTTGTTACATGATATATAACGCTTGGAGTTGTTGTTACAATATCTATATTATATTCTCTGTCTATTCTTTGCTGTGTTACTTCTAAGTGTAAAAGTCCCAAAAATCCGCATCTAAAACCAAATCCTAGAGCAACGGAAGTTTCAGGTTCATATAATAAAGAAGCATCGTTTAATTTAAGTTTTCCCAAAGCTTCCTTTAAGTCCTCATATTTGCTTCCGTCAGCAGGGTAGATACCGCAGTAAACCATTGGAGTAATGCTTTTATATCCAGGTAGAGGTTCACTTGCCATGTTATGAGCATCCATTATTGTGTCCCCAACTCTTGTGTCTTCAACATTTTTTATGCTGGCACAAACATATCCTACATCTCCACTTTCAAGTTTTGTTACAGGAGTTAAAGTGCTTGTAAAGATTCCAACTTCTTCAACTTCAAATTCTTTTCCTGTTGCGTAAAATCTAATTTTTGTGCCTTTTTTTATTTCACCGTCAACTATTCTTGTACTTATAACAACCCCTTTATATTGATCATAATATGAGTCGAAAATAAGTCCTCTTAGTGGTTGTTTGTTGTTTTCTTTTGGAGATGGAATATCTTTTACGATTGCTTCTAAAACATCTTCTATATTTATTCCTTCTTTCGCTGAAATAAGAGGTGCTTCATCTGCAGGTAGACCGATATAATCTTCAATTTCCCTTCTTGCTATTTCAGGGTCTGCGCTTGGAAGGTCTATCTTATTTATTACAGGAATAATTTCAAGGTCGTTTTCAAGAGCAAGGTATACATTTGCCATTGTTTGTGCTTGAATTCCTTGAGTTGCGTCTACTATTAATATTGCACCTTCGCATGCAGCAAGAGAACGTGATACTTCATAAGTAAAGTCAACATGTCCCGGTGTATCTATAAGATTTAGATAGTATTCTTCACCGTCTTTTGCTTCATAAACAAGTCTTACAGCTTGAAGTTTAATAGTTATTCCTCTTTCTTGTTCAAGGTCCATTTTATCAAGAACTTGACTTGTCATATCTCTTTTGGCTATTAAGCCTGTTTTTTCTATTAATCTGTCTGCCAAGGTTGATTTACCATGGTCAATATGTGCAATAATGCAAAAATTTCTTGTTCTTTCTTGTTTACTTTTCATCTTTCACCTTATATTATTATAATAATGCTAATAAATTTTACCATAAAATAAACATAAGTAAAAGCATGATAAAAAAAATATTATAAAAAATAAAAAAAACATTTGCATTATTGTAAAAAAAATAGTATACTTATTAGGCTACGAATATAGTAAAAGAATATAAAATTATTTTTATATAATAATTTGTCAAAAGGGGTGAAAGAAATGAAAGAAGGAATCCATCCAAACTATGGTAAATGCACAGTTACTTGCGCTTGTGGAAATACTTTTGAAACAGGTTCTGTAAAAGACGAAATCCGTGTGGAAATTTGTTCAAAATGTCATCCATTCTATACAGGAAAACAAAAACTTGTAGATACAGGCGGTAGAGTTGATAGATTTAAGAAAAGATATAATTTGGACTAAGTATAATATAGAAGGAGGCATATTCTTATGAAAAGGACTTTTCAACCAAACAATCATAAAAGAAAGAAAAATCATGGTTTCAGAAGCAGAATGTCTACTCCAGGCGGAAAAAATGTAATCAGAAATAGAAGAAGAAAAGGTAGAAAACAATTATCTGCTTAGATATTAACTGCTAGGGCTACTGTAAATGTAGCCTTTTTTTATATATGATAAGGGTAAATCATGCAAAGATTAAAAAACAGTATAGATTTTAAAAGAGTTTACAACAACCAAAAATCTTTTGCAAACAGACATTTGGTTTTATATATTTTAAAAACCGATAATGAAAGCAGGATAGGTTTTTCGGTAAGCAAAAAAGTTGGTAATGCAGTAACAAGGAATAAAATAAAAAGAAGACTTAGGGAAATTTCTAGGTTAAATGCATACCAAATAAAAGAAGGCTATGATATAATATGCATTGTCAGAGTAAAAGCAAAAGATATTGATTATCAAACATTGAATAATTCATTTCTTCATTTGATTAAAAAACTTGGATTATTAAAGGTGAATGAAAATGGCTAAATTGATGACTAAACTGGTAATCTTTTATCAAAAATATTTATCTGGTTTAAAAAGACCATGTTGTAAGTATATTCCAACGTGCTCAAATTATGCTATTGAAGCATATAAAAAACATGGCTTTTTTAAAGGCACTATATTAAGTGTATACAGAGTTTTAAGATGTAACCCTTTTTCAAAAGGGGGATACGACCCGGTTCCGGAAAAATTTCTATAGGAGGAAAAAAGAAAAAACATGTCGTATTTATATATGTTATTTGGAAAGGTTTTGCTGTTTATCTATAATTTTATAGGTAACTACGGACTTGCAATCATTCTTTTTGCATTGTTTGCAAAAATTATTTTGCTTCCACTTACATACAAACAAATCAAATCAACACAAATTATGAAAGTTATCAATCCTGAAGTTATGAAAATTCAGGAAAAATACAAAAACGATAAAGCCAAACAAGGCGAAGAAATGTGGAAAGTTTATGAAAAATATAATTATAATCCAATGAGCGGTTGTCTTCCTTTATTAATACAAATTCCTATAATTTTAGGTTTGTTTGGTGTTATAAGACAGCCTGAATTATATGTTTTTACAGGGGGAATGACAAATGTTTCAATGTCATTTTTCTGGTTAAAAGATATTAGTATATCTGCAATGGATATTGTTAGAACAAGCGGATTTTCTCTTGATACTTTATATGCTTTGATTATTCCTATGATTACTACTTTAGCTACTTTTATTCAAATGAAACAATCAATGGCTAACCAACCTAATCAAATGGGCGGCAGTATGCAAATGATGAATTTTGTTATGACATTAATGATAGGCTGGATGTCTTTAACTTTCCCGGGAGCTCTTGCTATATACTGGGCAGCAACGACATTACTTGGTATTTTACAAACAGAAATTATGTATAAATTTATGCCTGTAACAGCTGAATCTTTACATGTAAAACCTATAAGTAATTATACGGAGGTATCTAATGGAAAGAAGAAAAAGCGCAATAGGAAAAGGTAAGACAATTGAAGATGCAATAAAAGATGCTCTTGAAAAACTTAATGCAACAAGCGAAGAAGTTGATACAAAAGTTTTAGAAATGCCTACTTCAGGTTTTATGGGAATAGGTGCAAAAAGTGCCAAAGTAGAAGTATTTTTAATTGAAAAATTTGATGAAATTGCAAAAGAATTCTTAGACAGTGTTTTAAATAAAATGGGTATTGAACATTCTATAAGCATTGATTATGATGAAAAAGATGAAAATATGTTTATTTCTCTTGATATAGAAAATACAGGTGTATTAATTGGAAAACATGGTCAAACATTAGATTCTTTACAATATTTAACAAGTCTTGTTGTAAATAAGAGTTCTGAAAATTATATTAGAGTAATTCTTGATATAAACAATTATAGAGAAAAAAGAAAAGAAACCTTGGAACATTTGGCAGATAAGCTTGCAACTAAAGCTTTAAAAAGAAGAAAAAATATTGAGCTTGAACCAATGAATCCTTATGAAAGAAGAATTATTCATTCATATCTTCAAGGTAGGGAACATATAACGACTTATTCTGTTGATGAAGGTACAAACAGACATTTAATAATAGAATATACTAAATAAAAAAAGACCTTACGGTCTTTTTTTTGTTATTTATTTCTTCCTGTTAAAGGATACTTTCCTAAATTAAAGAAAATCATAACATTTTTAAAATTAAAGGGGAAATTATATTTGTAAAACTTATTTGTTTTACAGTGTTTAGTATAATCGTATGCTATGATACTTTGTTGTTTTAATTGTGAAAAAAAAAGGAAAAAAATACACTTTTTTTATTAAAAAAAGATTAGAATATTAAATAATCCGTAATTTATCTTTTTAATAATATTTTTTTTGTAAAATAATAAAGTATTATTAAAAAAAGTATATAAAAAATAATTTTGTTAATATTGATTCCTATCCACATTTCATTCTCCTTTGTAAATTATATTAACAAAAACTTAAATAAGAACAATTTCATTGATTTATTTTTTTTATCATAGTAAAATAGTAGATATCTTAATAATAATTTTCGAAAGATTTATATATTTATTTTTTATTCTTTTCATTTTCCCGGAGGTATTTATGAATAGTAGTGATTTATCAAAATTAAAAGTGGCAGAGCTTAAAGAAAAAGCCTGTGAATATGGTATTACAAAAATAAGTGGGTTAAAAAAACAGGAAATTATTGATTTAATATTAGAAAAAGTAAACGAAGAAGAAGAAAATAAACGATATTCAAAACTTAAAGATCCAATTTCAAATAGTTTTAATATGGAAGGTGAAGTTCAAGTCTTACCTGAAGGCTTTGCTTTTTTACGTCCTAAGGATATGAAAAAGCCTGAAGATGCTGTTTATGTTGCTGCAAGTCAGGTTCAAAGGTTTAAAATTAAGACAGGAGATATTTTATCAGGAAAGGTAAGACCTCCAAAAGAAGGTGAAAAGTATTATGCAATGCTTTTTCTAGAAGGTGTAAACGGAAGAAAGACAAGTGATATTCTAAAAGAAGAAAAACAAAAACTTCAAAAAAATGATGAAAAAGATATGACTTTATATTCAGAAGCTCATGAAGGGGTTTTGGATATTTTATCAGACGGTTATGGATTTTTAAGAACAAATAATTATCTTCAAGGTGAAAATGATATATATGTGGCGCCTCAACATATAAGAAAGTATAAACTTAAAGCAGGGGATTTGGTAAGAGGAAGAATAAGGCTTTCGGGAGAAGGTGAAAAGTTTGATGCGTTATTATATGTAGAGCAGGTAAACGGAAAAGCACCTGAAAGTATTGTAGGAAGAAAAGATTTTGAAAAGCTTGTACCTATTTTCCCTGACGAGCGAATAAATCTTGAAACAGAAAAAAATATTATTTCAACCAGATTGATAGATATTTTTTCTCCTATCGGAAAAGGGCAAAGAGGACTTATAGTAGCAGCGCCAAAGGTAGGAAAAACTATTCTTCTTAAACAAATAGCAAAGGCAATAAGAGTAAATAATCCTGATATACATTTAATAGTTTTACTTATAGATGAACGTCCTGAAGAGGTAACTGATATACAACGTAGCATTGATTCTGACGTGGTTTATTCTACCTTTGATCAAAACCCTGCAAATCATATAAAAGCGGCTGAAATGGTCTTAGACAGGGCTAAAAGACTTGTTGAAATAGGTGAAGATGTTGTAATTTTAATGGATAGTATTACAAGATTTACAAGAGCAAATAACCTTGTTGTTCCATCTTCAGGAAGAACTTTATCTGGAGGACTTGATCCGGAAAGTCTTTATTATCCTAAGAAATTTTTTGGTGCGGCAAGAAATATAGAAAATGGCGGAAGTCTTACGATTTTAGCTACTGCATTGGTTGAAACGGGTAGCAGAATGGATGATTTGATTTTTGAAGAATTTAAGGGTACCGGAAATATGGAACTTGTGCTTGATAAATCGCTCGCAAGAAGAAGAGTATTTCCCGCAATTGATATTGTAAAATCAGGAGCGAGAAGGGAAGATTTACTTTTAAGAGAAGATGAACTTAATTGTGCTAATCTTTTAAGAAGAAACTCTATGGACAGCTTGGAGCTTTCTGAAAGAGTAATTAACCTAATGAAAAAGACAAGAAATAACAAAGAATTTATAAATGTTTGTACTAAAAATATTTAATTGAGTAATAACATAAAATAGCGATATATAAAAAAATATATGATATGTTTTCTAAATAAAATGTAGAATAAAAGACATAAAATGTTCTTAAAATTTTCACATTAAAAACAATATGGTATCAATTTATAATAGTATACTAACAGAGTAAAAAGTTGAAAAACTTTTTCATAATTTCCCCTAAATGATATGTAAATAAATTTTCATATCATTCCCTCATTTTATCATAAAAAGCTCCTCAAAAGAGGAGCTTTTTAAATTGCTTATAGTTTAGGGTTTCCATAACACTTTCTGCAAACCGGAAGATAATTTTGATTATCTCCGATTTGGATTTGTTTTCCTGAATAATTAGGTTTCCCATCTATTATTCTTAAATTCATTGTTGCTTTTTTATTACAAAACCAGCAAACTGTTTTAACTTCTTCTATTTTATCGGCATAAATAAGTAGGTTTAAACTTCCCTCAAATAAATTATTTTGAGAGTCATTTTTTAACCCATATACAATAACAGGGATGTTCATATAATCTACTATTTGTGTTAAGTCTAAAACATGTTGTCCTGTTAAAAATTGCCCTTCATCAATTAAAATACAATGAATTTCTTTTTCCTGCATTTGAACAATTTGTTTAAAGTCTGTTTTATCATTGAAAACAATAGCTTCTTTTTTTATGCCTATTCTTGATGCAACAAAACCTTTGCCGTATCTATTATCCAATTCAGAAGTAAATAATAATACATTCTTTCCTTGTTCTTCGTAGTTGTGAGCTATTTTTAATACTTCAATTGATTTTCCTGCATTCATTGTAGAATATCTAAAATATAATTGTGCCATATTAAATACTTTCTCCAATATTATTAAATATTTTATATTTTGTATAATCGAAGTCTTTTGATTTTTCGTTTATTTTATTTGCAAGACTGTTGTACTCTTTATCTATATCTAAATTATTTTTAGATAGAACAATACTTTCTTTTTCTATTGACATATCAATAATATTTTGAATATATTTTTGATAATTAATATTATTTGTATCTTTGAATGTTCTTAAAAATTCATTGTTTGATGTGATAACTTCATTTTTATTGTTTCTTTTTGTATAAGAAATACTATTTATTAGTCCATTCTTATATGTGACTGTTAATTCACCATCATAGCCATTTTTATCGTATGTTGTTGTTTTAGCATTAT
>NZ_SPHL01000008.1 GCF_005844425.1 Anaerofustis stercorihominis | reverse complement strand
AATGAAAAAATTTGAAATAGATGTAGATATTAATGGAACTATTACTTTTGAAGTGGAGGCAAAAAATAGAAAAGAAGCCCAAGCAAAAGTAGATGATATATTGAAAAATACTTCTGTAAAAGAGGCAATAGGACAATATAGAAATAATATAGTTTTAAATCAAAGAGTAAAACAAGATAAATATATGGAAAGATAGGAGGAAAATGATATGGCTTATTCAAAAAGAATACCACCAATTAAAATAAAACTAAACATAAATGAGTTTAATAAACTTAATGAGATATTGGAAAATATAATAAATTCTGATAATGAACTTTATTCAAAAAAATCAGCAAAATTAAAAGAAAAATTGTTAAGATATAGTGTTCCAATAAAAAATGAAAATGAGGAAACAAAAGTAGATATTAGACTTTATAACAATGAAATAGTAGATTTATTTTATATTTTATTTTATGGAATAGAGGATATGATTTCTGTTGAAACAAATTACTTTGATGTATTGTTGCAAGTAAGAGAAAAAATAAAAGAAGAAAAAATGGCAAGTGAATAAATAGTCTAATTTAGAATAGGAGGTGTAATATGGCAAGTAAATTAAGACTAATTACAGACCTTTATGGAGAAACTTTAACTAAAATAAGCAGTTCTCCTGAAGATTGGATGTCTTTTTTGGAATGTGCTGCAATGAACTACAAATATCCTTTCAATGATCAAGTTTTAATTTATGCACAAAAACCTACGGCAATAGCCTGTGCAAAAATAGAGGCTTGGAATAAACAAGTTGGTAGATGGGTTAATCGTGGTGCAAAAGGAATTGCTCTTTTGTCTGAAGAAAATGGTTATACTAATTTAAGATATGTATTTGATATTGCAGATACCAATAGTAAACTTGGTAAAAGTTTTAGATTATGGTCAGTTTCAAAACCTTATGAATTAGATATTATTGAGTCATTAGAAAATAAGTACGGAGAACTTGCTGATAAAAGTTCTCTGGGACTTGCAATTAAGTCGGTATCAAAAATAATTGTTGAGGATAATATACAAGATTATTTAGATGATTTAATATTCTATAAAGAAAATAGTTCTCTTGAATCATTAGATAATGAAAATATAAAAGTATTATTTCAAAAGGCATTAGAAAATAGTATTGCATTTTCAATAATTAAAAGATGTGGACTAAATCCAAATGAATATTTTACAAGTAGCGATTTTAGTGATTTATTAAATTTTGATAGTTTTGATACAATAACGAGAATTGGTGTAGCAACAAGTGAAATATCTGAAATGGGACTTCGTGAAATATATAATACCATTAAAAATCTGCGAATTAATGAAATAAATAAAATTCGCACATTTGATATAGACAGTAATTTATCTTATGATATAAGCGAAAGCAGAAATACTATTGAAAGGAGGAATAATAATGAATATAACTTACACACGTCAAGGGGATTACGAGGTACCGAACTTAACAGTACCGGAAAACAAGATTCAAGTGGAGGGCAAATACGCAATGATGAGGTTAAGATACTTGAAAGAGAACAAGAAATCTCTATACACAACTCTACTAATGAGCAATCAACTTCCACAACATTTAATGCATATTCAACAAACAGCAATGGAGAGGATAGAACAAATAGTATCAGAGATGAAAGCCAAAGAGAATATAACAGAGAGTTTGAAACAACAAGACCAAATGAAGTGGGTACAAATGATGAACAACTTGAAGTTGTCAGCAGAGGAGATAGTAATGAACGAATTGATTTACGCTTAAATGTTTATAATGCAACAGAACATCATCCTTATGTTGTAGTAGAAGAAAAGATAAATCAAATATTAAGTACAACCCCACATATAAGAAAATCAAACAAAGAAATAAAAGATTATTTTGCTAATGAGAAAGATATTAGCAAAAGAGCAGAATTTCTTAAAGAAATGTTTAATTCAGATTATACCGGTGTTATAGTTGATGACAAGATGTATGGTTATAAAACTTTTGACAACGGTATTTTATTTTGGAAAGGTAATTTTTTATCAAGAGATACAGAAACTTTAGTAAGTTGGGAAGATTTAACTTATCATTATGATTCAATGATATTGCTAAATCAGTTAAATGATAGAATTGAGCCTTTGCCAAGTATAACAGACCAATTAAGTTTTATTGATGACAATAGTGAAAAGATGGTATCAGATTTAGAATTTACTCAAGAATTTATAGATAAATATTTAACTGAACAACATACCGAAACAAAGTACAGAACTTATGAGGTATTTCAAAAAAGTTTATCAGCAGAAGAAAATATAAATTATCTTAAAAATTCTTATGGTATGGGAGGAGCAACTCATACTGTAAAAGGATCTGGTATAGGTGTTAGTTATGATGCAAAAGGAATGCGTTTTAATCGTGGTTATTTTGATGCTAGTGCTAAAGAACAATTATTTAAGTGGAATTATATTGCCAATAGAATAAAAACGCTTATTCACGAAGATAGATACTTAAATAAAAAAGAATTAGAAGAATATCCTAATTGGCTTGAAAAAGAAGAACAAGAAAGAGAGTTTATAGAGGCAAGTAAAAACCTTGCAGACAACATTTTATTAGAACAAACTGAAGAAGAATACGAGTATCAATATCATTTAGGGGATAAGGTTTATATTGGAGCAGATGAATATGAAATACTAAATATTGGGATTTCTAATATAGTTCTATATGATTACCAATACCCATTATTTAATCGTGAAATGTCAAAAGAAGACTTTGACAAAAAAGTTAAAGAAAATCCTGCTAATGACCATCTTAAAGTTAAAATAAGTGAAATTCAAAAGCAAAAACAAGAAGAAAATAATGCTGAAGAACATACGAAAAAGGAACAAAAAGAAACGTTTATTGAAGAAAATATAGAAAAAGAAGAAATAATTGTTCCAGAATTTGAAAAGAAAAAAAGTAATAGAATAAGAAGTTTTGATATACACCCAGAAATACCTACTGTCAATCGTAGTCAGTTTAGAATATCTGATGATAGATTAGGAGAAGGTACTCCAAGAGAGAAATTTAATAATAATGTTGATGCAATTAAGATTTTAAAAAAATGCGAAGAAGAAGATAGATTTGCTACTCCAGAAGAACAAGAAATACTATCTAAATATGTTGGATGGGGAGGTCTTTCACAAGCATTTGATGATATGGATTCTTCTTGGAGTAATGAATATCATATTTTAAAGAACTTACTTGATGAAACAGAGTATTCACAAGCACGAGAATCAACTTTAACGGCATTTTATACACCCCCAATAGTAATTAGGTCTATGTATAAAGCGTTAGAGAATATGGGGCTTAAAACCGGTAATATATTAGAGCCTAGTTGTGGAATAGGAAACTTTATAGGAATGATTCCAGAATCATTAAAAGATTGTAAGTTATATGGTGTTGAACTTGATTCAATAAGTGGAAGAATAGCAAGACAACTATATCAAAAATCTTCTGTTGCAGTACAAGGATATGAAGATACTAATCTTCCTAATTCTTTTTTTGATGTTGCAATAGGAAATGTTCCATTTGGAGATTTTAAAGTATTAGATAAAAAATATGATAAAAACAATTTTTTAATTCACGATTATTTCTTTGCTAAAACACTTGATAAAGTAAGACCAGGTGGAGTTATTGCATTTATAACTTCTAAAGGTACACTAGATAAAGAAAATCCAAGTGTAAGAAGATATATTGCACAAAGAGCAGACCTGTTAGGAGCAATAAGACTACCTAATAATACTTTTAAAGCAAATGCAGGTACAGAAGTCACATCAGATATTATATTCTTACAAAAAAGAGATTCAATAACTGATATAGAGCCAGACTGGGTATATTTAGGAGAAAATGAAAATGGAATTAAGATGAATCAATATTTCATTGATAATCCAGAAATGATAATGGGAAATATGGAAATGATTTCTACTAGGTTTGGTTATGATTCTGCTTGTATATCTGATGGCTTAAATTTAGAAGAAAAACTTAATGAAGCAATTTCAAATATTCACGCTGAAGTTAAGGAATATGAACTAGATGATATAGGCGAAGAAGATAATTCTATTGAAGCAGATTTAACTGTTAGAAACTTCTCATATACCTTAATTGATGATAAAATTTATTTCAGAGAGAATAGTAGAATGTATCCACAAGAACTTGCTATGACAACTGAAAATAGAGTAAAAGGTCTTATTGAAATAAGGGACTGTGTGAGAACTCTTTTGGAGTATCAGACAGAAGACTATCCAGATGAAGATATAAAGAGAGAGCAGATTAAATTAAATCGTTTATATGATACTTTTACAAAGAAATATGGATTAATCAATAGCAGAGGAAATAACTCTGCTTTTTCTAATGATTCAAGTTATTATCTATTATGCTCTCTTGAAATTTTAGATGAAAATGGTAATCTTGCAAGAAAAGCAGATATGTTTACTAAAAGAACAATTAAACCTAAAACAGAAATAACATCAGTAGATAATGCTAACGACGCTTTAATTGTTTCACTTTCTGAAAAAGCAAGAGTTGATATAGAATTTATGCAACAACTTTGTAATAAGAATATGGATGAAATGCTTAAAGAATTAGAAGGCGAAATATTTAATGTTCCTGAATATGGAGAGTCTAATCATTGGGTGACAGCAGATGAGTACCTTTCTGGAAATGTAAGAGAAAAATTAAGAATAGCAGAAAAATTTGCAGAAACTGATGATAGGTTTAATATTAATGTAAAGTATCTTAAAGAAGTTCAACCAAAAGATTTAAGTGCAAGTGAAATTAGTGTAAGGTTAGGCTCAACTTGGATACCACCAGAAGATATAAAAGTTTTTATAGAATATCTTTTAAATCCTAGTTATTATGCAAGTAGAAATATAAATGTCCATTATATGGAATCTACTTCTGAATGGTATATAGATGGGAAAAGTTATGATAGATACAATGTAAAAGCCACTAATACTTATGGAACAAGTAGAGCAAATGCTTATAAAATTATTGAAGATAGTTTGAACTTAAAAGATACTAGAATATATGATTATTATGAAGATGAAAACGGAAAAAAAGTTGCAGAATTAAATAAAAAAGAAACGGCTATAGCACAAGCAAAGCAGGAACAAATTAAACTTGCTTTTGAAGAATGGATATGGAAAGATCCAGAGCGTAGAGAACGATTAGTTAAATCATATAATGAAAGATTTAATTCTATTAGACCTCGTGAATATGATGGAAGTCATATAACCTTTGATGGTATGAATCCAGAAATAACTTTAAGAAAACATCAGGTAAATGCAATAGCAAGAATTCTTTACGGAGGAAATACTTTACTTGCTCACGAAGTTGGAGCAGGTAAAACATTTGAAATGGTGGCTGCTGCAATGGAATCAAAAAGATTAGGACTATGTAATAAATCTTTATTTGTAGTTCCTAATCATATCGTTGAACAATTTGGTCAAGAGTTTTTACAACTCTATCCCAGTGCAAATATTTTGGTTACAACAAAAAAAGATTTCCAAACTGCCAATCGTAAAAAGTTTTGTTCAAGAATTGCAACAGGAGATTATGACGCCATCATTATTTCACATTCTCAATTTGAAAAAATACCAATGTCAGTAGAACGACAAATTGCTATAATACAAAAACAAATTGATGATATAACATTTGGAATACAAGATTTAAAAAATAGTAATGGCGAAAGATTTTCTATTAAGCAAATGGAGAAAACAAAAAAGAATTTAGAAACAAAACTTGCAAAATTAAATGATACTTCAAGAAAAGATGATGTTATAACTTTTGAAGAATTAGGTGTTGATAGAATATTTGTAGATGAAGCACATTATTATAAAAATCTTTTCTTATATACGAAGATGAGAAATGTTGGAGGTATTGCACAAACCGAAGCACAAAAGTCATCAGATTTATTTATGAAATGCAGATATTTAGATGAACTTACAGGTGGAAAAGGAGTAATTTTTGCAACAGGTACACCAGTTTCTAATTCAATGGTAGAGTTATATACTATGCAAAGATATTTACAATATGGAGAATTAGAAAAAAGACATTTGCAACAATTTGACGCTTGGGCTTCAACATTTGGCGAAACAGTTACTGCAATAGAATTAAGCCCAGAAGGTACAGGTTATAGAGCAAAAACTAGATTTGCAAAGTTCTTTAATTTACCAGAACTTATGGCAATGTTTAAGGAAGTTGCTGATATACAAACTTCTGATATGCTTAATCTTCCGGTACCAAAAGCAAACTATCATAATATAGTCATAGAGCCTAGTGAGATTCAAAAAGAACTTGTAAAAGAACTATCTGAAAGAGCAGAAAGAATAAGAAATAGAATGGTAGATTCTTCTATTGATAATATGTTAAAAATAACTAATGATGGAAGGAAATTAGCACTTGACCAAAGATTATCTAATGAAATGTTAGACGATTTTGATAAAAGTAAAGTTGCAACTTGTGCAGATAATATCTATGATATTTGGAACAAAACAAGTCCTAATAAATCTGCTCAACTTGTATTTTGTGATTTATCAACTCCACATAATGATGGAAAGTTTAATGTATATGATGACTTAAAAAAGAAACTTATTGATAGAGGAATACCAGACGAAGAAATTGCATTTATTCACGATGCAAATACAGATGCAAGAAAGCAAGAATTATTTAATAAAGTTAGGCGTGGACAAGTAAGAGTTTTGATGGGTAGCACTCAAAAAATGGGGGCAGGAACTAACTGTCAAGATAGATTAATTGCATTGCACGATTTAGACTGTCCGTGGCGACCAAGTGATTTAATTCAAAGGAGTGGAAGAATAATTAGACAGGGAAATAAAAATCCGGAAGTAGATATTTATAGATATGTAACGGAGGGAACTTTTGATGCATATTTATATCAGTTAGTAGAAAATAAACAAAGATTTATTTCTCAAATAATGACCTCAAAGACTCCTGTAAGATTTGCTGAAGATATTGATGAAACTGCATTATCTTATGCAGAAATTAAAGCACTTGCAGCAGGAAATCCAGATATAATTGAAAAGACAGAACTAGATACACAAGTCGCAAAATTAAAGTTATTAAAACAAACTCATTTAAGTGAAATATATGCATTAGAAGATAAAGTTATTAAATATTATCCTAATGAAATAAAAAGATTAGAAAATAGAATTGAAGATATGAAAGAAGATTTAGAGTATTTTAATTCTAATAATACAGAAGATAATTCGTTTGAGAAAATGACTATTAGAGGCGAAGACTTCATAGAAAGAAAAGAAGCAGGAGAAAAAATAATAGAAATATGTAAATCAATGACTAATCCAGAGCCAATAGAAATAGGAGAATATAAGGGGTTTAAAATGATGTTATCATTTGATACTTTTGATAGAAAATTTTATATGGGAATGAAAAATAATTTATCATATAAAGTAGAATTAGGAAGTGATCCAAGTGGAAATATAACCCGTATTGACAATGTATTAAATAGCATTGAAAATAAACTTTCTAATGCAGAAAGCAATCTTGAAGATACCAAAAAAAATTATGAAAATGCAAAATTAGAAATAAAAAAACCATTTCCACAAGAGGAAGAATTAAAAGCCAAATCTAAACGATTAGATGAACTTAATATTAAATTAAATCTTAATGAAAAAGATAAAGAAATTGTTGACGATGGTGGCGAAGAAATTAGTGATAATCATACACCTAATAAAGATTATGAAAGATAATTTTATTATTATATTAGAGCGATTTTAGATAAAAACTATTATCGCTCTTTTAAATTTTTAAGAAAGGAATTGATATTATGGAAGAAAAAATAAGACAAGAATTATATGAAAAATTAGAACAAGAACTTACTTCTTATAAACAGGAATTATCTACTTTAACTACAAAGGAGATAATTGACAAATCTTATGAAACAACTGTTAAAGAAGAAGTTATTTATCTTTTTTATCCAGAGTCAAAACAATTTGAGATAGATGAACTTAAAGCATTAAAAAATGAAAAAAATTCACTAGAAACTCTGTATCAAGGATGGATGGATTCGGACTTAAATATAAATCAAATACTAGAAGATAATGTTAGAGATACTGTGTCTGATTTAGTAGATGAATATAGAGAAAAGCAATCAAAGAAAAAAGATAAAGAAAGGTAGGTAATAGTATGGCATATTATCAACCAGAAGAAATACAAAAAGCAAAGGAAATGGATTTATATACTTATTTAAAAAACTATGAGCCAGAAGAATTAGTATATTTTAGTAGAGGAACTTATATGACTAGAACACACGATAGTTTAAAAATAAGTAATGGAATGTGGTATTGGTTTTCAAGAGGAATAGGAGGAAAAACTGCATTGGAATATTTAATCAAAGTTAGAGATTATACTTTTATTCAAGCAGTAGAAACTATTTTAGGCTATTCTAATGAAAAACCACCAACTATGTATCAACAGCCAAAAAAAGTTCAAAATATTAGACTTATTTTACCAAAAAGGTCTGAATCAACTGATAAGATAATTAGTTATTTGTCTAGTCGTGGAATTGACAAAGACATAATAAACGAGTGCATAGATAATAGATTAATTTATGAAGATTTACCAAATCACAATGTTGTTTTTGTTGGATATGATAAAAATAATGTTCCAAGATATGCAGGAATTAGAGGTACAAATAGTAGTAGATATATGAAAGATGCTTATGGTAGTCATAAGGCATTTTCTTTTAAACTAGAATCAACAGAAAAAACAGATTCAGTTCATTTGTTTGAAAGTGCGATTGATTTATTATCGTATGCAACATTAAAGAAAATGGAAAATAAAGAGTGGTATAATGATAACCTTTTATCTCTTGCAGGAGTATATCAACCTGCAAAAAAAATTGATGAAAGTAAGATACCATTAGCATTAAATTATTATTTAAATCAGAATCAAGATATTAAAAAAATATATCTTCATTTTGATAATGATAGTGCAGGAAGAATAGCAACAATGGCACTCAAAACTATTCTTCCAAAAAAATATGAAGTCATTGATGATCCACCACTAATAGGAAAGGATTTCAATGACTTTTTGTGTGCTAAAAAAGGAATTAATTATAAAAAAAGATATGAAAAAGAAAGGTGAGATATTATGAAATTTGATTATTTAAAATTAGCAAATATTATTAAAACAAGGAGGAGCGAAGTAGGTATTTCTACAAGAAAACTTGCCGAAAAAATAGGTGTAAGTCACGCAGAAATATCTAGATTTGAGAATGGATTAAAGCCTAGTTTTTATTTTATTCCATTCGTAAAAATGTGCAATGAATTAGGATTAGATGTTAATTTTTTATTAGAAACTGTTGGTCTTTTAGAAGAAGAACAAGAAAAAAAATATGAGGTAAAAATAAAAAATGTCAATGAAGATTATTTTGAAATAATGGCAAAAAATCCAAGAGAAGCAGCAATTATTGTTACAAAATTTGTGATAGAAAATGGAATTATTGAGTTAGATTCTAGCCAAGAAATTGTTGTAGATGTTGTAGAAATTTTTGATGAAGAAGAAGAAAATTCAGATGAAATAGAAGAAGAAATAGATGAAGAATTTTCTTCAGAATGTCCTTGTGAAAGTTGTATATATTATTGCCCTTATTGTGGCGAATGTACTTATGGGGAGTAAATTTATTGTCTAGCCAGCACTGAATTCATACTCCCGTACGAATTCGGTTGTGGGGGAAATCCCCAATCCCCTTGCTAGAAAAACAATATTAAAAAGAAAGGAAGATGATTAATTATGAGTCAATTATTATTTTTTATTTTAGGTTTTATAATAGGAGGTCTTGGAATGACTACTTTGATGTGTTGCTTACAAATAAATCGTATAAATGAATTAGAAAGACAAATAGTTTTAAAAGATGAAATAGAAGAAGAACCGGAGGTAGTAAAATGCGAAGTCGTAGAATAAAAAAACAAATATGGCTTAGCGAAGAAGAAGATTATATAATGAAATGTAATTCAGAGGCAGTTGGAATGAATGCCTCTGATTATATTAGACATTTAATTGTAGGTTATAAGCCAAAAGAAAAACCACCAGAACAATTTTATGAAGATATAAAAGGTATTCGTAAAATAGGAAACAATATAAATCAAATTGCAAGAATGGCTAATGCAAAAAAAGTTATTGATGTTCCTCATCTAAAAAAAGAAATAGATAAATTAGATGAACTAATAGTTGATATGAAAAACAAATATCTCCGTCCAGATAAATAAAAATAATTTTTGTAGAACTATATAAAAAAATAGAATAAAATGATATAATATTCTTGTAAAAATTACTGGTAAAATTAAGATGATAAATAGTAATTTACCAAAAAGATTGTCAGTAATGACAGTCTTTTTTGTACGACAGGCAGTTATACAAATAAATTAGTTCAGTGCAACTAATCTATTTTTTTATTATATATTGACTTTTAACGATAACTACTATAAAATATAGTAGTGTAGTTTATAGTAGAAAGGAGGACATTAAATATATGAAAAATTATGACAATTATTTTCTTCCTGTAGATAATATGGAAGAAGCAAAAAGATACTATGAGGAAATATTGGGGTTAAAAAAGAAATTTGATTTCTCTGATAAGGGAATGGTTGCTTATAATATTGGAAATGAAGAACCTGCAATAATTTTAAAAGACAAAAATAAATTTGAGAATTTAAAGCCTACAATATGGTTTGAAGTAGAAGATGTTGCAATCTTCTATAAAGAAATGTTGAATAATGATATAAAATTTTTGAGTGAGCCTTTTAAAATTGGAACTGGTAATGCAGTCGAGTTTGAAGATCCATTTGGAAATAGACTTGGCGTTACAGATTATATTAAGTAAGGAGTAGAGATTATGTCAAATATAGATTTGGTATTATTAGGACTTATTAAACAAAAATCACAAAGTGCTTATGATATTAAAAAAAATATAGAATATCGTAATATACCAAGATGGGTAAAAATTAGTGAACAGTCTATTTATAAGAAAGTATTACAATTAGAATCAAAAGAATATATTGTTAGCCATAAAGAGAAAGAGGGAAATATGCCAGATAAAGCAATATATACTATTACTAACAAAGGTAATGATTATTTTAATAAACTTATGAATGATATTTCAAATTCTGATGTTAGTCTATATTTGGATTTTAATGTTATTATCACGAATTTAGATTTAGTAGATGATGAACAAAAACAGATTCTTGTTTCTAATATAAAATCAAAGATATTAGAATTAAAAGAATTACTAAATGAAAGACGTTCTCATAGACAACATATTCCTAATGTTGGAAAACAAATGTTCAAACAACAATTAGCATTAGTAGAAACATTAGAAAAGTGGATAATTGATTTTGAGAATAGTTTAAAAGAACAAAATTAGCAAATATTGATTTTAAGTTAAAAGATAAATTTGTAGGGAGGGAAATTCCATGAAAATAATCAACATTGGTATTCTTGCTCATGTAGATGCAGGAAAGACGACCTTAACGGAAAGTCTGCTTTATACAAGTGGAGCAATTTTAGAATTAGGCAGTGTAGATAAGGGAACAACAAGGACAGATACTATGTTTTTAGAACGTCAGCGTGGAATCACAATTCAGGCAGCAGTTACTTCTTTTAATTGGAATGACTACAAAATCAATATTGTAGATACTCCTGGACATACAGATTTTATAACAGAAGTGTATCGTTCCTTATCTGTTCTTGATGGAGCAATTTTAGTAATTTCTGCTAAAGATGGTGTACAAGCACAAACCCGAATACTATTCCATGCACTTCAAAAAATGAATATACCAACAATTATTTTTATAAATAAAATAGATCAGGATGGAATTAACTTAAATAATATTTATCAAAATATCAAAGAAAAACTTTCAAATGATATTATTGTTATGCAAAATGTAACATTAACTCCAGAAATATCAATTAAAAATATCATTGATTTAGATGATTGGGATCCTGTAATTTCCAAAAATGATAAACTTTTAGAAAAATATATTGTAGGAGAAAAATTGACTATACAAGAATTAATGTATGAAGAATATAGGTGTGTTAAAAAAGGTTCGTTGTTTCCTATATACCATGGAAGTGCTAGAAATAATATAGGGACTCAACAACTTATCGAAGCTATTTCAAATCTTTTTTGTTCTGAAATGAATGAGAATGATTCAGAACTATGTGGAAGAGTTTTTAAAATTGAATATACAGACCATAAGCAAAGATTAGTTTATTTGCGTCTTTATAGTGGAACATTACACTTACGAGATACAATTATGTTGCCAGAAAAAAAGAAAATGAAACTTACAGAAATATATATTCCTTCAAATGGGGAAATGATACAGACAAAAATAGTTTGTTCTGGAGATATTTTTATTATACCTAACAATACATTAAGATTGAACGATATTATAGGAAATGAAAAGATTTTGCCATGCAATGTATGGAATGACAAGACTGTACCAATACTACGAACAAGAATTGAACCGATAAAAATAGAAGAGAGAGAAAAATTATTGGATGCTCTTACAGAAATTGCAGATACTGATCCTCTTTTACGTTATTATGTTGATACGATAACACATGAAATCATCATTTCTTTTTTAGGAACAGTGCAGTTAGAAGTTATCTGTTCTCTGTTGATTGAAAAATATCACATAAACATAAGAATCGAAGATCCAACCGTAATTTATTTGGAAAAGCCATTACAAAAGGCAGATTATACTATTCATATTGAAGTACCACCAAATCCATTTTGGGCATCAATTGGATTATCAATAACTCCACTTCCAATTGGCACTGGAATACAGTACGAAAGCAAAGTTTCACTCGGTTATTTAAATCAAAGTTTTCAAAATGCAGTAAGAGAAGGTATTAATTATGGACTGGAGCAAGGATTGTATGGTTGGAAAGTGACAGATTGTAAAATATGTTTTGAATATGGTGTTTATTATAGCCCTGTTAGTACTCCCTCGGATTTTCGCTTTCTTGCCCCAATTGTACTTGAACAAACATTGAAAAAAGCGGGAACGCAATTATTAGAGCCATATCTTTCGTTTATACTTTTTACACCAGAGGGATACTTTTCTCGTGCATATAAAGATGCACAAAAACATTGTGCAATAATTGAAACAAGTCAATCAAAAAATGATGAAGTTATTTTTACAGGACATATTCCTGTACGTTGTATTAATGAATATCGTAATACTTTAACTCTATATACAAATGGGCAAGCAGTTTTTTTGACAGAATTAAAAGATTATCAAATTGCTACTTGTGAACCAGTTATTCAATCACGTAGACCAAATAATCGAATAGATAAAGTACGCCATATGTTTAATAAAAAAGAAAATTAAGTTACTATTCACTAAAATTACAATTTATTAAGCAGACAATTTATGGGCTTATCAGAAATGATAGGCTCTTTTTTTATGGGAGGTAAAATGAAAAAATTAAGAAAACTTTGGATTAATTTCTGGGGACACAGATATAGAGTTTTTGAAGAAGATAATAAAGTATGTGATATACTTATTTATCATAGAAAAATATATATAATAAAGGAGTGATTATGGCAACAACAGGTATATGGAAAATAGAAAAAAGATTAGATAATGTATTAGATTATACTACAAATGTAGAAAAGACAAAACATAATGAAAATAATAATTATTACGATTTACACAATGTGATTGAATATGTAGAATCAGATTATAAAACAGAGGAACAACTTTTTGTATCAGGAATTAATTGTAGTCCTAAAACAGCACTTGAAGAAATGAGTATTACAAAAGAACAATATGGAAAAACAGATGGAATACTTGGATTTCACGCATTTCAATCTTTTGCAGAGGGAGAAGTTACACCAGAACAATGTCACGCTATTGGAGTAAGACTTGCTGAAGAAATGTGGGGAGATAGATTTGAAGTTGTTGTTAGTACACATATTAATACAAATCATTATCATAATCACTTTGTTATAAATTCTGTATCGTTTAAAGATGGAAAAAGATATTATGATAAAAGAGAAACTTATGCAGAATTAAGAAGATTATCTGATTCGTTGTGTGAAGAATATGGATTATCAGTTATACAAGAAAAGCCCTGTAGAAATAGTAAAATAAATTTTGCTAATTATCAAAAAGATTTAAATAATAAAGTTAATTATTATTCTATTGCAAAAGAAGATTTAGATAGAGCAATAGGTATGGCTACTTCTTATTATGACTTTGAAGATCTAATGAAAGCAATGGATTATGA
Source organism: Anaerofustis stercorihominis (assembly GCF_005844425.1). GTDB lineage: Bacteria > Bacillota > Clostridia > Eubacteriales > Anaerofustaceae > Anaerofustis > Anaerofustis butyriciformans. The sequence goes on along the minus strand of NZ_SPHL01000008.1, from coordinate 44,839 downwards.
ACTTATTTATAGAGCCAATAAATTAAGTATAAAAAGAAGTCCATATAAAAAAAATATTCGTATTGAAAGATATTTTGGTAGTGAATATTCTATTGAAAGGATTACGCAAAGAATTGAAGAAGAACACATTAAGAAAGTTCCATTTGTTGAAGAATATGGAATTAATAAAAAGATTAATGCTAATTATTATAAAAAGCGAAAACCAAAGGGATTTTATGCTTTATATATTCATTATTGTTATCTCTTAAAAGTTTTTCCAAAAAAATATCCTTATCAAAAATTATCTCCTGCTATTCGTGCTGATGTTAGGAAGATGGAAGATATATCAAATGAAACTAAACTGCTTGTCAGAAATAATTTAAAAACTGATGAGCAGTTTTTTTTGTTTAAAGAAGAAAAGGAAAAACAACTTAATGATTTGATGGATCAAAGAAGTAAACTTTGGTACAAACATAAAAAATCAAAATCTAAACAAGAAAAAGATGAAATAAGGGAACAAATTAATGAATTAAATAAAGAAATTACTCCATTACGAAAGGAGGTGGTGCTATGTAAAGATATATTAGAAAGAAGTAAGAAGATAGAAAAAAATCTTCAAGAATTATCTGATGAAAATATAAAAGTAAAGGAGGTAGAAAAAAATGAACACATCAGGTGACGCTGCTGAATCTATTGTAAGAATGAGTTTGCAAGGATTTGAAGTAGCAGTAAGATTAAGTGGAAGTGGTGCAAAAAATATTGCAGCATTATTAGTGGCAATATTAAAAGACAAACAACAAACAAAGGGAAAAACAAGACTTACTAATATGCTTAAATCTGGGAAAGAACTTAAAGTATTTACTGTAAAAGAAGAAGATTTAAAAAAGTTTACTGAAGAAGCCAAAAGATATGGAGTATTATTCTGTGCTTTAAAGAGTAAAGGTAAAAGTGTAGATGGTATGGTAGATATTATGGTACGTGCAGAAGATGCAAGTAAAATAAATCGTATTGTTGATAGATTTAATCTTTCTACTTATGATAAGGCTTCTATTAAAAGTGAAATTCAAAAGACAAAAGATAGCAAAGACAAGGGAGTTGTTATAAAAAGTGTAGAAGAAAGACTTGTAGATGACATTTTATCTAAACCAATTAATAAGGAGGAAAATGAAATGTCAAACCCCCAATTGGCAAAAACGGAAAAAAACCCTCCGTTAGAGCCTACCTTAAACAACAAAAACAAGTTAGACAAGGGTACTAAATCTGATAAACCTTCTGTTAGAGAAGAAATAAAATCAATTAAAGAAGAACAGAAGAAAGAAAGAGATTTAGATAAGTCTGAACTTAAAAATGAAAAAACTGAAAAAAATAAGACAACTAAACATAAACAACCAAAATCAAAAAAGAAAAAAGATAAAGAAAGAGGGTAATAAAATATGAATGATTTGGATGAAATAATGGCAAAAGCCAATGGTAGTAAAACTACTCAAAATAAAAAGCCATTTGATAAAAATGCTTGGATAGAAAAAAAACAACAAGAAAGACAAGAAGTATACGATTTAATGGATAAAATGGCAAATGAAATTAAATCAGATGTTAATAAATATAAACAGTATTTAGATGTTCAAGGCAGATTAGATAAATACTCTGTTGGCAATGCACTCGTAATTACTGCAACACTTCCTACTGCAACACAATTAAAAGAATTCAATGATTGGAAAGAAGCAGGTGCTTTTATAAAAAAAGGCGAAAATGGAATTAAAATATTAGAGCCAGGAGATTCTTTTACAAGAGCAGATGGTACTTCTGGAATTTCCTATAATGTTAAAAAGATGTTTGATATTTCTCAAACAACTTCTAATCAAAAACCAAAATTAATTAATTATGATGACAAAGTTAAATTAACTGCATTATTAAGAGATTGTCCTGTTGATATAAAAGCAGTAGATGATATTCAAAATGGTAATAACAGTGTTGTAGAATGGAATAAAAGTGATAATGCTTTATATGTCCAAAGAGGTGGAGAAACACCAGAAATATTTAAACAATTAGCCAGAGAATTAACAAGAGTAGGACTTGAAGAAAGTGGTAATTTAGAATTAGATAACTTTAAATGTAATTCTACAGCCTATATGCTTTGTAAAAAATATGGAATTGATGTATCCAATATAAACATTTCAATTCCAGATTCATTTAAAAATATGAGTTCTAGTGAAGTAAAAAATGAATTGACTTCTATGCGTAGCGTTATGGAAGATATAAATACAAGAATGAGTGCTTATTTTGAAACAATTTCTAAAACTCAAAAAAATAAGGAACACGAAAGATAGGAGGAATTTATGAAAGAGGAAATTAAAGTTTTAGAACTTGACAAATATGAACTAGGTATTCTTATCAATGCTTTAAATGCATTTAGAAATAAATTGATTCAAGAGGGCAAAGATACAGAATATGTAGATGAAGTTTTATTAAGAGCAATAGATGCCCCAGTTAAAAAAAAAGTTCTCACAAGGTGTTTGAGGAGAGATGAATACAGATTCTAACTATCCAAAGTGGGTTTATTGTATTGGATTGATACCTACGATATGGTCAGGAATTTTGATAGCACCATCAGTAAATGGAGGATTACCACAAATAATAAAGGATTTTTCCAATATTATAAGTAATCCTTTTCATTTTACTTGGTGTGATAATTCTTTAAAAGTTATTCTAGTGTTTATTGTTGTTTATGTAATGGCAATTACACTATATATATCTACTAAAAAAAATTATCGTAGGAGAGAAGAACACGGCTCTGCAAAATGGGGTAATGCAACCGAAATAAATAAAAAATACAAGCAAACCCCAATAGAAAATAATAAAATATTAACACAAAATGTAGTAATAGGATTAAATGGTAAAAAACATAGAAGAAATCTAAATGTTTTAGTTTGTGGAGGTAGTGGTGCCGGTAAAACAAGATTTTATTGTAAGCCGAATGTTATGCAATGTAATACTTCTATGGTTATTCTTGATCCAAAAGGAGAAATAGCAAGAGATGTTGGTGCATTATTAAAGAAAAAAGGATATGAAGTAAAATTTTTAGATTTAATAAATATGGAAAAAAGCCATTGCTATAATCCTTTTGTCTATTTAAAAGATGATAACGATGTTCAAAAATTAGTAACGAATCTTTTTAAATCAACAACACCGAAAGGAAGTCAGAGCAATGATCCTTTTTGGGATACTGCTGCAAGTATGTTGTTATTAGCATTGGTATTTTATTTAAAATATGAAGCACCAGAAGAAGAACAAAATTTCCCTATGGTTATGGAATTATTAAGAGCGGGAGAAGTACACGAAGATGATGATAGTTATGTTAGTCCTCTTGATGTATTATTTAATAGATTAGAAGAACGAGAGCCAGAACATATAGCAGTTAAATATTATAGAGATTATCATAGTGGCTCTGCAAAAACTCTTAAATCTATTCAAATTACACTTGCAGCAAGATTAGAGAAATTCAATCTTGAAAGTCTTGCTTCATTAACTGCAACAGATGAATTAGATTTACCATCTTTAGGAGAAAAGAAAACTGCATTATTTGCTTTGATTCCTGACAATGATACAAGTTTTAATTTTTTAGTTAGTATTTTATACACACAACTGTTTCAGCAGTTGTTTTTTTTAGCAGACCACAAATATGGAGGTAGTCTTCCAGTACACGTCCATTTTGTTATGGATGAGTTTGCTAATGTAAGTTTGCCAGATGACTTTGATAAAATTTTATCAGTTATGCGTTCAAGAGAAGTATCAGTATCAATTATTTTACAAAATTTAGCACAATTAAAAGCATTATTTGAAAAGCAATGGGAAAGTATAGTTGGAAATTGTGATGAATTTTTGTATCTTGGTGGAAATGAACAATCAACGCACAAATATGTATCAGAGTTATTAGGTAAAGAAACTATTGATACTAATACTTATGGCAAAAGTAGTGGTAGAGGTGGAAATTACTCAACTAATTATCAGATTAGTGGTAGAGAATTACTTACTCCTGATGAAGTAAGGTTACTTGATAATAAATATGCAATTTTATTTATTAGAGGCGAAAGACCGATTATGGATTTTAAATATGATATTTTAAAACATCCAAATGTTGCATTTACTACCGATGGAAAAGAAAAACCTTATTTACACGGAGGAACTGAAAATGCTATTGCTTCAATTATTATTGATGATAATTTAGATAATTATAATTTTGATGAAACTAAAGAAATAACAGAACAATATGAATTAATTACTTCTGAAGAAATAGAAGATTTTTTTAAAAGAAAAGGAGATTAGAAATAATGAAAAAGAAAAAAGAAAGTTTAAAAATGAGTAATAAAGTTAAAAAAATATTTAAAGCCTATGTTTTAGGTGTATGTATATTTGCTCTAACTATTGGAACAAGTATGAATGTTTTAGCAGCCGATGATCCAATGTCAGTTGTTAATAATTTATCTGATTTTATTTTTGGATTAATTAGAGCAATAGGAATGATTTTGCTTGGGTTTGGTATAGTTCAAGTAGGATTATCTTTAAAGAGTCACGATCCAAGCCAAAGAGCAAATGGATTTTTGACTGTTGCAGGTGGAATAATAATCACATTTGCAAAAGAAATATTAAATATGATTGCAGGATAACAATTATCAAAGGGCGAGTATTATTACTTGCCCTCATCTTATTTATACAAGGAGGTGTTGTTATTGAGTGATAATTGGGTAGTGCAAAATTTACAAAATGCACTAGATACTTGGAATTCAAAATTAAGTGAAATATGGCAATTAGTGACACAAACTCCGGAAACTTTTAAAGGTGGGACTATATGGCAAGTAATTCTGAATATTCACGGAGCATTACAAGCGATTGGTCTTGCGTTATTAGTATTGTTTTTTGTAGTAGGTGTTATGAAGACTTGTGGCTCGTTTGCAGAAGTAAAAAAGCCGGAACACGCATTAAAACTATTTATAAGATTTGCAATAGCAAAAATAGTTGTAACTTATGGACTTGATCTAATGCTTTCATTATTCAAAATAGTTCAAGGTGTAATTTCAACTATAATTACTGCTTCTGGTTTAGGAGGAACAACAAGTACAACATTGCCACAAACAATAATAACAGCAGTTGAAGATTGTGGTTTCTTTGAGTCTATACCATTATGGGCAGTAACACTGATAGGTGGTCTATTTATAACAGTATTATCTTTCATAATGATATTAACAGTATATGGTAGATTCTTTAAATTATATTTATATACTGCTATTGCACCAATACCATTATCAACATTTGCAGGTGAGCCTACACAAAGCGTTGGTAAAAGTTTTATCAAGTCTTACTGTGCTGTTTGTTTAGAGGGAGCAATTATTGTTCTTTCTTGTATTATATTTTCACTGTTTGCAAGTTCGCCACCAGTGGTTGACGCAAATGCAGCAGCAGTTACTCAAGTATGGAAATATATTGGAGAGTTAGTCTTTAATATGTTAGTGCTTGTAGGAACAATAAAATTATCAGATAGAGTCGTTCGTGAAATGATGGGATTATAGGAGGTGTCAAATGGACGAAAGAATACAAAAAATAAAAGAAAATATTGAAACTTTTTTAATGGAATCAATGGAACATCAAAATAAGAAAATTGATTATATATTAATTGATTCAGAAAAAAATGAAACTTATATATTAGCAAGTGATGGTGTAGATGAAGCAATAGAATTTACGCCATATTCAAAAGAATATGAAGGTGGATATGTAAATGTTCCAGAATGGGATTATAACTTTGATAATTATATTTATAATTATTTAGAAGAAGGTAAAAAAATTATTTATATGACAGACAATGTTCATTATAGTATTTGGAATTCTATCAATGAATTATATCCAAATGATATTGAATATAAAGATGGAGTTCAAAAATATTTGCAATATTGTGCAGATAATGGAATAACAAAGGAATATTTGGATAATAAAACAGGATTTGATACACCTGATGTTATGAAATATTTTGAAGGACTACCATTATATAAAACTATGGAATATAAAGGATATGTCATAGAGGCAGATGATAAAAATCTTGATAATGACAACGAGAATTTGGTGCATATTTACGAAAATCAACAAGATTATATTAACGGGGAAGAAATAGAAACTGTATCTTTAAAAACAATAGGACTAAAACAAAATGTAAGAGATTATATTGATGAATTTTATGTTGATAAATCAGTTGTAGAAAGTGAAAAATCCTATTTTACTTTTGTTTTAGGTTATGATTTATTAAACGATATGCTTTCAAAATCCTCAACACCAGAAAATGATATAAGTTATGATTTTTGTAGTATGGTTGCAGGGGAGTTCTTAAAAAGTGAGCAATATAAAAATGAAAAGTATTCAGCCTATGAAATGCTTGAAGAATGGGTAATTGAAAATAAAGACAAAATCAATGAAGAATATGAAAAGTTTACGGGAGTTAGTATGGATTCTAAAAAAACAAGAGAATTAGAAAATGCTATTGTTCTTGATGTTGGTTATAGAAGAAATGAGCCTATTGCTTTAGTTGAAAGAAAAAGTGATGACAATAAAGAATATGTAATTGCATTTTACTATAAAAACTTACTAAATTTCTGATTATCTTTTCATAAGCTGGTAAATGTCGGTATAGCCTGTATTTTAGGGCTTTATCGGCATTTTCCATTTGGAAGATACTTTGCATAAGCTGGCATTTACCAGCATGAAAATGCAACCAAAAGTAGTAAATGAGTAGTACAATCACCGATTTAAGAAGCAAGAGCCAGTCTTTCTAGTTCTGCTTTCGCTGAATTGAAAGTACCGTGTGCGTAATACCCTAATGTCATGGTGATGTTTGAATGTCCCATGATGTATTGCAGGGTGTTCGGGTTCATTCCTTTGTTTGCCATGTTCGTGCAGTAGGTATGTCTGAATGAGTGCGGTGTGATGTTTGGTAGCTGGTCTTTATGTGTCTTGTTATATTTCTTCACAAGTCCACGCAACATACTTTCGTAGTTGCCAGCCACTTTAGGAAAGCCCTTTTGGTTTAGGAACAGGAAATTGCTGTAACCGCCTATGATGATAGGCTCTGCCTTTCCTCTGTTCTGTAACACTCGCTTAAAGGCTTGATAGGCTCTTTCTGTCATTGGAAGCTGACGTTCTCCTTTTTTGGTCTTAGGTGTTTCAATGTAGTAGCCGATTTCACTGTCTTTCAATAGCTGGTGGTCTACATTGATAATACGGTTTGCCATATCAATATGGACTGTCAGACCGCAAAATTCAGAAATACGAAGCCCCGTTTCCAGAAGAATAACCACTTCATCATAATACTTGCTGTACGTCTTGTCCTGTTCCATAAAGGCAAGCATTTTTTCTTCCTGCTCTGGCGTGAGAATGACTTTTGGCTCTGAATTATCTTCCAGAACGTCACTCAATTTGAAGCTGAAAGGATTTTTTCTGATACAGTCGTCCTCAATCGCCATATAGAATGACGCTTTCAGAGAACGCTTGTAATTGCTAATCGTCTTGTAGGAAAAGCCATTCTCATACATTCGCATAGCCCATTCCTTACCGTCCGATAGCTTCACCGTATCAATGCTCCTTGCACCCAGCGGGTCGTTTTCCAGAATTTTCATAAGATACTGGCGACCTTTTTCTGTGTTGCGTTTCACATTCTTTCTCTGGCTGTTCTTCTTTGCATAAAGCTGGCAGACTGTCATTTTCCCGCCTATGGTGTTGATACCGTCGTCGAGGTCTTTCTTAATCTTTTTCTGCTTTTCCCTCAATGACAAATCTTCACGTTTCCCAGCGGGTGTCTTGTCTGTCGGAACAAGTTTCCAAGCATAGACAAACTGTGGTTGCCCGTACATATCGGTATATTTGTAAACGTATCTTCCGTCTTTTCTCTGGCTCTCTCCAAGTCGTAAATTGCGTCCCTTGCTGTCTTTTCTCTTTACATTAGACATAGTGCGAAGCTCCTTTCCGTCAAGGAATGAGCCGTTGATACGCTATACTTTATTATACCATACCTACGGCTCGCTGACATTAGATTTCGTCCAATGTATCAATGATTTTTTCAAACTGTTTTCGCTTAATCTGCACACGGTTTCCATTCACAATCACCCAGCCAGCGTCGAGGTTTTCCTCTGCCAGCTTACGCAATTTCTTTTCCCCGATACGGAAGTATTTTGACGCTTCCTCAATCGTCAGCGTGTACTTCTCCCAGATAGGCACATCAGTATTGTTCATAAGTATGCACCCCCTTTACTGTGTGTCTTATGGAAGCAGACAGACGGCTTTGGCAAGCTCCACTGGCATTTCAGCCATTCCCATTCCTGTGGGCAGAACCGCACCATGCGGGTGTATCATTATTCTGTGAATACAGGTCGTGGCAAAGCGACTTTTCCAACGGTCACTCTCGGATCACTGCATGGGTCGCTCGCTTCCCCTTATGGAAAAGGTCGTGGCGTACAGTCCCCGTGGCTCGCTGTATCACAAACGTATCTGTCTGCTTTATTCACTTGTCAAAGAACAGTGGCGAAAGCCATAGGCTCTCATGTGTAAAAGCAGAGGGCAGGACAGGAAAGAGGGGATTTCAACAAATCATGCCCTGCCATGATTGCTTTATTCTTCTGTTGGAACTGTACCAATATCGAAGTCTAAAATCATTTTGATAATAGCTTCTCTGATACGTCCTTTAAGCTCCATATCTACTACGATATAAACATTACCGTATTCATCATACAGAGGACGCAAACAGCATTTTGATATGTACGGGTCATAAAATGCCAGTATTCTTTCAATAGACTGTTCATTTCCGTCCACAGCAGATGAAATAAGTCGATAGGGTGGAAGTTTGTACCCTTTTTTCATGTTTCATTCACGCTCCTTTGTCAGTGTTTTCTTTAAATTTTGTAAAGCTCTATAACGGTTTTTAAAAACTCCTGCTCTGGAAATTTTCTGTGCTTTTGCAATTTCTGTATCGCTCATTTCCAGAAAGTAGTACATCAGAAGATTTTCACGGTTACGTTCCGATAATTGCTTTAATGCTTCTGAAAGTTCTTCATCAAGCACTCGGATTTCAACACCGCATACCTCAAACACGGTATAGTCACTCATGTACTCGTCCCATACAGCCAGCTTTTCAACAACGATTTCTGGAAGCTCACAGAAAGGAATTTCTTTATCTTTACGACGTTTTAATTCCTTTTTATAATTCCAGATAACGCCCTTAACAGTACGTTTGAGCTTACAGTCAAACTGACACTGGATTGTTTTTTGGAAGTCAGACGGTTTCATCATCTCACCCCCTCTCTGTCCAGACGTAAAAGGTATCTATCCCTCTTTCCGCCCCACATCGGTACAGGAGTGGGTGATTTGCTAACCTGTATAAGAAAGAAATTCAAAAAAATATTGAACTTCTCATAAATAACAAAAACAGTCAATCAGCACATGAATGTACCAACAGACTGTTTTTGTTATGTTTACGATATGAATTTTTAACTCATGTTTAAGGTGTATTGACTGGATAACCATTGTAAGGCAGTTATTCAGTTGTGAATACTGGCGTATTCGCTGGTATGCAATCATAGCACAACCCCCTTATTCAGAGCTGTACCGTGAGTGCAAAAGAAAAGGACAGCTCTGGTTATCCAAAACCGTCCTAATCAAATTGAAAGACATGGAAAAAGATATTACCCTAGAACGGTTTTTTTTATTTACCGTCAAGGTAATATTGATATGAATTATTAACGCATAATATATGCGTTTTTAACACATTCTAATCATGTGCCATGAAGTATAAACTCATGACAGGTGATTTAAAATGAGGAAAAAGAAAGACACGCACAGTTTTGATTTCCGTCCGCTGGGACTGGCAATCAGAGAAGCGAGAGAGAAAGCTGGGCTTTCCCGTAATGACTTAGGCGATAAGGTCTTTTACGGAGAACGTCATATCGCAGATATTGAGAATATAGGGAAACACCCCAGCTTCCAGTTATTTCATGATTTAGTGACAATGTTCCATATCTCTGTTGATGAATACTTCTATCCGCAGGAGAAAGCGGAAAAATCTACAATCCGCAGACAGATAGACGTATCGCTTGATGAACTGACAGATGAAGAACTCAAAATCATTCAAGGAACGATTGACGGTATCATGAAATACAAGGGAACGGGAAGCAAATAGACTTCTCGTTTTCTTTTTCCTCTCATAAGCTATCCTGCTGATCTGCTCCGCAGGAAGCAGGATAAGCACTTAAATCTTAGTTTTCTTTGTGATTGTGTAAATGTATTCTTCTGGTGTAGGTATCTTATTACCAAAATACTTTTTAAAATGTTTCTGCACCACTGGGTTTTGACTATTCACAGCATTGTCAATGTTTTCCTGTATCTCGGCTCTAAACTCTGATACCGACACGCCTCTAGCTTTTGCCCCAACCTTTAGCATATTTTTAATATCCTGCTTTTTTAGTATTCTCATTTTTGTACCTCATATATTAGTATTCTAATTGTTTAAACACCTGTCTTGAATACCATGTAATTAAAATCGAAGCGATAGAAGCTATAAGCATTACTATCCAAGCATTTTCAGAAAATACATCAAATAGAATACCGTAAATCATTTGTCCTATCGGCTGACCACACATAGCAACAGAAACTAATGTTGCCATGATTTTACCAACTAATTCTGGTGGTGTTTGCATTTGTACCACAGTATATATTTGTACTACAAATAATGTAGACACACCCATAGCAACAAAACACATTAGCGTAATCACCCAATAAGATATTATTTCTGGTAATCCTAGTAAAAGTGAAATTCCCATTAAAAATACAGAAGCAGAGCAAATCAATAAAAGAACATACAAATTTTTAAGTTTTAATTTTTCTGCCACTATTGCCGTCAAAAAGCCACCACATAATCCACCTAAAGAAAGTGACGCTTGTGAAAATCCATATAACGTATCAGACATTCCCAATACTTCTGAAATTAAAATTGGTAAGCCAACAATCAAAACGGCACTTAATACCAGATTAAAAATACATACCAAAATAATGACAGATATAAATATAGGTTTTTCGTGCCTTAAAAATCTGAAACTATCTTTTAAATCATTTTTAGCTACTGTAAAAACTCCTGTTTCACGAACACGTTTTTGATATGGTATATGTATGAATATTTCCATAATTGCCGAAAAAGTGAAACATACAATACTGGCAATCAAGATAGGCGTTATTCCATAAAATTGCAGAACAATTCCGCCAATAGCTGGACCAACAAAATTTGCCAAAGTATTTACCTGATTGATAACCGCATTTCCAACAGTCAATTTATCTGATGATACAAGTAATGGGACACTTGCCTGTACTGACGGCTGGTATGCTCCAGAAATACCGTATAGTAGCATTAAAAATACAATAAACAATGGAACCATTGGTAGTTTCCCCAATGATAAATAGAACAACGTAATAATAATAGCTGTACTAAAATCCAGTCCAACCATTATATTTCTTTTATTTATCCTATCAGCGAGTATGCCACCTACCATTGACAAAACTACCATAGGTAAAAATGAGCAAGCTGTAACAAGTCCAAAAAGAGTAGAAGAACCTGTTTCTTTTAAAAGATAATATGGTAGGGCAAAACGCAAAATTGCATTACCAAAAAGGGATATAATCTGTCCAATTACTACAAGGGTAAAATCACGTCTAAAAAGTTTTGTTTTTACTTCCATAGGTTATCCTCCTTTAAATTAAACCGACCGTCGGTTTATATATGGTTTAAAATAAACTGCACTTCCAAAATGTGTGTGCAGTCTATTAAAATGATGAATTACTTCTTATTGCAAAGTTGAACAAAAGCAGAAATTGTCTGATTATCAAGCAAGCCGTCTATACCCAATCCTTTTAAAAGAGTATTAAAAGTATCACACCTTTTTTTCATACCCTCCGTGTCAGTCATTTTAACCAAAGGATTTAGCCATACGTTTGTTAGTATCATAATTGCTTCTGCAATTTCATGCGGATTTTCAATATTTATAGAGCCGTCCTTAACACCCTCTGTTAAAATCGGTTCTACAAATTGCGGAGCTATCAGCTCATATATTTGTTCAATCTGCATTGCCAAAAATCGTGGATTATTCAGCAAACAGGGAGATACTGTAAGTAATACACTTTGATTAGAGTGGAATACTGCCGTTTGAAATATCTTTCTTAATTTTTCAATTCCACTTAAGCGACTATCATCTCTTATTTTTGCAAATATTTCTGCATTTTCATTTCCGAGTCGATGAAAAATCGCTTTCAATATATCCTCTTTAGAACTAAAATGATGATAAATTGCTCCTTTAGAAAGTTTTGTTTCATTGATAATATCTTGCAATGAAGTATCGTCATACCCTTTTTCAGAAAACAGTCTAGTTGATACATCTAAGATTAGCTTTACTGTTTCTTCTGGATATTTATTTCGTGCCATAATTCACCTCCATATACAAACCGTTGGTCTGTATATAGTATATATGATGATTTTACCCCTGTCAATAGAAATTAGACTTGCAGAGCATACTTTGTATGTTGCAAGTCTTTATCACTTTATCCAATAATCTTCCAGTTATTATCTTTATGAAGCGTCAGCTCATACTGTGATACCTGTGTCGCCTTTGTCTGATTGTCAATGAATTTTACAGCTACTTTAACTTTCACGTTGTCGCCGTCAGCCGTGAATACAGGATTGACAAGCTCGGAATAGAGATAGTCCCCGTTTATCGGTTCAAGGGCGTTTCCCTCTACATAGTAGGCAAGCTCCTTGTCCGTAGCGGTAGGGTACAGCTTGAAAAATGTTTCCAGAAACGCCGTAGCGTCACCCGCTGTATCAGCGTCCACGCTGTTGTCTGCTTCCTGTGCCTTTGGTTCATAGCTGGATTTCTCCATAGCAGGGGCAAGGGTCGGGTTCTGTATGATAACCATATCCCCGTCAGCGTCCACATGAACGGTCACAGTATAGGTTTCTGATACATTTCTTGTCTGGTCGCCCTCTTTTATCTGTTGATCTATTTCATAGGTAACAGAAAAAGCGTTCTCCCCAGACTGTTCTATATCCCAGATAATCACGTCCGTGACCGTGGAGCTGGTCGGTATATCCGTCCTCACGGTATCAACATTCAAATCCTGCAATTCCTGTGTCAGATAGGCACTGATAGCCTGTGTCCTTGCTTCGATTGCTTCCTTGCTGTTGCTCCATGTGTAGTAGGATTTACAGAAATTCTTCACGAAATTTTCTATCCCGTTGGTATCGTTAAGTCGTAGCTGTATGGTTTCTACCTCATGGGTGGTGTGCTGGTCGATAGCCGTAAAATTCTTATACACACCAAAGCTCACGCTTGCGATAAGCACCACCCAGAGGGCAATGACGGACTTCTTATGCGTCCCCACTTTCATAGTACGGACTTTCTTTTCCTTTATCGGTTTTTCTTTCTTCTTGAACATGATATTTTCATTCCTTTCTTTTTATTGCTTAATTCTGCCAGCCCCGATAAGGTGCTGTTGCCAGTAGCTATTGTTCAAATCGGCGTAGCCTATCGGGTCGCCAGCATGATACATCTGATTATTTCCCACATAGATACCGACGTGCGTTACATAGCTTCCTGCGTCATAGGTACTGTGGAAGAACACCAAATCCCCAGCCTGTGCCTGTGAAAGCGGGATATGCTGGGTAGCGTCATACTGTGCCTGTGCCGTTCTCGGCAGACTGATACCAGCCTTGCCATAGCACCATTGAACCAGCCCCGAACAGTCAAAAGAAGTGTTAGGATTGCTCCCACCGTACACATAGTCCCAGCCTTGATATTTCAGAGCTTCATTCATTATCTTCTGTGCCAGCTCGCCCGATACTTGACTGACCGTAAGATACTGGCTGACAAGCTCCACATAGAACATATTCCCGTAGGCATATCGCCAGCCACCATTGCGGGCGACAGCGATAGGGTTCGTATAGGTGACTTTCTTTCCCCCAGACTTATCACGGGAGAAATTCTCTGCCAGCGTGAAGCTGTGCTTTTTTCCATTGGAAGCCACATAGCCGATATAGCCACCGCCATAGTTGTAGGACTGTATCACCACGTTTATATCCTCTATGCCTTGATTTTCTGCTGAAGAAAGCAGGGACGCAAAATACTTGCACCCCTGCTTGATTGAGCTTTCCGTATCAAGAGAGTTAGGCGGTAAGCCCATGCTCTCGGAACTCTGCATAACGTCCTCGGCTGTCCCGCCACTTTCCACCTGTATGATTGCCAGCAGATAGGGGACATACTCGGAAATGCCGTATTCCTTTGCGTATTTCTCCACCATAGGCTGATGTTTCAACACCTCTGCGGACAGGTTCATGCCCGTTACCCATGAGGAAGAACCACCGCCCCCGTCGTCGTCCTCGGCACTGATAAGCACGCCAAAGAACAGCACTATCGCAAGAAGAAAGGGAAACAGACTGCCGATAAGGGCGATATGTCTTAATTTCATTTCTTACGTCCTTTCTTTCCTGTCATGTTTAGGGTCGCTTTCTTGATGTTTCGCTCCTTTCTGGTGGTCTGCTGGTTCAGCTCCACACCATTGAGCCTTGTTCCGTGTTTCTGCAATACAGGTTCAGCAGATTTTGAAGCAAGCGGACGCTCCTTGACAGGCTGTGCCTTTGTCGGCTCGGTATGTACCTTATCCGTGGTGACAGGACGCTTGATTTCCTGCACTTTCCCTGTGTCGGTCTTAGAAGCAGGAGAAGCAGTCACAGGTCTGTCATGGGGACGGGTAGCTCCTGTTGTCGCTGATCCGTCCGTCGTTCTTCCAGCCTGTTTTGCTTCCTGTGCTTTTTGAAGCTCCATACGCTTGTCAGCGATATTCTGTCTGTGCTGTTGGAGTTTGTCGGCACGCTGGCTCTGTCTGGTTTCCTGTCCCTGCACAATGCCACGCTTGAAATCGGACACATTTTCCTTTGCCTTTTCCTTAGCGGAGTGCAGGGCATAGGCGGTCTGGGTCGGCATATCCTTGATATTCTCCTTAACAGCCGTTGCCTTGTCCCTGACCTTGTTTTTCGTATCAAGCACCGCACCCACGGCTGAACCCGCTCGGCTTCCGAAAGAAGTATTGTCACGCTTGCGGGTCGTGCTGGCATGGGATTGTTTGTTTCCAGCAGAAGAAAGAACCGCTCCCGCCATAGCTCCCGTTCCAGCACCTACCATACTTCCTTTTCCAACCGCCCTTGCGATACGGTGTTCCATACGTCTAGCCCTGTGTCGCATGAACAGATACGGACGGCGGAATATCCTGCGTCCCATGCTCTGGCTGTCCCCAGCATTTAAGCTGAACATACTCATAAGGTCGCCCAGCTTCATGTAGATACCCGCAAAGCACACTATCTGTAAGAACGCAATCATAAAGAACGGGTAATCGGTGGAGATGTTATAAAACATACTGGAAATAGAAAAAGCCACCGTGACAATAAGGGTAATGCCTGCCCTTGTCATAATCGTATTGAACACTCGCACGATTGCCTGTTTTGCCATGTTCTCATAGCTGGGTATCATAGAAAGTAAAAAACTGATAGGCAGGAACATAGCGAAGATGATAAAAAGTATCTGGGAGAATATCATCATGCCCGTAAGCAGGAAAACGAATATCGTTATCCCCAGATTGAAGATAAGCAGGAAGAACACCATTCCCAGACGGTTGATGACCTGCGGTATCGTCAGATTGTCATTGTCGTTATCTTCGATTTCCGTTTTCACCACGTCCTCACGGGTCGCCCCGTCGTCTGCGGACGGACTAGCAGATACCAGAGCTTCCACACGGTCAGCCCCGATTTCTTCTATATCGCTGTTGCCGAATTGCAGGAGTAACCACGGCTGTTGTACCTGTATGGAAAACAAGCTGTCCCTTATCAAGTCCACGCTGTCTTTTCCCGCACTGTCGCTGTCGGGAAGCATGATTTTTGTCCCCAAATCCAGCGAAGCCGTGGAAATGTCCGAAGAAAAGTCATTGATTTTCTTGATATAGTCGGGAGCGTAGGCAATAAAGGAAGCGGACAGCACGAACACCACAATAAAGTTGATAACGGCGTGTAATGCCTTGCTGGTTTCTCGCTTGATAAGTCCTGTGTAGGCAACATAGATACCCACGATAAGGATAATGAGAAGCAGGAAGCCTACATAAAAGCCCGTACTTCCGAAGCCGTTTTCCGTCACGCCAGCTAGGGTCTGTATGCTCTTTCCGATACTGTCTGCCATGTCGTTGATGAAGTCCAGCTTATATGCCTGCTGGACGACGTACCCTGTGGCGTTGGAAAGATACAGGCTGATAGTCCAGATAAAATTGGTGATACAGTAAAGCCCGTATTGTACGGACTTTCCGATACCGTCCAGCCAGTTCCACGGAAGCCAGCCCCAGCTATTGTCCACATAGAAGTCAAGCTGGTAGTTTTCCAGCGGGTACTGTGAATACAGGTTGTCCGCATTGACGGTATCATCAACCAGCCCCGTGGCATGAGCCACCGTCCCGAACAGGGAGAGGAACACAACAGAGGTAAAAATGACTATCAGAGCAATCTTGAAAAAACGAAAGAGCTTCTTTTTTGTCAGAAGCCCCTTTATCCTATCTTTCATCACTCCACCTCGCTTTTCACGGGCGGTCTGGTATCAAAGGCGTGCAATAATTCTTCAAAGACAGGGTGTATCTGCACCACGCCCACACGCCCGTACAAATCTTGAAGCAGGCATTGTCCGTTCTCCAAGTCACGAAGTCGTTTCTGGTTGTTCTCGTCGTCCTTGTCGATACCGAAAAATTCAAGGGTCTGCTTTATCTCGTTGATGTCCGTAGAACGGAAAGCGAATTTCAGACCGATATTATTTTTTAGGCTCTCCTTTGACACGTCGCCAGAGGATTGTGTAACAAAGTACACGCCAGCCTGCATAGCACGTCCCGCACGCACCAGCTTGTTGGAGAGGGTTTCGCCCTGTGCCACGTTGAGGAACGCCCACGCTTCATCTAAATCCACGATTTTAAAAATGCTTCTGTCACTGTGGATAAAATCAAGGGCAAAGGTGGAAATGACAATCAGCATAGCTACGGACAGCAGTTCAATGGTGGTGTATTCCTCAAAGGTCGTGTCCTTATCGGGAAGTACCAAGTCTGCCACCTGTATGATATTGAGCTGGTTGTCCAAGCTGATAGCGTTCTTAACCGAACCGTCAGAGAACAGCAGATGTGCAAAGTCATAGTCCGTAAAGCTGTCGATATGGTCGGCAATATTGCGGGCTATCGCCGTGTCCTCTCTGCGTAGCTCGTCTATCACATGGAGAAGTCCTCGCTGATCGCTCTGGGTCACGGCTCGCACCGCTTTTCTAAGGACAGGGAATTTCTCGCCGTCCCTAGAGGAAATCCCCGTAAGGAATGTGAGAATGTCTATTGCCAGACTTTCAGCGTCCTTTACATTCTTCATAATCACGAACGGGTCAAGAAGCCCTGCGTTTTCCTTATCGCTGGTAAGGTTGACGATATTGATTTCATGGGCTATCTCTGGAAGCGTTTCTTTCCAGTTGCCACGCTCTGATTTAGGGTCGAGAATGACCGCCTGTCCGCCAAAGAGGACGGAATAATAGACAATCAGATTGTTGCAGAATGATTTCCCACCGCCCAGCGAACCGACAAAAGCGGAAGCCAGAGCATTGGTGACCGTACCTTTCACACCTTGACTGGCAAGAGAGGGCTGTAAATAGACGTTTCTTCCCGTGTCCACGGAATAGCCAATATAGATACCTGTATTTTCGCCAAGCTGTTGTGTCGCCCCGAAGCCAAGCCCTGCCAGAAAGTCGGATTTCACATACTGCACATAGTCATTGATGTAACGCTTGCTGGCGGGGAGAAATTCAGAGTGAAGCCCCAGCATATCCCCAGCAGGACGCACCAGCTTGACGTTTAAATCGTCGTAGAAGTCCTTGACCTCATCACAGCGTCGTTTCAGCTCGTCAAGGTCGGGAGCTGACACACGGATAACGTAAGAAAGTTTATACATACTTTCTTTGCTCTGGTCGAGGTCGGTTTCCAGCTCGTCCACGCTGTCTAATGCGTCCACCACGTTTGAGCTGGTTTCGCTTCCAGACTGATAGGCGTGGTTGTCCAAATCTTTCAGCTCTTTTTTCTTGTTGCGGACAGTCGATAAGGCTTTTCTGTTCCCGACGATTTCTACATTCATGCTCGTATCAACAGGAAACGTGAACTGCTGTTGCTGGAAGTAGAATATCTCACTGGACGGAAAATCCAGCTCGCCCACAATGGCATTGACGGTAAAGTAGGACACGAAGCTCTCGCTGTCCTCATGTTCCAGCCTTATGTATCGCTGGCTTTCCTCTATCAGACAGCGGGTCGGACGGATAAGGTCATACTGCTTGATGAGCGTTGCCTTTTTCAGCTTCTTCTTTGGAAGCGAATACTCGTAGTCCTCATACGCCACGCCGTCCCTGCCGTAGATATGCTCGATAAGATACCCGAAGTCGTTCTTATCCAAGCGTCGGAACTTGAAACGGCGGGAGATTTTATTTTCCAGCAGTTTTTCCATTTTCATATAGCGGTTGATTTCATCATCTGGCATGGAGATAAAGTCGTTCATCAGCGTGTGGTTGACCTCATTTAGAAATTCCTTGAACGTCAGAAACGCCGATTTTTTCATGCTGTCAAGGCTCACTTTTTCCTCTGTCACAATGAGCTTGAAGCCGATAAAAAAGCGGTAGTCCACTTGATTGTCCCCAATCATGCTTACTAACGCTTCTGTCTGTTCATCTATCTTCTGTATCGCCACATCACGAAGTCGTCCCGTCACCAGTTTTTTTGACTGTTCCTGTATGCTTCTTACGGAGCTTTCCGTCGCTATCTGTAAGGCGTGTATCTTTCCCTCACGGGACTGTGCGATAAGCTGACGAAAGCTGTCATGGACGATAAACTTCTGCTCCGCTGACAGAAAAGAATAGTTATACGGTATCAGCTCATAATAGGCGAATACCTCATTGTCCTTGTTCCAGACAAGGTTGTTGTCGATATACTTAATCGGGAACATACATCACACTCCTAACCGCCGTGACAGGTTCGCTGAACACTTCCTTTTCCAGCTTCACGGCTTTTCCTGCATAAGTAGTCTTAGGTCGCAAGGCAAATGTAATCTGCGATTTCAAGAAGCTGTAAGGCTTCTTGCCGTCAAAGGTCTTTTGACTCATAAACCATGTGAGGGCAACGGGAATACCGAAGTATTTTAAAAATGCCCCCTCGATAAACGATAACGGCGGTAAGTCCCCTAAGAGAATGACGGCAAACTCCGTGATAACAAACCACGTTATCTGGGTAAAGGTAACGGGAAACGGGAGAGTGAAGTCATTGATTGCATACAAGACTTTCTCCACGTTCCAGATACCCGTGTAGCTCTTAATCTTCTTCAATTCGTTTCAGCTCCTTTCATTGTAATGGAAAAGGACAGCCATTTTCAGACTGTCCTTGATAGAAAAAGCTGACAGTAGCGACCTAATCTGTCGCTAATCTGCCAGCTCTAATATGGTATCTCGCATATCCCACGGCTTGTTTCAATGAATGTCCCCTCTATGGACAAGTCCCTGCCGTATGCTTCATAGTCGATATAGTTCTGCAACGGTAGCGGTATCTGTCCCAATACCTGCAACTCGTCAATGAAGTAATAGGCAACGTCGGTCATGTCCGCACAGTCTGGATAATAATAAATCTCGTCCTTATGTTCGTAGACTTCTTCCAGACTTCCATAGTGGGAAACAAACTCGTCCAGAGCGTCTGTGATATAGTCGGGAAGCTCACAAATCATCTCGTACATCTCATTGAGTTCTTGAATGGAGATATACTCCCCGATTTCAATAGGGAAGTTGTCGGTATCATGGACAGCGTATTCCTCATAATAGCTGTTCAGCCCGATACGCTCCGCAACATCTTCCTCGTCGATAGGGAAAGAGAACCAATCCCCGACAAGTTCGCCCTCGTTGTACTTGCCAAGATTAGCGATATACACCCTAATGTCGTCAACCATAGGCACACACCTCTTTTCTACGGAAGTTCATAGATACCGTGGTCGGTTTCCACAAAGCGTCCGTTGTCGTCAAGGTACTGCCCGTAGGCTTCAAAATCGAAATAGCGGGTGACGTTCTCACTTAGGGAAGTAAAGTCTGGGTCATTGTTCAGAATGTGGCGGGCAACGTCCGTCATGTTCTTGCACCAAGAATAATGAATAATGTCGTTTCTGTATCGGTGCAGTTCGTCAAGGTCAGTGAAATAGCACATCAGCTCCGTATAGTCCTCTTTCAAATCAGAGGGTAGATTTTCGTAGGTATGGTACAGGTCATTGAGCTTTTCGACGGTGGTATCTTCCTGCACTTCATCAGCAAAGGGAAGCTCCTTGCCCGTGATATAGTAATAGTCTGTATCTACATCAATCCCCAGCAGTTCTTCCACCTGTTCCGTGTCGATAGGCAGGGTGAACCAAAAGGCTCGTATCTCGTCGTCTGTCGGTTCTCGTGCTTCAATCTGCACACGCATTTCTTCCATGTTTCATCACGTCCTCTCTTGTCAACGCTTCCTGTATGACGGCGTAAGGCACACCGAATACATAGCGTGAAAAATCTTCTAACTGTTTCTTAGGGTAGTCAGACAGGCAAAGGCGTTTCATCTCAAACCAGACCGTACGCTTGTAATAGGGCAGGTCGGAGAGATACGGACACCCGATTTTTGCCTGCATATCGGTAAAAATATCTTTCAATCAATCACTCCAATCTTAAATTTGAGTATAGAAAAAGCGGTTGATCTCCAATGGAGTAACCGCTTTGTGTGTGGGATATGAAATTGTAAAATTAGGATTTCGTATACGCCAACGTGATAATTATTACTTTTTATTTGGCTTTCTCTTAATTCCTAGTAATTTAATAAAATCTTGAAACATTGATGTATCGGTGGGTTCAAACATTACCCATTTACCATCTCGATAGGTTTTAGCTTCATCATAGATTTTTTGGACTTGTTGAGAATAATCATTGCGTTCTGCTTCAAATTTTGCTCTTTCGTCTTTTCCAAAGATAATCATAAATCCTATACAATTTTCTCTGGCATATAACGCACAGAGTGTCTTACCACCTCGGCGATATTTATACTCATAAGTCCATGCCTTTCCACCTTTATTCCATAGACGTTCCATTTCATATTTTTATAAGTACAACAAGTATACCAAGCACAATTCGATACCAACCAAACACCTTAAAATCATGTTTTTTGATAAAGTTCATTAGGAATTTAATTACTAAGACAGATACCGCAAATGCCACAGCCATACCGAGAACAAGAGCGAGCAGTTCTGCACTTGTAAATTCAAACCCGAATTTTAACAGCTTAAAAGCACTTGCTCCAAGCATAGTAGGTACTGCGAGGAAAAAAGTAAACTCTGCTGCTGCCACTCGTGAAACTCCTATGAGTAAAGCACCTATAATCGTTGCTCCCGACCGTGATGTGCCGGGTATAAGTGATAACACTTGAAATGCCCCTATCAAGATTGCTGTTTTATAGCTGATGTCAGAAAGTGCCATAGTAGTAGGAGTACGCTTTTTATTCCAATTTTCTATGAGAATGAATAACAAACCATAAAAGATTAACATGATTGAAATCACAATGGGGGTTTGGAGGTAAGCATCCAAATAATCATCAAATAGAATCCCCATAATAGCTGACGGTACACAAGCTACCGCAACCTTGAACCACAACGAGAAAGTATCCTTTTTAACAATTGACTGTGCTTTGTTCTTAAATTGAAAGGGAAACATCTTGTTCCAAAACATTACAACCACTGCGAGTATAGCTCCAAGTTGAATAACAACAAAAAACATTTCTTTAAATGCTTCGCTCATATTAAGTGTGATAAATTCGTCCACAAGAATCATATGTCCTGTGCTGCTGATAGGTAGCCACTCAGTAATACCCTCAACAATTCCAAGAAAAATAACTTTTAAAATTTCTATAAAATCAAGTACCATTATTTCAAATCCTCCTTTTTAAAATGATGAAAGGTCATAAGAAAACCAACTGCTGATACAAGAATAATAATAGATACAGACAGCAGTGTAGGATAGCCGGTACTCTGAAGTTTACCCTGCACCAAGAAATAGGTGGCTGTCCACGGATACAACGCTCCCCATTCTTGATTTGAAAGTGCGGCACTTCCCATGACAATCACGGCAGAGCCAATCATCGGGGCGACAAATCCTTTTGTTTTCATAGCAACAAACACAAAAGGAGAAACTGTTAAAAACATCAGGATACTGCCAAACAAAAACTTGGGGAGCCATACTATTGCCACTAGTAAGCTATATCCCTCCAATGTAAAGACAGCGTCATATAGCCCACAAACGATAAATATACCTGCCCATGTTACAAGGGTTAGCATAACAATCCAAAGAAGCAGGGTGCAAAATTTTCCAATTAATAGTTTTGTCCTTGAAATGGGTATGGGCAATATGGTTTTGAGGGTGCTTTCTGTGTACTCTCTGCTAAACAAGTAAGCTGCAATTGCCACATATATCATAATGTTTACCAGCAGCATGATATACAGTACACTGTCGCTGTATATGTCAGACAAGGTAAAGATAATCTCCGGCTTATCAAAATGTGTTTGCAAGGCTTCTATTAACATCAAAAGTGGGGTAGATAATACCCCTGCCACACTAATTAGCACCATTTTTGAACGCTTTAGTTTTAATAATTCACAAGAAATAAGATTAAGCAATACCGCCACCTCCAATCAGTTTAGAAAAGTAGTCCTCTAAGTTTTCCTCACTATCATTTATCCTTGTCACGAGCAGTCCATTTCGTGCAAATTCTCGATTGATTTCTCCAACACTTTGGCTAAAGTCATAAATTCTCACCGTACCGTCCTGCACTGTAAAATCCGTCATGTGGTAGTGGTTTTCTAAAATCTTTCCGGCTATCTCACTGTCAGATAAATCAAATTGAATGTATTTTCGATTCCTTTTGTGAAGCTCGGATATATTCACTTCCTCTACTAAATGCCCCTCGTGCATAACGCCGATAATATCTGCTATCTGTTCAATCTCGCTTAAAACATGGCTTGAGATAAAAATGGTAATGCCATGATTGTGACTAAGTTCAGATAAAAATGAGCGTATTTCAACTATTCCAATGGGGTCAAGTCCGTTAATCGGTTCGTCAAGTATTAAAAGCTCCGGCTCGTGCATAATGGCGGCGGCAATACCAAGCCGTTGCTTCATTCCGAGGGAATAATCGGAAAAGACTTTTCTTTTCTCCTTATGCAGCCCCACAACTTCAAGAGCTTTTTCTACTCCACTTTTAGATACTCCCCCTCGCAGTTTAGCGAGAATTTGCAAATTCTCATACCCTGTTAAATTACTGTAAAATCCCGGTGTTTCGATAATAGAGCCTACTTTGCTATAAAGGGTATGGATATTTTCCTTATAGTTTGTGCCAAACAAGCGTACCGTTCCCTCCGTTGGGAAAGCAAGCTGCAACATCATTTTCATTGCTGTGGTTTTGCCTGCTCCGTTTCTGCCGAGCAAACCATAAATTTTGCCCTTTGGCACATGAAGATTTACCTTATCGACAACGGTGGCTGTTCCGTATCGCTTCGTAAGATTTTCTGTTTCAATGATATAATCCATATTTGATTCTCCTTTCCGTGGGTTGCTGTTCTTGTTTTCGCTGACCACAATCTTATTATCCACGAGTATTGCATAGAAGCCAAGAAATCTACCGTCACAATGCCGACACAATAGATGTCAGCACGAAAAAAGCTCCGACACTTATCGTGTCAGAGCCTATTTTAAAGGGTTTATGGCATTTTACTTTGTTTGGGTTTGCTTTATCCAGACAAATATTTTAGCAACAAATAGCAGAAACATAAGGGCGGTTACATAGGGTTGTCTTGCCGCAGCGAAGAAGCAGATAACAAGCGTACTCAGCACGAGAGAGCATTTTGTGATTATGTTGCTCCATGATTCCTTTTCAAAACAAACACACATCAGTTTCGCTATCCCAAGTGCAATCAAAACAATAAAAACAATCCAATAGATTGCAAGATATATTGGGGTAGTGTCTGTAAATGAAAGTAGATTGACAGAATAAATATATCCGTCAACAAGGTTACCATACAACGGCAAAAGTATAAAAGTAACCGCCATCATATCTAATATTCCATAAATGAAACTGTAAATTTTTTTCAAGTTGGAACGATTTTCAGTTTCGGCAAGTGTAATCAGTTCTTCGCCCGATAGCAGTTCATCTATGGTCACAGAAAAGAATTTAGAAATACACTTGAGCGACTCAATGTTAGGGTAACCCTTGCCGCTTTCCCATTTTGAAATGGCTGTTCTTGATACATATAATTGCTCCGCAAGTTGTTCCTGCGTTAAGTTCTTTCCAGTCCTAAGCTGTTGTAGCTTTTCATTAAATTCCATGATTCTCCTCCTGTTTGTTCCTTGTTTTCATACGTCCATCAACGGGTTTTTCTGCATCTTTTGGTATCATCCATGCACGACCAAATTTTTCAGTTCCGTCAATGCGATTTTCCTCACATAATTTTTGTATCCGTCTTTCCGATATGCCCCATTTTTCAGAAGCGGCTTTCACAGAAATGTAATTCATAATATCAACTTCCTTTCGCAAAGAGTATATAATTATTATATACGGAATGACGAATAATAGCAAGTTTCTCTCCACTAATACGAAATTATACACTACTAAACATAAAATCATACTTCGTTCAAATATCATCACCCGAAATGTACAATGATATAGGATGATATTAAAATGTACCAAGATGAAAGAAAACTTGATTTTAAGCCGTTAGGTATAGCGATAAAAAAAGCTCGGGAAGCAAAAGGGTGGACACAGGAATATCTTGCCCAACTGGTAGACCTTACGCCACGCTCTATTATGTATATAGAGAACAGGGGGCAGCACCCAAGGCTTAACAAATTTTATCTCATTACTACCTTGCTTGACATCTCTGTAGACCAGTTCTTTTTTCCATGCAATGAAGATGGCGACAACAATCGCCGCAAACAAGTTGATGTACTGTTGAATGATATGGAAGAAAAGGAGCTTATCGTGATGGAAGCTACGGCTCAAGGCTTGAAAAAGGCAAGAGAAACTGCGGAATAATTAACGCTGTTTTCGTAAGCCAAGCCAACTGAAAAAAGTGCGACACCTACACAGGCTATCGCACTTTTTAGGTTATTTTTTTATTCTCCACACAAATCATAAAGCTGTTCACATCGGTTTTGAATATCTAAGATTTCTGTTTCGGTTAAACTCCTGCGGTTATGAGTAAGTTGTTCGTCAATTAAAGTACATAACTTATTCCATACATCATACAATGATTGCCCAACCAAAGTCATCATTTCCTCTGCACTCGGTATTTTATCAAGCATAATTTTTTCCCTCCAAACACTTTGATTTATTGCATACAAGCATTTACAAACTTCATAGGCGTGTATCTCATTCCATCCGCTAACTGTTCCGTATCTGTTTCAACAAACCCCAGTTTACGATAAACGGGTACAGCATATGGAGAAGAATTAACGGTGAATACATTTCTTTCACTGTGGTTTAAAACATATTCCCAAAGAGTTCTTCCAATTCCTTGCCTATGATATTTTGCTTTTACAAAGAAACAGCAGATGTGCTTTCGATTTTCGCTTGTAGCAATTACACCTTTCAATTCGTCCTGCTCATAAGCTCCAAAAAATTCAAGCGTCTTTAGGATTTCATCATTCTCAATAAAATCCTTAAATGATTGAATACCCTCATCTGAATAGTCGGGAGCTTCAAATTGTAAAAATACTTCCCATATCAAAGTGATAGCTTCGTCAATCTCAAAGGGTTCTAATTGTCGAATTTCCATACAGTCACCTCACTTCTTATACTGGCTTAATTAAATTTGCTTCTAAGAGAGTTTCAAAAGTATTTACAGAACCACCATGTTCAATGATTTTTCCATTTACAACTCTGTCTATATTGACACCTGTAAATGATAATTTCTTATGAGTGGGTTTAATACCTATCCATTCACCCTCATGTGTACCTGCCATTATAAATTCAGAAATCACATATTCCTTATCATTGAATTGACGTACTATTTTCATTGTATAGTCTGGATAAGTCTTTTTTACGGATATTAGATGTTGCTTCATGCCGTCCAACCCCAAAGGTACAGTTTTGTCTCCGAGAGTCAGAGCACAGTTTTCTGATACATATTTAGATAATTCTTCAAGTCTATTTTCTGAAACAATCCTCTCATAGAAGTTCTTTACAATCATTTTGTCATTCATTTTCTACCCTCGCAAATTTAATTTATGATTTCCATACTTACATTATATCAGTTGAAAATCAGCCATTCAATGAAATTCATAGCATGACTATTTTTTATCTGTGTACCATTCCGTCACCCCCTTTCATTCCCCCCCTATGCCCGAACTCCCATAGGGGGGACAGGTAAGTTTGCGTGTCCGCAAACTGCTGATTGTTACGCTCCAATGATACGGTTGAACAGCTCTAACAGCACGTCTTTGACACCGCCGGCATTGAATACCAGCCCGACGGCGATTAAGGCAATCACAAGGAAGCCGATAAGTTTTGAAAACTCTCTCTTAAATCCTAAGTAGATACCGATTACCACGATTGCCATAAGCACCAAGCTCTGGGCGTTGCTTAAAAACCAGTTGTATAAGTTCTGTCCGAAATTCATTCTTTATCAATCCTTTCTTTTTTAATTTCTTCCATTTCTTCGTCAGCCATTTTGCTGACCTGTGCGATACACATAAGGACAACGCCGATACCCATTCCCAGTGATACCAGCACCAAGTCCTTGACAAGTTCTGCCATAGTCAAAATTCTCCTTTACTCTGTGACAAGTTCCTCTGTGTCCGCTGTCTGCTGTCTGATTATCTGCAAATGCTTTTCCGTCAGCTTTGCGTTGTCCTCAATCTCTTTCAGATAGCTTGTGCTGTTGCCAGCGTCTATCTTTTTCAGCATTTTCAGTGTAGGGGCGACCTGCCGGCTTATCCAGCCCAGCGTCCTTTCCAGCGTATAAGGCTCTGGGTCTGTCGTCAGTTTGATAGGCGGGCGGTCTTTCCCGATAAACCACGCCCAGCGGTCATTGAGCTTCCAGTCTGTCTTTCGCTTCTCCGGCTCTCTGTCCACGAAGCGGATATAGTGATTGATGATAGAAAATGCCGTCTGTTCTGCGTCATAATGGGTCAGCAGTTCACGAACGGCATAATAGGCTCTTTCATCTTTCAATCGTATCTCGAAGCGGTTCTTTATGGGTGCTTCCTCAATCGGTATTCCCAGCTTTGCGTACTGCTCGTAGTTCTTCTCATAACAGCAGAAGTACACCTCGCTTTTCAGTGAGCCGATATACAGCGTGTGTCCCATGCCCGCCTTGTCCTGCTCGTTGTGCTTCACCAGCTCGCCGGAAGCATAGGACTTGAAAGAACGGAACAGGGAAACACATTCCTCACGATTGCATTTGGCGGTCAGATCTGGAATATCCAGTATGCCCGCCCTGTCGTTAATCGCAAGGTCAAGGCGTTTCATCACACCGCCCTCAATGAGTGCGTCCATGAGGAAGTCATACCAGCTACGCCCCTGTGCCAGCAGGTAGCTTTCAAACTGGCGACAGCCTTTTCCTTTCAGCTCCAAAAGTGTGCCCTTTTCCTCGTCCTGCGAGGTGTAGACGAACACATCACCCAGATAGTAATGTTCTGTGTACTTGTAGTGTCCGTAGTCCTCATGGAGCATATAGTCAACATTGAGCTTCAATATATCTCTGATAACGTGCTGTATATCCAGCGTGGGGAAACGGATACGCACATAGTCGAACAGCAGGAACATGGGAGCGTCGGGATTGAATTTCTCGACCGCTTCCATGAGCTTGTCCTGCATATCGTCCGTGAGGTTGACCTTTCCCGTTTCGATACGGTTCAAGTGTTCACGGCTGATACCAGCCATGATAGCAAGCCTTGTCTGGGACACGCCGTAAGATAGGCGTTTCTCTTTCAAGGCGGTTATAAAGGTGCTTTCATTCAGCCTGCATACCCCCAATCGTGAAAGTGTGATATTTTCCGCCGATTGTCACAGTCAGCCATGAGTAAGGGAAAACCCTTATGCCTAGCGGGATTTCCAGACTTTTTGACCGTAGTTTCCAGCGGAATTGTGCCCCTCTGTTAGATACCGAGGGGCTTCTTTCGTGGAGCAGGGCAAGCCCTGCTCCACAGGACGGCTTGCACGGTCTGGGTCGCTTCGCTGACCGTTCCAGCCGTCAGTGGTTCAGCCTATCCTTGTCATGCCCGTATAAACTACGATACAATCGGTATCTCTTGAAAGGCATTTTCTGGCTATATCCTTGTCAATCTCGTATTCACGGCATACCTGTCTGAAATGCTCCCTGTCCATGACAAGAAACGTATAGCGGAAAAGACAGCCCAGCAGGTTCGCCATGTGTGCGGGAAGCTCCACGGAAAACAGCAACGGCATTTCCAGATAATCCTCCGCCAAATCTTCCAATAAATCCGACATTCTCTCATGGAAAAGTGTTTCTGGATAGTCGTCGTCCTGTTTATAATCACTGTCTGCCGTAAAAGCTAAATCGGACAGGAATTTTCCATATCCCAATCCGATACAGGTAAGTACACTGTCGGTACATTCTGGTTCATAATGGATTTCCAAATATCCCATAATCATTCAATCTCCTTTTGTTTCTCTGGTACGGCTTGCCTTGCCAGTGCAAGAGAGCCGATAGTCTGTAAAAAATCATGCCCCTTTGGTACAAGGGGAGTGTAAAATTCCGATATGACGCTCGTACCTACGTCACAATAACCACGTCCTTTGATACGCTTCTGGAAGAACTGTTTCTTTACGTCGCTTCCAAAAAGCATACCGTAGCCTAGCTCGCTGATACGTCCCAAACCCACACGGAAGTTGAAGTTATCTCTGATACCGTCGCTGAAATACTTTGCGTCGGGACGCTGGCAGGCGACAATAAGAAAATAGCCCGCCTGTCTGCCAAGCATGACGATTTTCTTTAGCTGGCTTAAAAGGCTCATGCTTTCCTTTGTCCCCAGCATTTCCAAGAACGCCACATACTCGTCAAAGATAAGGAAGCAGGGCGGTAAGCCCAGATAGGCATAGTTCTCGCCCGTCTTGTAGGCTGGGTGGTGTTTCATTTCTTCGCTCCTTGCCACCATGCCCTCATAGAACGCATTGACACATTCAATCATATCTTCTTTGGTGTGGTACACGTTGTCCATGACCGTACCCAAGTCCGCAAGGTCAGCGTTCTTAGGGTCTAAGATGAAAAGCTGGGCGTTGGTCTGCAAGAGGGCTTCAATGATTGTCAGCAGGAAATAGGTCTTTCCACCGCCAGTCCCGCCACAGATAAGGGCGTGAGGGAGTATGTCGTATTCCCATGTGAGGTTCTTCATCAGACGCAAGCCCCCGTTTTCAGCTTTTACCTCGTCAATCGTGATACGGTTTGCTATCATGTCATAGAGCAGGGTGTACTCGATATAGCCGTCATGGAGCGTCTTGTCGGTCAGCTCACAGTACAGCCCGCTTTCCAGCTTATCTTCCAGTCTAAGGAGCTGGTCTTGATACTTCCCTAAAGAGATTTCACAGCGGATATGGAGCAAGCCCGTTTCCATTTGATAATAGATTTTAGGAAACCAGACGATTTTTTCCCTTGATCTGCTCTGCAGGTCAGTGAAAAAACCGCTGTCCTGTACGGTCTGTGCTTCATACCACTTATTGTCCAATATCATGCGTGCCAGCTTTTGACGGTGTAATAGCTTCTTGAAGCGGTCATGGAAGAAGCGGTAATAAAGAAAAGCGACCAATGCACAGGCAAAAGTCGCTATCCCTATGGTTATGAAGTTGTATGTGGAAAGCGTCACGTCATTATCAAGCAGGCTGAAATGCTCCCAATCGGTACGCATGAGCTGTCCCATGTTCAGTAGCAGGAGAACCGCCACGAACAGAAATAGGAGCGTACCTACGCAGAAGCGGTACACAAGGTTCTTGTCGCTGGCTCTGATACGCTTTCCCTTGTATTTTAAAATATTCATAAACACCCCTTTCTGGATATGGAAAAAGCGGTCAATCGTAAAGACTAACCGCTTTTGTAATTACTTTAATCGATTTTTAATATGGCTTTAATTTCTGGAATAGTTTTCTTTTGCTCACGCAATTCTTTGATGTAGAAAATTCGTTCCATACTTTCCACACGTTTATAACGTCTTGTCAGATTTTCTTCCGCTTGCTCAAAAGGGAGCATACCTTCTTCCGTATAGAACTTTAATGTACTGTATCTTACATCTGTGAGCCTTACTAATTCACCGATAGTTACATACTCTGAATTTTTTATTACCTCCATACTTCTTTGCCTAGACATATGAACTTCTCCATTAGCTATAAGCTACGATTAAAACATTCATCATTGTAATCATGTATTCCACATTATTCACCATATCTTTAATTGATTTTCCTGTATCAGAATTTGTTATTTCTTTTAATTTCTTCTTAATCTCTTTTTGTTCATATTCAGAAAAATAGGTTTTTAACACCTTGCTCTTATCTAAGAGGATAATCAGCGAAGCAATATCTTCCGTAACTTCAACATCTTCTAAAAATTCTGCCCTTATCATATCAACAACATAATGAACAGCATTTGCATTTGGAATATAGGCATTTTTATTTCCGAATATGCCTGTACGGGTAACTTCAACCAAACCTAAATCTTTTAAAGAAGCACCAATGGTATTAACAAGTTCATAGCCTCTATCCTTAAATGAATAGTTATATGCTTCTAATATTTTTTCCAGTTTTACAGGTTTTTGCTGATTTACAAAATCATATAGAGGTTTTAAATAAAGCTTTTCGTCTGGAAGATTATTCGTCACAGTGACTCTCTTTTTATCAATTTTAATACAGTCCTCTAATTGCAATTCTAATAAACCAGACGCTATAAGGCAAATCAACTTCTCTGAACCAAATCCAGAAATTTTCCCTTTGGAATTTACCGCACAAATCAAATACTCTTGTGTAATAGATAAATCTTTCATTTTGAGTTCTCCTTTCTAGTTACTACTTATTACTTACGATTTAATATTACACTATCGTATGCGGTTAGTCAAGAGAATGTGTTATTTTTTCTGTTGTCCCTGCGGAGCGTGGTTCTGCGGATTGCCTGCGGACTGACCGCCTTTATTTTTCAGCACAATGTCGTCTGCCTTGATGTACCACTCCACGTCTGCCCCTCGGTAGTTGGCGTTAGCCACCGTATCGGCAACAGGATTGATAAGCTCCACCTCGGCATTGTACGGGTAGTCCTTGACAGGGATTTCCGCTGGGATAGATACCTGTATCGTGCGTTCCTGCTGACTACACTTCAAGTCATAGGTTCTACGCTTGATTTCTTCGCTGGTTGTCCCGTCCTCATTCTCCACACGCACCTCATGTCTTAATGCGGAGAACTTCAATACTCCGAAAGTCTTTTCCTTATCTAATACAATTCCATTCGCTAATCTCATAATCTGATACCCCCTTTACTTGCTTTCCTCGGCTGGAAGCATATCATCAGCCGTTAAGATATAGTTTGTGTAGCCACGACCTCGCACGTTCTTTCCCTCGGCGGTAATCTTAGGATTGATGAGCTTGACTTTTTGCTCATACTTGAAACGCTTTTCACCAGCCTTTGCGGGAAGCACCACGATAATGTCGTCGGCTCTCTGAATGTCGGAATACAGGTTATAGCTTCTCGTCACGGGAACAAAGCGACCATTGACACGCTGTTGCTCCACCTCATTTTCTCCTGCAAACTCCAAATTTCCAAAAGTCTGTGCCATATCAGGCACAATATATTTCAATTTCATGTGTTCATACCTCATTTCTTTCTGTGATTGATATGTGGGGAGCTACACTCCCCACGCCCCTAGTGGACTGTTCTTTTCCGTTGATCTGCAAGCAGAAGAACAGAAAAGGAACAGTTTCGATTTTCTTTTCCTGTTACAAGTCCATACGGCGGGGAACGTGATTTCTTCATCATCATAAGCAGACCACCCGATTAGGAACGTCTACGCTTGAAGAAGTATGTTCCTGCCACGCCTGCGCCAGAGAGAACAAGAAGCCCTAAAAATAAGGCAATGTTTGTATTATCGCCTGTCTTTGGAGCGTCGCTTGTTTTGGTCGGTGTATCTGGTGTGGTCGGCTGTTCCGGCTCTGTTGGTTCTTCCGGCGTTTCTGGTACTTCTGTGATTGTCACAGTCTGCCCGTCATCCTCAATGTCCTTATGCTCTGTAACCTTAGTCGGCTCGTCTGGATTGCTCAAATCGTATAATTCCTCAAAGGTCACAAGCTCTTTCCCGCCAAGCTCGGAAGCGTCGAATGTAAAGGCAATCTGTACTTCCATACTTTCACTGTCGGCGGTAAAAGTATAGTCATTCTCGACACGCTCTCCGTTGATGATAAGCTCTGCGTTTTCGTCCTTAATCATCTGCCAGCCTTTGAGCTGATACTTTGTGCCGATTTCCAAGCCGTCAAGGGTCACGGTATCAATGATTGTCACGTCTTTTCCAGCTTCAATCTCTTTCTTTCCGTCCTCGCTGGTCGCTGTGGTATGAATAGAGATGATACGCTCCGTGATAAGAACCGTCTGTCCCTCGTCGTCAATGTCCTTGTGTCCAGCCACCTTTACAGGCTCGTCCTCATTGGAAAGGTCGTAAAGTTCCTCAAAGGTCACAAGGTTCTTGCCACCTAAATCAGACGCATTGAATGTATAGGAAATTTCCACTTTCATTTCTTCATCATCAGCAGTAAAGGTATAGCTGTTCTCTACACGCTGTCCGTCGATAAGAAGCTCGGCGTTTTCCTCTTTCAACATCTGCCAGCCTTTGAGCTGATATTTTGTGCCTTTTTCCAGCCCGTCAAGGGTAACGGTATCAATGATTGTTACCTCTTTGCCAGCCACGATAGACTTCTCGCCGTCCTTGCCTGTGGCTGTGGTATGGATAGAGATTTCTTTCTCGTATTCATCAGTAAGTGTCCCTAAGTCAACAGTCACATTGTTTCTGGACACCACGATTTCAAAGGCAGGGATAAGCTCAAAGCCTTTGTTGCTCTCACAGCGTAATTCCTCAATGATATAGGTATCGTAAATCAAAGCACCTTTGCTGTCGTCTGGCTCACTTATTCCAAACCAGATACCGTCCTCGCTGGTCTTTCCTGCGTTGGTGTTGTTCTTATGGGAAGCCCAGTCAGAAGAAGTGGAGAACTGCCCGTTATCATCAGTTACGATAATGTGGCTCTCACCTGTGGTCTTGCTGGTGATCCTAAACGGAACTCCCGCAAGACGCTGGTGTGTGCCAGCACCAATCTTGACACCCTCTAGGTCGCCACGCTTCACTTGATTGTAGATTGATGTGTCTGTCCCTGTAAGGTCAACGATTTTTCCGTCCTCTGTGATTTCAAATTCAATCGGTTCTGCGCCGTCCGTCAGATAGCCCTCTGGTGCTTTGCTTTCCTCAATACGGTATTTCCCGTAAGGGAGTAAATCAGCAGAAGTAGAAGCCACGCCCTCAATGTCGGTAAGGATTGTCTTTACCACTTCGCCTTTATTGTAGAGCTTGCCCTCGACAAGTACGGCATTGTCATTAAGGGAAATGATTTCAAATTCAGCGTCTTTCAAGGTCGCACTTCCTTGACCTTTGGTATCGCTGGTTTCCAAATCTCGTTTCTGGATTTTCACACCGCCACGGATAACCTTGTCTGATACATGGTACTGATTACTTCCAGACAATACGGCAATGTCGCCGTCCTCGGTAATCTGTGTAAGGTACATTCCCTTAATCTGTTCCTCGCTACCGTTTGCCTGCATATACGCACCGTCAAGAAGATAGCCATTAGGAGCTTTTGTTTCCTCAACGGTCAGCGTTCCTAAAGGAAGCACGTTCTTTCCGTCCTGTGTATAGAAGCTGTCCCCAGATACCTTGTATTCATCAGAAAGGCGGGAAACGTAATGGATAGTGCCGTCGCTGTCCTTTTCAGCGATTGTCTTTGTCACCCATGTTTTGGTAGGCTCGCTAGGGAGATTGTCAGCGGTATAGTGTCCCGCATAGAATTTCCATGTGAACTCCGCACCCTCTAAAGAAGCGTCGCCCTGTGGAGCGTCTTTCTGTGTTTCCATGTCAATCTTGAAAAGCTCGATAAGTGTGTCTGTGACCTTTGGCGTATCGGATACGTTCAAGGTCGCTGTCTTGCCAGCTTCCACATTTAAGGAATACACTGTATTGTCCACCTTGTAGCCAGCAGGAGCGGAAAGCTCTTTGATGTAGACTGTGCCAGCCTTTACTTCCACAGTATCAGTATTTCCGCTATTATCCGTCGTAAGGGTGGCAAGCTGTTTTGTGCAGTCCTTATCAGAATAGACACCATAAGTCGCACCAGCGATAGAATAAAGCCCGTTTCCGTCGGTAATGCTGGCATTACTGGAAGTCTTTTTAAGGGTGGCATTTCCTACGGCAAGTTTCGCCCAGAACTGTCCAATGTCCTGTCCCTCGCCAGAGTAGATATAACCGCCACATTCATAGCGTCCCTTGTTCTCGCTGGCAAAGGCTTTCGCCCCAGCGTACACCTCGTCCTGTATCGCTTTTGGGATTTCATCATAGGAAGCTCTGACGTTATCGCATTGCCAGCCCAGATGAACACTCAATCTCTGCCATACGACGCACTGTTTCAAAAGGTAAATATGCTGACTGCTCAATCCGCTGTGGCTCTGCACATACTGATTGACATACTCGATTGAGAGGGCAACATCTGAAATCTGGTCGTAGCTCATGCGTGTGCTTGCGTCGGCTCTGGTCTTGTAGCCGTTGCGGAAGTTAGTGTTAATATCCACGCAGAAAGCGTCCTCGCCCTCAACGGTCATGTGTCCCTCGTTGAATGTCGAACCGATAGAACCGTCATTCATCACTTTTTCAACGATACCGACACGCTCGGCACTTTCTGTCCAGTATTGCTTCTCGGAAGCGTGGACTGCCGTTGTCGGCAAAGCGGTAACGATAGTCGCAAAGGCAAGGAAGCTCGTGGCTAATCGCTTCAATATCTTTTTCATAGCTTTTAAAATTCTCCTTTCGTTTGGATATAGAAAAAGCCGTCCATTTCTGAACGGCTGGAAATAGAAAAGGAACGTCAATATCGGCGTTCCATAATCTACTTGCGATATTCAATTTTTAGTTTATCAATACTGATGTGCTGTACCATAATCTTTGCAAATCTGGGATTTCTAACGTATCAAGGCTCATTCAATGGTAGTAAAATCGTAGTAATTTGAAGTATTTCAACCCTTGAAAATGCTGATAGATACAGTGTTTTAGCGGACAATCAGATTTTTAGTTGGTTTTTCTTGATAAAATTACAGACAATAAAATAGATTGGGCTTATGGTTATTACTATGATAATGATTTAACAAAAGCAAAAGAAGATTTTAAAGAAGTAATATCTGGTGGAAATCTTGCAGACACATTTATACAAAATAAAAAAGATAAAGAAAGGTAGGTAATAGTATGGAAGTTAAAATAAATAGAGAAATACGAAATTACACAGAAAGTATATTTTTCGGACTGTCATTAAGACAGTTCGTTTTTTCTATACTTGCTTGTGGAGTAGCAGTATTACTTTATTTTTTGTTAAAAAATAATTTTGGTATAGAAACTTTATCTTGGGTATGTATTTTAGGAGCAAGTCCGTTCGCTGCAATAGGTTTTATTACTTATAATGGAATGCCGGCAGAGAAGTTCATATATGCATATATAAAATCAGAATTTTTAATACCAAAAAAATTAACTTTTAAACCAGTTAATTTTTATTATGAATTATTAAAAGATAAGTTAGAAAAGGAGGATTTAAAGAATGAAGACATTAAAAACACTATTTAAGCAAGACAAGGAAGCATTTATAGTTCCAAAAGGTGTGCAAGATGTTATTCCAATTACAAGAATATGGCAAGATGGTATATTTCAAGTAGGAAAAAATAAATATTCAAAATGTTATCGTTTTACAGATATAAATTATGCAGTAGCAAGTAGAAGTGACAAAGAGGGTATGTTTTTAGAATATTCAGAATTGCTTAATTCATTTGATACAGGAGCCACTACAAAAATAACTATATTAAATAGAAGATTAAATAAAATTGACTTTGAAAAAAATATATTACTACCATTAGCAAATGATAAATTGGATGAATATAGAAAAGAATACAACAAAATGCTTTTAGATAAAGCAACTGGAGCAAATGGAATTACCCAAGAAAAGTTTTTAACAATATCTGTTAATAAAAAAAGTGTAGAAGAAGCAAGAAACTATTTTACAAGAATTAGTGCTGATTTGATAAATCATTTTTCACAATTAGGTTCAAAATGTATTGAATTAGAAGCACAAGATAGACTACGTTTGATACACGATTTTTATAGACAAGGCGAGGAAAATGCTTTTACTTTTGATATGATACAAAATATGAGAAAAGGACATAGTTTTAAAGATTTTATATGTCCAGATAATTTTGAATTTGAAAAAGATTATTTTAAAATGGGAAACAAATATGGCAGAGTTATATTTTTAAAAGAATATGCAAGTTATATTAAAGACAATATGGTGGCAGAACTAACTGACTTAAATAGAAATATGATGATGAGTATTGATGTAATTCCTGTTCCTATGGATGAAGCCGTAAGAGAGGTAGAAAATAGAAGATTAGGTGTAGAAACAAACATAACTAATTGGCAACGAAGACAAAATTCTAATAATAATTTTAGTGCTGTTATACCATACGATATGGAACAACAACGAATAGAATTAAAAGAATTTTTAGATGATTTGACTACTCGTGACCAAAGAATGTTTATATGCGTTTTAACTATGGTGCATACTGCTGATAGTAAAGAACAATTAGATAACGATACAGAAAGTTTATTAACTACTGCAAGAAAACACTTATGTCAATTCTCTATATTAAAATATCAACAAATGGATGGATTAAATACTGCAATGCCTTTTGGAGTAAGAAAAATTGATACTTTAAGAACTCTTACTACCGAATCGCTTGCAGTATTTATGCCTTTTAGAGTTCAAGAAATAAATCACGAAAATGGTATTTATTATGGACAAAATGTTATAAGTAAAAATATGATTATTGCTGATAGAAGACAATTACTAAATGGTAATTCGTTTATACTTGGAGTTAGTGGTAGTGGCAAGTCTTTTACAGGTAAAAATGAAATAGTATCTGTAATTTTACGTGATCCAAATGCAGATGTCATAATCATTG
The DNA here is from genome assembly GCF_005844425.1 of Anaerofustis stercorihominis. GTDB lineage: Bacteria > Bacillota > Clostridia > Eubacteriales > Anaerofustaceae > Anaerofustis > Anaerofustis butyriciformans. The sequence goes on along the minus strand of NZ_SPHL01000008.1, from coordinate 7,398 downwards.
ATCCAGAAAGAGAATATTCACAATTAATAAATGCTTTAGGTGGAGAAGTAATCCATATATCAGCAACAAGTAATAATCACATTAATGCAATGGATTTGAATAGCGAGTACGGAGATGGTGCAAATCCTGTAATATTAAAATCAGAGTTTATATTATCTTTATGCGAGCAACTTATTGGAGGAAGTAATCTGGGTCCAAAACAGAAATCTATTATAGATAGATGTACTGCTTCGGTTTATAGACATTTTCAACAAGGGAATTATCAAGGAACACCTCCGACATTACAGGATTTTAGAGAAGAACTTTTAAAACAAAATGAGCCAGAAGCAAAAGAAATTGCACTTGCTATTGAATTGTTTACAGATGGAAGTTTAAATACTTTTGCTAAAAATACAAATGTAGATACAAATAATAGATTACTATGTTATGATATTTTGGATTTAGGAAAGCAATTACTTCCTATTGGTATGTTAGTAGTTCTTGATAGTATTTTAAATAGAATAACTATGAACAGAAGTAAAGGTAGAAATACCTTTATTTTTATTGATGAAATATATTTGTTATTCCAACACGAATACTCTGCTAATTTTCTATTTACTTTATGGAAAAGAGTTCGTAAATATGGTGCATATTGTACCGGAATAACACAAAATGTAGATGATTTACTACAAAGTCATACTGCTAGAACAATGTTAGCAAATTCAGAGTTTATAGTTATGCTTAATCAAGCAAGTACAGATAGATTGGAACTTGCTAAATTATTAAATATATCTGATTTACAGATGGGATATATAACAAATGTAGGTGCAGGGCAAGGATTATTAAAAGTAGGTAGTTCACTTGTTCCATTTATAAACAAATTTCCTACGAATACCAAATTATATAAATTAATGACAACTAAACCTGGAGAAGGTAATTAGAGAATAGGAGGTGTTTATCTTGGCAAATATTAAAGTCAAAGATGTAGCCCAAAAAGGTATAAAAACACTAAACAAAGCAGCAATTCAAACAGAAAGATTTAAAGATACCATTGTAAGAACAAAAGAAAAAGCCGAAGAAAGTGTAAGTGATGATATTAATAGTGTAGAATATGCTAGTAATAAAATTAAATTTGCAACTAACAGAACAGTTGATGAGGGCATTCATCAATTTAATAAGCAAGGGCAAAAGTCCTTGATGAAAACAAAAGAAAATTATCAAAAGACAAAAGTAAAGATTAAAGCCTTTAAAGAGAAAATGAAAAAAGGCAATGTTAAATCTACTATTAAAAATACTAAAAATACAATAAAAACAAGTAAACAAGTTGCAAAAAACACAAAGAAAACAGCACAAGTAGCATTAAAAAATAGTCAAAGAGCAGTAAAATTAGCGAGAGAATCTGCAAGAAAGACTGCTCAAGGTATTAGAATTGCAACAAAAGCAACTATTTCAGCAATAAAGGCAATAATTGCAGGAACAAAGGCTTTAATTACTGCATTAATTGCAGGAGGGTGGGTTGCAATAATAATAATAGTAGTTATTTGTTTGATTGGATTATTAGTTAATTCTATATTTGGAATATTTTTTTCTAATCAGAAAACAAGTGCTAATGCAGTAACTATGAATGAAGTAGTTGCAGAATGTAATCAAGAGTTTGCAGATAAAATCCAATCAATTCAAGATACAAATCCACACGAAGATTATGTTTTAGATGGTAGTATGGCTTCTTGGAAAGATATATTACTTATTTATACGGTTAAACAATCAAATGGACTAAATGCAACTGATGTTGTCACAATGGACAATAACAAAAAAAATATTCTAAAAAAAATATTTTGGGATATGAATAGTCTATCTTCTGAAGTAAAAGTTGAAAAAGTAATAGAACAAGGTGTAAATGTTAATGAAGAGCCAAAAGAGGTACAAAAGAAAGTTTTGCATATAAAAATAACATCTAAAACAGTAGAAGATATGAAATTACAATATAATTTTAATGCTGCACAAAATAAACAATTAGCAGAATTATCAAGTGATAAATATGCTAATTTGTGGAGTGGAGTAATTTATGGAGTAAATAATTCTGGGGAATATGTTAATTGGAGGCAAACAGATCCTAGTTGGGCTAATATAAAAATAGGTAACACTAATAGTACAATAGGTAAGATAGGGTGCTTGGTTACTTCAATAGCAATTCTTATTGAAAAGTCAGGTGCTAATACTACAATAAGTCCCTTTAATCCTGGCACTTTTGTAGAAGCATTAAATAAAAATAATGGGTTTGATAGTGGAGGTAATCTTCAATATGCAGCAGTCAATAAGGCAGTTCCAGGATTTAGTTATGTTGGAAATGTCAATTTAAGAGGAAAAACACGAAGTGAAAAATTAGCCTTAATAACACAATATTTTAATCAAGGATATTTTATTACGACAGAAGTAAAGGGAGCAACTCCCGGTAATCAGCATTGGGTTGCAGTAACTGGAGTTGATTCAATAAATGTAATGATAGTTGATCCGGCTTCTAGTCAAACTATAATGTGGAATGCTTATGAAGTTAGCAAGACTTCACAATTTAATTATTTTAAGGCAGAGTAATGGTATTAGGTTTGATTAAATTATTTTTAGGGTTTGTATTATTATTAATAAAAACAAAAAAGGTTATTTCTAAAATTAAGAAGTAACCTTTATACATATTTATATATTTTTTATAAAAGATAGAAATTTTTAAATAAAAATGGTATAATTATTTATATAAAAACTGACTAACAAATAGTAATTTGTAAAGGAGGTATTTATGGGAATAGAACATTCGCAAAATTATTTACATAGTAAACAACTTGTAGCGACCTTGTTATCAAAGAGTAATATTTGTAACGACGATATTGTAATTGAGATAGGTCCTGGAAAAGGAATTATTACCAATGAACTTGCAAAAAAAAGCAAGAAAGTTATAGCAATAGAGTTTGATGCAAAATTAGCGAAAACTTTATCTGAAAGGTATAAAGAATCTAAAAAAGTTCAAATAATAGAGATGGATTTTTTAAAATATAAAATATCAGTAAAAGAACCATATAAAGTATGTGCAAATATTCCATTTAACATAACTGCTGATATTATGAAAAAAGTATTTGAAGATGATAATCCTCCTGAAGATATATATTTCATAATGCAGTATGAAGCTTTTCTAAGGTATTCTGGACAGCCTTTTTATAACGAAAGTTTGAGGTCTCTTTTATACAAACCTTGGTTTTCCGCTGAATTGATTTATGAGTTTAAACCATCAGATTTTTATCCTGTGCCAAATGCACGAATATGTTTTGCTCACTTTCAAAGAAAAACATCAGCAGATGTTGAGGATGCGACAGACTATAGAAATTTTTTATCATATATATTTTTAGCGTCTGGAAATACTTTCAAAGATAAAACAAAAAAATTGTTTACTTATGAGCAACAAAAACGCATTTGCAAGTTTTTAAAAATCAAATTAGAGTCAACGCTTACTGAGATCTCATACGATGGATGGCTATACCTATATGATGTTTTTCTTAAATTTGTTTCCAACGAAAAAAAAGCTATTATATTAAATGCTGAACAAGCCATGAAAAACAATCAAAACAAGATTCAAAAAAAACATCGAAATCGTAATCATGGTTATTGGAAATTTGAAACTAAGCGCCAAAAGAAAATTTTTAAATTGAAAAATTGAAAATAAGAATTTTATCCAGTAGCTATATTTCCAATTTCTATATTATTAGCAATAGTGTAAACAAAGAAGTTGACAGAAAAAAGTAATAAGCAAATTATAAATTACAATTTGTGATAGATTAGGAGGTGGAAAAATGTATAAAACAGTTGTTATAGAGTATTCACCAAAGGCAGATGATATGGCACAAAAAGTAGAAGAAAAAGCAAATGAAATGTTACAAGATGGTTATGAGCTAGTTACTATGTCAATTACAGGAACAGCAAAAGCAATTTTAGTATTTAAAAAAGGTTTGAAAAAAAGTTTTATATAAATTACAATTTAGTGATTTGTTTAATAAATAGTAATTTATCTAAATGTTAAAATGAAGTGCGAAAATTCCACTTCTAATAGGTGGTGCGAAATATATTTATAATATAAAATTATATTGGAGGTGGGAATATTGGAATTAAAGGATATAATACTACAAAAAAGAAAAGAAAAAAATATGACACAAGAACAACTTGCTGAACAATTAAATGTTGCAAGACAAACTGTTTCTAAATGGGAAACAGGAGAAACCATTCCTGATATTGATAGTTTAAAAAAATTAGCAGTTTTATTAGAGTTTTCTATTGATAACGCACTTGGCATTGAAATAGAAAATGATAATGATGATAAAATAGAATGGTTAATTATCGGAGGATTTATTATAGGAAATACATTAGGAATTGTTTTTGATAATTTTATGTTAGGATATGTATTTGCTATGATTGGTTTGGGATTAGGTTTCGTTTTAAAAGTATTTAAAAAGTAATACAAATTACAATTTATTTATTAAAATATATAAAGAAGACTATTCATACATTGAATAGTCTTTTAATCTTCTAAATTATCAAAAAGGTCGCTATTAAAAAAATCATATAATTTAATTTTTAATGTTTTGCATATTTGATAAATAACATAAGCATTTGGTTTATTAACTTTTAATGCTAACATATCTTGTAAAGTAGATGGTGCGACAGCAGATAATTCAGCCAATTTGTTAGGAGTATAATTGTAAGTATTACATAATTCATATATTCTTTTACTTACTGCTTCTTTGAATAACATATCACACACCTCATTTCTTCAGTAATATTTTAACGGAAAACCGGAGAAATTATTCACGGATAGCCGTTGACTTTTAAAAAATAAGGTGCTATAATATAAACACAATGAAGGCAGTACATTATTTATTAGGTGTACTGTGTTTTTTTTACCAATTACTTGGGAAAATAGAATAATATAGAGGAGTGACATTGTGACAATAACGGACGGAAAAGAAAGTTTTATAATTGATAAGAAAGATGTGACTAATAAAAAAGACGGCTACATAATTGGAATTGATGAAAATATATGGTGTATAGAATTATTTATAAAAAAGGAAAAAAATAATTGTTTTAAGGCAATAATAAAAAGACTCCCTTCTAGTTCAAAAGATGGAGGAGATGAATTAAAAAGTTATAACATACTTGATAATCCTAATTTTAATGAATTTCTACTTTCAAGTTCAGATTATAAAGAAATTAAAAGATTATATGAAAATATGCAATTAGTAAAGAAAAATAGAAAGCAAAGTATAGTAGAAGCATTTGCGTCACTTTTTGCTTATGAATGCTATGAAAATTATTATTTACAAGAACTTTGGGAAGTCAAAGATAAAGATTTATTTGCTTCTATTACATCTGGATCTGATTATCAATACGAATGTTTATGTTTAAAAAGTGAAATATATAAAAAAACAAAAGAAATTTTAAAAGAAAAATATAAAGTAAATTTAAATAAATTTATAGGAGGTAAAATTAGATGAGCGAGGAAAAATTTATATTAGTATTTTTAATTGTATTATTTTTAATTTGTTTAATATATGAATTATACAATTATGTAAAAAATAAAGATAATGAAGAAGATGATAATGCAAAACAAAAAAACACTTTTTTTGATACCCTAGATATAGAAATTGAAAAAAGTGGATATGAAGTTGGTGAGTGGGAAAAAGAAGTTAGAAAAGATTTGATTCCAATTATTAAAGTAAAAACAAAATATAAACCAAATAAAGAAATAAATGTTCTTGTTGGCGATTATAGTAAAAGTTCTATATCAAACACAATATACATTTTAGAAAGTATGGGAATAAAAACAACGATTGCTAAAAGTGGTATAGAAATTGTAAAAAGAATTAAAGATGGCGAAAAATATGATTTAATTATTACAAATAATATTTATGATAGAGGACATTGTGACGGTCCAAATACTCTAGACCATCTAAAAGAAATAGAAGGTTTTAATATTCCCGTTATAGTATTAACAGTTTCGGAAAATGAAAGAGATACATTTGTAGGGTATTATGGATTTGATGAGTATATTACAAAACTGTTAACGCAAGAAAAAGTTAAAGAAACATTCCCTAAAATAATCAACGAGTTAAAATTTATAAAAATAGAAAAACAAAAAAGCAATAAATCTTAATAGGACTTATTGCTTTTTTCTACCTAATAATTCATCAATTGAAAAGGAAGAATAAATAAGTGTTAGGTTATATAAAAATGTAGTAGGAATTAAATTGATAGCATTTTCATAATGAGCATAAGAGGCTTGAGTAGTATTTATTTTTTTTGCAACATCTGCTTGAGTAAGATTATGTTTTTTTCTTAATAATTTTAAATTTTTTGCAATTAAATCAAGGTTAATAGTTAATGGAAGATAGTTTGTATCATTAGTTCTAGTCAAACCGAATAAATAATCTAAACTATAATTAAAATAATTTGCATATTCTATCAATCTTTTTAATGGTATAGTATCTTTTCCGGTTTCCCAACCAGATACTGTTGTAAAATTAACTTTCATCAATTCTGCTATATCTTTTTGCTTTTTATCAATTAATTCTCTACTTTCTCGTAAATTTTTAATTATCATATAACTTCACCCATTATAATTATTCCATTAACTTGGGCAAATATTATTTTTCTAGGGGAAATAGATTATATTTTTTATTTGTGTATATCTATTTGCGAATTTAACATAAAAATAATTGTTTTTCTTGCGAATATTTATTTTATTTTTCTTCAAATACTTTCCAAATAAAAGAATATATGATATAATTTTATTGTCAATTTACGGGTGAAAAAGGAGGAAATATGGAGGATTATAGTGCAAAACTAACAGGGGAACCTTTTTTATATAATGAAACAAAAATTATAGGGCGTTATTTACTAGACGGGGAGAATGAACAAGAACTAAAAAAAAGGAATATTGAAGAAAACTTGATTAAACATAAAAAAACAGGAAGCATACAAAGAGTTAATTCCCCAATATTTAGAAGATTAAAAGTTATGGACAAAGAAATGTTAGAGGAATTTGTTTGTTCAGACATTGAAACAAGTAAGTATATTTTATTATATGCAATAATGAAAACTGATAAATTAGTCAGAGATTTTGTAATAGAAGTGTATAAAGATAAACTTTATATGAGAAAAGAATATATTGAAAAATTTGATATTGATAATTGGTATGAAGAAAAGTGTATATTAAGTAAGACATTAAGAGAAAGAACAGAATCTACATCAGCAAAATTAAAGCAAGTGATAATGAAAATATTACAAGATTCTGGATTAGTAATAAAAGAAAAAGATAGATTTAAAATTGTAAGACCTTTATTAAAAGAAAAATATATAAGTATGCTTGATAAAAACGGAGAT
>NZ_SPHL01000085.1 GCF_005844425.1 Anaerofustis stercorihominis | reverse complement strand
GGGTGATATGCTGTTTTTGTTATTACAATACTATTATTTCTTTTATATTCTCTTTCAAAATAGTTATAATATGATCCCGGAGATAAAATTCCATTTAAATTTAAAATATCAATTCCTGTTTGTCCTAAAATAGTATCTGCGAATTTTACACAATTAGTATAAAAAGTAAAATAATTTTTAAATCTACCTCTTTTAATTTTTCTAAATTTAATGTTTGTTTCCCTTGCTAGTTGGCTTGCATAATCATCAAATTTTTTATTTGAATTTTTGTAAAAATCTTTTGGAGATAGCCATGGATATGAATTCCTGATATGCTCATTTATTTTTTCTTCAACTTTTTTCATTTGTTCATCTGTTAAGTTAAGTCCAAAATCAAATATAGTTTTTTCATGATATTTATTACAAAATTTTATATAGTCCTCTTTTCCTTTTATAAAAAATATTACTCCTTCTCCTATAGAATCAAATAGTCTGTATGTAGCATAATCGTAGTTACCATATGATATGACAAATCCCTTATAGTATATATCCATGTGGCCGAATATACCTGCCCCAGTTTCTTTTACATGAATTAAGACTTCTAAGTTAGGTTCTAAATCTGTTTTTTTATAAATTGAATCGTTTTTGTTTTCTCCACTATTCAAGTAATTTGTAATTTTTGTTAGTGTTTTTTTTAGAATACCCATTGTAAATAAAACAGGAAGTCTTATTGATATTTTCCTAATCATTTTATTTGCATATGATTTTGGTATTTCCTCATCGATAAAATCTGTAAATATGGTTATACCGTAAAATATCAAATATAAGCCTACTAATTTTGTTATTATAAACGTCTTATAATAAAAATTCATTGTAATAACGAGTATAGATATTGTAAAAAAGAATATGGATTTTATTAATAATATTGTTGAATGTGGTGTATGTGTTTTCTTATTTTGAAAATATGATATTAAATATATTATTCCAAGAACTGCTGAATAAAATAACACAAAGCCCGGGAAAATAAATAAAATAATTTTGGGGCTTATAAAAGCAAT
>NZ_SPHL01000084.1 GCF_005844425.1 Anaerofustis stercorihominis | reverse complement strand
CTGATCAGTTTAAAACATATAATGATTTAATAAACAAAACAAAACAAAAGGAATTTAAATTTATAAAGAAACATGATAAATACAATATATATAGAGTTGATGTTGATAACACTGAATCAAAAAATAATAAAGTCAATCTTGGTGTATTAAATGATATAAATGGAGTTTCATGTTTTTATAGTGTTAGAAATAAGAGTGATTTAGATTATCTTTTTGCTATTGGAGCATTAGGGAATGTAAGCTTTTCAAGCAATCAAGGATATGATAATCGTATTATCAGCAATGAATTAAAATCAATAAAATACTATATTTCAAAAAATAATAGAAAAGTTGATATATATAAAGATTATAAACTTATAAAAAGATATAAAAATAACAGTGTGTATGAAAATATAAATCCGTTAGAGTTGTTTTATACTTATGATTCCGTTATTGACAAAAATATTTTTAATTCGTTAAAAGAAAACGACAGAGAGTATGCAATGCTTCAAAGCGTTTATTTAAGCGAAAGCGACTTTATTACTCCCCAAAATCCAAAAACTTCTTCAAAAACATTGATGAGTTTAGAAGATATTATGAAAGAAGGGAAATATGAAGAAGAGAAAATTAAAATAACTGATAAGGGTATTTTAGTTAAAGAAGCAAACTCAGAAATAGTTATTCATTTAAAAAATGTCAGAAATAGTGAATGTTATCTTTCAATTGATGATTTTGAACTGTTTTCTAATGATAAAATTGAAAGTAATAAAAAATTTAAATATAAAAGTGAAGAATTAAAATATAAGGTAGATAATCTTTTATACGTTCCAGCAACGACTTCTGTTATAAAAATAAAAATAAATGATGAAGAAACATATTACAAAACTTATGGAATTTCTACAAGTAAAAATACTTATTTTATTGGTAAAAATAATTATTTATATAATTTAGGTTATTTTAAAAACGGGAAGTATGATATACATATTAAGTTTACTAAAAAGGGAAATTATAGCTTCTCGGATTTAAAAGTAATATGTCAGCCTATGGATGATTATTATAAATATGTAAATGAGTTAAAAGAAGACAAGGTAGAGAACTTTACCATAAAAGG
>NZ_SPHL01000083.1 GCF_005844425.1 Anaerofustis stercorihominis | reverse complement strand
GATTAAGTTAAATGATGGCATAGTTAAAATTGCAGTAGCTGTAATAGTAGTAATATTAAATTACTTCTTTACTAAATTTGTATTTAAAAATAAAGAAAAAAAAGATGATAACGCAAAAATAGTAAAAGAAGATAAAAAGAAAAATTCTAAAAATAATGAGGTTTGGTACAAAAAATGGTATATTATTTATAGTATATTGTTCACAGTTATTTCTTTATTTGTTTTTTTTACGTTTATTTATCAAGGGAAGTCTTTTGTTTGGGAAAATGACGGATATGTTCAGCATTATTCTTCAGCTATGTTTTTTGGTAATTATGTAAGGGATATAATAAAAAATTTGATTTTTAATCACGAACTTATAATTCCCATGTGGGATTTAACTATCGGTACTGGACTAGATATTTTTACAACATTAAATTATTATGCTTTTGGTGATCCATTAAGTATTTTTTATATATTCACTCCAGAAAAATATACAGCATATATGTATTCTTTTCTTGTTATACTTAGATTATATCTATCAGGTTTATTTTTTATTTTATTTTGTTTTAATTTTAAGCAGAAAAAGATACCTTCAATATTAGGTGCGTTAGGATATGTTTTTTGTGGATATGCTTTGTTTGCATCTATAAGACATCCTTTTTTTGTAAATCCTATGATATATTTACCTTTAATTTTACTTGGCATTGAACACGTTTTAAAAGGTAAGAGACCTTATTTGTTTATTTTAATGATTGTAATCAGCGCAATAAGTAATTTTTATTTCTTATATATGCTTACCATTGCAGCTGTTCTTTATGCGTTTGTTAGGGTTCTTTATTTATATAAAGATAGAGGATTGTTTTGGAAAAATTTTTGGTATTATCTTTTGAAATTTGTCATTTATTATATTATTGCAATTCTTTTAAGTTCAATACTGTTTTCTCCTATTCTAATTGCCTTTTTTAACAGTTCAAGAGCAAGTGGACAATTAAGTTCATTAAATATATTTTATGATATAACATATTATATAAATTTTATTCAGAATATGTTTAATGTTAATGTTGTAGGTTCTTGGACATATATTGGTTTTAATATATTAACTGTATTATGTTTGTTACTTATTTTTAAAGATAAAAGTAAAAAAGGTTTATATTTACGAAATATCTTAATTATTTTATTAGTAGCTTTAATGTTCCCATTGTTCGGATATATAATGAATGGGTTTAGTTATGTATCAAACAGATGGATT
>NZ_SPHL01000082.1 GCF_005844425.1 Anaerofustis stercorihominis | reverse complement strand
ATAAAAAAAGAACATCTTTATTGATGTTCTTTTTTATTTATCATTTACTAAAATTATTCAACGATTTCAGCAACAACTCCTGAACCTACTGTTCTACCACCTTCTCTGATAGCGAATCTTAATCCTTCTTCGATAGCGATTGGTGTGATTAGTTCGATTGTTGTTGTAATGTTATCTCCAGGCATTACCATTTCTGCTCCGCCTTCTAATTCTACTACTCCTGTTACGTCTGTTGTTCTGAAGTAGAATTGTGGTCTGTATCCGTTAAAGAATGGTGTATGTCTACCACCTTCATCTTTTGTTAATACGTATACTTCTGCTTTGAATTTTGTATGTGGGTGAATTGAACCTGGTTTTGCTAATACTTGTCCTCTTTCGATTTCTGTTCTGTCTACACCTCTTAGTAATGCTCCGATGTTATCTCCTGCAACACCTTCGTCAAGTTGTTTTCTGAACATTTCTACACCTGTTACTACTGACTTGTTGATTTCTTTTTTGATACCTACGATTTCAACTTCGTCTCCAACTTTTACGATACCTCTTTCTACTCTACCTGTTGCTACTGTACCTCTACCTGTGATTGAGAATACGTCTTCTACTGGCATTAGGAATGGTTTGTCTGTATCTCTTACTGGTTCTGGAATGTAGTTGTCTACTTCTTCCATTAGTTCTAAGATTTTATCTCCCCATTCGCTTGATGGATCTTCTAATGCTTTTAATGCTGATCCGATTACGATTGGTGTTCCGTCTCCATCGAATTCATATTCGTCTAGAAGTTCTCTTACTTCCATTTCTACTAATTCGATTAATTCTTCATCATCTACCATATCTGCTTTGTTTAAGAATACTACGATGTATGGTACGTTTACTTGTCTTGCAAGTAAGATGTGTTCTCTTGTTTGTGGCATTGGACCATCTGCTGCACTTACTACTAAGATTGCTCCGTCCATTTGTGCTGCTCCTGTGATCATGTTTTTAACGTAGTCAGCATGTCCTGGGCAGTCTACGTGTGCGTAGTGTCTTTTTTCTGTTTCATATTCTACGTGAGCTGTTGAGATTGTGATACCTCTTTCTCTTTCTTCTGGTGCTTTATCGATGTTTTCGAATGCTACTGCATCACCTGTTCCTAATCTTTCATGTAGTACTTTTGTGATTGCTGCTGTTAATGTTGTTTTTCCGTGGTCTACGTGACCGATTGTACCAATATTTACATGTGGTTTAGTTCTTTCGTATTTTTCTCTTGCCATTTTTAT
>NZ_SPHL01000081.1 GCF_005844425.1 Anaerofustis stercorihominis | reverse complement strand
ATTGTGGAATATAAATTATTAGAAAAAGAAGATTTAGAATTAATGAAAGAAATCATCGAAGATGATGATATAGAATTTGATTTAGAAAAAATAAATGAATTTTATAATGATAAAAATGTTATTGGGTTTATTGCTAAAGCTGAAAATAAAATTGTAGGATTTGCTTATGGATATGATATTATTCATCCAAATGGAAAACATGCATATTTTATTTATTCTATTGGAATGTTACCAGACTATCAAGATAAAGGTTATGGAACTAAATTATTAGGATTTATTAAAGATTATATTAGTTCTAATGGATTCTTTGAAATGTTTGTTCTTACTGATAAAGGAAATCCTAGAGCGTGTCATGTATATGAAAAATTAGGTGGCAAAAATGATTTTGAAGATGAAATTTGCTATGTATATGATTTTGAAGGTGATGAAAAATGATAGATATTAAAAATGAGAATATAAGGGTTAGAACTTTAAATGATAATGATTTTCCATTAATGTTAAAATGGCTTACCGATGAAAGAGTATTAGAATTTTATGGTGGTAGAGATAAAAAATATACATTAGAAACTTTAAAAGAACATTATACAGAACCTTGGGAAGATGAAGTTATAAGAGTAATTATTGAATATAATGGTCAACCTATTGGTTATGGACAAATATATAAAATGTATGATGAACTATATGATGATTATCATTACCCTAGAAGTAATGATATTGTTTATGGTATGGACCAATTTATTGGTGAAGTTGATTATTGGAGCAAAGGCATAGGAACAAAATATACAAAAATGATTTTTGAATTCTTAAAAAAAGAAAGAAATGCAGATGCTGTAATATTGGACCCACACCAAGATAATCCAAGAGCAATTAGAATGTATCAAAAAGCAGGATTTAGAATTATTGAAGATTTACCAGAACACGAACTTCACGAAGGTAAAAAAGAAGATTGTTATTTAATGGAATATCGATATGATGATAATGAAACTAATGTTAAAGCAATAAAATATATAATTGAACATAGTTTTGATATCAAAATAACCTCTATTAAATTAATTGGTAATGGTAATGACTCGTTTGCTTATGAAGTTAATGATAATATGATTTTTAAATTTCCTAGACACGAAAAAGCAAATGAAAATTTATTAAAAGAAATTGAAATACTACAATATTTAGAAAATAAAACAACTTTTAATATACCTAAAGTTTTATATGTTAATAATGATAATTCAAATTATAAATATTGTATTGCTTGTTTTACAAAAATTAATGGTGTTTCTTTAAGTAAAGAAATATATGAAAGATTAACTGATGAAGAAAAAGATAAATTAGCACAAGATTTAGCAAGATTTTTAAAAGAACTACATAGTTCCAATTATAATAAATACCAAGTCGATACAATTGAGAAT
>NZ_SPHL01000080.1 GCF_005844425.1 Anaerofustis stercorihominis | reverse complement strand
AACTTCTTAGACTTTTATCTTCCAACGCCATTATATATGTTCCTATAAATTCATAGGCTCTAAATAAATCATTTTTTACTTTTATTTCTATATCATCATTTGGATCAAATGTCATTTTCTGTTTCAGCTTCTTTACCTTATCCATTCTAAGTATTATATTATCTATTATTTTTCTCGCTTTTATTACTTCTTCGTTTGCACCATCAGGAAAAAGTTCTTTTACATATTCCATTTGTTTTGCAGATATATTACACATAATATCATCCACATTACCACCCATATTTATAACATCTTTTATTTTGTATGATATTGACCATTTTGCATCCTTTAAATTCTTATGTAGCTTTTTCTTTTTCTTCTCAGGTAAATCTTCATCTAATTGAGCCAAAATACTGTCTACTTCTTTCAAATAATGCAAAATCCAATCTTTTTGCTTTTTAATCTTTTTTTCATTTTTATCGTTACCCATAATTCCCTCCTTAAATTTCGTTCTTTTATATAATTTAATTTTATCATTTTATTTTCTTTATTCAATAACATTTTTGTAAGATTTGATATTACTTATTTTATTCAAAATATATGTAGAAAATTGTTATATTTATGATTTATAATATTTATTAAATTTCTTATTCTTTTAAAAATTGTATAAAATTTACACCTATATTTTCAAACCTTATATCAATAATAAACAAAGCTTTTTATTTTTTATCTCCTTTTCTATGTTTTATTATGATATAATTTAAAAAAATTATTAGAGGTGATTAACATGCAACGTATAAGTGTTTCTGTATTTGGCTTTAAAATTATTTTAGTATGCATTTTAATAATAATCATTATATGTTCCATCACTAAATGGAGGTTTTCCCATTTCAGATTTTTAACTTATTTTTTCATAACACGCAAACTAAAATCAAAACACATATTAAATATTGAGTATTATGAAGGTCTTGAACCGGCATATGTAGATTTTGATTGTATATTTTTTGCTGCAAATGATAAAGGCTTAACCTTTAAATCTGAAACACCATTTTCAAAAAAAGTCTTTATACCATATGATGATATAAATAAAATTTGTTATAATGTCACTACATTCCATCAACATCAATTTAATATCAATGATAATTTTGAATTTATTGATAAAATATATATGAATATTTATTACAAAAATTCAAATTCTGACAATATAAAAATTATTATCGCAGCAAAAAATTTTGAAGATTTTAGAATGTTTAACACATATGCATATAATAAAGCTAATATTTTAAAGAAACTTCAAGAAGCCATACCAAATAGAATCTTTATAGACGACTCTATTTTTTAACATATAATCACCTAAACCTTTAACCTTTCAACTTAACCACCCCCTTTCAAAATTCGTAATAAAAAAACACCAAACTTTCGTTTGATGTTTTTAGCTGATTTTATATTTTATAATCCTAATTCTTCAAAACTGTATTTTGAAAATGTTTCTAT
>NZ_SPHL01000007.1:30106-64616 GCF_005844425.1 Anaerofustis stercorihominis | reverse complement strand
ATAGAAACATTTTCAAAATACAGTTTTGAAGAATTAGGATTATAAAATATAAAATTAGCTAAAAACATCAAACGAGAGTTTGGTGCTTTTTTATTACGAATTTTGAAAGGGGGTGGTTGAATTGAAAGAATAAATTAAATAATTATTTTTTTAGCCAAAATGAAAAATAGAAAGGAGAAAAAAATGGCAAATAAAAATATTGGAAATATGACAAAAAATATTACAACATTGGCAGATAATATAACACAGCTTCAAAATAATGTGGGAGTATTAACGGGAGCCGTGGATAATTGTTTGGTAAGTTTTGGATCTTTTATTGGAGGTATGGGAGACATTGTAACTTCTGTATCAGAAGGTATTAATGCGGTTAAAAGTATAAAAAATACAATAAAAGATTTATATTCAAGTGTAAATAAGAGTGAGGCTATAAAATCTTTTTCAAATGCAGTATCAGACGGAACAATTAAAGCCGGAAAATATTTAAAAGATTTTAAAGGAGAATTAAATAACAGTAAAGTATCATTTTCGGATTTTGTAAGTAAAGGGAAAAATAATTTTTTGTCGTTTAAAGAAAAAATTAAAGATTTTGGAAATGATTCTGTAGAAAACATAAAAGGATTTAAAGAATCAATATCTAATGTTAGTTTTAAAAGCATTAAAGACGGAATAAAGGGGCTTCCAAATTTAGTATCAGATAAAATGAGCGCAGCAGGAAATGCACTTACAGCAAATGCAAGTAAGATTGGTTCCATGGCGGGTTCTCTTTTGTCAGGAGGGATAGTTGCTGCTATTGCCTTGATTGTTGCAACAGTTGTTTCTCTTATTGCTATATTTAAAGAACTAATGAAGTCTAATGAAGAGTTTAGAGATAAAATTACAACGGCATGGAATGGTGTTAAAGATGCTTTTGAGCCTGCAATATTAGCCTTTACGGAGTTTAAAGAAGCTATATTTGGTGGAGAAGGAGACGAAATGACTCCATTTGTAGAGGGGGTTTGTTCCGGAATTGAAGGGCTAATAGAGTCTATTACAGAAGCAGTTGGATTAATATCTGAAATTATTGTTGGACTTTTTGATGTATTAATTGAATTATGGGAAGAATATGGACCAATGATAACAGAATATGTAACAGGATTTTTTGATTTTATTTCAGAATTAATTTCAGGAGCCGTTGAAATTGTAAAAGGTGTTTTTGATATAATTGTTGGATTATTTACAGGTAACGGAGAAATGATTCAAAAAGGTTTAAGTTCATTATGGGAAGGTATATGCGGTATATTCTCTGCTGGGCTTGAGTTTGTAGGTTCAATCTTCTCCATGGCATGGGAAGTTATCTGCGGTATTTTCTCTGTTGTGGCTGAATTCTTTGGAAATGTATTCTCAACAGGCTGGGAAGCAATTAAAAATGCATTTTCCTTTGTTGGTGAGTTTTTCTCGAACGTATGGAGTGGAATAAAGAATGTATTTTCAAAAGTCGGCTCATGGTTTGGAAGCATATTTAAAAGTGCTTGGAATGGAATTAAAAACGCATTTTCCGGATGTGTAAAGTTTTTTAGCAATATCTGGAGCAATATAAAAAGCATGTTCAGTAAAATTGGTACTGCAATAGGTAATGGAATATCAGGAGCTTTTAAGTCTGTGGTTAATGCAGTTATAAGTTTTGCAAGCGGTATTATTAATGGGTTTATCGGTGCCATAAATGGAGCAATCAGATTAATAAATAAAATACCTGGGGTAGAAATTCCCGTAATAGCAAGAGTTTCTTTACCAAGACTTGCAAAAGGCGGTATTGTTGATGCGGGACAAATGTTTATAGCAAGAGAGGCAGGACCTGAACTTGTAGGCTCATTTAACGGAAAAACAGCTGTCATGAACAATGACCAAATTGTTGCATCTGTTTCAAAAGGTGTATATTCTGCTGTAAGCGCTGCTTTTGGCTCAAATATGGTCGGAGGAGATTGGACAATTCAAATAGTTGATAATAACGGCAGAGTGAAATCTCAAGATATTATTACAGCTATCGAAAGAAGAAACAGAAGAGACGGTAAAACTATTATTGCATTGGGGGTATAAAAATGGAAAAAGTTATAATTGAAAAAACATATGAAGAATTTAATAATTATATAAAGGAAGGGCTTGAAAAGATAAAAAATCCCCTTCCTTTTTTAATAGTTGATACGTACGATAAAGAAGGCGTTAAAATGATAAAATACATTGATTTACAGGTTTGCCCTTCATCTTACAGTTGTGCATTAAAAGAGCTTTTATCTTCTGACAGCGGAAGAACGGAAGATACTACTTATAATAAAATGAAGCTTGGTGAATATGTTGAATTATCGGTTTCATACAGGGCAATGAGCAGTAACGACTTAAGCATTGTTCTTAATAATTTTTCGGATGAATATGTAACAATATGTTATTTTGATCCAAAGAAAAACGCATATTTAATAGATGAATTTTATCTTGGTGAAACAAGCGTGCCTCTTTATAATGGTGCACTTGGATTTTGGGATGGCTTTTCTCTTACACTATCTCAAAGAAAAGCCAATACAGATTTTGAAGAGGTTGAAAACGAAGATAATGGTGAAGTTCCAAGTGAGGAGGTTTAAAGATGTCATATAAAATTGATAGGAAAACATTTGATAAAGTAATGGAAAATACAAGACAGGGAGTTGATATCTCTGTCTTTTTTTCATCGGCAGTTAATTTACCACCGATAGATACTTCCGAAAATGGTAATACAGAATTACTTACTGAAGAAACTGTAAAAAATGAAGAAACTTCAATGAATATAACAGAAAAAAATATTATTGCAGGTTCTTTTTCTATTGATAGATATGTTGCAAGTGGGGATAACATAGAAATTGGCAGTGCCATAGCGGCAGAATTAAAAATGACTTTGGATAACCACAAAGGAAATTTTGATGATGTTGATTTTAACGGTGCAAAACTTTATGTAAGGTTAAAAGTTAAAACAGATGACGGGCTTATTTCATATATTCCAATGGGTGTATTTATGGTAGATGAACAGGTTAAAAATCAAACAACCGTAGAACTTACTGCTCTTGACGGTTTGGTGGCTTTTGATAAAGTATTTGATTTTTCCATATATCCTAAAGGTATGAACATTAGGCAGATACTTTATGCTATTTTTTCAAAATGCGTAAATGATATTTCACCTGATGAATATTTTATAAATCTTGATTTACCTAATCTTGATTATGTCCCAAGTTCTTATCCGGAGGGAGAAGAAATAACCTGTAGACAGATTTTACAATGGATTTGTGAGATAACAGGAAGTTGTGCATATATGGATGCAGAGGGGAATTTGAAATTAGAATTCTATGATTATTTCTTTGTGCCAAATACAACAGAAGTTTTTAATATTACGCCAAATATCAGATATTCATCAGAATACTCAAACACATCTCTTACATTAAATAAACTTGTTGTAAACAGTAAAGACGGTAATGTAACAAAAGAAGTTAAGCTTACAAATGAATATACTTTACCATCTGATACAAGTGAGATTGAAGGTGAAGAAAACAAAGGAGATGAAAGTGTTAATACTCTTCTTTCTTATACTATTGAGGGAAATGAGCTTATTACATCACCTGAAATATTTGAAAACAAAGAAGATACACCAGATGAGGGTGATGTTTCTGGTGGTGAAGATGGCTCATTAGATTTTACAGATGATGAAGAAGAGGTAATATCATATGATGAAACATATGTAAACAAGGTTATAAATGGTCTTTCTAATATGAAAGTAATAAACTATCTACCTTTTAAAGCTACAACGATATCACTTCCGTTTTTATGGCCTCTTGCAAAAATAGTTTTTACAGATAATATGGGCAATGGGTTTGAAAGTATTGTTACACACCATACTTTTAATTTGAATGGCTCTTCTGAAATTGAAGCAAAGGGGACAACAGAGCAAAAAGCTAGTTATGCTTCAGCAAATCCTCTTACAAAGCATGAATCTAACATAATAAGCAATGTTAAGGAAGAACTTAAAAAAGAGCTTTCAAAAAGAGAAAAAGACATACTTGCTTTAAATAAAATACCAGGAGCAATGCTTGGGCTTTATTCTACATCTAAACGATATGATGACGGCAGTGTTGTTTATTATTATCACAATAAAGAAACATTAAAAGAAAGTAATATTGTATATGAACTTTCGGGGAATGGTTTTAGATGGACAAATAATTACAACGATGAAGAGCCGATTTGGTCCTTTGGTTTAAGTGATGAAGGTTCGTTTATTGCAAATTACATAAGTACTGTTGGGATAAATGCAAAATGGATAAATGTTGAATCAAGCGATGAAGTAAAAGAAAATAATCCTGTTGTTCAAAGTTTCTCTTTAACAGAAACTAATTTAGATGGTGAAAATACTGATTCTTTAGAAGAAACTCAAACAGGAGCGAGTATATATTTAGCAAACGGAAATATTGATTTTAAGGTTGGAGAAAATGTTTCAACTAAGATAAATACAATGGGGCTTGAAACTTCAATGGCAAATATAAATAAAAATTTAAGAATAGGAGATTTCATGTTTGACGGAAGCGAAGGAAATCTCACAATAACATATTTACAAGGAGGAGAAGAATAATGGCAACAATAAAAGGAAATTATGCTTCAAGTAGTTATGATTTATATGTAACTTGTTCTACAAACTCTCAAAGTGTTACAAACAACAGTTCAAGTGTTACTTTTACTTTTGGAATGTATAAAGCAAGCGCTAACTCTCAAAGTTACAATTTAAACTCTCAAACATTTACTTATAAAATTAACGGAGTTAAATATACAAAATCCGTAAGTTTTGATTTTAGAAGTAAGGGAACAGGAACTTATAATAAATTATTTTCTGTAACAAAAACGATAGCACATAACGCAGATGGAACAAAGACCGTATCGGTTAGTGCATCTCATCCAACGGGTATAAGTCTTGGAACAGGAAGTTTATCGGGAAGTTATAAACTTGCGACTATCCCAAGAGCTTCTACTCCTACACTTAGTGCATCATCAGTAAATGTAGGAAGTAGTGTTACAATTTATACAAATAGAAAGAGTAGTTCTTTTACGCATAAAATAGTATGTGCAATGGGAAGTTATTCAAAGACTATAAGTAATGTTGGAAGCAGCACATCTTTAAGTTTAGATACTTCTTTGGCAGATTATATTACTTCGGCTACTTCGGCAACAATGAAAATAACATGTACTACATACAATGGTAGTACAAATATAGGAAGTAAGTATGTTAATTTAACTGTAAAAGTTCCAAATACTGATACATTTAAGCCTACCGTTTCAAGTAATGAGATAACAGGTAATAGTACTCTTGAAGGTCTTTTGGTTCAAAATGTTAGTACTATTGATTCTTTAATAACGGCTGTTGGAAAAAATAATTCTACGATAAAGACATATAAGGTTAATGTTGGAGGGAAAGCTTATTCTTCAACTTCTTCACATATAAAAGGGATTGCACTTCCAAGTAGTGGGGAAGGAATAAAAATTTTAACCAGCGTTGTAGACAGCAGAGGGTATGAAAGTACAGCTTTAAACTCAACAATAGCTGTATATCCTTACAGCAATTTAAATATTTCCAATTTTAATGTAAAAAGAGCTGAAGAGAGTAGTGGTAATTCTCTTATTGTAAGTTTTAATGCTGATTTTGCATCGGTTGGTAATAAGAATAAAATTAATTATATATTATATTCCAAAACACCAAACGAAGAAAAAGATATTGAGTTTTTTAAAGGTGAGGTGTCAATAGGAGATAGTAATAAAGATAATGGTATAGTTGAAGGAGTGCAAAAGAATGTTGTAGTTGATAGCAGTAATTCAGTAATAAATATTAATATACCAAA
Source organism: Anaerofustis stercorihominis (assembly GCF_005844425.1). Lineage (GTDB taxonomy): Bacteria > Bacillota > Clostridia > Eubacteriales > Anaerofustaceae > Anaerofustis > Anaerofustis butyriciformans. The sequence goes on along the minus strand of NZ_SPHL01000007.1, from coordinate 58,740 downwards.
AGAATATGGGGATTTTTCTCCAAATAAAACTTTTATTATTAGAGCTATTTTTAATGACTTTGCGTCTTCTATGGAAGTTCCTTTTATTTTAAAGACTGAATTTGTTACTGTTGATTTAAAATCAGGTGGAAAAGGTGTTGCAATAGGAAAAAGTTCGGAAGTTGAAGATAATTTTGATGTAGGGCTTGCAACTACATATTTATCAAATAATGTATATATGGGTGGTGATAAAAGAACTGCAAATGTAAGATATTTGCATTTTAATAATGCTGATATTGCACAAAATAAACATCATATGGCATTATATGGTGGAAATGGGGATAGTAATACGGGTTTTGGTATTAAAGATGCTATAGAAGATGTTTCAGTAATGTATTATGATGATCAAAATAAAAAATTTGTATTCAATAAACCTATTTTTTATGGAAGTAAAGAACTTACAACAAGTATAACAGCTTTATTTAAAGGTAGTATAACTTCTGGACAAAAAACAGGTGTAATAACAGGACTCACAAGATATAGATTATATATGATAGTATTAAAAGACTATGGTACTGCCATATTAGGTATAAGAAAAGGTTCTTACTTAAGAGGTATCGGTGGGTATGCTTCAGATTCACCTTCTTCCGTAACTTACCATTTTGGTTCAACTATAAGTGAAAGTGGGAGCGGTCATATAATAAATGTAGTTTATGCGAGGTCAACAGGTCATAATGCAAGTTCACATGCTTATGTAAATAATATAGTAATTTCAGAAATTTATGGGGTGATATAGATGATGGAAATAAAATATGATGATAATAATTATGTTGTAGGATTTTCTACACTTGGAGGAATAGATGGTGGTGTTGCGTTTAACGGAGAAATTCCTTCAGATTTTGATGAATTCTATTATGCTTATTATCTTGATAATAATATTTTAGTTAAAGATTTAAGTAAAATAAAAGAAAAAGTAAACAAAGAAGAACTTTTTAATGAATTAAATAGTATTTATGAGTGGTTTGTTGAATATGATAATCAAGTTAAACAATATGAGCGTTGCTCAAGGCTTGGAATAGCTTTTGATAAAGATATTAATTCTCTTGATAATGAAGCAATAAAAAAACAGATTAGAATAAAAGAAATAGAAAAAAAAATGTCAAATTAGTAAAAAAATCAAGGAAACCCTTATGCGGTTTCCTTGCTCATGTTGGAGTTTTTAATATAAATAAGTTGAAAAAACATTATTGCCAGTCCTGAAACAAGAACGAATAAGTAGAAGTTTATCCCTCTTGAAAGTAACATTGCAGGGCTTGTAAGTGTAAGAGGGAAAATGTATTTGAATAGTGATAAAAATCCTCCTTCACTTGCACCCACTCCACCCGGTAATGGAAGAGCCATAACAGATGAATAAAGTACAGCTTGTATTGATATTATTTGTATAAAATTAAACTGTGAAAGTCCAAAAGATTTATATACAAAGAATGTTACAGAATACATTGCTGTTAGTTGTATAAATGTAATCATTAAAGTTTTTATAAGTGCTTTTTTGTTGTTTTTTATGTATTTTGCACCGCTTGCGTATTCTTCAAGTTGTTCTTTTGATTTTTCTTTAAATCCTTCAATATTTTTGTATTTTAGTTTTGTTAAAATTTTTGTTGCAAAATTTAATAATTTCTCCATTAATCTTCTATTAAAAAGTGCACATAATATAAATAAAAATGCAATTATGTTTATTGTAATTCCTATAAATAAAAGATATTTTATGCTTCCTATTTTTTCCATAAAGAAATTCATATTAAGGAAAAAACCAAGAAGAGAAATAATTACAGTATTGATTTGAAAACTTGCAAGTTCTATAAGTAAAGCTACTATACTGTGTGATATTTCTATGTTATCTTTTTTCATAAAATAAACCTGCATAGGTTGTCCACCTGATGCTGATGGGGTAATTGAACTAAAGAAAAAGCCTACAAGGGCATATTTTATTCCTTTTATAAGTCCTACATTATATCCCAGTATATTTAAATTTCTAAGTATGTTTATTCCTTCACAGGTTATAAATACACACATCGCCATAATGGCAAGTAGTATATAGTTTGTATTTACGTCTTCAATAGTCTCAATTATAGATGTTAAATTTGAATCTTTAAACAACATATAAGACGTAAGAATAAGCATTACTACAAAAAATATTGTAGATTTAAAAATATTTTTTATTTTATTATCCTTCATTTTATTCTCCGGTTGTTTTAAAAATGTATCCTTCATTTTTCCATTTTGGAAGAATTTCTTTTAATGCTTCAATTGTTCTTTTTGGAGCATCATCTCTGCCGCGTCCGTCATGGAGACATATAATATCATTGTTTTTTACTCTTTTTTCAAGTTTGTTTTTTATTATTTCACTTGTCGTGTTTTTTTGCCAATCTTCTGCCATGACATCCCAAAGGAAAGGTTTTAAATTATAGGACTTCATAAGGTATATCATTACCCAGTTGAATTGTCCCCAGGGAGGTCTGAAACTTGGGTCTTTTACGCCTAGATTATTTAAGGTATTTATTCCTTTTTGAAAGTTCGTTTTGGTTTTTAGAGGATGTTGTATGAGTGCGCTTTTATGTTCATACCAATGAAGTCCTATTTTATGCCCTTCTTCTTGCATTCTTTTTATTATGTCAGAATTATTTTTTGCAAATTCACCTACCACAAAAAAGGATGCTTTGATGTCATTTTCTTTTAATATATCAAGAAGTTCCAAAGTATATTTTGGATCTGGGCCGTCATCGAATGTAAGGTATATGTTTTTACCATTATTTGTTATATTCTTTTTTTCTATTTTATGTTTTATCTTATAAACATAAGTTGGAATTATTCCGTATAAAATAATTAATGATATAAATATTAATATAATATAAAATAAAATTTTCATATGTCTTTCACCTTTAAGCAGATATAATAGTTTCTAAATAATCGTTTTGAGTTTCATTTTTTATTCTTCTCATGTTTTCTTTCATTTGATTTAATCTTTTTTCATCATTGATTAACTCTATTACATCTTTTGATATGTTTTCTTTTTTCTTCCATTTGATCATTCCAATATTATTTTTTTCTATATATAAAGCATTTCCAACTTCTTGCATTAAGAAAGGATGTATTATATATAAAGGACAAAGTGCATGAATTGCTTCAAATGTTGTTATTCCACCTGATTTTGTTATTATTAGGTCAGCTTTATTCATATATTTATGAACATCATTTGTAAATCCCACTACATTAATATTAGGAAATTTTTCTTTCATCTTATTAAACATTTCTTTATTTTTTCCGCATATTAATGTGACATTGATAGAGTCGTTTTCGTTAAAAGTTTTTAAAATATCTTCTATTCCAGGTATTAATCCAAGTCCGCCACCCATAATTAATAATTCTTTTTGTTTTTTTCCTTTAATTATTTTTAGGTTTTTGAATGATTGTTTTACAGGTATACCGGAAATTAGTATTTTTTCTTCTTCAACACCTTTTCCAATTAATTCGATTTTAGTTTCTTTACTTCCCACAAAATATAAATTTGTTCCTTTGCCTAACCATTCGTTATGTGCTGATATATCTGTTATATATGTATATAAAGGTATATTTATATTTTTTGTTTCTTTATATAAAGATATATATTTTGATGCAATTGGTATTGTTGAGATAATTACATCTGCATTATATTCTTCTATTAATCTATCTAATTTTTTAACAAGCGCTTTTTTTAATGGTATTGTTTCATTATAATTTCCCGCTGTTTTATTAAAAAAGTTATATACTGTTGAAAACTTGCTTGTAAGATGATTGAATCCTGAGTAAATTAAATTTGCCCATGATGGGAAAAGATAATCTACTACATCAACAATGTAAACATTGGAATTATTATTTTTTAATTTAAGTTCTTCCTCTATTGCCTTTGCTGCGGATATATGTCCCATTCCGAAGCGAGCTGTTAAAATTAATGTATTCATTTTTTCCCTCTCTTTTTATATGATATGTAATTTAATTTTTAATTTCTTTAAACACAATATATCATAAAAAAAGCCTTAAAAACGTAACTTAAGAGAATGTTAATTTTTGTTAATATGTTGTTAATTTTCTTTAAAAAAACTAAAAAAATATTTATGTAAAAAACAATAAAGATATAATATAAGCCATTAAAAATCCAAAAAAATCCGCAAGAAGACATGCTTTAAGTGCATATCTTAGATTTATTATTTTTTCATTTGACAAATATACATTTAAAACATATAAAGTTGTTTCAGTAGAACCCATCATTATACTTGCGGTAAGTCCGATAAAAGAATCGGGAGTGTATACTTTAAATATATCGCAAAGAATTGCACTGGCTCCTGAGCCTGAAATTGGTCTAAATATCATCAAAGGTAGTAACTCACTTTTAAAATGGAATATATTGCAAATAGGGGAAAGAATAGAAATTAAAAAATCGCTTAGCCCGCTTTCTTTAAAAATATTTACGCTTATTATGAATGTCAAAAGGAACGGAAAAATGTTTAAAGTGGTTTTTAGCCCCTTTTTTGCACCTATTACAAATGTCGCATAAATATCAATATTTTTTACCATTCCATAGGTTAAAACACCTAAAATTATTGAAATAATTACAAAAGAAGATATGAAATTTAACATTTTCTGCCTCTTTTAAATAATTTCGCAAGAACAATACCGATAATAGTTGTAAATAGTGTTGAAATCAAAATAGGAAGAAATACTATGGTTGGATTTTTTGAGCCAAATGAAATTCTATAAGCAAATATAGAGGTTGGGAGAAGTTGTAGGCATGTTGTGTTTAAAATCAAGAACATAATCATATCATCGCTTAGGGTATCTTTTTTTGTATTAAGTTTATTCATTTTGTGTATTGCATCTATTCCAAGAGGTGTGGCAGCATTGCCAAGACCTAAAAAATTTGCGGAAAGGTTTAAAATAACGGCATTTGAAGCTTCTTTATCTTTCTTTATGTCATTAAATAATAGATTGATAAGTGGATTGAAAACAGTATTTATTTTATCTGTTAATTTGCTTTTTGTTATTATTTCCATCATTCCACTCCAAAAACACATTGTTCCAATTAGAGAAAAACATATTTTTACGCAATCTTGTCCTGCACTTGAAAATGCATTTGCGATATTTTCTGTTTTACCTGTAAAAATTCCAAATATTACCGAAAATAGAATAAGGAAATACCAGATTTTTTTTAACATTTATTTTATTTACCTCCTTAAAAAATGCAAAATGTGACATTTGTAACATGCTAAAATTAAAAAATTAAAATGTAAACCTTATCAAGTTACAAAAGTTTTAATTTATATATTTTATTCTGCTTGACTTTGTGTTATAATCAATTCAACAAAAAAAATAAAACAAATAAAAAAATTAATTTTAAGGAGAATATTATAATGGAAGCAGTCGTATTTAGAGGACCAAATGATTTTGGTTTAGAAAACGTTGAAACACCTGAATGTCCAGAAGGTGGTATTTTAGTAAAGGTTGAAGCAGTAGGTCTTTGTGGATCAGATATTAGAACATTTGGTTCTGGTCATAAAGATGTTACACCTCCTCATATTTTAGGTCATGAAGTTGCAGGTGTTATTGAAAAAAGTGATAATGAAAAATATCCAGCAGGAGAAAGAGTAGTTCTAAATCCACTTATCAAACTTTGCGGTGAATGTTATTTCTGTAAAAATGGTTTACAAAACCATTGTATCAACAAAAAACTTTTAGGTTCAGAAATGCCTGGTGGATATGCTCAATACGTTCCAATCCCAGCTGATTGTTGTACAGATGATGGTATCGTAGAAGTTCCAGAAGGATTTAACTTAGACTTAATTCCTTTAGCTGAAACATTATCAAGTGTTTACTCTACACAAGATTTTGCTAATGTTAAAGAAGGCGATGTTGTTGTTGTTATCGGTGCCGGTCCTTTAGGAAACTTACATAGTGCAGTTGCAAAAGCAAGAGGAGCTAAAAAAGTTATTATTTCAGAACCAAGCGAACATAGACTTGATATGGCAACAAGATTCTCAACAACTGATGATTTCGTAAACCCAGTTGCAGGTGATTTACATGATTTCGTTATGCAAGAAACAGATGGTATCGGTGCAGACGTTGTTATTACAGCTTGCCCAGTAGGTTCTGTTCAAGTTGAAGCTACTCATTTATTAAAACCAAGAGGAAAAGTTATTTTATTCGGTGGTCTACCAAAAGATAACTGCCACGTAGCTTTTGACTCTAACTTAATTCACTACCAAGAATTAGTATTATACGGTGGATATGCTTATGCTCCATCAGTATTTAGAAAAGCTATCGAACTTATCACAACAGGTAAAATTGATGCTACTAAATTTATCACACACGTTATTCCTTTAAGAGATATCAAAAAAGGTATCGACTTAGTTAAAACAGGTGAAGCTATTAAAGTTGTTTTGAAACCTTGGGAATAAAATCCATAATTTCTTTTTACATAGCTACAGTCCTTTTATTTAAAGGATTGTAGCTTTTTTGTTTTATTGGGAAAGATTGATTTGTTAGAAATTTGTTTAGGGAAAACTAAATTTAAAATTATCTAAAACAAAAATTGAATTTAAACTGAAAATTAAAAAAAATATATTGTTTATATTTAAAATTATTGCTTTTTATTATATGATTTATTCTATATATTAATCAATATTGATATTATTGATAAAAAAAAATAAATATGATATCATTATCAATAGTATCTATTAGGAGGGTAATATGAAATCTAAAACCAGACAATTAATTGCAAGAATAATTGTAGGCTTGTTAGTTTTTTTTATGATATTAAGTATAGTAACACCATATATTTTAGGTGCAGAAAAATTTGTTTCCTATTCAAATGAAGATTTACATATGAGTTTTAAAATTCCTTCTTCTGCAAAAAGTGATATGGAAAAAATAAGTGAAAATGCAAGAGAATTTCCTGTAAATTTTAATTTAACGGTTAGAATTTCATATGGTGATGTATATGAGGAGGTTTTAAAAAGTAATAAATTATCTAATAAAGAGTTACTTAGAAAACAAGTTTATATAGAAAGTGATTTTGTAAAAGATACTTGGAATAGTGAAGATTATATAAATAATTATTTTAAAGATATATTAGACGATGCTAAAAGCAGTTATAATTATAAGATAAGTAAAACTACCATTAGCGGGATACCTGCATGGAAATGCTCTTATGAAGGCAAAAGCGTAAAAAGTGAAGGTGAATATTATCTTACTGTTAATAATGGGGGGCTTTATATTCTACAAATAGATTCATATATGGCTGATATGTCAGAAAATAAATCTACAATAAATAAAATAATTGAGTCTTATGAGATAACTGATGTATATATTCCAACACAAACAGAACTTACAACTATAACTAAACAAGAAGAAAAAACTACAACTTCAAATACACAAAATACTGAAAATACACAAGTACAAAATCAAGAGGATAGTACGAATAATACTGCAATTGTATTTTCATATTTTATTGGCGGGATACTAATTTTAGCTGTTTTTGTGTCTTTAGGGGTATATATTTATAAGCAGAAAAAATATAAGAAGAGAAAAAAAGAAAGAAAGAATATAAGAGTAAAAAGAAGAAATAACGAAAAATTATAATTAACAAGGAGAGAAAATGGGGTACTGGGAAAGCAGAGGTCTTCGAGGAAGCGAATTCGAGGATTTAATAAACAGAACCAATAAGATATATTTTGATGATGATTTGGCTGTCGTTCAAAAGATTCCTACGGCAATAAAGCCTGTTAGGCTTGATAATGAACGAGGCGTAATATCTCTTGCTTATTTTGATGAAAAAAGTACAGTTGATTATATAGGTAATATTCAAGGTATACCTGTTTGCTTCGATGCAAAAGAAATATCTGGGAAAAGTCTTCCCATTGCAAATATACATGAACATCAAGTGAAATTTATGGATAAGTTTGATATGCAAGGCGGCATTGCATTCTTACTTGTCCATTTTAAAATTTTTGATGAATATTTTATTTTAGATATAAAAACCCTAATAAAGTATTATAATAATGCAATGAATGGTGGAAGAAAATCTATACCCTATGATGCGTTTAATAAGGAATTGAAGGTATATTTAGATCATAAATATCCTATTCATTATCTTGAAGGAATAAGCAAATATTTGCAGTTAAAGGAGAAGTGATATGATAAGGATAAAATTTGATAATAAAAAAATTTTAAATATAAAAGAAGACATAACCATTAAAGACCTTGCTAGTTTAAGTGAAAAAAAAGACTTGATTGTGGGGGGTCTTGTTAATAATGAAGTTGAAAGTTTGAATTATCATTTTAAAGAAGATTGTGATTTTAATTTTGTTTATCTTAACACGTTTTTAGGTAAAAAAATTTATGAAAAAACTTTACTGTTTTTACTTGCTGTAAGCTCAAAAAAAGTTTTTAAAAGTAGAGAGGTTTCCATAGGATATTCTATTGGAGGCGGTATTTTTTTTGAATATAAAGATGAAAGTGATTTATCTGAAGATGATATTTTAAAGCTAAAAGAAAAAATGAGAGAATTTATAGATTTAAATCTTCCTATTGTGAAATTAAAAACTACAAAAGAGGAAATGAAAGAATCAATAAATAAAAATATTTTTTTAACAAATAAAGAAGTCGTTGACTATTTGGATGATAAAAGTCTTTTGACCTTGTATGAGTTAGGTGATTGTTATGGGTATTTCTATGGTGATTTATTACCATCTACGGGATATTTGAAGGTTTTTGATATAATAAAATACAATCATGGGGCAGTTTTGCTTGGATGCGATAAACTTCATCCTAATAAGCTTCATAAATTTTATGATAATCCTAAATTATTTAAGGAGTATGAAGCATTTGATAAATGGTTAAAAGATGTTAATGTAATAAATATTGCATCTTTAAATAAAAAGATAGAAGACGGAGAATGCGAAGAACTTATTTTGGCAAGTGAGGCAAGACACGAATATTTAATTGCTAAAGCTGCCGATAAAATTATTACTTCAAAAAATGAAAAAAGAATTATATTAATAGCAGGACCATCTTCTTCAGGTAAAACAACCACTTCAAAAAGGCTTAAAACGCATCTTATGGCAAGAGGCTTAAGTCCTGTTACAATAGGACTTGATGATTATTTTTTAGATAGAGAATTTACACCAAGAGATGAAGAGGGTAAACCTCTTTATGAATCAATAGAAGCAATTGATATCCCTTTATTTAATGAACATTTAATAAGACTTATAAGGGGAGAAGAGGTTAGTATACCTGTATTTGATTTTAAAAGCGGGAAAAGAAGAAAAATTGGAAGAAAAATAAAAGTTGACGAGCATAATCCAATTATTATTGAGGGTATTCATGGACTTAATGAACGTCTTACCTTAGATATTGTAGAAAGCAAAAAATTTAAAATATATATTGCACCGTTAACAGTTATGGGAATAGACCAATATAATAGGATTACAACATCAAAAATAAGAATGTTAAGAAGAATTGTAAGAGATGCACATTTTAGAGGTAACAGTGCTTGTGATACTATAAGCATGTGGGAAGATGTAAGGGAAGGAGAAAAGATAAACATTGTTCCTTATAGAGAAGAGGCTGATTATATAATTAATTCAACTTTAATTTATGAAATTCCTGTACTTAAAAAATATGCTCTTCCTCTTTTATCACAGATAAAACAAAATAATAAATATTATTACGAAGCAAAACACCTTATTGATTTTTTATCTTTGTTTAAAGAGATACAATCTGAAGAGTTTATTCCCGGGGTATCATTGTTAAAAGAATTTATCGGTGGAAGTTTGTATGAGTAAAAAAGAGAATGTTATTGCATTCTCTTTTTATAATTCTATTATGATTTTTATTTCTTCAAATATTGCACTTATTTCTTCTTTGAATTTATCATCGTCTTCAATGTCTTTGTTGCATATTTCTATAAGTTCGTATGTTATTAAATCCGCAATTTCTTCATCTTCTTTGTATAATGTTTCTTGATTTTTGTCTATTAGTTTGTGTATTTTATTTTTGAAAATATTTTTTTCTGTTTTTTTATTTAAATAATCTTCTATAACTTTTATTACATTATTTATCATTTTTATACCCCTGTAGACGTTTTTATAATTGTAACATAAAAAGGAAAAAACTTTATAAAAATATAAAATATTATAAATATTTGTAAAAAAATAATATAATTTGGTAACGTTTAAATTTATTGTGTTATAATATTTACAATTAAAGTATAAGAAAGAAGGTGGAAATTATGAAAAAGATAATGGCACTAATTATGGCGATTTTTATTATGTTCGGATTTACAGGTTGTGGAGGACCAAGTGCAGAGGAGTCTTTAACATCGTACTTGGATGTTATGTGCTGTAAGGATGAAGATAAAGTATTGGAAAAATATATAAACGGGGAAGAAGTTGATGAAGATTATAAAGAATTTTTAGGAGATGATTTCCAATATTTTAAATCAAGTGGTTTAGATGAATTTATGTTGGCTCTTTATAAAAATCTTGATTATAAAGTAGTAAGTGTTGAAGAAAACGGAGATACGGCTACAGGAAAAGTTACATTCTATATGGTTGATTTTGGAAACATCTATGAGCAAGCAGTTAAAGACACCATTTCATGGTTTAAAAATAATTTATCGGCTTCAACAAGTGATATAACAAATAAAATAATGGATAATTTTACAAATGAAATAAACGATGCTGCACAAAAAGACACTTCTGTTGAAAAAACTGTTACTTTTATTATGAGTAAAGAAGATGGTGTTTGGAATATAGATAATATGAATTCTGCTATGGATGAATTATTTTCCGATGCGATGAGCGATATGAATGATGTAAACAATAATATTAACGATTATTTTTAAAAAGTAAATTTATAAATAAAAGAACATACATATGTATGTTCTTTTTTATAAGTTAAAAATCATTTTATACATATTTATATCACCATATTGTTCTAAAATAATATTTCTGTATTTTTCAAAACAGTGATATGTGTCTATACAGTCAGATAAGGCTCTATGCTTTTGGTCTCTTTGTATATTTAATTTTTTTAGTATTGTTTCAAGTTTATGATTTTCAAATTCAGGACTTATTTTTCTTGATATTTTAAGTAAGTCTACATAATCATTACTAAGATAAAAATTTGTATTTTTTTCATAATTATCATATAAGAAATTTATATCAAAATTAACGTTTTGTCCGACTAAAATATCTTTTCCAACGAAATCATTAAACTTAAGTATTGCATCTTTTATGTTAGCAGCATCTTTAATCATTTCGTTATCAATACCTGTTAGCTCTTGTATTTGTTCAGAAATAGTTTCTTTTTGAGGTTTTACCAAAATTGAAAATTCATCACTTATCTTAGTTGCTCTTATTTTAAGTGCACCTATTTCTATTATTTCATTATATTCAGAGTCAAGCCCTGTGGTTTCAATATCGATTACGCAGTAGTCATTTGGAAAATCAAAATATTCTTTTCCCTTATGTTCTCTATATTTTAAATAATTCATATCTTTCTCCTTTTATTTATATAAATTATAATAATTATTATTTTGATTTCCATAGGTTTATAAACTTTTTTATAAATTAATAATAAATAAAATGTTTTAATGAGAGAAGTCATATAATGCTTAAATGTACAAAATAACAGGGATTCTTAAAAGATAATAAATATATGAATAAAACTCGACATTTTAGTAAAATAATATATATAAATAAAAATTTTATAAAAAAAATAAAAAAGTATTGACAATATTTGTATGTTTTAGTATACTAATTAAGCTGTCAGATTAATTAAGTGACCCATTAGCTCAGTTGGCAGAGCACTTGACTTTTAATCAAGGTGTCCGGAGTTCGAATCTCCGATGGGTCACCATTTTTTTGTCAAAAGTGATTGAAAATTATATAAATAAATTTAAAATTTAGTATTGACAAATTTATAATGTTTTAGTATACTAATTAAGCTGTCAAATATTAAGTGACCCATTAGCTCAGTTGGCAGAGCACTTGACTTTTAATCAAGGTGTCCGGAGTTCGAATCTCCGATGGGTCACCATTTTTTTGCCCATTTACCATATCTTTTGATATGGTTTTTTTATTTTTTTGAATAATAAACGTACATAATTGAAAAGATAATATTATTAAAATCAGGAGAATTGATTTGGAAGAATTATGTATTGAACTTAACGGGGAAAGAATAAAGGTTTATTCTTTTATGGATAAAAAAATATCATTAAAAAATATATTAGAACATGAACATTTTTGTAAAGATAGTAAAAATGTAAAGTTTAAGATAACGTTGGTAGATAAAATATCAAAAAAGGATAAAATACTAAATTTGTGCAAAGCTTTAAACTTGTCTGATATATTAATAGTTAATTCTGCCAGTAATATAAATATAAGGCATTTTAATATAAAAACAATATCATATGGTCTTGATGAAAAATCTACAGTTAATGTTTCCAGTATTGACGAAATGGAAAATGATAAGCCTATTGTATGTGTACAAAGAAGTTTTTCATCTGTATTTTTAAAAGAATATGAACCAATGGAAATTAAAGTGAAAAGAATTAAAAATATAGATGATATAGCTACTTTTTTGGGGATAACTACTCTTAAATTAGTATTAGAATTGGATTAAATGTTTGAATTTTTATCTTATGTGATGTATAATTATAATATAAATTTTAAGAGAGGATCGAACAATGGAAAAGAACAATACCGGAAAAATTATTTTAGCATCTGTAGTTGGTTCTGTAATGATAATTGGAGCCTTTGGAACGTATTTATATGTTAAGGATAAACTTAACAAAAAGAAACTTGGTGGAAAATTAATAAAAGTTGATTACAATTATTCAAAAGAGTTTGACGATTAATGAGAAGACTTCATAAGTTTGAAGTCTTTTTTTTATAAAATTTAATTATATTTTACATATTTATTTTCTATATTTTATTTTTGTTTAATGTGTAATGTTTATAAGGTCTATAGGGCTAATTCATTGACAAAAAAAGCTATATTTGTTATCATAAATTTTATAATTTGTAAATTTTTAGAGGTGTCAAAATGAAAATATGGATAGTTAGATTAATCGGTGTTTTGATGGTTTGTTTAGGCGCTTTTTTCGTAAGACGTCTTGATCATGTAGACCCTGATGAAAGATATTTTAAAATATTGGCTTTATTTGCCATTCCTATGGGACTAATGGTAATAATGGCTACATTTATAAAAGTTTTTGGAGCTTAATAAATAAAAAAATGAGGTTGTAAAATGAGTGATAAAACATTGGAAAAACAATATAACCCTTCAAAAATAGAAGGGGAAATATATGAAAAATGGGAAAAAGGTGGATATTTTAAACCGGAAATAAACAAAGACGGAAAGCCTTTTACCATAATTATGCCTCCTCCTAACATTACCGGAAAACTTCATATAGGGCATGCTTTTGATGATACTTTACAAGACATTCTTATAAGATATAAAAGAATGAAAGGTTTTGCCGCATTATGGCTGCCTGGTGAAGATCATGCGAGTATTGCAACAGAAGTAAAGGTTGTTGATAAAATCAAGGAAGAGACAGGAAAAACAAAACAAGATTTAGGCAGGGAAGCATTCCTAGAAGAAGCTTGGGACTGGGCCAAAACTTACAGAAAAGAAATAGCAAATCAAGTAAGAAAACTTGGTGCTTCATGTGATTGGTCAAGAGAAAGATTTACTATGGATGAAGGTGTAAGCGAAGCCGTAAAAGAAACTTTCGTAAGACTTTATGAAAAAGGCTTAATATATAGAGGAAACAGAATAATAAACTGGTGTCCAAGCTGTAGAACTGCTTTAAGTGACGCAGAAGTTGAATATGAAGAACAAAAAGGTCATTTATGGCATATAAAATATCCTATTAAAGATAGTGATGAGTATGTTGTAATTGCAACAACAAGACCTGAAACAATGTTAGGGGATAGTGCTGTTGCGATTAATCCCGATGATGAAAGATATACTCACCTTAAAGGTAAAACTTTGATTTTACCTCTTGTAAACAAAGAAATTCCTATTGTATTTGATGATTATGTAGATAAAGAATTTGGTACAGGTTGTGTAAAAATTACACCTTGTCATGACCCTAACGACTTTGAAGTAGGCTTAAGACATAATCTTGAACAAATAAGAGTATTTAATGATGACGGAACAATAAATGAACTTGGGGGAAAATATCAAGGTTTAACAACTAAGGAAGCAAGAAAACAAATTGTAGAAGATTTAAAAGAAGCCGGTTTATTAGAAAAAATAGAAGATCATATGCATAATGTTGGAACATGTTACAGATGTGGAACAACAGTTGAGCCTTTAACTTCACTTCAATGGTTTGTAAAAATGGAACCACTTGCTAAACCTGCTATTGACGTTGTTAAAAATGCCGAAGTACAATTTGTTCCTGACAGATTTAAAAAGATATACTTTAATTGGATGGAAAATATTAAAGACTGGTGTATTTCAAGACAGTTATGGTGGGGACATAGAATTCCTGCATATTACTGTGAAGAATGTGGTGAAATGGTAGTAAGCAAAAATGCACCTGAAAAATGTCCAAAATGTGGATGCTCTAAATTAAAACAAGATGAAGATGCACTTGATACATGGTTCTCTTCTGCTTTATGGCCATTTTCTACTTTAGGCTGGCCTGAAAATACCAAAGACCTTGAAAAATTCTATCCAAATGATGTTTTGGTAACAGGTTTTGATATTATTTTCTTCTGGGTAGCAAGAATGGTATTTTCCGGAATAGAACAAATGGGTAAACCACCTTTCCATCATGTATATATTCATGGTTTGGTTAGAGATTCACAAGGCAGAAAAATGAGTAAATCTCTTGGAAATGGTATTGATCCACTTGAAGTAATAGATAAATATGGTGCAGATGTACTTCGTTTCTCTCTTGTAACAGGAAATAAAGCCGGAAATGATACAAGATGGCAAGAAAGTAAAGTTGAAGCAAACAGAAACTTTGCAAATAAAATTAACAATGCCGCAAGATTTATTCTTATGAACCTTGAAGATTTTGACGTAGAAAAAGAAGTTGATTTTGATACACTTCATGATACAGATAAATGGATAATTTCAAGAAAGAATCAAATTGTTAAAGAAGTTACTGCAAATATTGAAAAATATGAATTTGGTATTGCAGCAGAAAAACTATATACATTTATTTGGAATGAATTCTGTGACTTATACATTGAATTTGCAAAACCAAGATTAAATTCTGAAAATGTAAATGACAGATTTAATACACAGTATACTCTAAACCATGTATTTATGGATATAATCAAAATGTTACATCCATATATGCCTTTCATTACAGAACATATTTACTCTTTCATGCCAGGAAAGAACGGAATGGTTATTGGAGAAAAATATCCTGAATATAGAGAAGAATATAATTTCTCAAAAGAAGAAAATGATATAAGCATTATTGTTGAAGCTTTAAGAGCTGTAAGAAATGCGAGAGCTAATATGAACATACCACCTTCAAAGAAAACTGACGGTTATATTTTTGCAAATGATAAAGACATGGAAAATGTTTTTGCATCAAGTAAAGATATATTATGTAAACTTGCAGGCTTTAAAGATATAAGTTTTATTGATAGCGAATATGACAAAGAAGAAAGTTTAAGTGTTGTGTCAAGCGGCGGTAAAATCTATATACCTATGGGAGAACTTGTAGATAAAGACAAAGAAATTGAAAGACTTCAAAAGGAAGAAAATAAACTTATTGGTGAAATAGAAAGACTTGATAAGAAACTTTCAAATAAAAACTTTGTAGATAAAGCTCCCGCAAAAGTAGTTGAAGGTGAAAAAGAAAAATATAAAAAATATGAAGCATTACTTAACGAAGTAAGAGAAAGTTTAAATAAACTAAAATAAAAAAAGTGCGTATGCACTTTTTTTATTGTTTCTTTTTTGTGAATTAAAAATAAAATTATGAAAAATATAAATATAAATAGTCTTTTTATTTGCTTATTTATATAAGGCAGTAAATTAATTTGTGTTACAAATGCTCTTCACATTTTGATTAAAATGTTGTATAATAAATTAAAATAAAAAATGACGTACGAGGTGATTAAAATGGTTAGAATTATCGGTGGTGCTGAAGGCACTGGAAAAACACAAAAACTTATTGAATTAGCTAACAGTGAAAACAAAGAAGCAAAAGGACTTCAAGTTTATATTGATTCTTCACTTAACCATTCAAGAGAAGTAATGACACAAATCAGATTTATTAACACATCTGAATTTCATGTAGCATCTCCTGAAATGTTTTTCGGATTTTTATGTGGTTTAATAGCCGGAAACTATGATATTAACCAAATATACATTGATGATATTTTAGAAATTTTAAATGCTAAACATCTTGAAACTGCAATAGCATTTTTAGATCAATTGGAAGCTCTTACAAAAGAGTATGAATGTGATATAACTCTTACTCTTGGCGCAAGAGATGAAGATGAATTAAATTTACTAAAAAAATATGAATATCAAGAAGCGTAACATTGTATACTAAATTTTCTACTAAGTTAAAAGAAAAGTACCAAGGAAAAGTTTATAAGATTCCTATAAGTATTGACACAACCTGTCCGGTAAGAGATGGGAGTATATCTAAAGGCGGATGTATATTTTGTGGTGAAAAAGGTGCAGGTTATGAAAATGGTGACTGCAAAGAATCAATTACTAAACAAATAAACGATAATTTAGATATTTTTGTAAATAAATATAAAGCCGAAAAATTTATATTATATTTTCAAAATTTTACCAATACGTATATTAAACTTTCTACTTTTAAAGATAACATTTTGGAAGCTGTAAATGTATTAGATAATGTTGTTGCGGTGTCTATTTCAACAAGACCCGACTGTATTGATAATGATTATTTGAGCTTTTTGAAAGAAGTAGAAAATAAGTATCATCTTGATATAATAATTGAACTTGGTTTACAGTCCGTAAACAACGAAACACTTAGAAAATTAAATAGAGGACATACTTTAGCTGATTATATTAAAGCTGTTTTAATGATAAAAAGTTATGGTTTTGAAGTAAGTACGCATATAATTGCTTCAATACCCTATGACAGCGATGAAGATATAATAGAAGCTGCAAAAATTCTTAGTATTTTAAAAACAGATAGTGTTAAAATTCATTCATTATATGTAGAAAGAAATACAATTTTGGGTAAAATGTATTTAGATGGAAAAATAAAAATGCTTTCAATCGAAGATTATGTAAGGAGAGTAGTTTTATTTTTAGAAAACTTGGATGAAAATATTGCAGTGGAAAGACTGGTATCCAGAGTACCAAAAGAAGAAGATGTCCTCTTTTTAAACTGGGATAGATCTCACTGGGTAATACAGGATATGATTCTGGATGAGATGAAAAAACAAAATACTTATCAAGGGAAAAAATATAATATATATAACAAAGGTTTGCTTGATAAGTTTAAATAAAGGAATGATATTGTGCTTGAAACAGGCGTGAATTGGGATGACTTTTTATATCCGTATAGGCAAGCTGTTGACGAACTTGTTTTAAAATTTAAAACAATAAGAGATCAAAAGATAACAGTTGGTCAGTATTCAGAAATTGAAGAAGTTCACGGAAGAGTAAAAAAAGTAAAAAGCATACTGGAAAAATTAGAAAAAAATCATTATAATATTAATGATATTTCAACAAAGATAACCGATGTTGCAGGTGTAAGAATAATATGCCAATTTGAAGAAGATATAACAAAGGTTGTCAGTGATATAATGAAAAGGAATGATATGAAGGTGGTTATAAAAAAAGACTACCTTGCAAATCCGAAAGAAAGCGGTTATCGTTCCGTTCATTTAATTATAGAATATCATGTTAATACAGCATTTGGGGTTAAGGATATTCTATGTGAAATACAAATAAGAACTTTAGCTATCAACTTTTGGGCTACCATAGAACATTCCCTTAATTATAAATATGAGGGGGATATACCAAAGGAGCTTTCCAACAGACTGAAAGCAGCAGCAAAAAAAGTTGAAGAGTTAGATAAGGAAATGAGTGCAATACGTGATGAAGTAATGCATGCTCAAAAAGTATTTATGGCAAGTAAAAATGCCACATTAATGACAAGTCAATATATATCCTATCTAAATAAGATGGGGTATTTGGAATTAGGGAATAAATATGTTAAAATATTTAATAAGTTATCTGAAAAAGATGACACCCTACAACTTCTTCTTTTAGAAAAACAACTGGAAGCGGAAGTAAAAAAAATAGTAAAAAAAGAAAACAAAGGAGAACAATAATGGCTTTAATCTCAAGTAAAGAAATTTTACAAAAAGCAAAAGAAGGAAAATATGCAGTAGGTGCTTTCAATGTAAACAACATGGAAATTATCCAAGGTATCGTTGAAGCTGCACAACAAGAAAATGCTCCTGTAATTTTACAAGTATCAGCAGGTGCTAGAAAATATGCAAAATCAGCTTACTTAACATCTTTAGTTGATGCTGCAATCAAAGACACAGGTGTTGATGTTGTATTACATCTTGACCATGGTGATAGCTTTGAAATTTGTAAATCTTGTATTGATGATGGATTCACATCAGTAATGATCGATGCAAGTAAATATGATTTTGACAAAAACGTTGAAATTACAAAACAAGTTGTTGAATACGCTCATGATCATGGCGTAACAGTTGAAGCTGAACTTGGTAAATTAGCAGGTGTTGAAGATGCTGTTAAAGTTGCTGCAAAAGATGCTACTTACACAGATCCTGAAGAAGCTGCTGAATTCGTAGCTAAAACAGGTGTTGACTCTTTAGCAATCGCTATCGGTACTTCTCATGGTGCTTACAAATTCAGTGGAGAACCAAGCTTAGACTATGCAAGACTTGAAAAAGTTTGTGAACTTATTCCAAACTTCCCAATCGTACTTCACGGTGCTTCTTCTGTACCTCAAGAATTTGTTGAACTTAACAACAAATATGGTGCAAAAATCCCTGGAGCTCAAGGTGTTCCTGAAGAAATGTTAGCAAAAGCTGCTAAACTTGGTGTTGCTAAAATCAACGTTGATACAGATATTCGTTTAGCAATGACAGCTGCTATCAGAAAAGTATTTGTTGAACAACCAGAAGTATTCGACCCAAGAGGATACTTAGCTCCTGCAAGAACAGCTGTTAAAGATATGGTTGCTCACAAAATGCAAGTATTTGGTTGTGCTGGTAAAGGCTCACTTAAATAGTTTATATGAAAAATTAAATAATAAAAAAGACCATCTTTAAGATGGTCCTTTTTTTATTTATTAAATGTTTTATTGTAAATTTCTTCTTGTTCCTTAAGGTGAGTTACATACCCAATTGGAATTTCATTATTTGTTGCTTTAATTATTTCTCTTGCGCCTTCTTCGTTAAAAGCTCCGCACAGTTCAATACAGTTTATTCCTTCTTCGTAAAGTTTTTTTGCAATGATACAAGCTTCTTTTAAATTAGAAACTCCAATTATTCTTGCATCTCCATCATGGATGTATGCTGTGTCATTTTTTGAATTAAAATTACCCATTATTAAAAATGCAAATTTCATATTTTGTTATTCCTTTCTTTTTATTACATTAACGGTGCAAATAATCTAAGTAAACTTCTGTATAATCTAAATAAAAACGGAAGTTTTGTTTTTTTGTTGTATCTTTTTGTACTTACTTCAAAAGTTTGAAGCATATCTTTTTTTATTTCTTTTATACTGTTTGTTTTATATAAGTACACACCACACTCAAAATGTAAATAAAGGCTTCTGTAATCCATATTTGCCGTTCCTACAGTTGCAACTTTATCATCAGATAGGAAGCATTTTCCATGAATAAATCCTGGTGTATAATGATAAACTTTAACTCCGTTTTCAATAAGTTCCGGACAAAATGATTTTGTAAGTTCGAAAGCATTTTTTTTATCGGGTATTCCCGGAATTACGATTCTTACATCTACACCTCTTTTTGCTGCAAGAATTAGCGCAGTGGTCATTTCATTGTCTATAATTAAATATGGCGTGTAGATATAGACATAATCTTTTGCTGCATTTAAAATGTTGATATATATATTTTCTGATAAAATTTCATTGTCAAGAGGGGAGTCGCTGTATGGTTGAACGTAACCTTCATTTGAGTATTCTTTTGCAAAATTGTAATCAGGTTTGAATTTTTCATATTCAAGCTCGTTGTCGGTAGGTCTTAGTCCGTTCCACATTTCAAGAAACATCATTGTAAAACTCCAAACGGCTTCACCTTCAAGTTTAATTGCATTGTCTTTCCAATGACCAAATCTTTCGATTTCATTTATATATTCGTCAGATAAATTTATTCCTCCCGTATATCCGACTTTTCCGTCAATTACCATTATTTTTCTATGGTCACGATTATTCATTACCATAGACAAGAAAGGAACAAATGGATTAAAAGCTATTGTCTTAATGCCTTTCTTTTCAAGTATTCTTTTGTATTTTGCCGGCAATACCGTAACAGAACCTATATCATCATAAATAAATCTTACATCTACACCTTCTTTAACTTTTTGTTCAAGTATATCCAAAATAGAATTCCACATCTTGCCTTCATGAACAATAAAATATTCAATGAAAATATATTTTTTTGCTTTCTTTATTTCAATAAGCATATCTTCAAAGGCTTCTTCACCTAATTTAAAAAAGTTTGTTTTGGTGTTTTTGTAAATAGGATATGGGCCGTAGTTTTCTATATACATAATGTTTCCGGCACCATAAGGATCATCGTTTATTATTTCTTCGATAATTGAAGTATCTTGGTTTAACATTCTTTGTGTAAAAACTTGAGATCTGTTTAATTTTTTTATAAGTTTTCTTGCAGGTTTTTTGTTACCGACAAAGAAGTAAAACATTATACCAAACATTGGGAAAGCCATTATAACTATTGCCCAACCCAGCTTGTATGCAGGGTTTATGTTCCTAGTATTTACATAAGCAACCGCTATAATACTTACAATTAAAAATAATCCGTAAATTTGGTTGGTTACTTCGCTGAATTTTACTACAACGAAAAATAACATGAATACCTGTAATATAAGTAATATGCCGAAAATAACAATTCTGCTAAATAGTTTATCTAAAAATTTCATTTTTTCCCTTCTTTTAATTTCTTTGTATATAATATAACATTACAAACTTTTAAAGTCCATATTTTACATTAATTATATTTTTTATTTGAAATTCTAGATGATGAATGAAAAATATATTTAAAAAGAAAAAATGAGAAAAATAAATGATTCAAATAATAAATTTATAAATAAAACAAATCGATGATATAAAAATTTATATTTAAAGCAAGGAGCAACTGTATCAAGGTAGAATTTAGTTTTCTGGCGTTTTAAAAATCGGCTCTATAACACAACGGAAATAGTAATCTAACTGCTTTGGTGTATGTTTTTTGTTTCCTTTTGTCCACCATAAAACCATTTCTACAAAGCTACTTGAAATATGATTTATAATAAAGTCTTGCGGAATATTGGGGTTTAATTTTAAATTTTGATTTATAAATTGTGTTTTTATTAATTTGTTTAAACTGTTTTTAAAATAACGAAGGAAAATTTCGTTACTTTCACAGGATAATAATTCTAAAATATTGTTATCATTTTTTTGTAAATGTTGTAAAAGATGACAAAAAACGGATTTTGGAGCTTTTTCATTTGAATAAAGTCCATGTGTGTGGGAGGTGTTTACTGCACTATTTATAATATGTTCAAAAAGTTCTTTGCATACTGCGTTTAATAATTCGTCTTTAGTCTCAAAATGAGCATAAAATGTACTTCTGCCAATGTTTGCAGTATCAATTATTTCTTGTACTGTAATATGATTGTAGCTTTTCTTACCAATTAATGTGCTAAATGCTTGAAAGATTGCTTTTTGAGTTTTTTGTTGTCGTCTATCCATTATATTTCTCCGTACAAATCTACAAAATTGTTCATTAACTTACATTTCGATATATTTATTTGTTGTTAAGAAAAATATTCATATGATATAATCGAACAAAATGTAAGATAACATACAAATTATATAATATTTTTTTAGGGAGTGTCAATAAAATGAAAGAAGAATTAAATATTAAAAGAGGAATAGCTTTTGCGATATTTGCGGCATCACTATATGCAATTAATGCTCCTTTTTCAAAAATATTATTAGATTATATTCCTTCCACTTTAATGGCTGGCTTTCTTTATTTGGGTGCTGGAATAGGAATGTTTTTTATTTTTATTATTAGAAAAATAAAAAATACTCAAATTAAAGAATTAAAATTAACAAAGGATGAATTACCTTATACTATAGCTATGATTGTTTTAGATATTGCTGCTCCTATTTGCTTATTATTTGGTTTAAGGTTAACAACTGCAGCAAATACGTCATTACTCAATAATTTTGAAATTGTTGCAACAGCAATAATTGCTTTTATGGTGTTTAAAGAAAAAATAAGTATACGATTATGGTTTGGGATATTTTTTGTTTCACTATCTTGTGGAATTTTATCTTTTGAAGATGTATCAAGTATAAAGTTTTCATATGGTTCGTTATTTGTGCTGCTTGCTGCTATTTGTTGGGGCTTTGAAAATAACTGCACAAGAAAAATATCTTTAAAAGATCCTTTGCAGATTGTTTTATTAAAAGGGATATTTTCGGGATTAGGATCTGTTATTATAGGGCTATGTATTGGAGAAAAGGTAGAAGTTGGGATTAATATTATTGCTGTTTTATTTTTGGGATTTGTGGCATATGGTTTAAGTATTTATTTTTATGTATTTGCTCAAAGATTGCTTGGCGCAGCTCGTACAAGTGCTTATTATGCTGTTGCACCTTTTATATCGGCAATTATATCATTGATTATTTTTAGAGATTTTCCTGATATTAGATATTTCATTGCTCTATTTATAATGGCTATAGGTGCTTGGCTTTCTTCTAAAGATGAATAATTATAAATATCATTAGATAAATGACTATATTAAAACTATAAATTTAAATTTAATATATTATTCAAACCCATTAAATCTCCTAAATTTTCAGAAAATTATTGACATTATATTAATTGTTATAGTACAATAATTTTTAATATAAATTAAATTATAGGGGAGAAGTAAAATGGCAAAAAAATTATTGGCAATTACGATTTGTTTAGCGTTATTTCTAGGAATTAGCGGTTGTGGTTCTAATGACGGAAGTAATAAAGTATACAAAATCGGCGTTCTTCAGTTAGTTCAACATGATGCTCTTGATAAAGCTAACGAAGGATTTATGAAAGCATTGGAAGATAATGGATTTAAAGATGGTGAAAACATTGAAGTTGATTATCAAAATGCAGCAGGAGATCAATCAAACTGTCAAACTATTTCTGATAGTTTTATAAATGACGGAAAAGATTTGATTTTAGCAATAGGCACTCCTGCAGCTCAAGCTGTTGCAAATAAAACAAAAGATATTCCTATTTTAGTAACAGCGGTTACAGATCCAGCTGATGCGGGACTTGTTAAATCAAATGAAAAACCTGAAACAAATGTATCAGGTACAAGCGATTTAACTCCTGTTGAGGAACAAATTGATTTATTAAAACAAATTGTTCCTGACGCAAAAACAGTTGGAGTTATGTATTGTTCAAACGAATCAAACTCTATATTACAAGCTGGTATTGCAAAAAAAGCTATTGAAGCAAAGGGAATGACATATGTTGAAGGAACAGTATCAAATTCAAATGAAATTCAACAAGTTGCATCTTCTTTGGTAGATAAAGCTGATGTGCTTTATGTTCCTACTGATAATATGGTTTCTGCAGGTATAGCCACAGTAGCTATGGTTGCAAATGAAAAAAATGTTCCTATTATTTGTGGTGAATCAGGTATGCTTGAAGGTGGTGCTTTAGCAACATATGGTATTGATTACTATAATCTTGGATACAAAACAGGTCTTCAAGCTGTTAAAATTTTAAAAGGTGAAGCGAAAGTTGAAGATATGCCTATTGAATATTTAGCTGAAGAAGATTTGGAAATGGCTGTAAATGAAGAAGCTGCCAAAACTCTTGGTATAACAATACCTGATAGTATTATGAGTCAAATAAAAAAATAATATAAATATATAATAATTGTAATTCTTATTTATTTTTTGGAGGGGAAAATAATGTTAAAAAAGATTATTTCAGTATTACTTTGCCTTGGAGTTGTCCTTGGATTTAGTGCTTGTGGTTCAGACAGTTCAGGTGATGAAGTGAAAAAAATCGGAGTTATTCAATTAATACAACATGAATCTTTGGACTCTGCTTATGAAGGTTTCGTTGCAGCACTTAAGGATAACGGATATGAAGATGGAAAAAATATTGAACTTGATTTCCAAAATGCAGCAGGGGATCAATCAAACTGTCAAACAATTTCAGATGGATTTGTAAATGACAATAAAGATTTGATATTGGCAATCGGAACACCTGCAGCTCAAGCAGCAGCAAGCAAAACAAGTGATATTCCTATTTTAGTAACAGCAGTTACAGATCCTGCAGATGCGGGACTTGTTAAATCAAACGAAAAACCTGAAACAAACGTATCAGGTACAAGTGATATGACACCTGTTAAAGATCAACTTGAAGTATTAAAGGAATTTTGTCCTGAAGCAAAAACAGTAGGACTTTTATATTCTTCAAATGAAGCGAACTCAGTTTTACAAGCAAAGATAGCTAAAGAAGAAGCAGAAAAACTTGGTCTTACTTTAGTTGAAGCAACTGTTTCAAGCTCAAATGAAATTCAACAAGTTGTTTCTTCTGTAATTGATAAAGTTGATGCAATTTACATACCTACAGACAACACATTTGCAGCAGGTATGGCTACAGTTGCTCTTGTAACAAATGAAGCAAAAGTTCCAGTATTCTGTGGAGCACAAGCAATGGCAACAGACGGTGGTCTTGCTTGTTATGGTATTGACTATTATGATCTTGGATACAAAACAGGTCTTCAAGCCGTAAAAGTTCTAAAAGGAGAAGCAGATGTTTCTACTATGCCTATTGAATACTTAAGCGGGGATGATTTAAAACTTGTTGTTAATAACGATACATTAAAAACATTAAATATGGAAATTCCTTCAAGTTTAGAAGATAAACTGGTAAAATAATAAAAAATTAAAGAGGTATTTATATACCTCTTTTTTTATTTATAAATATTTATTTTTTTGATTTAATATACATCATAGAAATATTATTTTTATATTGAAAAGTTGATAAAATAATAGTAAAATAAAATAATAGTGAAAATTGAGAAAATTTCATTTTTTTTAAATATTAAATTATACAAATTTCAGGGGGTATAATATGGAACTTCTTACAGGTATACTTAAAAACCTGCCGGATGCCATAAGCTTAGGTATTTTGTGGGGTGTAATGTGTCTTGGAGTATACATTACATTCAAAATTTTGGATATAGCAGATATGACAGTTGACGGAACTTTTGCTCTTGGAGGATGTGTTACAGCAACTCTTGTTGTTAACGGCATTAATCCTATTTTAAGTTTAATAGTTGCTACTATTGCCGGTATGCTTGCCGGATGTGTAACAGGATTTTTACATACTAAACTTAAAATTCCTGCAATTCTTTCCGGTATCTTGTCTATGCTTGCACTTTATTCAATTAACTTAAAAGTTTTGGCAGGTAAATCAAACTTAGCAATGCCACAACTTGGTGGAGGAAATGTTAAAACAGTAATAGATTATGTTTGTGATTTAACAGGACTTTCAAGTTCAAATGCAACATTATTATTCGGGCTAATTATTGTAATTTTAGCAATGGTTATTTTATACTGGTTCTTTGGAACAGAAATAGGATGCGCCATAAGAGCTACCGGAAATAATGGGGATATGGTAAGAGCTCTTGGTGTTAATACAGACACAATGAAAATTATCGGTCTTATTATTTCAAATGGTCTTGTTTCATTGTCAGGTGCAATGGTTGCACAATCTCAAAGATATGGTGATGTAGGTATGGGAACAGGTACAATCGTAATTGGTCTTGCATCTATTATTATCGGAGAAGTAATCTTAAATAAGGCTATATCATTTAAAACAAAGCTTATAAGCGTAGTTCTTGGTAGTATCATATACAGAGTAATAATTGCAGTTGTTTTAAGACTTGGTATGAATCCAAACGACTTAAAACTATTAACAGCAATAATAGTTGCTCTTGCATTATCTCTTCCTATAATTAAAGGAAAGATAAACGAAAAGAAAAAAATAAAATTAAACAAAGAAATGAATGGCGGGGAGGTGTAGAAAATGCTTAAACTTCAAAATATAAATAAGACATTCAATGAAGGTACTATAAATGAAAAGAAAGCATTAATAGATATAAACTTACATCTATACCCTCAAGATTTTGTTACGGTTATTGGTGGTAATGGTGCCGGTAAATCAACAATGTTAAATATGATAGCAGGTGTTTATCCTGTTGACAGCGGTAAAATTACATTAGCTGACCACTTGATTACAACTCTTGATGAACATAAAAGAGCAAGATGGATAGGCAGAGTTTTCCAAGATCCTATGAGAGGTACTGCCGCAGACATGATGATTGAAGAAAATCTTGCTATGGCATATAGAAGAGGAGATAAAAGAGGTCTAGGCTGGGGAATTAAAAACGAAGAAAGAGATGAATATAGAGAACTTCTAAAAACTCTTGATTTAGGACTTGAAGACAGATTAAGCGATAAAGTAGGTTTACTATCAGGTGGACAAAGACAAGCATTAACTTTATTAATGGCAACACTTAAAAAACCTGAACTTCTTCTTCTTGATGAACATACAGCTGCTCTTGACCCTAAAACAGCAGCAAAAGTTTTAGAGCTTACTCAAAAAATCATAGATAAAGATAATTTAACAGCATTAATGGTAACACATAACATGAGAGATGCTATTAAATATGGAAACAGACTTATTATGATGTATGACGGACATATTATTTATGATGTTAGAGGAGAGGAAAAGAAAAATCTTCAAGTTAAAGATTTGCTTGAAAAATTTGAAATGTGTTCCGGCGGTGAGTTTGCAAACGACAGAATGCTTCTTTCTTAATATAGAAAAATAAAAAGAGTGCTTATGCACTCTTTTTATTTTATATTTATGTAAGATTTTGTTTTTAATATAAAGCTATGAATTGATATCATTTATATATATTGTTGATTTCAGTAAAATATTCTTTTTTAGGTATTAATGTCTTTTACAAATTTGATATGTTTATTAATAACTTAACCTTTAATTTGTTTCCCTGAAAATATTATATGGCTTAACATTACTTGAGGATATATCCATTTTCTTTTATTTTCCGGAACCTATTTCAAAATGATATTTTACTATTCCAATATCCATTTTGGTAAGAATTCCTTTTCCTCTTTTAAATGAAACACTATTGTCTTCGTTTAAAATAATTTTGAACTTTTGTTGGTTCATTGCGGTAGGGGCAAGTAAGGCGG
Organism: Anaerofustis stercorihominis; assembly: GCF_005844425.1. Taxonomy (GTDB): domain Bacteria; phylum Bacillota; class Clostridia; order Eubacteriales; family Anaerofustaceae; genus Anaerofustis; species Anaerofustis butyriciformans. The sequence continues at coordinate 31,173 of NZ_SPHL01000007.1, read as the reverse complement.
TATTTACGCCTTCTTTAAACCAGTTTTTTTCTTCTGTTTTTATTTCCGTTACTTCGTCGTATGATTTTGACTTATGTTTTATTCCTTCCGTTTTTCCATATCCTATTGAAATTGCACAGTATATTTTTTCGTTGTTTTTTAATTTACAAGGTGATTTCTTTTTTGAGTATGTCATTGCAACGAAACAGGTATTAAGTCCCATACATTGTGCTTCAAGAGCAATTTTTGCTCCGTAATATCCAAGTTTTTCTTCTGTATTTTCTCCTTTTTCCCTATTAATAAAATATAGTTGCTTACATTTTCAAATTTTCCGTAATGAGCCATAAAACAGTTAAAAGCATTTGGTTCATTTGTAAAAATTGTATGTTAAAATCATTTTTTTTGTTACATTCATTTATTATATTTTGAATTTTTTGTATCTTGTTATCTTCTATTTTTTTGTTAAGATAGCTCCTTACTGAATGTCTTTTTTGTGCAGCTTCTTTTAAGTTCATATTACTTCTTTTTTTTATATGTTTTTTTGATATTCCTGATTGTCAATGCTTTTTATGATTAAGGAAATATCGTCTATTAATTTTTTTAATTCTTTCCATTTTGAAGTTTGTGTATTTATATAATAAAAATTCATTGTGCCTTTTTTCTTTAATGAGATAATGCCGGATTCTTTGAGTATTTTCAGATGGTTGGATACGGTAGGTCTTGAAAGATGTGTCTGTTTAGTTATTTCTCCAACTCGTATTCCCGTATTTTCATTTGTGAGCATTGTATTGATTATATTAAGTCTGGTTTCATTTCCCAGTGCTATAAATAGGTTTTGGCATTTGTTTAGGTCATTGGCTATAATTTGTTTTTTTATTATACATTTATTCATAATGACTCCTTTGTTTATAATTTTAAACGGATTATAACATAAAAAACATTGAAATAAGAACATTGGTAAAGAAAATCGAGATGAATATTTTTTGAATGTAAAAAAGACAGGATAATTCCTGTCTTAAAAGTGGCAATAATTTAAGTAAACTTTGCGACTTAGGTTTGGTAGGATTTCCCGAAAATATACAAAAACG
>NZ_SPHL01000007.1:0-30008 GCF_005844425.1 Anaerofustis stercorihominis | reverse complement strand
TTTAAGTAAACTTTGCGACTTAGGTTTGGTAGGATTTCCCGAAAATATACAAAAACGTCGCCTCTTCGCAGATACATTACTCATAGTAGTTGTCGATTGTAAAAGGTTTATTAAATGTTTTCTTCATTGTACAGTCAGGTTATACTTTATGCTTGTGTTTTATTATGGGGATGTGTTAATTGCATTATTGCGGAGGACGCCTTTACAGAAAAGGAGAAAGGTACACTCGGTATGTTTATGGATTGCTCTGTATATTTCATCATAACTGTTTCTAATTATTCCAGGTAGGGCTTATTACGACAAACGCCCATAAAAAATCAAGTTGAATGAGCGTTTGTGTAATATATAATTATTGAGTTTAAAGACCGTTACTTGTTATGTGATTTATCTATATATATCGTGTGAATTATCATTTCATGCTCGTAATAATATATTATCTAAATGAATATCGAATTTTTTTATAAAAGATATTCTGTTTGATTTTTCTGATAAAAAAAGTAACACGACGATACCTCCCCATATCGTCGTATTGATTTTTATAAAAAAAGAGCGGATAACAGCATTTCAAAATTTGCTTGTTATCGGCTCTGCGTCTGTGCGTCCGGCTCTTTGATAACTGATATATTCATCTGATATACGTTAATCAGAATTTCCTGTTTGCATTTCGGACAATATAACGGGAAATTTTTTAGTTCGGTATCGCTTCGTATTTTCAACCTTGTTTTTCCTTGACACATAGGACATATTATCCATTCAGTATTCATTTTAGATGCCCCAATCCATACCGGTCATTTGCAATTTTACCATATGTGGATAAATTTTACCTGTGTTCATAAGGTTTTCCGGTGTACCCTGTTCGGCAACATAACCGTCCGAAAGTACAACCACTTTGTCAGCATTGCTTACTGTACGCATACGGTGTGCGATAACAAGTACGGTTTTATCCTTTATAAGCTTTGATAAAGCAGCCTGTATCAAGGTTTCGTTTTCTGCGTCAAGGCTTGCAGTTGCTTCATCAAGTAAAATGATAGGAGAATTTTTGAGAAAAGCACGTGCTATTGAAATACGTTGTCTTTCGCCGCCGGATAATTCGCATCCGTTTTCACCGATCATACTGTTATATCCGTCCGGTAGTTTCATTGCAAATTCTTCACAATTTGCCAGTTTTGCCGCTGCAAGAACTTCCTCATCGGTCGCATCTTTTCTTCCTATTCTGATATTTTCCATTATTGTATTGTTAAACAGAGTCACATCTTGAAATACGATAGAGTATAGTGACAGCAATGTTTCCGGTTCTATTTTGGATATATCCATACCACCAACCGTGATTTTTCCTTTATTGATATCCCAAAAACGTGCGGCAAGGCGTGACACTGTAGTTTTCCCTCCTCCGGACGGTCCGACTAAGGCAGTGACTTCTCCTTGTTTTGCGGTAAAGGATACGTCTTTTAATACTGTTTCTCCCGTATGATATGCGAATCCCACATGGTCAAATACAATGTCATATCCTTTGTTTGATAACCGATTGTTGCCTGTTTGTATAGGTTGATCAAAAATTTCATTCATACGATTTATGTTTGTTTTTGAAGAAATTACCGCAGCAAGATTTTGTAATGCACCTTCAAGGGGAGCATATAATCTTGAAGCTACAAGTAGAAACATAAAAAACAGCGGAATATCGATTTCTCCGCGAATGAGTAACGTAGAACCAACTAGAGCAACCGTCGCAATTCCAAATTTTAATATAAGCGTTGAAGAAACAACAAAAAGAGCAGTTCCGAGTTCTGTTATAATGTGACGTTTTTCTACATGGTCGATTTTTTTATCAAGCTTTCTTAAATAGCTTTTTTCTGCATTGTTTGATTTCAGGTCTTGCAGACATTCGATACACTCCTGAACTCCGCTTTCAAGAGCAACATTTGCTGCAACGGATTTTTTGTTGAAGTACTCCTGTATGCGAGCTGAAAAAAATGTAATAGCAAATGCAATCGGCAAAACCCAAACTGCAGCAAGAGCCATACGCCAATCATAGATAAAAAGTCCTAGGGAAATCAGTGTTGTTGAAATAAGGGAACCTGCCAAAGCTGGAACGTAATGAGAAAATGTTGTTTCCAGTGTGGCACAGTCGCCCATAATTGAATTTGTCAAATCGGCAAGGTCTTTTTTACCGAAAAACGATAAAGGGATTTTTCGGAGTTGTTCAGCCAAAGATATACGTCTTACACCGCTTTCCACGTAAGTTGCCAAATAGGTGGTGTTATATTGAAACCAAGTTGCAATGAATATAAGGCATAAGCAAACCAACACTCCGATTATATAAAAGACGATGCGGTTTCCGGTTACCCCTCCATTCATAGTATCAATGACAAAATAATAGAGTAGTCCAACTGGAAACATAAACGATAAATCCTGTGCAACACAAGCAATACAACCTTTTATTAAATCAATAGCCCCTTGTCTTGATAACGCAAAGCGTCTTTGAAGTATTTTAATCATGTGTTTACCTCCTTTGCAATTTTCCATTCCGCAGCTTCGGAATAATTCTTCCACATTTTTGCGAATACGCTATTTTTTTCTACCAGCTCACTGTGTGTGCCACTTTCGATGATTTCACCATTTTGCAACACATAAATACAATCGGCTTCTGTGATTGATGACAGTCTGTGTGCAATCATAATAACTGTTTTCCCCTTTGAGAGAGCCGACAAAGCTTGCTGTACCCGTACTTCATTGTCTGGGTCGGCAAATGCGGTGGCTTCGTCAAGAATCAGGATAGGTGCATTTTTCAAAATTGCGCGTGCAATGGCTATTCTTTGCTGTTCTCCTCCTGACAAGTATACGCCTTTTGTTCCGACAACCGTATTTATACCATTCGGTAATTTTTCGATAATGTCAATACACTGAGCCGCCTCCAAAGCATGGATGATTTCTTTTCGTGTGGCATCGGGTTTTGCCATGCGTACATTTTCTAGTATGGACGCTTTGATAAGATGACTGTTCTGAAAAACAAAAGATACTCTGTTCATCAATGTTTCTTTCGGAATATTGCGTATGTCAATATTTCCTATCAGTATACGTCCTTTTTGAGGGTCAAAAAATCTTGTAACGATATTTGCAAGCGTTGTTTTACCTCCACCAGACGGCCCGACCAATGCTACTACCTGTCCCGGCTTTATGGAAAGTGATATATCGTTGAGCGCATTTTTCTTTCCATCATAACTGTAACTGACGTGTTCCAATGTAATACCATTGTCTTTGGGGATATTATTTATGCGACTTTCAGACAATGGTTGTTCGTTTAACACTTCGTCAATTCTGCCGAAAGCGTCATCCACAATCATTGTATCCTCACTCATAAACATGATTTTTGTAAGTGTTGTGCCAATGACTGGAGTAATCACAATATAGAAAATAAGATTCAGTAACAGTTCATTTGTTACGCCGTTTCCGGTAAATATGATACCTCCGGCAATTAGAAATGCGAATACTCCATTAATTGCTGTTGTATAGAACAGCATAGGCATACGCAAGGATTTTGTGTATGCTATGACCCATGTTTCATAGTTATCTATTGCCTTTTTAAAACGTTTGAAAGAAAAGACCGTCTGTCCGAAAGTCTTTACTACGGGCACCCCCCTTACATATTCAACGGCTTCGTTTGACATATCCGAGAGTGCATTCTGATATTGTTCCATGCGTTTTTCCATTTCTTTTCCTGTCATTTTCATCATAATCAAAAAGCCAAGAACAACAGGAACAAGACTTAAAAGCCCCAATCGCCAGTCAAAAACAAGCAACAAGAAAAGCAATCCTATGGGAGTAGCAATTGCGCCCGCTTTGTCGGGAAGTCTATGTGCAAGGTATGTTTCCGTAGCGGCGCTGGAACTGTTTACAATTCTTCGCAGTTTCCCGCTTCCGTATTTTTCTGTTATTCCAAGCGGTAGGGACGCAATATGATGCATAAGTTCTTTTCGGATATTTGCAGCAATCCTAAACGCGCTTATGTGTGAACACATCAATGCAGTTATGTAGATAACTATGGAAACAATCGCAAACAATACGGCAAACCAACCGTATTCCGTGACATTCGCTGCTTCTGAGAAGTTCGGTGAAACTTCCAGTATGCAGTGAATGATACGCCATATGTACCAAAAAGGTACAAGTGCCAATAATGCGCTTATTACAGACAATACCCAAGAAAGATAAGTTAATATCCTGTATTTTCCGGCATAGTCCATCAATCTTGATAGATTTGACTGTTTTTTCATTATAAAAGTCTCCTTAGAAATTTTTTATGATATAGAATGTTAAATAACCGAATTCGAATATCCTTATTGTGATAATATTATTTTACGAGTTAGTCATTGCTAACTTAAGTGCCAAATATAATGGAAAGTGTACACTTTCCATTATTAACAATTATAGTTTTATTAAAAATTACAGTTTGGATTGTTCTGACTGCCCCATGATTTTCATCCATCCGGCAGTATAAAAAGCTCTCATTTCTTTCAGATAATGCTTTGCTTCTTTAAGGGGCATTTCATGTATAACCAGCTCGAAAAAAGTATTAAACATTCCTGTAATCAAAATATGCTCTAAACGTTTATCGATTGGAGGTGCAGGTTTCCCTAGCTTTTCAAGAACCGTCAAATAATCATGTGTACCTTTTGTTTCTATTTTTACCATTTCATCGATCAGTTTTGAAAAACGAGTTCCCTCCGAACAACAAAGTATGAGCTTAAATTCATTTAAATGTTCATATATGTACAAAAGCATTTCATACATACATTCTCCGGAAACAGAGCTAAGATTGTCGGGCTGTTTTTCCGGTGGTATTTCTGCAAATTCTTTTTGAGCTTTACAGAAACGATTCAATAAAAAATTGTAATGTTCGCCTACCAAAGCTTCAAATAAATCTTCTTTGCTGTTATAGTAACCATAAAACGCACCCGTTGTTACGCCTGCTGTTTTGACAATATTCCTCAAAGAAGCCGACTTATAACCTTTTTCAAGAAATTCCTGCATTGCCGTTGAAAGAATCAGATTTAGTGTTGTTTGTTTGTTTTCACTCATATTCTCATCCTTGTATAACACTGTTATATATCACTGTTATATTATATGATAAATCAAAATATTTGTCAATAGTTAAAAATTTGTAGATTTTATTCCATGTTTATGGCGTTGGTATTTTTTAACTTTTATCATTATTATTAAAAGTAAGAAATATTTTTATAACATTTCTTTCAATACTTCGGCAAAAACACTTTGTATTGTGTTGCAAGCAGAGAGAAAAAAAGTCAGAAGACTTTGGGAATTTCCTATCTAATAAGCAAAGTACAATACATTTTTAGGGAAAGATATTCTTTTTATACTTGCTAAGAAACTTATTTCATTACAAAGTAAAGAACGAATGGAAAAGCTAATGAAATGAAGTGACAGAAAAATAATTGGGGATAGATAAGTAAAGCGATTACCGAACTTAAGCGGCGATATTAATGAAGCGATAAGTCATGAAAGATTTTTGCAACTATACGCCGAGTATGAATCGGGGTAAAAGGAATTGACAGAGTCTGCCAATTCTGAACAATACGATGTTTATATTTATGAATAGGGTAGTAGGTATTTTTCCGCTTCTTTAACGTTATTTGTAAGTATATGGAAATGCGGGAATTAACGTCTATTATCATCAATGGGGTTGTAAAAAATCATATTCTATGTATCGGGTAAATTTATAGGGGCTGCAGACAAAAAGTTAAAATTACTTTCTTATGGATACACAAGTGTATAATTTCATTCTTTTTTGTTTGTCCTAAAAAATTTGGTATAAAAGATAAAGATTCTTAAGTTTGACGGGTTTTACATATGTATAGGGTTTTTGGAGTGAAGTTCTTATTGTACAATGTGGTTTATGGTAATAAAAAAGACAGGTTAACACCTGTCTTTTTTTAGTGGCAATAACTTAAGTAAACTTTGCGACTTAGGTTTGGTAGGATTTCCCGAAAATATACAAAAACGTCGCCGTAATTGCGGTTTCCCTTTCAATATTTTCCTGCCTCATTGCTGCGGGCAGGACCAAATTACCACTTAGTTCACACTGTAATCCCTAAATTATCTTCAAATGAAACAGCCTAGGAGCTTTCCTCGGCAGGCTTAAGATGACATAGTTTCTTTTGCAACACAGGTTTCATTGGCAATACTTTCTTATCTTTGAGCTCATATTGATAAAAAGTTGGTTTCCAACTCCCCCTGCATCACTCAAAACAGGCTACGCTATTTCAGTAATAATCACGAGATCCCCCGGATTACCACATCCATAGGTTTCTCCCATAAGAATATTCTTATGAGCCTCCGCGGAAATAGGGTCATCGCCCACATGCCGTTGCAGATCGCCCCATTTCCTTTACTTCCTGAAAGAACCCCTTACTGGGCGTAAGAAGCCCAAACAAGAAACTTCATCGATGTGCCCTTTGACGGATTTTTAGCCCCGCCTTCAATCAAAATAAGTCTGACTAGGATACTGCGCCACTTTGTATATTATATCATACCCAAAATATTCTTACAAGATAAGTGATTTTTATAAATAAATATTTTTATAAGGGTTATTCACAACTTGTCCACAGATTGTTTAGAAAATATGTTCTATAAATATTAAAATTATCAAAAAAGTTTAAATTTTAAGCAAATTTGGTTGCCAAGGGTGGTATCAAGTGGTAAAATGAGAACATAAACGGGTATAGAGTGGTAAGAATTATGCTAATAGGAGAATATAATCACACAGTTGACAGTAAAGGAAGAGTTAATGTGCCTGCCAAATTCAGAAATGAACTTGGGGATTCTTTTATTATGTGTAAAGGTCTAGATAAATGTATCTGGGTTTATCCACAGGACGCTTGGGAAGAACTTGCAGCAAAAATCAAAAGCTTACCAACTACCGATAGAAATGCAAGAAGATTTTCAAGATTTATTTTAGGAAGTGCCTGCGAATGTTCCCCTGATAAACAAGGCAGAACAAAAGTTGCACAGGCTCTTATAGAATATGCCGGAATAATTAAGGATATTGTTGTTGTTGGTGTTGAAGATAAAGTTGAAATCTGGGATAAAGCTCAGTGGGATAGTTTCAATGATATGTCTGATGATGATATCAATGATGTAGCTCAAGAAATGTATGAAGCGGGGATAAATATTTAAGATGAAACATATTAGCGTTTTATATAATGAAACCCTTGATATCCTAAATATAAAACCTGATGGTATTTTTGTTGACGGAACAATGGGCGGAGCAGGTCATAGTGAAGGGATATGCAAAAGATTATCCGATAAGGGAACATTTATCGGAATTGACAGAGATGATTTTGTGTTTGACAGAGCAAAAGAAAGACTTTCTCCTTATAACTGTGAAAAACATTTTGTAAAAGGTAATTTTCACGATATAAAAAGTATTTTAGAAGAACTTGGTATTGATAAGATTGACGGCATGATGGTTGACCTTGGAGTTTCTTCTTTTCAGATTGATGATGAAAAACGAGGATTTTCTTTTAGGCATGACGGTCCACTTGATATGAGAATGGATAGAACCAGCGATGTTGATGCAAAGAAGCTTGTTAATACATATTCCTATGAAGATTTAAAAAGAATCATAAGTGAATATGGGGAAGAACAATTTGCAGGAAATATTGCAAAACATATTATAAAAAGGCGTGAAGAGAAGCCGATTGAAACAACTTTTGAACTTGTAGAAATAATAAAAGCTGCAATTCCAAAAAAGTTTCACGCAAAAAAACATCCAGCGAAAAAGACTTTTCAGGCTATTAGGATAGAAGTAAATAACGAAATAGATGCACTTGAAAAAGCTGTGGAAGATATGATTGATGTTTTAGATAAAGGAGGAAGGCTTGCGGTAATAACCTTTCATTCCTTAGAAGACAGAATCACAAAGAAAGTGTTTAATGATAAAAAGAAGGGTTGCACCTGCCCTAAAGATTTTCCAGTATGTGTATGCGGGAATAAGCCAAAAGTGAAAGTTCTAACGGGTAAACCTATTCTTCCTACAGGTGAAGAGATAGAAAATAACCCACGTTCAAGAAGTGCAAAGCTTAGAGCAATAGAGAAACTTTAAGTAATAATAAGAAAATTTTTCAAATATAATTTAAGGAGCAGCAAATGACAAGAAGAAATAATAATGCGCAGATTAGAAAAAATGTTAATAAAGAAGAAAAGATTTTTACAATTGATACTGTTTTATTTTTGTTTTTAGTTGCTTCGATATGTGTTTCTCTTATCACTTGGCAAAGTTACAGAATAAACAGAACGGATATTGCAATATCTAATCTTGAAAGTGAATTAAAAGAGGTTCAAATGCTAAACGACAGTTTAGAGGGGAAATTGCTGGCAAAAAGAGATTTGAAGGAAGTTCAAAAGATTGCGACAAAAAAATATGGTATGATTAAACCAAGTAGCAGTTCTTTTGTTGCTGTTGATGTGACAGATAATTCTGATTCAATTTCCTCAACAAAGAGTGCAAGCGCTCAAAATACTAAAGACGAAAGTGCACTCTCTAAACTTTTTGACAGTTTCGTCAGTAACTAATGAAGGTGGTAACATTTGAAAACTTTTTTAGATTTAAAACGAAAGAAAAGAATTTTATTTATATTTTCCTTTGTATGTGTGCTGTTTGTTGCACTTGTTGTAAAACTTGTTTACATACAAGGATTTAAAGCAGTTGAATACGGAGATAAACAATCAGCCATGTTGATGCAGCGTCTTCCTATTACGGCAAGTAGGGGAGATATTTATGACAGAAACATGGCTTTACTTGCAAAAGACGCAACTTGTTCAAGTATTTATGTTTCTCCTGCAAGCATAGAAAAAGAAGATAAGGAAGAAGTTGCAAAATATTTAAGTGAAATGCTTGATTTAGATTATGATGAAGTTTATAAAAAAGTAAATAATTCATCTTCAAGTAATGAGCTTATAAAAAGCAAAGTGGATAACAGTATAGGATTAGAGATAAAAAATAAGGGTTATACAGGTGTTTCTGTAACAGAAGATAAAAAAAGATATTACACAAACGGTACTTTTGCGGCACATCTTCTTGGGTTTACGGGAACAGACCATCAAGGATTATATGGACTGGAAGCAAGTTTTAATGATGTTCTTTCAGGTAAAGACGGAGTTGTTTTATATCAAACAGACGGAAGCGGAAGAAAAATTGCATCAGGAAGTGAAATAAGACAAGAAGCTACAGATGGAAGTAATCTTGTTCTTACAATAGACAGTGTAATACAAATGTATGCGGAAAATGCACTTGAAACCGGTATTAAAAAGACCGGAGCAAAGAGAGCTTTGGCTATTGCCATTGATCCTTCAACTGGAGAGATACTTGCAATGGCATCAAATCCAAGTTACGATTTAAATGACCCATGGGAACTTGATGAAGATTTTGAAGATAATTTTAGTTCTGATTTTTATACAACCGATGATGATGGTAAGAAAAGAAAAATGACAGAAAGTGAAAAGCTTGCTTTAATGTGGGATAACCCAAACATCAGTTTAAACTATGAACCTGGCTCAACATTTAAACCGATAACCGTTTCGGCGGCACTTGAAGAAGGTTCTATTACAACATCATCAAGGTTTTACTGCTCGGGATATAAAGTAGTTGCCGGAACAAAGATAAGGTGTTCGGTTTACCCAAATGCTCACGGCAGCGAATCTTTGGAAGAAACGCTTATTAATTCGTGTAACCCTGCAATGATGGAAATAGCAATGCGTATGGGACCTGATGTTTTTTATGATTATATATATAACTATGGATTCGGCTCAAAAACGGGAATAGATTTGGGAGGAGAAGAAAGCGGTATTTTATCTCCAAATGAAAATGTAAATATAGTAGATTATGTAACAAAATCTTTTGGGCAAGGGCTGTCGACTACACCAATTCAGATGTCTATGGCTTTAAGTGCTGTAATTAATGGTGGATATTTGTTAAAGCCTCAACTTGTTAAATATGTAACAGAAGGGGAAAATAATGAAATAACCACAACATATGATAAAGAAGTCGTAAGACAAATTATTTCAAGCGATACTTCTAATACAATGAGAAAATATCTAAGAAGTGTTGTATCAAAATCCAGTGTATTATCACAGTATGATTCAGATGATTTAAAAATGGGTGGTAAAACAGGTACGGCACAAAAGATAATAGATGGTAAATATTCTCATTCAAAATATGTTACGAGTTTTTTCGGGTTTGCACCATATGATAATCCTCAAATTGCAGTTATAGTAATTTTGGATGAACCTACAAACGGAAGTTACGGAAGTACTACAGCTGCACCTATAGCAGCAGAAATTCTTAAAAACTCACTTAACTATTTGAATACAAAATCTGATTCTGACAGTGAAGATGTTAAGACATTAAATGCAAAGGTTGTTGTTCCTGATGTTAGAGGAGAAAGTTTAACCGATGCAAAGAGTCTTCTTGATTCACTAAATATAGATTATGAAATAAAATACAAAACTAAAAATATAAAAGATAATGATGCAATAGTCATAAGTCAGACAAATGTACAAGAAACTTATAGTAAGAAAATTACCATTACTGTTGACAGCTCTTCTTCGACGGAAGTAACTATGCCTGACTTAACGGGTATGAGTGTTCAAAGCGCAAACGAAGCATTAACGAAGTTGGGGCTAACCATAGAAGTTAAAGGCGGTGGTATAGCAACGAAACAGAGCGTTAAAGCCGGTACAAAAGTTAAGAAAGGAACAAAAGTAACGGTAACCTTTGAATATGTTGATTAATTATTTTGTATTTTATATATAAGTTGTTTTAACAAAAGCCAAAAAGTGATATAATAATGCGGATATTGAAGTTTGAGGTAGAAAATGCATAGTATTGATATATTAAAATTAGAAAAAATGCTTGGCGGCAAAATTATTAAAGAAGGAAATAATAAAATAATAACCGATGTGGTAATAGACAGCAGGCTTGCAAAAGAGGGAAGTGTATTCTTTGCACTTCCCGGAACTGCATTTGACGGACATGATTTCGTTAAAAAAGCAGTCGAGAATAAAGCTTGCTGTTGTGTCGTTACTAAACTTGTCAATGACGCAGACTGTTATCAAATTAAGGTTGAAGATACTCTAAAGGCTCTTTATGATATGGCAAAAAGTTATAAAAGTGAATTTACGATTCCTTTTATAGCTTTAACGGGAAGTGCCGGTAAGACAACCACAAAAGATATGGTTTCAAGTGTTTTATCAAGTAAGTATAACACAATGAAAACAATAGGCAATTATAACAGCACAACGGGTGCTCCTCTTACTTTATTTAACTTAAATAAAGAACATGAGATTGCAGTTGTTGAAATGGGAATGAACCACAAAGGTGAAATTGAAAAAATAAGCTCACTTGTTGAACCTGATTTTGGAATAATAACAAATGTAGGGGTAACCCATATTGAAAATTTGGGAAGCAAAGAGAATATTTTTAAAGCAAAAATGGAAATTACAAAAGGACTTAAAAAAGGCGGTACTCTTGTTGTAAACGCAGATAATGAGTTCTTTAAGGATTATAAAAACAATGAATTTAATATTGTAAAAATAGGAATAGAAAACGGAGATTTTAAAGCTTACGATATTGTTTATGATAAAAGCGGTGTGAGTTTTAATGTTAAATATGAAGATAAGGAATATTCTTTTAAATTAAAAACTCCTGCAAAATACAGTGTTTATAACGGGCTTGTTGCAATATATACAGGATTTGCTTTTGGACTTACTTATGAGCAGATACAAAAAGGACTTGATAGTTTTAAAGCAAGCAAAAACAGAATGGATATAGAAGATTATAATGGAATGACTCTTATAAACGATACTTATAATTCCAACCCTGATGCTTTAAGAGAGGCGCTTGGTTTACTTAAGAACATAAGTGGCAATAATAGAAAAGTAGCGGTTCTCGGAGATATGTTTGAACTTGGAGAAAAAAGTGAAAAACTACACTTTGAATGTGGAAAAGATATAGTACAAAATGAAGTTGACTTTCTTATTACTGCGGGAGAACATAGCAGACAAATAGGGGAAGGTGCCGTATATTACGGTTTTGAGAAAAAAAATATAAAACATTTTGATTCAAAAGATGATTTAATGAAACAAATAGAAAAGTTGACATTTAAGGGAGATTATATTTTATTTAAAGCATCCAGAGGAATGGCTTTTGAAGATGTAATTGACAGCCTAAAAAGGGGAGGTAATTTATAATGATATATGTAATTCTTTCAACTCTGATTTCATTTACAATAGTAGTATTATTAACACCTAAATTTATTCCTTTTTTGCAAAGACTAAAAATGGGGCAGACTATAAGGGAGCTTGGTCCGAAGAGTCATTATAAAAAGGCAGGTACTCCTACAATGGGCGGACTTGTAATGATGCTTGGTATTTTAGTTACATGTGCATTATTTTTTACAAAAGCTGACGGAGATTTAATATTTGCTTTATTTGTAACATTGATTTTCGGTCTTATAGGATTTTTAGACGATTATATAAAAATGGTTCAAAAAAACAGATTAAATTCTGAAGGTGGGGTTCTTGTTCCATATCTTGGAATGCTTCCAATACAGAAATTGCTTTTACAATTTTCGGCTGCGGGTGCAGTTGCGGTTTATGCAGCATTTCATCCAACAATCGGAACGAGTATTGTAATACCTTTTACCAATATCGTATGGAATATGGGTATATTTTATATTCCGTTTGTTATTATAGCAATAGTTGCTGTCGTTAATGCGGCGAATTTGACAGACGGATTAGACGGACTTGCATGCGGAGTTACCATGATAATATTATTCTTTTTCTTGGTATTTTCTCTTGCAAACGGATTTACTTCTATGAATATATTTACTGCAAGTGTAATAGGAGCATGTCTTGGCTTTTTATGCTATAATGCTCACCCTGCTTCGATTTTTATGGGAGATACAGGTTCAATGGCTCTTGGCGGTGCGGTTGTAATAGTTTCTATTTTTACAAGATCAGAACTTTACATTTTAATCGCAGGAGGAATATATCTTATAGAAGCATTATCGGTTATATTACAAGTTTTCTATTTTAAGAAAACAGGGGGTAAAAGACTTTTCAAAATGGCACCTATACATCACCATTTTGAACTTTTGGGACATCATGAAACAAAAATAGTAACTTGTTTTTGGATTACTACGGCAGTACTTGTTTTAATATCATTGCTGTCACTTCCAATTATGTTTGGTTAAGGAGAAAAAAATGGAATTAAAAAACGGAATATATATGGTTGTAGGTGGAGGCAGAAGCGGTGTTTCCGTTTCAAGATTTCTTTCATCTCAAAATAAGAAAGTATATTTAACAGATACAAAAGAATATGAAGATATAGCAAAGCTTGGATTTGGAATAGACACTTTGGTTGGTGATGAAAATATTAAATTTATTCTTGGAAGACAACCAAGTGAAGAGGAAATAAAAGAGTGCGAAATGGTTATAGTTTCGCCATCTGTTCCTCCAAAGGCTTTTCCTATTGTTACGGCGAAGAAAAACAATATTCCCGTATACAGTGAATTTGAATTTGCCAATAGTTTCTGTAAAGGATATAAAGTTGCAATAACAGGTACAAACGGTAAGACAACTACAACTACACTTGTTGGTGAAATTTTTAAAAATGCCGGGTATGAAACATATGTAAACGGAAATATCGGAGATGCATTTATTAACGATGCGGCAAAGGGAGATGAAAACAGCGTTTATTCTCTTGAGATAAGTTCATATCAACTTGAAATGACAGATAAGTTTAAACCTAATGTTGCTATAATTACAAATATTACTCCTGACCATTTGGAAAGACACGGAAGTTTTGAAGAATATGTCAGAGTTAAAGGAAACGTATTTTTAAATCAAGACGAAAATGATTATCTTATCGTAAATAAAGAAGATAATGTTGTAATGGAACTTAGTAAAAAAGCTAAAAGCAATGTTTTGACTTTTACTACAAAAGACGATAAAGATGCAAACGCATATTTGGAAAACGAAAATATAATGATTAACTTTAAAGGCGAAGTTTTTGAGCTTATAAATATAAATAAGCTTAAATTATATGGACTTCACAATGTAATGAATGTTATGTGTGCATCTTTGGCAGGAATTGTTAAAGGCGTAAAAAAAGAAAATCTTGTTAATACCTTAGAAAATTTCAAAAGTGTTGAACATAGAATTGAATATGTTGATACGGTTGACGGAATAGAATATATAAATGATTCTAAAGGTACAAATGTAGATGCGACCGTAACGGCAATAAAGGCAATGAAGAAAAAAACGGTTTTAATGCTTGGAGGTTATGACAAACAGACACCTTTCGACGATTTGGCACAAAACCTTAATGATAATATTAAATGTAGTGTTCTTTATGGAGTTGTAAAAAACAAAATAAAGGATACATTTGATAAATATGGATATAAAAATTACGTTGTTGTAGAAGATGATTTTATTAAAGCTTGTGAAGAAGCTACAAAACTTGCAAATGAAGGGGAATGCGTTCTTCTTTCTCCTGCGACTTCAAGTTTTGATATGTTTGATGATTATGAGCAAAGGGGAAGAGTATTTAAAGAATACGTAAACAAACTGAAAGGATAATTATATGAGAGAAGTAAGAAAAAGAAAAGGGACAATGGATTATTGGCTTCTTCTTACAGTAATAGGTTTAACTGTTTTTGGTATAATATCTATTTTTTCTGCAAGTATGTATAATTCGGGTCTTGAAGGAAGTCCTTTTTCCTATTTTACAAAGCAGCTTATATTTGCCATCATAGGAACCTTTCTTATGATTACCATTTCAAATATAGATTATAAAGTGGTAAAACATTTTGCGCCAATAGTAATGATAGGTGCAATATTACTTCTTATTTTGGTTTTGTTTATAGGTGTTGATGTTAATGGTGCAAAAAGATGGATTGATATAAAAATCGGTACGATTCAACCAAGTGAATTTACAAAGGTTGCACTTATTTTATATTTGTCTTATTCGATTGAAAAGAAAAAAGAACTTATAGGAACTTTTAAATACGGAATTTTACCTTATATAGGTCTTGCAATGATTGTATGCGGACTTATTGCTTTGGAACCTAACCTTAGTACTGCAACGATTATTGGTGCACTTATTGTAGGTATGTTAATAATCGGTGGAATGAATTTAAAATGGTTTATTCCTGTTGCGGGACTTGGTGTTTCGGGTATTGTATTTATGATTATAACTACTCCTTGGAGAATTACCAGAATGCTTACTTTCTTAGATCCATGGGAAGATATACAAGGTTCTGGTTGGCAGATTTGTCAATCTTTAATGGCTCTTGGTTCAGGCGGTTTACTTGGTAGAGGATTTGGAGAAGGAAAAGCAAAACTTCTTTTTATGCCGGAACCTCAAAATGACTTTATTTTTGCTCATATAGGAGAAGAAATGGGGCTTATTTGTGGAATAATACTTATTGCGGTATATTTATTTTTAATATGGAGATGTATCGTTATAGCACTAAATGCTCCGGATTCTTTCTCAATGTTATTTAGTGGGGGAATGGCAGGGTTGCTTGGAATGCAGGTATTTATCAATATCGGTGTTGCAACAGCGCTTTTACCTGTAACAGGTATGCCTCTTCCTTTTGTAAGTGCGGGTGCTTCCTCACTTATTTCTCTGATGTGCGGTATGGGGGTAGTTCTTAATATATCAAAACACTGCCGTATATAAGTAAATTATGGAAAATAATTTTTATAAAAGGATTAATGTTAAAATTAATCCTTTTATAAAATAAAGTTATTTAATAGTTTTTTAATTTTAAATTTATCAAAAAATAATTAAGAGTTATATAATATTGTTCTTATAGAGAGGAAAAGAAATGAAAATTTTAATTGCAGGCGGTGGAACAGGCGGACATATTTATCCTGCTGTTGCCATAGCAAATCAGATAAAATATGAATATCCTGATGCTGAAATTGTTTTTGCTGGAAGAAATGACTGTATGGAAGCTGATATAGTTCCAAAGGCAGGTTATGAACTTAATAACATAAGAATATACGGTTTTGAAAGATACTATTCTAAATTAAAAAAATTATCTGTATTTTTCAAAATGTTTAGAGGATATAACGACGCAAGAAAGCTTGTAAATAGTTTTAATCCTGATATTGTTATAGGTACCGGAGGATTTGTTTCCGGTCCTGTTGTGCTGGCAGGAGCTTTAAAAGGTAAACCTACTCTTATACATGAACAAAATGCAGTTCCCGGATTTACTACAAGAACACTTTCAAAATGGGCAGACATCGTATGTTCAAGTTTTGAAAATACAAAAGAATATGTAAAACATCCTGAAAGGGTTGTATATACAGGTAATCCAGTAAGAAGAGAGTTTGGGTTATATAACAGAGAAATTGCAAGAAAGACTTTAGGAATAGATTCTGATAAAAAAGTTATAGTATGTTTTGGGGGAAGCCTTGGTGCTAAAAATTTAAATGATGCCATGCTTTCTTTAATAGAAGAATATAGAAATGATGATGATATCTATATTTGTCATGTAACCGGTAAAAACGGATATGAAGATTTCCTTGAAAATGCAAAGAAAAGAGGTTTGAATTTCGGAGAAATCCATAACGTTGAAATAAAAGATTATGTTTATGATATGCCTGTGCTTTTAAATGCAGCAGACCTTGTTATAGCAAGAAGCGGAGCAGGTGCTATTGCGGAAATTACATATGTGGGATTAGCGGGAATATATATTCCTTATCCGTTGGCTGCCGATGATCATCAAAGAAAAAATGCTGAAGAGGTAGAAAGTGCCGGAGCGGGTATTATGATACTTGATGATGAATTAAACGGGGACAGACTTATTGATGAAGTTAAGAAGATTATATGTAACGAAAGTTATTTTAAACAAATGAGTTATATGTCAAAACTTCTATCAATAAAAGACAGTGCAGAACGTATTGTGGACGAAGTGGAAAAGCTTACTAAAAACAAATAAAAATTATATAACCTTCAAAGCTATGTATTCACAATAATAAAATAATATGAATATTATAAACTAAATGGCTTTGGAGGTAGTTTATGGAAAGTTTCGTTATTGAAGGCGGAAAAAGATTAAGCGGTGAGATTGATTTACAGGGATGCAAAAATGCTGCTTTACCTATTTTAGCAGCATCGGTTTTAAATAAATCGGAAAGTATTATTCATAATGTTCCCGATATAGAAGATGTAAATACTATGATTGAAATGCTTAAGGATTTAGGCTGTTATGTTGAAAAGAAAGATCATAGTGTGATTGTTAATTCAAAAGATATAAATAAAGTAAAATTAAATGATAAACTTTTAAGGAAAATGCGTTCTTCTCTCATTTTAATGGGGGCGGTATTATCTCTTGAAAGGGAATGCAGTTTTTCTATGCCCGGCGGATGTGATATAGGACTTAGACCAATAGATTTACATATTAAAGCTTTAAAGCAACTTGGGTGTAAAATGATAGAAGAAAATGGTGTAATTACCTTAAAAGGTGAAAAAATCAGGGGTAGAAATATTCAGCTTGATTTTCCAAGTGTCGGGGTTACGGAAAATATTATTCTTGCTTCTGTTTTGGCAGAAGGTGTTACGGCAATAGGAAACCCTGCAAAAGAACCAGAGATAATTGATTTACAAAATTTCTTAAACAGTATGGGAGCGAGAGTTTACGGTGCAGGAGGAAATACCGTATATATAGAAGGTGTTAGAAGTTTAAAAAATACCGAATATACAATAATGAGTGACAGAATAGTATGTGGGACTTTTATGTGTCTTGCAAATATGACTTGTTCAAGTTTTTTTATAAAAAATGCAAAGCTTGATACTATGAAAGCTGTTTATTATAAACTTCTTGAAACGGGAGAGATGTTTAAAATTTACAGTGACGGTATTTTGGTAAGAGGCAGTGATAATATTAAGCCTTTAAAATCTCTTATTACTCTTCCTTATCCCGGATTTCCTACGGATATGCAGTCTCAAATGGGAGCAATGCTATCAATTGCGAATGGGGTAAGTATAATTAACGAAACGATATTTGAAAATAGATTTAAATATACTTTGGAACTTATAAGAATGGGGGCAAAAATGAATGTAAAGGGAAGTACACTTGTTGTTGAAGGCGTAGATAAACTTTACGGCGCACAGGTATATGCTCCTGATTTAAGAGGCGGAGCGAGTCTTATTATTGCTGCTTTGGCGGCAGAGGGAAAAAGTATAGTAAGTGATATACATCATATAAAAAGAGGTTACGAAAATATAGATAATATAATAAACTCTCTTGGAGGGAAAATAAAAAAAGTTAAGGTGTAGTTATGAACAGAAGCTATTATGAAGCTAAAACTTACAGACCAAGAAAAAAAAGAAGAAAAAGAAGAAGCAGGTTTTTTAATT
This sequence comes from Anaerofustis stercorihominis, assembly GCF_005844425.1. GTDB lineage: Bacteria > Bacillota > Clostridia > Eubacteriales > Anaerofustaceae > Anaerofustis > Anaerofustis butyriciformans. The sequence continues at coordinate 11,563 of NZ_SPHL01000007.1, read as the reverse complement.
CTAAATCACTTCTTATTATTTTCGTACTTTTAATTGTTGTAACAGGGGCTATTTTTATAACTACATCGGATTTGTTTAATATAGAAAGTATTGAAGTTGAAAATAATCAAATAGCTACCAAAGAGGAGATTATTGCCAGAAGCGGTATTTTGGAAGGAGAGAATATATACTCTTTTTCCGCATCAAAAGCAGAGGAAGCAATAGAGCAAATTACAGTTGTAAAAAAGGCAAATATTCACAGAAAATATCCTAATACTATTGTTATAGATATAGAGGAAAGATCTCCTTTTTTCATTTTACAGGAAAGTAAAACTTTTTATGATGTAGATGATGATGGAAAAGTGCTTTCATCTTCCAATACTTTGGTAAGGTATGATGTTCCGATTGTAACCGGTATAGAAGTTAAAGATATAGAAGAAGGAACAAATTTATTTGATATGGATGATGTGAAAATTCAAACTTTGAAACAAGTATTTGAATTTTTAAAAGAAAATGATCTGTTAAAAAATGTTTCTCAGTTTTATGTAAATAAAGACGGAGAATATAATTTATATTTTACAAATGGAAGCGTTCTTCAGTTTGCAAACTATACAGCATTTTCATATCATGAAGATTTTGTAAAATATTTTATACAAAACATGGATATGAAGCAGAAAGTAGAGCTTATTGAAGGGGTAAATCCAATATATAGTAAAATATAAAATATGGTGTCAGATATGTAGTAAAAATAACAAAAAAGTATTGCATATATTTAAAAATAATATTAAAATAGAATATAATTAGTTTACTATGTTTAGGAGGAGTTATTATGCCATACGAAATGGAAGATATACATATGGGTAATTTTGCTGATATAAGAGTAATCGGCGTTGGCGGAGGTGGAAACAACGCTGTAAATAGAATGATAGAAGGAGGACTTCAAGGCGTAAGATTTGTTGCAGTTAATACTGATGCACAAGCCTTGAGTGAATCTTTAAGTGAAAATAAAGTTCAAATCGGAGAAAGAACAACAGGTGGACTTGGTGCAGGCGCTAACCCTCAAGTTGGACAAGAATCTGCAGAAGAAAGCACAGATGATTTAAAGAAAATCGTAGAAGGAGCAGACCTTTTATTCATCACAGCAGGAATGGGTGGTGGTACAGGTACAGGAGCAAGCCATGTAATTGCAAAAATTGCAAAAGATCTTGGTATTTTAACTATTGCCGTTGTAACAAGACCATTTGCCTTTGAAGGAAAAGTTAGAGCTTCAAATTCTGATTTAGGTATAAGACTATTAAGAGAACATGTTGATGCTTTAGTTGTTATTCCAAATGAAAAATTACTTACACTAGCAGATAAAAACACAACATTTAAAGATGCTTTAAAATTAGCTGATGATGTATTATCACAAGGGGTTAGAGGTATCTGTGACTTAATCGGTATTACAGGTATCGTAAACTTAGACTTCTCTGATGTTAAGACAATAATGAAAGATGCCGGAATGGCTCATATGGGTGTTGGTTATGGTACAGGCGAAGATAAAGCTGTAGAAGCTGTTACTGAAGCCGTTAAATCTCCTCTATTAGAAACAAGTATTAAAGGTGCAACGGGCGTTATCATTAATATTACAGGTGGAGAAGACTTATCATTGTTCGAAATTAACAAAGCTGCCGAAATAGCAAGAGAAGAAGCTGACCCTGATGCTAACGTAATCTTTGGTGCGGCAATTGACCCAAGCTTGGAAGACAGCGTTAAGATTACAATTATTGCAACAGGTTTTAATATGAAAGCAAAAAATGGACAACTTGTTGATATAGTTGAAGAAGATAAAGATGATGATAAAGAACAACCTGTAAAGAAGAAAGAAAGCAAAAATGACTGGGGAGATATTCCTGATTTCTTAAAGGATTCTTTATCAAGAAGAGACAGAAATGATTTTGAATAAAAATAGAAAGACCGCATATGCGGTCTTTTTTATTAAAGAAAGAACCTGTGAAGAACTATTTTAAATAAAAAAGGAAAATAAAAAAACACATCAATATGATGTGTTTTATCTTATTTCATAATCGTCATATCCCAAAGTGTCTTTTTCCGGCATAATCCATGAAAGAACAAAATATAAAATTACAAATGGTATCGTCATTGTCAGCAATGTAAGCATAACATATATAACTCTTAAAATTGTAACATCAATATTAAGGTATTCACTGAATCCTTTTAATACACCACAAAATTTTGCTCCGTATCTTGTTTTGTATAATTTCTTTTTCATTGTTTCCTCGTTTATTAATTTATATCATAATTTGAATATTCTATTTTTTCTTCACTTGGAATAATTAATGCTAAAATGATATATAACATTATTGATGGTATACCATAAAAAATTAAACATGAAAGTATAAATATAAAACGTAATATTATTGTATCAACTCCGATATATTCACAAATTCCGTTTAATACGCCGAAAAACATTGAACCATGTTTCTTTTTATAAAGTTTTTTACTCCGCATATAATTCCTTTACTTCCTTAATATTAAATCAATTTAAATTATTCGCAAAACATTATATCATTAAATTTTGTTTTTAGCAAGAAAATATATATATGAAAATAATCATATATATATTTTACATTATATTTTGTTGAAAAAAAGATGTTTGGGTAATATAATTAAAATATATATAAAAGAAAGTTAGGTGATTTAAAGTGAATATTGTAGCAGATTTACACACACATACAAACGTATCTCATCATGCGTACTCTACAATTATTGAAATGTGCAAAGGGGCAAAAAAAGCAGGTCATATTGCCATAGGCAATACAGATCATGGTCCAGCAATGGAAGATGGAGCTCATCAATGGCATTTTCAATCTCTTCAAATGTTTATTCCAAGAATTCTTGAAGGCGTATATGTTTTAAGAGGTGCTGAAGCAAACATATTGCAGCCTGACGGAAGACTTGATATACCGGATCATGTGCTTGATACCTTGGATTATGTTGTTGCATCAATTCATAATGAAACTTTCCTTGAAAGAGATCCTGACAGAATTACCGAAATAATGCTTAAAGTACTTGAAAATCCAAGAGTAGATATTTTGGGACATTTAGGTTCTCCCGCATTTAAATTCGATTATGAAAAAGTTATTTCAAAATGTAATGAATATGACAAAGTTGTTGAAGTAAACAATAACTCTTTTTATGCAAGAAAGGGAAGCAAAGAAAATTGCCTTGAAATAGCAAAGTTATGTAAAAAATATGAAGTGCCTATTTCTGTTAACTCAGATGCTCATTTTTGTCTTGGAGTAGGTAAGATAGACAGAGCAAGAGGAATAATAGAAGCAGCGGGATTCCCTGAAGAACTTATTATAAATGCAAGTGCAGAGAATTTACAAAATTATTTTATGAGAAAAAAAGGTCTTGATATTTTGGGAGAAATCCAAAAAGGAGAAAATAATACTTTGGAATAAAAAAGAAGCTTATGCTTCTTTTTTTATTTTTTCAAACTGTCCGGAACGGCTTCGGTCTTTAAATATAAACTTCCCAGAGTATCATGGGTTATTGTTATTCCGTTTTCTTCTTTTGTGACTGCATAAGTTAATACATCTTTTTCGTTTTGTTTTATTACCAAAAGCAGTTGTTTGTCTTCTTCTTTTATTTCATATTTAAAATCGCTCTTAACATCCTCAAAAATTATGTTTCCTGTATAATCACTGTTAAAAACATAATAGAAGTTTAAATTTGAATAATCAATTTCTTTTTTGTCAACATTCACTTTTTCAAGTTTATATTCTCCTGTTATATCTACCGGTTTATTATTTTTCATGCCTGACATTATCCCAAAAATTGCAAGAATTATAACAAGTAGTACGGTAACGGATATAAATATGATATTTTTTCTATTCATGCAAAACCTCCATAATTTATATATTAAAATATATGGTCAAAAGTTTTTATATATGCATTTATTTTAAGCAATAGTATATAAATTATTTATGGGATAAAACCATGTGCTAAAATGATAATTAAGTTTTTATATTAATCAAATTTTATACATATATTAGTTTCATAAAGCTTATTTAATATATAATTTAAGCAGAAATTATTACATTTTAGTTGACTTAAGTGCCATAAATTAACTATAATAAAAATGTTAATGTTAAATCGAAATAGTTATAAATAAGGAGAAATAAATGGACAATTATAACTTTAAAGAAATAGAAAAAAAATGGCAAGATATTTGGGATAAAGAACAATGTTTCCATGCAGTAACAGGACTTGACAAACCTAAATATTATGCTTTGGTTGAATTCCCTTATCCATCAGGACAAGGTCTTCACGTAGGTCATCCAAGACCATACACTGCTCTTGATATAGTTTCAAGAAAAAAGAGAATGCAAGGATATAACGTACTTTTCCCAATGGGATTTGATGCGTTTGGTCTTCCAACAGAAAACTATGCAATCAAAACAGGTGTTCATCCTGCAATTGTTACAAAAAACAATATTGCTAACTTCAAAAGACAACTAAAATCTCTTGGTTACTCTTTTGACTGGCAAAGAGAAATTGATACAACAGATCCAAAATATTATAAATGGACACAATGGATTTTCTTACAATTATTTAAAAAAGGACTTGCTTATAAGAAAGAATTCCCAATAAACTTCTGTACAAGCTGTAAAGTTGGTCTTGCAAATGAAGAAGTCGTAAACGGGGTTTGTGAAAGATGTGGGGGAGAAGTTGTAAGAAAAGTTAAAAATCAATGGATGCTTAAAATTACTGAATATGCAGACAGACTTATTGACGATTTAGATGATCTTGACTTTATTGACAGAGTAAAATCAAGTCAAAAGAACTGGATTGGCAGAAGTTATGGTGCTGAAATTAATTTTGAAATTAAAGACAGTGATGAAAAATTAACTGTATATACAACAAGACCGGATACAATTTACGGTGCAACATATATGGTTATATCTCCTGAACATCCTGTAATCGAAACATTAAAAGATAAAATAACAAATTATGATAAAGTAGTTGAATATAAAGAAGAAGCTGCTAAGAAATCTGATTTTGAAAGAACAGAACTTAATAAAGAAAAAACAGGTGTAAAACTTGAAGGTATAAGTGCTATAAATCCTATTACAGGAAAAGAAATAAGCGTTTTTGCTTCTGATTATGTACTTATGACATACGGAACAGGTGCAATTATGGCTGTACCTGCTCATGATACAAGAGACTATGAATTTGCAAAAGTATTCGATTTACCTATCGTTGAAGTTGTAAGCGGCGGAGATATTGAAAAAGAAGCCTACACAGGAGACGGTAAGCTTGTAAATTCTCCATTGATTGATGGTTTAGGTATTAAAGAAGCAAAAGAAAAAATGACACAAATCGTTGAAGAAAGAGGAATCGGAAGAAGAAAAACTAACTTCAAACTTCGTGACTGGGTATTCTCTCGTCAAAGATATTGGGGAGAACCTATTCCAATTATAAACTGTCCTCACTGTGGATTCGTTCCGCTTGATGAAAGCGAACTTCCTCTTACACTTCCGGATGTAAAAGATTATAAACCAACTGATGACGGTGAAAGTCCACTTAAAAATATGCCTGAGTGGTATAAGGTTAAATGTCCTAAATGTGGTGCTGATGCTGAAAGAGAAACTGACACAATGCCTCAATGGGCCGGTTCAAGCTGGTATTATTTAAGATATACAGATCCTGATAATGATGAAGCTCTTGCAAGCGAAGAAGCTATTAAATATTGGATGAATGTAGATTGGTATAATGGTGGTATGGAACATACTACACTTCACTTGTTATATTCTCGTTTCTGGCATAAATTCTTATATGATATTGGAGTTGTAAATACAAAAGAACCTTATCAAAAGAGAACAAGTCATGGTATGATTTTAGGTGAAAATCATGAAAAGATGTCTAAATCAAAAGGTAATGTAGTTAACCCTGATGAAGTTGTAGACGAATTCGGTGCTGATACTTTAAGAACATATGAAATGTTTATAGGGGACTTTGAAAAAGTTGCTCCATGGAGTGAAAACGGAGTTAAAGGTTGTAAGAGATTCTTAGACAGAGTTGCCAAAATGGAAGATTTAGTGGTTGACGGAGAAGAATATTCTAAAGAACTTACTACTTTAATGCATCAAACTATTAAGAAAGTAAGTGAAGATTATGAAACTCTTAAATTTAACACTGCAATAGCTCAACTTATGAAATTAACAAATGAAGTTTATGACAAAGGAAAAATAAATAAAGCAGAATTTAGAACATTCCTTATTTTACTTAACCCTGTTGCTCCTCATCTAACAGAAGAATTATGGCAAAGAGCAGGATTTGAAGGATACTTACATCAAGCTTCTTGGCCTGAATATGATGAAGAAAAAACAATTGCCGATGAAATTGAAATTCCAATTCAAATTAATGGTAAATTTAAAGGTAAAGTAGTTGTAGACAGAAATGCTTCTGAAGAAGAAGTTAAAGAAGCAGTACATGCTCAAAAAGCTGTACAAAATATTCCTGAAGGTAAGAAAATCGTTAAGGAAATTTATGTAAAAGGTAGAATTTACAATATTGTTATAAAATAAATAAAAAAAGGTTGTGGTTTTAATCACAGCCTTTTTTTGTGAAAAAAAAGAGAGTCTTACAAAAATGTAAGACTCTCTTTTATTCCCTATTTGAAAAGTATGTAATAAAATTTTTTATTATTATATCACAATATTTTCTTATAAACATCAAAAAAACATAAAGTTAATTAATTCTTAATATTTGTAATATTTTATTAAGGAATATAAAAAAATATCATTCTTATAATATATATAGCAATATATAAAATAGCAATAAAAGAAAGAATGCAAGTTCTGGTTTTTCTATTCATTTTAAAAAAATACTTTTCGTTAGAAGTAATAAGTAAAATTAAAAAGGGAATAGATAATATAAACAAAGGATGATAATAAAAAGCTTGTTTTATATTACCATTCAAAAAAGAAATTAACGCTCTTGTTGTCCCGCAAAAAGGGCAAGGAAGTCCTATAATGTATCGTATAAGACAGTTTATTTTTGTTATATTTATAATAAAAGCATATAAGGCTGTTACTGTTAAAATTAAAATGTATTTTTTGATATTTTTCTTTTTCATAGATAATATAATTTAATATACTTTCTGTTTTTATTTTAATATAATATAAAAAATTTTTTTAGTCAAACTATCCTTTTCCATTTCTTAAGAAAAACTAAATAATAAAGGTTTTTATTGACATAAAACCTTTAACCATTATATACTTAAATTACGATATACATGTAGAATGAGAGGAGAAAATTATGGAACAAAATAAAGTAGATATGTTTTTAATGTCAAATGCTGAATATTTTCCTGAAGAAAATATGATGTTAATAAGAGAAAGATTGCAAGCGCTTCCTGATGAATGTTTTGTGCAATTATCAACAATGCAGTTTAAATCACCTGTTGTAATGTTGGTTGTTTCTTTATTCGTTGGAGGTCTTGGTGTTGATAGAATGATGCTTGGTGAAGTTGGACTTGGTGTATTGAAACTTCTTACAGCTGGTGGATGTGGTATCTGGACTATAATAGATTGGTTTATGATTATGGGAAATACAAAAGAAAAGAATGTATTGAAATTAATGAATGCTATAAATATGATACAATCTAATCCTTATGGTCAAACAAATTATAATAATCAATATAATCAATACAACCAATATAATCAAGATAACCAAAATGATAATATTATAGATGTTGACGAACAATAAAAATAAACATTAATTAAAAAAGGAAGAATAAGCATTCTTCCTTTTTTGTATGATATAAATTTTTTATATCATATAATATTAAGTTTGAGAGGTAATATAATTAGGGAGGGTTTCCTATTTGGCTTTTAATTTAAATGAAAGACAATCAGTACAGTCACATTGTGTTGGATGTGATTCGTGTGTACCTACCTTGATTGAATCAAGGGAACAATAGTTACAGTCATTACAATTATATTCACAGCTTTTAACATCGCATTCGATTGAAGTATTTTTATTCATGTTTTTCCTCCTGTACATTTTAAAGTCGTAACTTTTGGTTACGTATTTAGTATGTGGAGAAAAAATAAAAATATTATTTTATTTTGTTAAATCATCTAAACTTTTAAAGGTATATCCTTCCTTTTTAAGTGTTGTAATTAAATCTTTTAAAACTAAGCTGTTTGTTTTTGATGTTGAATGTAAAAGCATTACACAACCGTTATGCATTCTGGGCATTATTTTTTCAAATACACTGCTGAAACTTTTTTGTTCGTTATTGTTCCAGTCAACATATGCTAACGACCAAAAAATTGTTTTGTATCCCATGCTGTTTGCAAGAGAAAGAGTATGTTCGTTGAACGTTCCTTCCGGAGGCCTTAAATATTTTTTTAATTCTTTACCTGTTGTTTTTTTGTATAAATCTTCCAAATCTGTAAGTTGTTTTTTGAATTCTTCGTCACTTACATATCTTAAATCTTTGTGTGAATATGTATGATTTCCTACTATATGACCTTCATTAATCATTCTTCTTACCAAATCGGGATTTTTTTCTATGTAATTACCTACCAGAAAAAAGGCGGCAGGGACTTTTTCTTCTTTTAAGGTGTCAAGTATTTTAGATGTATATCCATTTTCATAACCTGCATCAAATGTAAGATAAATAACTTTTTGATTTTCATCTCCCACATAGTACGCATTATATTTTTCTAATGTTTCTTTATCTGCATTTCCTACAGGTTGTTTATTTTCTTTATAATTTCCAAGTCCCCACTGAGTTTTATCAATACCAGCATTGATATTATGTAAAAATAGGATAAATATTGTAATTAAAAAAATAATGAAAATTAAAAAAGAAAAAAACATTTTTATTTTTTTACCGTTTAAATTAATCATAAAAAGCCTCCTAATAGATTATATTTAGAAAGTTAATTTTTATGATTAATTATAGTATTTGTTTATAAAAAGAAAAAAACACCTTGCGGTGTTTTTTCACTAAAACAAAACAATATCAATTTCAAAGGGTAAAAATATATTATATAAAATTTGGAAACATTAATTTTATATTTCTATATTTTACATTGTCATTATAAATAATAAATATTAAATTAAAATGATAAAAAAATTAATAATTAATAAATTTTATTTTTATTATTGCCTTTTTATAAGATTTTATTCAAAAATTTTAAAAAAGAGGCTATATTAAGGTTATAAAAGGATTTATTGGTGCTTAAAATTGACATTGATTTTATATAGTGATATAATTTTTTAGTTAATGAATATTAGCGTGCTTATGCACATTTTATAAAATAAAAAAAGTTAGAAGGATGAATTAATGAAGAAAGAAAATATAAGAAATATTGCAATAATTGCCCATGTAGACCACGGTAAAACTACATTAATAGATGCAATGCTTAAACAAAGCGGTACATTCAGAGAAAATGAAGATGTAAATGAAAGAGTAATGGACTCAAATGATCTTGAAAGAGAAAGAGGAATTACTATTTTAGCTAAAAATACATCAGTATACTATGATGATATTAAAATCAACATTGTAGACACACCTGGACATGCTGACTTCGGGGGAGAAGTTGAAAGAAGTCTTTCTCTTGTAAATGGAGTTATTCTTCTTGCTGATGCTTTTGAAGGTTGTATGCCTCAAACAAGATTTGTTCTTAAAAAAGCATTGGAACAAAACTTACCTGTAATAATAGTTATAAACAAAGTAGATAGAGAAAATTCAACACCTGAAAAAATTGCCGATGATGTATTGGAATTATTTATAGATCTTGAAGCTGATGAAAGCTATCTTGATTCAAAAGTTCTTTTTGCTTCTGCAAAACAAGGCTGGGCAAGTGAAACACCTGTAAAAAAAGATGATAATCTTGAAGTATTATTTAAGGCTATAAAAGAAAATATTCCTTGTCCTACAGGAGATGAAGAAAAGCCTTTCCAATTCCTTGTATCAAACATTGAATATGATGAATACACAGGAAGACTTGCAATCGGTAAAATTGAAAGAGGTCATGTTCAAGCAAATGACATGGTAAGTATTGCAAGAAAAGAAGGAAATGTTACAAAAGGTAAAATTTCTCAACTTTATACTTATGAAGGACTTAAAAAAGTTCCTTGTCAAAAGGCAAGCGCCGGAGAAATCGTATGTATAGCAGGTATTGCAGATATTAACATAGGAGAAACAATCGGAGCTGTTGACAATGTAGAGGCTGTTCCTTTTGTTGAAATAGATAAACCTGTTCTTTCAATGAACTTTTCCGTAAACACTTCACCACTAGCCGGAATGGACGGAAAATATGTAACAAGCAGACATCTTAGAAATAGATTATTCAGAGAACTTCTATCAAATATTTCTCTAGAAGTAAAACCTACTGACAGTGCAGATACTTACAAAGTATCAGGAAGAGGAGAACTTCATCTTTCAATTCTTATAGAAAATATGAGAAGAGAAGGTTATGAATTTATGGTATCAAAACCAACTGTTATAACAAAAGAAATAGACGGCGTTTTATGTGAGCCTTTTGAAAGACTTGTTGTTGATGTTGATGATGAATATACAGGAACAGTTATAGAAAGCTGTTCAACAAGAAAAGGTGAACTTTTAAATATGGATAAATCAAGTGATAAATATACAAGACTTGAATTTATGATTCCTTCAAGAGGACTAATCGGATACAGAAGTGAACTTATGACAGCTACAAAGGGTACTGCTGTTGTAAACTCAAACTTTGAAAAATATATGCCATATAAAGGAGATCTTGAAGGCAGAAGCAGAGGTTCTTTAATTGCTAGTGAACCTGGAGAAAGTATTACTTACGGTTTATACAATGCACAAGAAAGAGGTACATTGTTTATCGGACCAAATACTACTGTTTATGAAGGAATGGTTGTAGGAGAAAACTCAAGACCTGACGATATGACTGTAAATGTATGTAAGAGAAAACAAGTTACAAATATGCGTGCTGCGGGAAGTGATGAAGCTTTAAGACTTACTCCTCACAGACAATTAAGTTTAGAGCAATATCTTGAATTTATAAATGACGATGAGCTTTTAGAAGTAACACCAAATCATTTAAGAGTAAGAAAAGAAATTCTTGATAAACAACTTAGAATTAAAGCTGAAAATAAAAAAAGACAACAACAAAAAATGGGTAAATAATAAAAGAGCTATTCTCTATTAGAGAATAGCTCTTATTTTTTATTAATAAAAAGTGAAGTTGGAAAAGAAAATATTTTTAAAGATAAAATAAATGTAGTAATAATTGCAATTATCATATAACATAGTTTTCCGGTTGGGCTTGTACATAATATATTATCTAAATTAAATATATTTGTTAAAATGTTCATAACAAATATATGCCAAAAGTATATTTGTAACGTTTTTTGCCCTATTGATGTAATTGTTGGTATCTTTTTATTTGGCATAATAGATATAAAGGCTAGTCCTAAAATGGTTGCCAAAAGATATATAATTGATTGGTATATTAATCCGTAGTTATATATATTTTCCGTAAAAGGTTTATTACCTCTTACA
>NZ_SPHL01000079.1 GCF_005844425.1 Anaerofustis stercorihominis | reverse complement strand
ATACCAATATTAATCCATAATCCTTCATTTATTTTAGCAGGGACTAATCTTTTATCTTTTAAATAAGTATCTTTAAGCCTTATTTTAGGATAAGCATAGAAATATTCAGAATCTGTTTCTTCTGTTTGATAGAAATACTTTTCATCAAGTTCATTTTCAACTACACTATTAAACTTCTTTAAATTATTAAAATCCATTAATATTCCTACATCTTTACGCCATAAATTAGACATTTCCTCAATATTTTTAGCTTTAAATATTAAATCATCACCACTTAAAAAATATTTTATATCATATTTTTTACATATTCTATCAACTTCATCCAACATATCAAGGCATAAATTTTTCATTCTAGATAATCTATCCCCATCCAAAGAATTAATCATATATTTTTCATAATCATCAGGTAAATCATACATCTTTGCATATGGCCCTAAATCAAATTCTACATAATTATGATGGGTCATTCTACTTTCAACTGGAGGCATTTCCATATAATCATCACCAAATAAATTACATAGATATTCGTGATGCTGTTTAAATTTCCTAACAGTTAAATTTTCAAATTTAACATCCTCATACCCCGTTTTATCAAAATTTGGTTCTCCATAATATCCTACATGATAGATACAATTATCATATAAATAATCTGAATCCTTATACAATTCATTGCATTGTTTTTCGAGCTTTTTTATTTTTTTATATAAAGCTGGACGAGACACATATTTTATATATTTTAAATTTTTACCTTGCCTATCATTTGGGTCTTTTAAAAATGTAATATTATTATATGTCTTACAAAACATACATTGTCGTAAGTTAAATAATTTATGTGCAATTTCTTTTCTCTTTTCAAAATCATTAGGCATATTATCTAACTTAAAAATATCAACACATAAAGTTAATGGTAAATTCGCGTTTCTTGCAGATTTACTTCTAGCAATAGTATTTTTTAACAAAATCTTTGCCGGAAAATCATTAAATTTTGGATTTGTTTCATTTGTTAATAATGTATATTTTTTAGTATTTAAATCTTTTTTACAAGCTTCAATAAGTTTTTCATAATTTTCAGCTGTTAATTCTATATCAATATCATCATCCCAAGGAATAAAGCCTCCATGTCTAATAGCGCCTAACATAGTGCCTCCTCCAATAGAATATTCAATTTTATTTTTTCTACATATTTTATCTATTTCTTCTAAAATATCTAACTCTAGTTGTTTTATTACATTAAAAACTTTATCTGCATTTGATTTAATTTCTAAACTATCTAAATTTATCATGTAAATCTCCTATAAATCTTAGTCTTATATTTTATATATTTTAGCATATACAATAAAAAAATTCAAATTTTAAAACTTTAAAGCTAATACAAATAAAAAAATAATATTTCTCATTTTGTATTAGTTCTAAAATTAAATATAATATTATAAATAATAAAAAAACCCCGCGACTACCTACCCTCCCAGTCCGTCTCCAGACAAGTACTCTAG
>NZ_SPHL01000078.1 GCF_005844425.1 Anaerofustis stercorihominis | reverse complement strand
TACCCGTATTAGACATATTAAAAGCAGAAAAAATACCTGACATACTTTCTGACATCATTTTTAAACTTTCCCCAAGTTTTGGATCAAACATACTTACTATCATCGAAGAATATAGAGTCAAAATAGCCATAAATATAAATAATATTTTATAATTAGATTTTATTTCTTTCTTTAAAAGTACTAAATTAATCATTTTTTTCTCCTTCATAATAATGCATAAATAGTTCTTCAAGACTTAAAGGTTTTATATCCATATCAACGACGTTAAACTTAGATAATAATTTTATTAGTTTATCTAAATTTTGTTTTACGTTAATTTTAACAGTATCTCCTTTAGGGTGAATATTCTTAAATAATGCAGTAAATCTCATAGCTTCTTTTTCATCTGCAAATTTAATAATAAAATGTTTGCTTTTTTGTTTAGTTAAAGAACTTATTTTTTCATTTAATACAAGTCTTCCTTCTTTTATGATAACGCTTCTATCACAGGTTTTTTCAATTTCTTCAAATATATGGGAAGACATTAAAATTGTAGCTCCTCGTTTTTTTTCTTCTAAAATTAAATCGATAAACTTATTTTGCATTAATGGATCTAATCCGCTTGTAGGTTCATCTAAAATTAAAATATCAGGATAATTCATAAAGGCACATATAATTGCAATTTTTTGTTTCATACCTTTTGACATTTTTTTAATACGCCCTGAAGCATTTAATTCAAACATTTCCTTAAGCTGATTAATTCTTACAAAATCTTCTACACCTTTCATTTTTGCAATAAAATTAATAAACTCATCGCCTTTCATATCATCCATTAAAGTATTTTCTCCGGGTAAATATCCTAAATTGGTATTAATTATTTTACTATTAAAAAAAGGATCCAACCCATTAACTTCTACACTACCTTTATCCGGTTTAATAAATCCAAGTAATGTTCTTATCGTTGTCGTTTTTCCTGCTCCGTTTGGGCCTAAAAATCCCATTATTTCACCTTTTTGAACGTTAAAACTTAAATCAAAAACGCCTTTATTGTCTCCATAATCTTTAGTAATGTTATTTACTTCGATAATATTCATTTCACTCTCCATAATTAAATTTATTTATAAAAATACTTTTTTAATAATTCCATAATTTCATCAAATTCTAAAATGATATCAGAAGATTTAATTTCTTCATCCCTCATTAATTTTTCATGCAAATATCCATCCATAATCCAAATAAAAATTTTATATATCATAAACAAATCATTTTTATCTTTAAATTTTGATACATCTATATTATAAAAATATTTCTCATATGATTCATTAAATTGTTCTACTATAAGTTTTTTTATTTCACTGATGATATTTTTATCACTGCAATAATAACTTCTAATGCAAAAATCAAGTATATATGGATTTTCTTTTACTAAATCTAACTTTATTTTTACGGCATAATTCATTAAATCAAAAGAATCTTTTATTTGAGTTATTTTATCTTTTGATATTCTATTTTCAATTATTTTTATTATATTATCTATTAAAAA
>NZ_SPHL01000077.1 GCF_005844425.1 Anaerofustis stercorihominis | reverse complement strand
AAACCGAAACTATATCTTTATCAAATGTTACATATAATATTGATGAACAATTAAACGATATTGTAAATCCTGGATATTTTTCATATGTCATGCATAAGACACATTTAAAAGATAACAAATATACAATTTCTATGACTATTAAGGAAACAAGCGATGAATTTAATGAATCGTTAAAAAAATTATCAGTATTAGAAGATGGTGAAGATACAACTAAAACAAAAAATGCTTATATAAATTTAAATAGCGAAGAGTATGAAATAATTAAAGAAGTATATGGAACGAATATTGATTCCTATTTGTTAAAAAAAGATATATTAAAGTTCGTTGCAAAGGGAGAATTTACTCTTAGCTATAACGAAAAAAATTATTATGATAAACCTGAAATTATATCAACAAGCACAATTTTAAAACAAGAACAAGAATATTTGAAAAATTTAGATTTGCCTTCTATCACATATAAAATGGCAAATAAAGATGTAAAAATAGAGCAAGAACAAGTGCTAAAGTTATATGGAATAACAAATAAAACAATTGAAACAAAAATGAAAGAAAATAAATTAAGAGTAGATAAAAGTGCAGTAAAAAGTTTTGTAAATGACTTAGCCGCAAAATACAATACAAGCGGAAGAATGAGAGAATTTAAATCAACTTTAAGTGGTACTATATCTATAACCGGTGGCGATTACGGGTATGTCATAAATAAAGATAAAGAAATAACAAAGTTAACATCAGAATTAAATAAGAAAAAAAATATAAACAGAAAACCTTGCTATTCACAAATCCCTTATGATACATCCGATGAAGTAGGCGATTCATATGTTGAAATAGATTTAACAAATCAAAAACTTTGGGTTTATAAAGATGGTAAAAAAATTGTTACATCAGATATTGTAACAGGAGATGAAGCTGGTGGATACTCAACACCTGCAGGAATATATTACTTAAAATATAAACAAAGAGATACTACTTTAAGTGGAAGTAATGCTGATGGAAGTACATATAATTCACCTGTTTCCTATTGGATGCCTTTTAACGGAGGGATTGGAATGCATGATGCAACATGGAGAAGTAAGTTCGGAGGAACAATATATAAAAATAACGGAAGTCACGGCTGTATAAATATGCCTAAGAAAAATGCAAAAAAAACATATGAAACAATACAGGCAAATTATCCTATAGTAGTTCATTATTAGAAGAAGTTTAACTTCTTCTTTTTTTATATTGATAAAAAAATACTTATAAAAGTAATCTTTTAGTTATAAAAAAAAATGAAAACGTATATATTTTATAAAAAAAAGATTTCAATAAATTTTTTTTTACCAAAATTTTATAAAGTATTGAATTTTATATATATTATGCATATAATATAACCATAGAAAACGTTAACAAATCCAAAACAAAATGGAAGCAAGAAAATATATTGAAAGATATATAAATTGCATTTAAGTTATTTAAAAAAGCTAACATAATAGTTAGAAAAGAATTTGAAAAAGAGAGAATCGAAACTACACAAAAAAGAATAATGAAAAGAAAAGATGCAAAAGTACATCAAAAAAAGAAAGTGTAAAAAGATGAAAAGTAT
>NZ_SPHL01000076.1 GCF_005844425.1 Anaerofustis stercorihominis | reverse complement strand
AAATCTTACTGAAAGCTTATGTAAATCATAGTATTGTCTTAAACCAAAATCATAAACAATACAAAAACCAATAAGTTCTAATGTTTCAACAAAATTATAATTCTTGCCTATTGATATTTTATCTGTAATAACAAGAAGTATATTTTTTAATATATCAAAAGCTATATATAAAAGGATAAATAATAAAAATTCTTTTATGCTTATAACCTTTAAAAACGCCAAAACAAGAGAGAATATTATTATCGGAAGTTCCAAAATAGGATTTAAAACCGACGATAAAAATTCATAAAATTTACTAAGCCCCATAAATGAGTTTATTGCATTTTGATTTTTTGCATTAATATAAGTTGAATACATTTCATTAAATAAATAAGGCTTAAAATCTTCTTCTTGTTTAAATGCAAGAGCTTCATAGTCTATATTATATCTATCACCAAACTTCTTAGTCAAACGATTCTTTAAGTCGTTATTTGGATTTATACAATTATCAGAAAATCCTCCAACATCTTTAACTTTGTTTTTATTATATAAAGTAAAGTTATTACCGCTTTCAAAACCACTGCAAAATTCTTCATTAAAAGTCTTTAGAAATAATTTATTCTTTATGCTCTTTATAATAACACTTCCAAGTAAAAAGTTATGTGTTTTTATTTCTTTGAAACTTAGATTTTCTTCAGATATATAAACTCTGCTTTTTATTATTCCCATAGAAAATAGATTATCGTCAAAAAGCATAAATTCCCTTGCAAGTTTACTTAAAGAGGTTCTTTCTATATCAATATTTTCTTCTAAAACCATAAATAAATCACTGTCTATATTATCTATAACAGCATTTATATTATTCCATTTACTGCCTTGTTCCTTAATTAAAAGATTAATTTTTCCATTAGAGTAAATAGATATTATCTCTTCTTTATTTATATTGTATATAAAGGATTTATTTTCTTTTTGAAGTTTAAATGTTGATATAATTCTCTTTGATAAAAAAGTATTATTACTTGAAACAATGATAAAAATATCATAATTTTCATAATCAAGTTTTGTTAAATCATTTATCTTTAAAATAAATTCATTAATATTTTTTTCTTCATTTAATACTAATGTTATTTTTTTACCTTCTTTTTCAACATCTAAATATCGTTTCTTATTTTTCATTAAATTGTTAAATACCATAATAGACGGAATAACAGCACTAAATAACGAAACAATTCCATACATTATCGTATAAACAATAAAAATAATAAAAATAACATATAATATACTCATAATTACTCCCGTTATGCCAAATATTCTTTTACAATATACTTAAGTCTGATATTTTCACTTTCTTCTCTTAATTTAACAAGTACACTGCGTAACATTTTTTTATCCTTAAATTTATCCAAAGCATCATATATTTCCATTTGAGTAAAATCAGAAAGTCTTTCACAAGCAACAACGAATGCTTTTGTAAAACTTGCAATATTTCCCCTATTGGCTATTGCATTCATTGCTTGAAGTCTGATTTTCTTTGAAGAAGAATGAAGGCATTTTAGTAGAAACTCATCCACTTTTTTATTTTCTCTCCAAAAAGAATTAGTTTTCACAATAAATACTTCCAAATCTTTTGAATAAGAATATTCAAAAGAAATGTCTTCACTTGTTACTATACAAGAATTTATTTCCTCTATAAATTTTTGTAAAATTTTATCGTTTATATTTTCTTCAATAAGTTCTTTTACAGCAAAATAATATTTTTCTTTAATCCTATTGTCTTTTTGAAGAATATTTTTTAATTCGTCAATATCTTCAACTTTTGGATATTGACCTACTTTCAAGTCTTTAGAAATTTTATTTAAAAGTAAATTAAATTTTTTTAATTTTAAATTATAAAAAAACATTTTTATTTTTGTAAATAACATTCTAAAAACGAAATATAATATTACAATTAAAAATATTGATAATAAAGCACAAAGTACAATTAATTCAAATTTATCCATACTTCCTCCTTAGATTC
>NZ_SPHL01000075.1 GCF_005844425.1 Anaerofustis stercorihominis | reverse complement strand
ATTTTGAAGGTGAAATAAAAAAATTATCAAGTATAAATAAAGAAAAAATAGATATTGATGAAATAAAAAAAATTATAAGTGTAAATATACAAGATGAAATTTTCAAATTGACTGATGCACTAAGAGATAAAAATTCAGATTATGCTTTTAAACTTTTGCATAATTTAAAATATAATGATGTAAAATTTATGCAGATACTTGGTGTTGTTGTAAGAAATTTTGAAAATATGTATATATGTAAACAGTATATAAAAAAAGGTAAAACGGAAAATGATATAGTAAAAGATTATTCTCTCCATCCATATGCAGTTAAAATGGCAAACATTTCTTCAAAGAAATATTCTTTGAATGAAATCCATGTTTTTCTTGACTTATGTTTAGACTTGGATTATAAAATAAAAATAGGAGAGATAAGTGAAAAAGATGCCGGAATTATATTGGTAGAAAAGATATCTAATAGATAGGGGGTATAAAAGATGTATAAAGTATCACTTCATAATCATACGAATTTAAGTGACGGTAAAGATGAAATGGAAACATTAATTATTGAAGCAATAAACAGGGGTTTTACTCATTTTGGTATTACCGACCATGTTTGTACTTATAATTATGAAAATCATTCTTTAAAACCTGAAAAATACAATGAATATGTTGATAAAATCAATGAATATAAAGAAAAATATAAAGATAAAATCGAAATATTTGCCGGAATCGAAAGTGAAAGATATGGTAAAAGCGGATATTTAATGAGTGATATTTCTGGTATTAGAGATAGACTAGATTATGTTGTAGGTTCTGTTCATTTAACCAATGCAAACGGGATTATGGAACCTGTTGATGAGTTATGTTCTACTTTTAGAAAATCATTAAAGAGAAGTTACGATAATGATGCAAGAAAATTTGTAATGGATTATTATGAGAATTATTATAACAATTTATGTGAATTAAAACCTGAAGTTGCAGGGCATATTGATTTAATAAAGAAGAATAATATAGACGGAATATTCTTTGATGAAGAAAGTAAATGGTATAAAGATTTAGTGTCAGATGTTCTTGATAAAATAAAAGAAATTGATGCTGTTTTAGAATTAAATACCGGAGGGGGATATAAACATGGGGTAAGAAGTTTGTATCCATCAAATGAAATTATCAAAATGGCAAATGATAAAGGAATTAAATTTACTATGTCATCTGATACTCATAATTTGGAAATGCTTGATCTTCTTTATAATCTTGGAATAAGCAGATTAAAAGCTGCCGGCGTAAAAAAATTATATACTTTTTCTAATAAAGAGAAAGGATTTATTTCTTTTGAAATATAAAAAGGACTTTTTAAAAGTCCTTTTTTAAGTTAATTTTTTTGTGTATATAAAATATGTTTGAGGTTCTTTTTTGAAATAAATATTTTTTGAACTTTCTCTTTTGAATCCATTATGTTCATAAAAACCATAATCACATGTTGTGTCAGTAAAAAGATAAAATTTATCTGCATTATTTTCTTTCATATAATTATAAAAAGAATTTAATAATTTAGAACCTAAACCTCTTCCTTTTATGTTCCTGTTTAAAGCAAAAAGAATAAGTTCTCCATCTGTGTCTGTACTTAAACTATTTAAAAGTTCATTGTTTACTTTTGCTGTTTCTTTTTCTGATTTTAAAGCTTTTATGCCATCTTTAAGAAGTATAGTTTTTAAACAGTGTAGTATTAATTTTATTATGTATATGATGTTGTTTTTTAATTTATAATGTTTATTTATTCTTCCAAGAATTATTCCTACGACTTTCTCTTTATAGACTGCAACGTTTGAAAATGATTGGCGATAAAGAAGTTCATACATAAAAATTGAACTAATTTCATTTGCCACTCTTTCATTTTCTCCATAGTCTTTTTTTATCCATGTATCGTAAAGTAAGTTTTTTATCTGAGGTAAATCTTCATCCTTTAGATTTCTAATTGTAATTTCTTTTTGTTTCATATATCCTCCTGTTAGCATTATAGCATAAAAAAATATTATAAAAAAGATATCTCAAGGCTTTACAAAAATAGTCAATAATATATACTTTTATTAGATATGTATTAGAAGTAATAAATGATTAATGAAAAATTTTATGAGCTTG
Organism: Anaerofustis stercorihominis; assembly: GCF_005844425.1. Classification (GTDB taxonomy): domain Bacteria; phylum Bacillota; class Clostridia; order Eubacteriales; family Anaerofustaceae; genus Anaerofustis; species Anaerofustis butyriciformans. The sequence goes on along the minus strand of NZ_SPHL01000075.1, from coordinate 174 downwards.
AAAAAGAAAAACAAGATAAAATAATAAATGCTGCTATTGAAGTATTTGCAAAAAATGATTATAAAAATGTCGTTACAGAAGAAATTACTTATAAGGCAGGAATATCAAAAGGTTTGCTTTTTTATTATTTTAAAAATAAAAAAATCTGTATTTATTTTTAATAGATAATATAAT
>NZ_SPHL01000074.1 GCF_005844425.1 Anaerofustis stercorihominis | reverse complement strand
AATTTTAGTAAATGATAAATAAAAAAGAACATCAATAAAGATGTTCTTTTTTTATAAAAAATTTTCAATTTCTTCTTATCTTATTTTTCCAATTAATGCGGTAGCGGAAATAGTTATTTCATTTACATTATTATAATCAAATTTACTTTTATCAATATCAAACAATAACGGTGTCATATCTAAGAAAGATTTTAAATTATCTATGGAAATTGTTTTTGTTTGATTAAGTTCTTTCATATCCAATAATGTACAATGTTCTTTAAAACAATCAATTACTTCTTTATTATCGTATTGTTCATGTTTTAATGAGTCTTTAACAATATGTCTTAATTCTTTTAAATGAGAAAGACCCGGAATTATTTTTATTATAATACCATCTTTCTTTAATACTCTTTTAAATTCGGGATAATTTGCCGGTGTGTATATATTTAACATACAGTCAATAGAATTATCTTTTAGTGGAATAGATTGTATGTCTGAAACAAAAAAACAAATATTATTCATGCCTCTTGCTGCAACATTAATAGCATCTTTAGATAAATCAAAAGCAAAAAAATCTATGTTTTCATTATATAATTTTTTGACATAGAAACCTTCTCCGCATCCGGCATCAATAACTGTGTCAGGTTTAAAAGTGTTTATATAAGATTGGATATAATCGCATATGTGGTCATAGTATCCTTGGTTTAATATAATGTTCCTATTTTCAAAGAAACTCTTGTCATAACCCTTTTGAGGCTTTCTATTTGATAAAAAATTAATATATCCTTTTTTTGCAATATCAAAACAGTGATTATTTTGACATTTTAATGTGTTATTTTCAATATGCATTTCATTTTTACATATTGGACACATGAAATAATTTTCAACATGTTTAAACTTTAAATTGCTATTTTTCATATTTTCTCTCTTTTTTTTAATTTCTTATATAAAATTATATAAAAATTTTCAATATTTTCAATCAACTTTATATTTATATGTAGTTTTTTTTAATTATTTTTATTAAAAAATCATAACTAATTGAAAATAATTACATGATGTGGTAGAATAATTTAAACTTTTACATGGCAATGAAGTTTATAATGACAGATGTAATAATATGGAGGTGCTACATTGAGCGCAAAAATTAAAGATGTTGCAAAGAAAGCAAACGTTTCTATAGCTACCGTATCGCGTGTAATAAATAATGTACCTTTGGTAAATGAAGAAACAAAAGACAGGGTTTTACAAGCAATAAAAGAAACAGGATACAGACCAAATGCCATAGCTAGAAGTTTAAAATTGCAAAAAACTGAAACTGTTGGTGTTGTTATACATGATATTACAATACCTTATTATGCTCAAATGGCCAGAGGTGTACAAGATATAAGTATGCAAAGCGGGTATAATGCCATAATTTGCAATAGCGATGCAGATAGCAAAAAAGAAGAAGAATTTATGGATTTGTTTTATCAAAAACAATGTGATGGAATTATTTTTGCGGGTAGGGAACTGGATGATGTTGTTAAAAGAAAATTTGAATATATGAATATGCCTGTAATATTATGTGGTGTTGAAGACCCTGCGGGAAAATATTCAAGTGTCATCAATGATTATAATCAAGGTATATATGCACTAATGGAATATATTAAAGGAAAAGGACATAATACTCTTGGATTAATACATGGCGATAAAAATAGAGATTATAATGCTAAAAAGAATGAAGAAGTTATTTTTTCAACATCAAAAATGCTTGGAATGAAAATAGAAAAAAACAAGATTTATGAAAATGCCTTTACGATGAAAGGTGGATATTTAGCTATGCAGGAAATGTTAAAAGGAACTCTTCCTGATGTAGTTATATGTGGTAATGATGAAATGGCTCTTGGTGCAATAAAAGCTATTGAAGAATCAGGAAAGAAAGTACCTGATGATGTAAGTATTGCAAGTTTAAATTCTTGCGAAGTAGGAAGGTGGATTAACCCAACTCTTACAAGCATAAATCACTATATGTATGATGTAGGGGCAATAAGTGCAAGACTTCTTGTTAAATTGCTTGAAGGTGAGGATTTGAAAGAGAAAAAAATAATAGTATCACATAGTATAATAGAAGGTGAATCTGTAAAGTAATTGAAATACTCTAAGGGCTGTTTTTACAGCCTTTTTTTATTTTTTATAAAAAAAGTAAAAAAACTGCAAAAAAATGTAAAAAAGGTATTGACAGATAAGGAATAAAGTGATAATATAACAAAGCTGTTTCGAGCGGATAGCTGGATAAGCATACGAGAAGAAGTCAATGAAAAAAAATGACAAAAA
>NZ_SPHL01000073.1 GCF_005844425.1 Anaerofustis stercorihominis | reverse complement strand
TAAACAGCACCGCTTAAAAAATCGAAGATTTTTTTAGCATCATCATATTCTACTTCCACAATGAGTACAATACATATCTAATTCCCCTTTCATTCCTTAGTTTAAAAATTCGTATGTAATCTTATATCCAAATACAACTTTTATATTAAATTCCTTACATGATTCAATAACTAATGGTATATCTATTTGTGAACAATTAAAAATATCTGAATTTCTATATATTGTTAAGATATGTTTACCTTTAAGTTTAGTAACAAATATTTTTACATCTTCTGCTCCCATCTTACCAATTTCTTCACCATCCAAATAAATTGTTCTCGGTGTTCCGATAAGATCATTTGGACTGCCGGCTATATATTTATTTGTAGATGTTAATTGTATTTTTATAGAAGTAAAGTTTTCATCACTATTAAAATTCTTTTGTTTATTTATCTCACCACAGTATTTGCAAAATTTAGATGAATACTTAATAACACGATTGCACTTATCACATATATAATAAAATTCATCACTCTTCTTTTTTTCTTCTATTTCTTTTTTCATCTCTTCTATTTTCTTATTTTTTCTGCATTGAATACTTTCTTTATCAAATTCAAATGCTTCTTTTTGAATTTTACGACTGCATAAAGAACAATAATACCAACCTTCCTTAACAATAGGATTCACCAATTTACAACATATAGGACACATTATTTTTCTACTTTTTGACAAAGTAGTATTATACTTTTCTCTATAATTATCTTTATTAAGTTTACTTATTTTGTTTCCACAACAAGAACAGTATTTGATATTACTGCCTTTCAATTCTTTACCGCATTTATCACAAATCACAATCATATTAATTTAACCTCGTTATTAAAAATATGAAACTATAGTTGCCATAATTAATAAATAAAAAATAATATATGAACACGCAATGACGATTGATAGAATTGAAAATACTTGTCCTTTTTCTTTATCATTATTTTTCAACTGATTTAAAGAAATAACTCCCATTATCATTGCCAATATTTCTAATATTAAACCTAACAATCCAAAAAATAGACTTATAATAGAAACAACAAACCCACATATCGAAAGTACATTATAATTTTTTTCATCATTTACGCTTTCTTGTTTTGAAATCAACATTCCGCAATTTAAACAAATATCAGAATATTCTTTTATTTCAGCTCCGCAATTTGTGCAGTAATTTTTTGGTATACTTACTGCTTTCTCAACTTTCATACCACACTTTGTACAAAAGTTTCCATTTTCATTTAATTCATTTCCACAATTTTTACAAAAACTCATAATTTCTCCTATTAATTTTCTATAAATTAAATATCATCATACAAATCGATACTACTATACATCCTAACAGTGCTCCGTATACTACAGAACTATACCTTTTAGGCTCTTTTCTTTTTAGAATAAGAATAAGAATTGATATTCCTAAACCAATCAACCCTAAAAGTCCACCTAAGACACTTCCGGCAGAAAAATAAGCTAGATTAAACTCATCTTTTTTTAGTTTACTTTCAGGAATTAATATATTCCCACAATTAGGACATATGCTGATATTATTAACAATTTCATTTCCACATCTATTGCAATATTTCATTTTAAAATTTTCCCTTCAATTTTAATATCCACTACCAACCCATGTATAACTTACACCGTTAATATTAATCATATTATCCCCTGTAAGCCCCATATCAATCGTTACATGAGATGAATAACTATTTATACCTTCAAAACCTGCAAGGTCATATTCTATAATCCTTCCGCCTTCCTGTATACTTTTTATTGTTATTTTAGCAGAACTTTCATAACCTTTTTGATAATACTTTGAACCCTCTTTTACATACAGTATCATTGCATCACCTGTAACACCTGTTTCACTATACATACTCGCATATTCTGTTGGAAGCCATAATCCGAGTAAAGTCTGCATTACATCATCAACACTTATTTCTTCTTTAACAATAAAAGTTACTTCTTTTTTATTTTTATTTCCATTACTATCTGTTACCGATAAAGTTAATGTATATTCACCTTCTTCTTTTGTATTTACATTTCCGTTTTCTATATTCAAATTCTTTATATCAATATCCCCATCAAGATTATCCTTTATAGAAACAAATTTTGATATATCAAAATCTGATCCCTTTTTTATTGTTAAATCTTTGCTTGTATTAATTTCGGGAGCAGTTGTATCAACTACATTAAACGTACAATCAACTTCTTTTTCTTCTCCATTATTATCTGTAACTATATATGGAATTGAAATTTCTCCAAGTGTTTTAAAATTATACTTATCTTGTTTTGGCTTTATAGAATAATTATCTTTATATTTATCTTTTATTTCTACAAAATCATTTACCGATATATTTTCTCCTGCCTCAATATTTTCCTTGGTAACCTCAATAAAATTTGAAGGAGATTGTAATTTAAACATT
>NZ_SPHL01000072.1 GCF_005844425.1 Anaerofustis stercorihominis | reverse complement strand
TTTTTGTCATTTTTTTTCATTGACTTCTTCTCGTATGCTTATCCAGCTATCCGCTTGAAACAGCTTTGTTATATTATCACTTTATCTACACTATGTCAATACCTTTTTTACAGTTTTTTGCAGTTTTTTTTACAAAAAATCTATTCAATGACATAATCTACTGCCACACTAGTTTCTCTCACCTTGTGCATATAGCTTTTTACAACATCACAATGATATGGATCTTTTTGATATTCATCTAAAGCTTCTTTTGAATCCAATACAACCTCTAATATTAAATCATAAGATCTTTCAGAATGGAGAAAGTCTATTCCTACATTTATATCTTTTATTAATGATACATGATCTTTCATAGACATAAGAGTTTCTTTAGCCATTCTACATGCCTTTTCACTATTATCTTTTAACTTAAAGCAAACTATATGTTTTATCATTTTATACACCCTTTACAGATTTTTTAATTTTTCAATTGCTTTATCAACATATTGTTTATCAAGCTGTTCAATTTTACCTTCATCGCACTTCTTAGCAATTTCAGGATCAATTGGAATATTTGCAAGAACTTCTAATCCATATTTTTTAGCAACTTCATCTACATGACTTTCGCCAAATACACTTATTTTTTCATGGCAATTTGGACATTCAATGTAACTCATATTTTCAACAAGTCCAAGAACATTGATATTCATCATTTCGGCCATATTAACAGCTTTTTCAACAATCATAGAAACAAGCTCTTGAGGAGATGTAACAATCACAATTCCATCAACAGGAATTGTTTGAAAAACAGTTAAAGGAACATCACCTGTTCCGGGAGGCATATCAACAAACATATAGTCAACATCTTCCCAAATTATATCAGTCCAAAATTGACCAACAGCTCCTGCAATAACAGGTCCTCTCCAAACAACAGGTTTTGTATCATCTTCCAAAAGAAGATTTATTGACATAATATCAACTCCGCCTTCGCTCTTCTTAGGATATGCACCTTCTTTTGTTGCATAAACGCTACCGCTTACACCAAATATTTTAGGAATTGAAGGTCCTGTAATATCAGCATCAAGTATCCCTACATTGTATCCAGCCTTTTTCATGTTTGATGCAAGTAAAGATGTAACTAAAGACTTACCGACACCGCCTTTACCGCTTACAACTCCAATTACCTTTTTTATATTGCTTTTTTTATGAGGTTTTACAAGAAAATCCTCTTTTGTTTGTTTTCTAGATGAACAATTTGCACTGCAATTTGAACAATCATGTGAACATTCACTCATTACAATATTACCTCTTTAATTTATTTTTTCATTTTCATAACATTATAGCACTAATACTTTGTTTTTTATACATATAAAACGAAATTTAGAAATAAATTAAAAATTAAACATATAAAATACATTATATAATCACTCTTGATACTCTTTTCGACAAACGACTTACAATTTCATTTGAAATTGTACCTCCCACATCTGCCATATCCATTGCACTTAGATTTTCACCTATTAAAACAACCTCATCTCCAATCTTAACCTCATTTATATTACTTACATCAACAAAAAGCTGATCCATACAAATTCGCCCAACTATTTTTGCTTTTCTGCCACATATCAAAACATACCCTTTATTTGAAAGGTTTCTTGGAATACCATCTGCATACCCTATACAAATAACTGCTATTTTCATTTTTTTATCTGCTTTAAAATCAAGTCCATACCCAAGTCTTTCACTAACACCAATATCTCTAACAAGCTCTATTCTGGACTTCAACGTCATAACACATTTAAGATTAATATCACACAAAACTTTATCTTTACTTTTGCTGTAAATACCATAAAGAGCAATACCTATTCTTACATAATCATATTTTAAATTTGGGTAATTCAAAACTCCATAACTTCCTTGAATATGATATTTTAAATCCTTATATCCTCTTTTTATTAAATTTTTTCTAACTTTTTCAAATCTCTTTATCTGAAGTTTTGTAAACATAATATCATTCTTACTAAAACTATCACTTACACATAAATGACTAAACACACCTTCAACAATTAAATGTTTTAAACGTAGTATATCTAAAATACTATTAACAGAAGAAAAACTCTCTCCAAGCCTATGCATACCTGTATCCACTGCAATATGAACCCTAATATCTATTTTACTGTTATTAAGCATTAAAGCGTACTCATAATTAATAACAGTCTGAGTTAAATCATATAATTTAATAAGATATGCAAAACTTACATCTGTATACCCAAGAATCAATATATTCCCGACTATACCACTTTTACGGAGTCTTATACCTTCATCCAAACTCGCTACACAAAAATCATATACACCCGCTTCATTTAAAATACTTGCAACTTCAACATCTCCATGACCATATGCATTGGCTTTTATTGCAGGCATCAATTTACAACTACTTCCCAGTAATTTTCTAAATTGGTTTACATTATAAATTAAATTATTTCGATTTATTTCCATCCAAGCTCTTTTATAATTTTCCATTTATTAGCCCTCTATAAGAAAATAATTTCCTAACACTTTCAGAAAACAAATAAGAAAAAATGCAAACCAATATATAAAATAACATCGAGTTATTTATTACAATATTTAATGATACAATATTTTTTAATATGAACCTGCATAAAACAATTATAAAAGGATGAATTATATAAACATACATAGACAAACTTCTTAATGTTTTTTTATTCTCTATATTAAAACTCAAAATAAAAGAGAATAAAAAAACAACTAAAGGAACAAGAAAAATATACATACTGGAATGCCTTTGTAAATTTAAATTTCTAAGCATCATCCCTTCAATTAAAAGAAATATAATAGACAAAGTCAGCCCATAAATATTTACACTTCTTTTTAAAACCTTCTTTCTACTTCTAAATAAAACACC
>NZ_SPHL01000071.1 GCF_005844425.1 Anaerofustis stercorihominis | reverse complement strand
AGATCCAGAAATATTAAAGTTCACTAATTTAATGAATCCGTATTTGGATATAAATTTAAAAAAAGAAAAATATGTAGAGTTAAAAGATGACAATGAAAAGTTTAAATATGTATTATTGTTAGTATGCAAAAAACTGGGTAGAGTAATACCACAAGTATTTGATGGAATTACTGATTATATTGATATTTTAATACCAGACAATTTATTAAATGATACAGGATTTATTACAAAAGTAATAAATGAAGTACCTGAAAAAAATTATAATCAAGTAGAGATTATAGGGTGGTTATATCAGTATTATAATCAAACTGAAAAAGATAGAGTTATTTCTGCAAAGAAATCATATAAGAAAAATGAAATTCCTTATGCTACTCAGTTATTTACTCCAGACTGGATTGTAAAATATATGGTTGAGAATTCATTAGGAAGGTATTGGGTAGAACACAATGGAGATGGGGCTTTATATCCATCAGACAATTTATATCCAAGTAATAACTTATATCCTTCATCTTCTATAACAAGTAATTGGCAATATTTTATTAAAGATAATATAGAAAATAAAAAAGATAAGTTAAATCCAATAGAAATAACATTTATTGACCCTTGTTGTGGAAGCGGTCATATACTTGTATATGCTTTTGAAGTATTTTATCAAATGTATTTAAAATCAGGATTTAATAAAAAAGATATTCCTGAACTAATATTAAAAAATAATCTATTTGGATTAGATATAGATGATAGAGCAGGACAATTATCTATATTGTCTGTTATATTAAAGGCAAGAGAATATGATAAAGAAATATTTAACAAAGATATAGTACAAAATTTAAATATAATTAGTATCCAAGAATCAAAAAAAATTAGTGATTTCATAATTGATGAGATTCCATTAAACGCAAAACAAAAGGTAATTAAATTATTAAATTGTTATATTAATGCAAAAGAATATGGCTCTTTATTAAAAATAGAAAAAGATGATTATACGGATTTGTTAAATTATATAAATTCTGAAATAAATTTGGTTACAAATATATTGAAAAGTGAAATCGAACCGTTAATAAAGCAGGCAAATATTATGAGTGATAAATATGATATTGTAGTAACAAATCCACCTTATATGGGAGAAAAATATTTTTCGCCATCTTTAAAAAAATATATTAGGACTAATTATTCTATTGCAAAAGCAGATATGTTTACAAGTTTTATATTAGTTTGTCAATGGTTATCAAAAAAGGAATCTTATATAGGTATGATTACACCTTATGCTTGGATGTTTTTGGATTCGTACAAGGATTTAAGACAATATTTAATATATAATTTACCAATCAGCAGTTTAATACAGTTAGAGTTTAATGCATTTGAAGTGGCAGCGTTACCTGTATGTACATATGTCTTAAAAAATACTACTGATAATTTAGAAGGATATTATATAAAATTATCCAATTTCCCTGGACCTGAAAATCAACCTATAAAAACTATAGAAGCGCTTACTAAAACAAATGTAGATTATAAATATAAATTTAAAATGAGAGATTTTGAAAAAATAAATGATAGACCATTTGCATATTGGATAAGTGATGGTTATAAAAAAGTGTTTGATAAAGCAATTTTATTAAAAGAATATGCTATTCCTAGACAAGGAATGGCAACAACTGATAACAAAAGATTTATGAGGAACTGGTTTGAAGTTGATATTAATAATATAAAATTTTATTCTAAAAATAGTGAAGAAGCCAAAAATAGTGGAAAAAGATGGTTCCCGTATAATAAAGGTGGAAAATATAGAAAATGGTATGGGAACAATGATTTTATTGTTGATTATTATAATGATGGTGAAGAACTTATAAATCTAGTAAGAGAAAAATACCCTAATATATCAGACCCAGAATTTGTTATTAAAAATAGAAAATCGTATTTTAAATCTGGTATAACTTGGACGTTTATATCTATTGATGTAGGAGTTAGATATTTTCCTAATGGATTTATTTTTGATGTAGCAGGTTCTTCATTATTTCCAAAAGAAGATAAATTGTACTATATATTAGGATTCATGTGTTCAAAATTAATGAAACAATTTTTACAAATGTTAAATCCTACAATGAATGTTCAAGCAGGAAATATTGCTAATCTTCCTATTATATTTAAAGAAGAAGAAAATGAGTATATTACAAAATTAGTCAAGGAGTGCATAAAAATATCAAAAGAAGATTGGGATTCTTTTGAGTTAAGTTGGGATTTTAAAATACATCCATTAGTTAATAAAAAAGTTAGTACGATAAAAGAAGCATTTAATATTTGGAAAAGTGAATGTGATAATCGCTTTAAAAAAATAAAATATAATGAAATTCAATTAAATAATAAATTTGTTGAAATATATGGATTACAAAATGACATAACAAATGAAATATTAGATAAAGATATAACTATTAAAAAGTCTAATAAAGAAAGAGAAGTGAAATCTTTAATTAGTTATGCAGTTGGTTGTATGTTTGGAAGATACTCACTTGATAAAGAAGGGTTAATATATGCAGGTGGAGATTTTGATGAAATATACAAAAAACACAAGAAAACTGATGGTGGTTGGGCAGGTGTTAGTTTATCAAATTATAAAGTATTAAATGATAATGGACAAGAAATAGATTTATCATTTGAAGTTGATAACGATAATGTTATTCCTATAACTGATGAAGCGTATTTTAGTGATGATATAGTTGAAAGATTTAAAACATTTATAAGCGTTGTTTATGGAGAAAAAACGTTAAATGAAAATTTAGACTTTATTGCTGAAACATTAGGTAAAAAAGGAACAGAAACAAGTGAAGATACTATTAGAAGATACTTTGTAAATGATTTCTTTAATGACCACGTAAAAACATATCAAAAACGACCAATATACTGGTTATTTGATAGTGGTAAAAAGAATGGATTTAAAGCACTTGTTTATATGCATAGATATAATGAAAACTTAATACCAAAAGTAAGACTTGACTACTTACACAGAATGCAGACAACTTATGAAAAATTATTAACAGATGTAAATGATAAACTTACATCAGAATTATCTATGACAGATAAAAAAGAAGCACAAAAAAGACAAGCAGACTTAAATGCTAAATTACAAGAAATAAAAGAATATGATGAAAAAATAGCACATATTGCAAATCAAAGAATAAGTATTGATTTAGATGATGGAGTAAAAGTAAATTACGATAAGTTTAAAGATATACTTGCTAAAATAAAATAGGAGGATAGAATATGTTTGACGAAGTATTAGAATTATTAAAAGATACTTTAAAAGGTGCTTTTTCTAGAGATACTGAAAGAAAAAGAACAAGAAAAATAATATTTTGGTATGATTCTAAACAAGAATATGAGGATTTCATAAATGAACTTGAATTAGAAGATACAGAAATTATTAAGT
>NZ_SPHL01000070.1 GCF_005844425.1 Anaerofustis stercorihominis | reverse complement strand
CGATATTATTATTGAAATATTAAAAGAAAAAGGATTTTTAGAAAAATGTTTTGATTATGAGAAGAAAAAAGGTGCTAAATATTTAAATACTATTATTTCAAAAACAATAGGAATAGGCTCTGGAAACGATTTGATAATGAAGAAAATAAAAAGTGAAGTAGAACCTAATCAGATTATTATAATAACAGGAATAGGAAAATGTTATGGTATAGTAAGAGGACATACAATATTAAATAATTTACACAGTGTAATAACAAATAATCCATTGATAATGTTTTATCCAGGAAGTTACAACGGACAAAGTTTTAAATTATTTAATAAATTAGAAAATGATAATTATTATAGAGCATTTCAATTTGTAGGGAGAAAGTAGGAGGAGTAAAAATGAAAAAATTAAAAGAGTTATATGCAAAGGATATTGAAAGAGAAATACAAGGAGTAATTAAAGTAGATGATGAAAGTTATGTTAGTCAAGAACTTGAAGAATATGTCGTAACTGAGGAATTGCTAAAACACTTTAATAGTTTTTTTGAAGCGTATAATACAGGAATAAATGGAAATACAGAAAAAATGGGAGTTTGGATTTCTGGTTTCTTTGGTAGTGGTAAATCTCATTTTTTAAAAATAGTATCATATTTGTTAGAAAATAAAGTTGTTAATGGAAAAAATGCAGTAGATTATTTTGATGATAAAATAGATGATAAAATGCTACTTGCTGATATAAAAAGAGCAGGGAGTATTCCTACTGATGTAATTCTTTTTAACATTGATTCTAAAACAGAAAACAGTAATGGAACAAAAGACAGAATATTAGATGTTTTTGAAAAAGTATTTAACGAAAAAATGGGACTTTCAATAACTCCATTTGTTGCAGAAATTGAAAGATATATTATAAGTCAAGGAAAATACGAAGAATTTAAAAAAGCATTTGAAAGTGAAGCAAATAGTTCTTGGGAAGAAATGAGAGATGGTATTCAATTTGTAGAAGATGAATTTGCTAATGCTCATGCAAAAACATTAAATAAGTCAGTGGAAGAAGCAAGAAGTGTAGTAGAAAGAACAGAAAAGAATTATACATTATCAGTTGAAAAATTTGCTGAAAGAGTCAGAGATTACATTAAATCAAAAGGACTAAATCATCACGTTGTATTTTTAGTTGATGAGATAGGTCAATATATTGGAGATGACAGAGGATTAATGTTAAATCTTCAAACAATAGTAGAAGATTTAGGACTAGAATGTGGTGGAAAGGCTTGGGTTATTGTTACATCGCAAGAAGCAATAGATGATGTAGTAAAAGTTCAAGGAAATGACTTTTCAAAAATACAAGGTAGATTTGATACTAAATTATCTTTATCAAGTTCTGATATAGACGAAGTAATTAAAAAGAGAATCCTTGATAAAACAGAAGAAGCAAAAGAAAGTTTAAAAATGATTTATGATAAAGAAGAATCTATTATAAGAAATCTTTTAACTTTTAAAAACGCTACATATCAAAAAGTATATGATGGTGCTAATGATTTTGCAGAAACATATCCATTCATTCCATATCAATTTAAATTATTACAAGATGTATTTACTGATATAAGAAAACACGGATATGCAGGAAAACATTTATCTAGTGGTGAAAGATCATTATTAGGTGCATTTCAAGAAACTGCTAAAAGATATGGTAGCGATGAAGTTGGAACAATTATTCCATTTTATGCATTTTACGATACTATTGAACAATTTTTAGAACATCAAGTAAAAATAGTTGTTAACAATGCTATTGACACAGTTAAAAGTGGTACTCTAAAAGAAATTGATATTAAAGTTTTAAAAATGTTATTTATGCTAAAAAATATAAAAGAAATACCTGCTAATATAGATAACTTATCAACTTTGTATGTTTCAAACATAAAAGATGATAAAATAACAATAAAAAAAGAAATATCTGATTCTTTAAGAAGATTAGAGGCTCAAACTTTAATTCAAAGAAATAATGATGAGTACAAATTTTTAACAGATGAAGAACAAGAAATAAATAGAGAAATAAAACAAATAGTTATAGACCAAAATAGAATTACAGATTATTTAAAGAGAATTGTTTTTGATTACATACTAACTGATAATAAGTTTACTTATAAAAATAAAAACTTTCCACTTACAAAATATATAGATAACATTAAATATTCACAAGAATATGAAATAGGTATAAAAGTTATTACTACTTCACCAGATAAAGATGATACAGAAATTATTATGCAATCTGCAAGAGAAAATAAATATGTATTTATTAAACTTGAAATTTCAACTTTAATTTATGACGAAATAACAAATTATTTACAAGTTGAAGAATATAGAAGAAGTAAAAGTGGTATTTTCCAAACTCAACAAGTTGAAGACATAATAAGAGCAAAACAAAGAGAAATAGAAAAAGCAGAAGCAAGAGTTAAAGAAAATATTAAAGAACAATTAAATGAAGCAGAAATTATTATAGCAGGAGATAGGCAGAATATAAGTTCTAGAGATGCAAAAGCAAGAGCAAATGAAGCATTAGAGATTTTAATAAATAACATATATACAAAATTTGCGTATATTAAGCATAATTTTAATACACAAGATATTAAAGATTTATTCCACGAAAATAGACAAAATCTAATTGGAAATGAAGTAGAATTTGTTAATCAAAAGGCTTATGATGCAATGAGAGAATATTGTGAAGAAAAAAATGCATTTAGTATGCCAATGACAATTAGAACTTTATTACAAGACTTTGGAACTGCTCCTTATGGATTTTTAGATGAAGACATATTATACATATTAACAAGATTGTTAAAAGATGAAGTAATATCTTTAATTTATAATAATGAAGTTCAAAACATTACAGCAGAAGATACTTTAACTAAAATATTAAAAAGAGATTATTATGATAGAACAATTATAAAGATTAGACAAAAAATTGATATGAATCTAATTAACGATTTAAAATCAGTAGCAAGAAATGCATTTAATGTTATTAATTTAAGAGAAGATGAAGATGGTATGGTAGAGGACTTTAAAACCGATTGTCTTCAAAGTACACTAAACAAATTAAATAAAATTGCAGGATATTATTATATTTCTGGAAGTGTTTATCAATATCCAGGACAAGATGTAAAAGATGAAGCAATTACATTAATTGAAAGACTATTAAGAATAAGAGATATAGGAGAATTCTTTAAAGAAGTATCAGATAGTAAAGATGAGTTCATTGCTTTAGCACCTAAAATAGAAATGGTATTGGATTTCTTTGATGGAACACAAAAAGAACAATTTGACGAAGCAAGAAAAATAATAACTATCTATGACAATAATAAAGACTATGCTGATAAAGCAGAAGAATTAACAACTGTTGTGGAAAAAATGGTTTCAATACTTAAGTCAAAAGAGCCATATAGTGAAATACACGAATTACCTACTTTAAGAAAAGACTTAATAGATATACTTACAAATATGTATGATGTTAAATCAGAGCCAATTATAAAAATGATAAATGAAACTATTTCATATATAGAAAATGAAGTCAAAAGTTATGGTGTGGATGAATCGTTTGGTAAACCATATATAGAAACTTGTAAAAAAGTTATATCAGCTCTAGAAAAATCTAACGAATTAAAAGATATATTTGCACAACAAACAAGAATTGACCAATTAAAAGATAGATTTATTAATGCATTAGAATATGAAAAGAGTAAGAAAAATGCAACAGATGAAACAGGAGAAATTGTAAAAGAAAAAATTGTTAAGAGAACAATAATAAGAACAGATAGTTTAATGAATCATTCTTATGAAATTAATTCAAGAGAAGACATTGATAAATATGTAGAAGAATTAAAAGAAAAACTTATTAAGGAGTTTGAAAAGAATAATAACTTAACAATTAGATAGGAGGAATGTTTTTTATGGATAAAGCCATATT
>NZ_SPHL01000006.1:21339-76649 GCF_005844425.1 Anaerofustis stercorihominis | reverse complement strand
GTAGTAGGATTTTCTTCATCAGATACTACACCTCTAATTTTAAGTTCAGCAATAATCATCAATCTTATAATCAAAATAATTTTCAAAAAGAAGAATATCCCTTGCAGTACTTTTTTCTTTATCATATTTAACAAGAGAATATATACAAGATAGGGGATCTTCACAAAATAAATAATACTCATTTTCAAAATGAGTAATGTATCTATAAGTTTTTCTGTTATTAAAATGCAGACACTGTAACTTCACATCATTCTCCTTAAAAAAGTCTTTACTTAAATGTATTCAAAATGATGTTCTTTTATTAATAAAAAAATAACCTTTATTCAAGGCTATTTTTCTACATTTCATTATATGCTCTTTCGATTAAAGGTTTTGCTTTCTCAAAATCATTATTGTTTTTTATGGTAATTTGCAAATCTCCCGTTCCATAATGTCCAACGTTTCTCATATCTCTTGTAAATCCATTTTCTAATATAACTGTATCGGGGCTAAGTTTTAAATATATTATAATTTGTTTATTATAAACCTCAATACATGCCATATTTTGAACTTTTTTATATGCTAAATAAAGTTTTAATTGATTAGAAACAATATCGTCCCCTAAAGATTCAATATAATCACAAATTGAATCATATAAAATATGTAATTCTTTTGATAAATTATTTAATTTTTCTAAATGAGTTTTTTGTGATGAATTTCTCTTTTCTTCGTTTACTGTACTATCTACACTATTTTTTATAATCGGAGCATTTAAGTGTTCAAATAAAATAAGTTCATCATTATATTTTTTATATTTTACTAACTTTATATTTCTTTGCATTTGATTAACTGCATGTACATCATATTTTGTAAAATCATTTGCAACACAAATTACACAAGGAGCAGACCAGTCTATTAATTCTGCAGCATCACTTCCTAATTTCTCCATAACAAGAAGTTTAAAATTCGCTTTATGGTCAAGCAGCCAATCTAAATAAAACAATCCTTGATTAATAACATTTTCGTTACTGCTTCTTTTATATTCAAAAATTACCGGACAGTTATTTTCATCAATCCCAATACTATCCATTCTCCCACTTGGTATACTATATTCGCTATACAAAAAACGAACACCAAAAAACTGTTCCATATTATTTTCAATTAAATTCTGAAGTTCTTTTTCAAGTAAAACTTGTGTAGGAACCAATCGTTCAACTTCATTGTTTATTTTAAATAATTTTATTTCGGACATATTTTTCTCCTAATTTCCATTTAGCAAATTATATTAATATAATTATATAAAATAAATTTTTTATGTTCAATATAAAAAAAGAAAGCATTAATGCTTTCTCTTTTTTCTTCTTTCAAGTAGCTCTTCAAAAACATCATTGTATTTTTGAAATTTAACTTTTGGATGGAATTTGAAATATTCATAATATCTGAATTTCATCAAATGATTTTCGATAATATCCTTTTTCTCATCTTTAAGCTCTTTTATAGCAAGCTTCTCAAGATACATATCTTCTTTTAATTTTTCACCTTTATCCATAAATTCAAGGGTTTCGTCGGAAAGTTTCTTACCAATATTATCAGATAACTGTGTAAGCTTTTCTCCAATTTGACTTAGTCTTTCTAATTTTGCCTTGAATTTTAATATTGTATTAACGGTTAAAATACAATCAACAAGCATTATTAATAAAATAAAAATAATTAAAATAATGCCTGCATTATATGGAATAACATCAACGAACAAGTTTATAAGAGGGTGGATAATATTCACAACGAACACACAAGCAAACGCCCAAATTAACGAAAAAGATAAACATATATATCCGTTTAAATTAAACTTGTTATTTGAATAGTCCCACCATCTTATTGCAAATAATTTTTCAAGCACAAAACCTGTACATAGTTCCAGCAGTGTAGTAAAAACCAAAGAACCAAAAAACAAAATAACAAAATTTGATTTTAAAGGCTCTAAAAAATATATTACCAATAAAACACCAAAACCGTAAATCGGACAAACAGGTCCATGCAAAAATCCTCTGTTTATAAAACGACCTTCTTTAAAGGTTTGATATATAACCTCAACGCACCAGCCTAAAAAAGAATATATTATAAAAAAACTTAAATAATCGTATATTGTCATGTATTCCAAATGTCTTCTCCCTTATATGTAATAAAACATATTATAACAACATAATAAGGGAATGTAAATAAAACTACCTTATAATAAGAGGATAACCGTCTTCTATATCGCTTTCATTTTCAATATCATTCATATCTAAGATATCATCTGATTTTATAAAGTTTTTCTTTCCTATATCCCATAAACTCTCGTTTCTTTCTTTGTAATATATCTTTACTTTTATATCTTTTTGTTTTTCTTCTACATTTTCTATCTGTTCAACTCCATATAAATTCATAACATTCATACTTCCAAGTACATAAACACATATATTTATATCACCATCAATGCTTATTGTTTGGTTTAAGCTGTTTATGACTAAATTATTTATATCAATATTTATAAATAAGTCATCTCCACCTGAAAAATCTACTTCTTCTTTCATTTCAAAAGGAAGATTTATGGTATCAACATAATATTTACTGTCGTTATCTATATATGTAACCATATTTACTTCTATTTCGCCTTTTATGCTTAATATGTTTTCATCTATGGAATACTCGTACCTAATATTTTCACTGTCCCCTATAACAGAACCTATCATATCCATATCCATTAAGGTTTTTGAATTACTTACTTTTATATTTTTTTCCGTTTCACTTTTTAGGGATATTACATTTTGTTCTTTTAAAACCGGCTTTATGGATTTATTCGTACTATAGGCGTCAAGAACAACGTCTATTTCTTTATTTTCACTAAACAAAGTATTTGAAATCATATCCATACTAATTTCTATGAAAGAATCTTCATCTTCCATTACATACCTTGCATTCACGTTTTCAATGCTAGGGATTATATTATAATAGTCGCATTTCAATTTAGGGTCTTTTTCAATGAAATGATTTATAGGATAAACCAGTTTTTCTATCGTTACCTCACTGTCTTCTTCAAAACCGTCTTTATATATAAGAAGTATTTCAACTTTTGCACTGTATAATACGCCCACCCCCGACGCATTAGTGTTAATATCTCTTAAAGCTGCACTGACAAAAATAATATTTATACTGTCACTTAAAGGTATATCCTTTTTAAAAGTAAATGTTTCTTTTGTAGAGTTGGTATCAAAAATACTCAACGTATCATGACAAGTTTTAACTTCAAGTGCTTTCATTCCCTCTTCGCTTATTGTGTTTATATATTCTCCTGCCATACAAATACCAAATACTCTTACATTAGCGCTAACTTCAATTCTTCTTTTCTTCACCACTCTAAATTCAATATTTTGAATCTGAGTTTTTAGATTATAAAGCTTATCCCATTTTTCTCCTTCTGCAAGGGTAACAAAGAATTCTATATTTTTATCTATACCGCACAGACTCTCATTTTCCCCAAGATACAAAATATTAACTCTTAAAATTCCCTTTAAAACGAACTTACCATTCTTTAAGGATATGTTTTTTATCATTGCATCGCTGTTTGTAAGCAAAATTCTTTCTATATTTGACATATTATCAAGAATTTTTACGCTTTCAAAAACTTCTGTAACTATATCAATATTATCTTCCTTACCGGTTAAATTAATTTTTTTTACCATTTGTTCAAATTCCATTTTATTCCTCCTAAATATACTCCTTTTAAAATATATTTTTTTATATAAAAAATATGACTTTAAATTTTATTTTTAGGTATAAAAAATCTCATTAACGGCAAAGATTTTATTAGTAACATAGTTTGATTCTTTTAAATATTATAAATATGAGGATAAAGAATTAAAACAAAAGAATATATAAATAAACTGGAGTAAAACAAATGAACATAAAAAGAGGAGATATATATTACGCAGATTTAAGCCCTATAGTGGGAAGCGAACAAGGAGGTTTAAGACCTGTTCTTGTTATACAAAATGATATGGGAAACAAACACAGCCCTACCGTTATTGTTTCTGCAATTACATCGTCAATGAGCAAAGCAAAACTTCCCACTCATATCTCTCTTTCGGCTAAAAATGATTTACTTAATAAAGACAGCGTAATATTACTTGAGCAAATAAGAACTATAGACAAACAAAGATTAAGAGAAAAAATAGGTCATGTGGATATGGACACAATGAATAAAGTAAACGAAGGTCTTTCCATAAGTTTTGGAATGTTTCAATAACTCTATCCCCTTTCATGTATGAAAGGGGATATTTATTTATAAAAAGATATGACGCATTCTTTTAATTTATTTTTAAAAATATATAAAAAAACAAGGATTTAAAGCTTATTTTAATATTTTAGTGCGACAATATTTTATATAAGTTACATTTATCACAAACGTAACAGAAAGGAAGAAAATAAATGATACAATTTGAAAATGTCTCCAAACACTATAAGAAAAAAGAAATACTAAAAAATATTTCTTTGGAGATAAAAGACGGAGAATTTGTTTGCCTCATAGGATTAAGCGGATGCGGTAAAACAACAATACTGAAAATGATAAATAAACTTATAACTCCGAGCAACGGAAAAATACTCATTAACGGAGAAGACATAAGAAACATAAACGATATAGAACTTAGAAGAAAAATCGGTTATGTAATCCAACAAACGGGACTTTTCCCTCATATGACGGTAAAAGAAAACATAGAACTTATACCAAAACTTCAAAAAAAGGATAAAGAAAAAATAAAGAAGAAAACATATGAACTTCTTGAAATGATAGGACTCAAAGCAGATGATTATCTTGATTTATATCCTTCCCAAATGAGCGGAGGTCAACAACAAAGAATAGGAATAGCAAGAGCATTCGCAAATGACCCCGATATTATTTTAATGGACGAACCTTTTAGCGCATTGGACCCCATAACGAGAACAAATCTGCAAGATGAACTTTTGGAAATACAAGAAAAAGTAAAAAATACCATCGTTTTTGTAACTCATGATATTTCCGAAGCAATAAAACTTGCTGACAGAATATGTATTATAAACGAAGGAAGCATACAACAATATGATACGCCGGAAGAAATATTAAAACATCCGGCAAATGATTTTGTACATAATTTTATAGGAAAAAAACGAATATGGGAATCTCCGGAACTTATAAGGGCAAAAGATATTATGATGGATAATCCGGTTACATGTTATGATAATTTACAATGCTTTAAAGCCGGAGCAATAATGGCAGATAAAAAGATAGACAGCATAATAGTAATAAACAAAAAAAGAGAATTTCTCGGACTGTTGGATGCCAGAAGAGCATTAAAAGAAAGAAACAAAAATTTAACGGTAGGGCAAGTATTAAAAAGACACAAAGAAAAATATCATCTAAATTTTACATATGTGTCTCCGGAAGAATCTATTTTAGATGTACTAGAGAAAACAGACGAAACCAACACTTATACCATCCCCGTTGTAAACGAAGACAACAAACTTGTGGGACTCATTACCAAAAGTATTCTTTTTACAACACTAAAACAAAAATATGACGAAAGCGAGGATGACGAATAAATGAAAGCTTTTATAGATTATTTTTCTTCAAACGCTTCGACCATATTTGATTTATTTACCGAACATATAGAACTTACGTTTTTGGCTATAATTGCATCAATTATCATAGGCGTACCTTTAGGCATCCTCATATCCTATGTAAAACCGGCAAAAAAACCGATAATGGGAATTACAAATATTATACAGGCAATTCCATCAATGGCTCTTTTGGGCTTTTTAATCCCTTTTGTAGGAATAGGAACAAAACCCGCAATTATAATGGTAATATTATATTCTTTACTTCCGATAGTAAAAAATACATATGCCGGAATCGAAAATGTAAATCCGGATACTTTGGAAGCAGCAAAAGGAATAGGTCTTACAAAGTTCCAAGTTCTTTATAAGGTTGAATTGCCTTTGGCTCTTCCGGTTATATTGGCAGGTGTTAGAATAAGTGCCGTAAGCGCCGTAGGACTTATGACCCTTGCCGCATTTATCGGAGCGGGAGGACTGGGATATTTCGTATATGCGGGAATAAGAACCGTAAACAACGCACAAATATTATCAGGTGCCATACCGGCATGTCTGCTTGCATTATTCATAGATTATTTATTCTCCATACTGGAAAGGAAATTAATACCTAAAAACTTAAAACTTTCAAATCCACAAAGTAAAATAAAGAAATATTTTGATAATTTTATAATAATCATTACATGTTTAGCATTGATTACGGGAAGTTTTTTTACAATAAAAAACAGTACTGCGGAAACCATTAAAATAGGTTCAATGGATTTTACGGAACAGGAAATACTATCCTATATGATAAAAGACCTTATTGAAGACAGAACGGACATACAAGTAGAGCAATCTCTTTCCTTGGGAGCCAGCGGTATAGTTTTGGATGCAATAAAAAACGGAGACATAGACATGTATATCGATTATACCGGAACCATTTACGGCAGCGTGCTCGGTCACAATGATACAAAAGACACCAAAGAAATATTGAATGTATGCAAAAAAGAAATGAAATCAAATTACGGATTGGAAGTATTGGATGAACTTAACTTTAACAATACGTATACTTTAGCTGTAAGAAGAGATACCGCAGAAAAATACAATTTAAAAACATACAGCGACTTGGAGAAAGTATCAAGTAACCTTGTATTATCACCGACTCTTTCTTTCATGGAAAGAAAAGACTGCTATAAAGCATTGAACAACACTTATAATATGAACTTTAAAGAAGTAACACCAATAGACGGTTCTCCGAGATATACTGCACTCCAAAACAAAGATTGTGATGTAATAGATGCATACTCCACCGATGGCTTATTAAAAAAATACGATCTCGTGGTACTTGAAGATGATAAAGGTGCGTTTTTAAGATATGATGCAGTTCCCGTAATAAGCAAAGAACTTAAAGAAAAATATCCTCAAATCGAAAATATATTAAAAGAACTGGGAAAATATTTAAATGAAGATGTAATGATAGAATTAAATTACCAAGTCGATGTAGAAGGAAAAAAATCGAGCGATGTCGCTCATGATTTCCTTATAAAAAACGGGCTGATTAAATAACCCAAAAGCAAACAGAAAATATATATCGGACTAGATATATGTATTATTAAGGAAACGATTATTTTAAACAATTATGACCATAAAAAGAATGGTAAAGGATGCATCCTTATCATTCTTTTTTGAATTAATTAAAATATTTATTAAAAATGCTTGCTTGTAACGCAAGGTAATATTGTAATATGACAATAAGGAGGTGATATCTATGTCAACATACACTACCGGGGAAATCGCAAAAATATGCGGTGTTTCTATCAGAACTGTTCAATATTATGACACGAAAAACATTTTGAAACCTTCTTCTTTTAGCGAAGGAGGAAGAAGATTATATAATGAACAAGATATAAAAACATTAAACCTTATATGTCTTTTTAAAAGTATCGGACTGTCTCTTTCAAAAATAAAAGAAATACTAGAGGACAAAGAAAAAGAAGCTTTAATTATTATGATTATGAACGAACAACTTAAATATCTGAAAAACGAAGAAAAAGAACTAAAAAATAAGATAGAAACAATAAACTTAATAAAAGACAGTATAAAAAATAAAAATACAATACCCGTCAATTCTATAAATGACATAGAAAAAATCATGAATAATACAAAAAATATAAAAAACACTCACAAAAAAATGCTGGTTGTCGGAATTGTAATGGATATAATCGAATTGTTCACTTTAATTTTGGGAATTACAAAAGGAATTTGGGTTCCTTTTATTCTTGGAATGTTTATAGTATTGCTTCTCGGCATTTTCATAACCAATATATATTATAAAAATTCAGCATATATATGTTCAAAATGTCAACATATATTTAAACCTGCATTAAAAACATTTATATTTTCAAAACATACACCCAAAACCAGAAAACTTACATGCAGTAAATGTGGATATAATGGATATTTTGCAGAAATTTACGATGACCAAAAATCATAAAGGAGTACAATGTACTCCTTTATGATTATAAAAATTTATATAAATTAAGTCCCGTATCTTCATCATATTCTCTTTCAACTTTTCCTTCAATTATATTTAAAGTAATTTCACTGGTTGCAGAAATATAACATTCATTTAAGTGTCCGCCAAACACCTGCATATCTTTATTGCAAAGTGTTATATGAACATGAAGATATACTTCATCATCAAAAGTTGAAATATTCCCTATAAGTGAAGTAATTTCCATAGCTTCTTCATATGAAGTCCTATGATAAACTTTCTGCTCAGTATCATAAAGTCCTATACTTACTTTATTTGCCGCCCCAAGACCAACAAAGTTACCAAGTTTGATATTTTCTTTTCTGCATAAATCGGTAATTGAAGATATTACTTCATCTCCTTTGTTAAGTCTTATAATATACTTATCTTTAAATTTTCTAAATTCCATATAATTGCCCCCTCAGACAAAATATTTATTTAAATTCATTATAATCTTTTGACAGATAAATCACAAGCAAAGAGCATTTTTTTAATATATATTTAATATTTTACAAATAAATTTTATCCTTTTACTACAATATATAAAAGATTATTTATCCATATAAAAATCATCACTAAAAAAGTAATGACAATTATCAAATAACTATAAATAAAAATAATTATGTTTTCTTTGACTGTATATAAAAAAAGTTATATAATTTATTTAAGTTATTACGTTTTAGGGAGGATACATCATGGATTATATTGTAGGTTTTTTTGATATCTTATCAAACTTGGGCGCAAGCGTTATGATGCCTATTATCATTTTCGTTATTGCCCTTTGTATCGGCACAGGCTTTGGCAAAGCCTTAAAATCAGGACTTACCATAGGGGTTGCATTTATAGGAATAAACCTTGTAATCAATCTACTTGGTAACACTATCGGTCCGGCAGCACAACAAATGGTTGAAAATCTAAATTTAAATCTAAATATACTTGATGTTGGCTGGCCGACTGCTGCTCAAATTGCATTTTCAACACAGGTAGGAGCGATAATAATACCTGTATGCTTGCTTGTAAATGTTGTTATGCTTGTACTTAACTTAACACAAACAGCGGACATTGATATTTGGAATTTCTGGCAGCTTGCTTTTACAGGTTCGCTGGTTGCAATTGTGACATCATCAGTTCCTCTAGGACTTCTTGCCGCAGTATGTGAGTTTGTAATTGCCTTAGTTCTTGCGGACTTAACGGCAGAGAGAATAGCAAGAGTTACTAAAATGGAAGGAATAAGTTTCCCTCATACAATGACGGTAGTCCTTGCAAGTATTTCTTTTGTAGTTGATAAAATTATCGATAAAATTCCTGGACTTAACAAAATAGACATCAATGCAAAGAAGATGGAAGAAAAACTTGGGGTACTTGGAGATCCTTTAATTGTAGGATTTGTAATCGGACTTATCATAGGTATCCTTGCTTATGGAATAAAAGCATACGATAAATATTTATTAATTGCCATAACTCTTGGAGCTACACTTGTTTTAATTCCTGCAATGGCAAAATACTTTGGTGAAGCATTAACACCAATTTCAGAAAGAGCACAAGTTATAATAAACAAAAAATTCAAAAATAGAAGTAAAATATATATCGGTATGGATGCCGCAGTGGCCCTTGGTAATCCTACAACCATAGCAACAGCACTAATCTTAACTCCTGTAATTATTTTACTTGCATTAATCGTACCTGGAAATCAATTCTTGCCTTTTACAGACCTAAGCTCTGCACCTTACATAATGGCATTAATTGTTCCAATGTGTAACGAAAATGCATTTAGAAGTTTACTTATTGCAATATCAATGATGGCAATCGGTGTACTTCTTTCAACCGCAATTGCACCGGTATTTACACAAGCTGCAATAAGTGCATCTTATCAACTTCCGGAAGGCTTCAGCTTGGTTAGTTGTATTTCAAATGCTTCAACACCTCTTAACTTTATACTTGTTAAAATTTCAGAATGGTTCAGAGGATTTGGCGCAATCGCAATTTTCTCAGTTGTCAGCTTAGCATGTGCAATCGCAAACGGTATTAGAATCAGAAGACAAGTTAAAAACGAAAAATAATAAAAATTAAAAGCATCCTTTAAGGATGCTTTTTAATACCAAAGTATTTTATTTAAAACTTTCATATATCTTTACTATTCTTATTTTTTTCTCAAATTTATGATTAAAGTCTATACTATACTTTTTATTTTAATAGTCATACTTATATAGAATGGAGATTAGAAAAAATAAAAAATTTTGTATAAAATAAAAACTTCTAAACTTACTATTTACATACACCCTATTATTAAACTATATAAATAAAAAAACTACCGTTACGGTAGTTATATCTCAAATTGGTGACCCCTAGGAGAATCGAACTCCTGTTTTCGCCGTGAAAGGGCGACGTCTTAACCGCTTGACCAAGGGGCCATATATATGGTAGCGGGAATAGGATTTGAACCTACGACACCACGGGTATGAACCGTGTGCTCTAGCCAACTGAGCTATCCCGCCATATTTACTTTTTGGTTGCGGGGACAGGACTTGAACCTGCGACCTCCGGGTTATGAGCCCGACGAGCTGCCAACTGCTCCACCCCGCGTCAGCACGATATATTATAGTATAACCATATATATCTTGTCAATACTATTTTTATATTTTTTTAATTTTTTTTTTACATAATTTAAAAGTGAAATTTATCACTTAAATCTTCAATTTCTTCATACTCTTTTTTCTTTTTCATTAAGAATAAAACAAGGAATGCTCCTATCATTATTCCAAGCCCAAGACCTATAAAGAAATCAACTGGATAAGTTGTGATTATATAAAGTCTTAAAAATGCAACCAAGCCGGTAATACAAAGTGCATATAAACCAAACTGTTTATTAGTATAATAAATCAAAACGGTACTGCTTGCGCACATCATTATATATCCAGAAGGAAAAGTATATCTTCCAATTTCAGGCAGATATATTCCAACACCGTTTGTACTTAAAAATTCTCTAAAATGAAATAAAACAGGTTTCATAACTTCATTGCCCACTATAGAGCAAAGGAAAAGCCCGATAATGATTAAAATAGAAACTCTTTTATCTCTTGTATAAAAATATAAGAATATACTTGCTACAATCCATATAAATCCCATAACCAAAACATTACTTATAATAGGTATAATATGATTTGATAATATCGTATTTAAGGATATTGGAAGCGCCAAATTATCTATAAACATTATTATTGAATCAATTATATTATCCATACATGACTCCTATGTAAATTTTTAAATTATTATAAACTAATTTACTAAAAAGTTCCACTTTTTAATAAATAAAAAGAATAAATATAACATTATTTATTCTTTTTTTATATAAGATTAATAATTATATCATAAAACAAGTGCAATTATTGTAAATAAAACAAGTAAAATAACATTAAGAATAGTAAATGTTATAATATATTTCTTTGCTTCCACTTTTTCTGATTTTAAATATATCTTAAAGGAAATCAAACTTGCAAGAGAAGCAATTAACGTTCCAAGACCTCCAATATTACACCCTAAAATTAAAGCATGGTAATTATTTGTAAATACAGAAAGCAAAAGTGCTGATGGTACATTACTTATTATCTGACTTGTAATTATCGAAGTAATAAGAGCATTTTTTTCCATAAGTAAAGATATAAAATCATTAATTTGAGGAATTCTGCTTATATTCCCTGCAAATACAAAAAAACATACAAATGTTAAAATCAGTGAATAGTCTGCATATCTTAAAAGCTTTTTATCAAATATCAGTATGGCTAAAACAATAATAACCAAAAGTATCTTATAATCCAATATATTAAAAACTGATAAAAGACATATTAAAAACAACATTATAAAAATAGCAGTCTGCTTTATGTCAAAAGTAAAGTATTTATCAAATTTTACACTTATTACTTCATCTTTTATATATAGACAGCTTAGTAAAAAATATATTAAACTAAGTAGCACATAAGGATAAATAATAGAAACAAGCCCTCCAAAACTCAAGGAAAATTTACCGTATAAATATAGATTTTGAGGATTTCCTATAGGAGTTGCCATACTTCCAAGATTAGCTGCAATAGTTTGATTTACTATGGTCCATATTAAATACTCTTGTTTATTTATCATTTTAAGTATTAAAACACAAAAAGGAACAAACGTTATAAGAGCTACATCGTTTGTTATAAACATAGAGCTTATAAATGGAAGCAAAACAAGAATTAAATATAATAATCTAAGACGTTTTTTTCCGTATAATATCCTTTGAGCAAAAGAAGTAAAAAATCCATGCTTTTGAAGTCCGTCTATTACAATCATTAGTGAAAATAAAACCGCAAGCACTTTAAAATCAATATAAGAAACATAATCTTTTGAAATTGGAACAAAAAAAACCGATATTAAAGCAACTATAAAAGATACAAAAAGTATAAATTCACTTTTAATTTTCAATAAAATTTTATTTAACATATAAAACCCTCTACCCGATTACTATCAAACTATTATAAAATATAAATTCTACTATTTTTTTCATGAATATTTTACAACAATTAAAAACCTTTTTACAAGCATATATTTACATAATAAAAATGTCTTTTATATTGACAAAAAAAACAATAGTGATAAAATAATAATCAATTAGTTTACAAGTAAACTAATAAGGGGGAATATTTATGTATTTAACGAATATAGAAAAAGTATTAAAGCATTTTGCAAATATAAGAAAAGTTTACGCAAAATCATTCACTAACATGTTAGAGGATGACTCTTTTTCTCCAAATGAAATAAACGTCTTGATTTTTTTAAACAATAATCCTACTAAAAACACATCAAAAGAATTATGTAAATATCTTAATGTATCAAAAGGGCTTGTTTGCAGAAGCATAGATTCACTTTTAAAAAAGGATTTAATAAAAATCAAACCAGACGATGAGGATAAAAGAATTCAGCGAATAATTCTTTCAAAAAAATCAGATGAAATAATAAAACAAATTTTAAACGCAAAAGACGAAATGGACAAGATTATTTTAAAAGAAATTTCCATTGAAGAAATAAACCAAATGGAAAAAACAATAAAAAAAATATTAAACATCTTTGAAGAAAGGGCAAAAAACTATGAAGATAAAAATGTCTAAAGAAGTTGATCTTGGGAAAGAACCAGTTGGCAGATTGCTTATGATTTTGGCTTTACCTGCTATTATATCTCAAATAGTAAATGCTTTATATAACATGGTAGACAGAATGTACATAGGGCATATCCCAGAGGTTGGAGCAACGGCTTTAACGGGAGTTGGGGTATGTTTCCCTCTTATAATGATCGTTTCCGCTTTTGCTTATTTATTTGGAGTTGGAGGCTCTCCAAGAGCAAGCATATTTATGGGAAGAAAAGACAATGAAACAGCTGAAAAAATATTAGGTAACTGTTTTAGTTCACTAGTAATAGTATCAGTTATTTTAACCCTAATTATGCTTATATTCAAAACCCCGCTTCTTTACCTTTTTGGAGCAAGCAAAAATACCATAACATACGCATCAAACTATATAACAATATATGCCATAGGAACAATATTTGTTCAACTTACTCTTGGGCTTAACGCTTTTATATCAGCACAGGGTTTCTCAAAAATAAGCATGCTTACGGTTTTAATCGGCGCAGTAACAAATATTATTCTTGACCCTATTTTTATTTTTGGTTTGAATATGGGTGTAGAAGGTGCTGCAACCGCAACTGTAATATCTCAAGCATTAAGTGCATTATTTGCATTTAAGTTTATAACGGGAAATAATACAATATTAAAATTAAAAAAGGAAAACTTTAAATTAAATAAAAATATTATTTTACCATCTGTTGCACTGGGAGTAGCTCCTTTCATAATGCAAAGCACAGAAAGCGTACTTGTTCTTTGTTTTAATTCTTCACTTCTTAAATACGGAGGGGACTTGGCTGTAGGTGCAATGACAATTTTATCAAGCATAATGCAATTTGCAATGTTACCTCTTCAAGGTATTACCCAGGGAGGACAACCTATAATAAGCTATAACTACGGAGCAAGAAACAAAGAAAGAATAAAGAAAGGATTTAAGTTAATTCTTTTAAGTTGTCTTTGTTATTCGACTTTACTTTGGGCAGTTTCACAATTTTGCCCTAAAATACTTATAAATATTTTTACTTCAGACCCAAATCTTGAACAACTCTCATTATGGGCTATTAAAATATACATGGCGGCTCTTTTGTTCATGGGCGCACAGGTTGCATGTCAGCAGACTTTTATCGCCTTTGGAAAGGCAAAAATATCAACTTTCCTTGCAATATTCAGAAAAATAATATTACTTATCCCCTTAATTTATATAATGCCGGCATTAATGGAAAATAATCTTAAAGCAGTATTCTTGGCAGAACCTATAGCAGATATAATAGCAATAACGACAACATGCATATTGTTTGCGGTAAACCTAAAAAAAATATTAAATGAAATTGATAAACCCACATTTTATTAAATTGTACTAAAAAACCTGTGATAATCACAGGTTTTTTATTTTTCAAAGTAAAACTTATGCTTTATGCAATTCGATCATATTATAATCTCTCGCAATGGCAAGCATATGTTCGCTTATTCTTTCAACATCGTTTATAAGTTGAGAGAAAAACAAAGTAAGTTCGAAAGAAATACTTTTCTCTTTCATTCTGACTGTTTGACGTCTCTTTGTTTCTTTACAAAAAGCTTTGATTCTTTCATACTGCTCTTCTTCTTTTTCAAGATTTTCCAAATCTTTTGATGCCATAAATATAAGATTTTGAAGTTGTCCTATTCTGTCTTTTTCTTCGCTGTTTAAAGTTACTTTTTCCTGATATTTCTGTATTCTTACAGCGTAATTTGAAATTCTCTCTATATCTATCAAAAGATGATAATAAACACTCATTTTAAAGCTGTTTTCACTGTTTTGCTCAATACCGAGAGCTTCGGTAATATATTCCGAAAGTTTTAAGTTGATTGTATTTACTTTATCTTCGCTTCTTAATAAATCTTTTTCTTTTTGTTTGTCAAAATTTACCAATTGTGAAAGACTTTCATTTACATTCTTAAAAGCCATATTTTGAATGTTTTTTATTTCGTTTTCTATCTGTTCAACGAGTATTGCAGATGTACCTATTTGATATGAAAGAGTTGGAAGAGGACTTTCAAAAACATCTTCCGTTTCTTCTTTATCTTTGACAGGCAATACTTTTTCCGCAAACGATGCAAGGTATGTACCAAACGGTAATAACAGCAACGTTGTTACAATATTAAACAATGTATGCATATTTGCTATTTGTGCTGCAGGATTTGTCGGTGTGAGAGAACTTATAAAAGATGTTAACGGAGTAAACATACAAATCACGGTAAAAATTATAGTACCGATAATATTGAACGTCAAATGAATAACGGTTGTTTGTTTTGCTTCTCTGTTTGTTCCGATTGAAGCAAGAACAGCGGTTATACAAGTACCTATATTTTGTCCAAATAGTACATAAACAGCCCCGTCTAAACCTATAAGTCCGTTTAAAGCAAGAGCTTGAAGGATACCAACTGATGCACTTGATGACTGAATAACAGCAGTAAATACAGCACCTGCCATTATACCAAATATAGGATTAGAGAATTTTGTCATTAAGCTAATGAAAGCTTCAGATTCTCTTAAAGGCATCATTGCACTACTCATCATTTCCATACCGATGAATAAAACACCAAGTCCGGCAATTATTTCACCAATACAGTGTGATTTTGGATTTTTAATGAAAACTATCATTACAACCCCAAGGAAAGCAATAACAGGAGCTATAGCACCTATATCAAGAGCAATTAATTGTCCGGTTATTGTTGTACCGATATTTGCCCCCATAATAATCCATACAGCTTGTCTAAGAGACATCATTCCCGCATTTACAAATCCCACAACCATAACGGTAGTCGCACTGGATGATTGAATGACTGCGGTAATCAGCATACCCACTATTACGCCTATAATTCTGTTTGATGTAAGTTTTTCCAGTATACTCTTCATTTTATCGCCGGCTGCCGTTTCAAGTCCTCCGCTCATCATTTGCATACCATACAGGAACAAAGCAAGCCCGCCGAGTAAACTTATAATATTTGCTATTGTCATACTTTTTCTCCCTTTAATTTTATTGTAAAATTTTCGTATAAATTAAGCATATTTATTGTAAATTTTTGTAAATTAAATGTATATAGAGTATTCTCTTTTTTTACATTCACTTTACATAAATTTTACGTTTGAGAGCTTATTTATATTTTTGTCAAAAATATGACATATATAACTACACTTAAAACTTAACAAAAATAAAATTATATGAACATTTTTTATGTAATCATTACATTATAAACGTACAAAATACGACTTTTTACTCTTTGAAATTACAAAAAAAATGACTTTTTGCTTTTTATGTGGTATAAATATATATATTGGAGGGATGGAATTGAAAAAAGGTATAATTAGAATATTTGTTTTGCTAACTTGTATTTTACTTTGCTTAAGTATTACAGGGTGCAAAAACAAAAACTATCAATCATTCAGCAAAACGATCAAATATAGTGAACTTGACAATACCGATAAAAAAATGTTAAGCGAACTAAATAAAGTTTTATATAAATCAAAAGCTGTTATATGGCAGGATCTTGATTTAAAACAAAGACCTTTACTTCTTGTCAGAAAAGACGAAAATGACGACAAAGGAAACAAATCAAACAAAGATGTTTCCTATTTTGCCATTAACATAAATGGAATTGAAGATGAAAACGTAAAAAAAGTAAGCATGCCAGAAGGTTTCTATTTTGATAGTGTTTATAGATTCAATGATGTAGAAGATTATTTATCAGCTCTAAACAGTAATTATTCATCAAAAAATGATGAATTAAATATTGCCAAAAGCCAAAATGTATTTTATTTTAAATACAATTCAAAAAGTTTTAATAACGAAGAATACCCAAATGAAGCTTTTTCAGCAATGTTTACTAAACAAGCCTTTAACTACTACATTCAAAAAGACTGGCCTAAATATGATAATCCGGCAAGTGTAGGTCTTACGGCAAAAGAACTTTCTTATATAGGTGTTGAATACAAAATAATGGACAATATAAGAAAAGAATGCAACAAAGACAATGTAAGCATAAATAAACTCAATACTTTAATAAGTGAATATGTTACGGTGGAAAAAGAAAGAGAAAAATTAAACGAAACATATATTAAAGACGAAAGAGAAAAAATAACTTACGAAGGAAGTGCTTTTTACGTTGCCATAAGAGCAGCAAGGTTAACTGAAACTCCTTACAACCTTATCTTCTTTGGAGAAGACAACGAAGAAAAAGAAACTGCATTTTATAATACCTTTACAAAAATGAGCAAAGATGAAATACCGGCTACTTACGTAAGTGAACAATCTTTATACTCTATAGGTGCACAACTTTGCATAATGCTAAATAACCTTGATATAAATGGTTGGCAAAAAGAAATAAATGCTTCTTATGAAGATAATGTAGTAACTATTTATGATGTAATATATAAATACTATGAAGATAATAAGTTAAAAGAAAAGTCTATTGATGATGTAAAAGAAAAATACGATTATGACGAAATATTAAAAGAAGCAAAAATCATACAAAGATTATTATAAACAGAGGTTAAGCCTCTGTTTTTTATTAAAAGCTTATGACAAGTTTTATAGATATTTTGACAAGTATACTTGACATTATATACATAAAGTGATATATTAAAGCCATAATAAATATATTTGAGGGAAATAAAATGGATAAAAATGAAATACTAGAAAAAAGCAGAAAAGAAAATAATGTTAGAGATGAAAGAGAAAAACAAATAAGCTCATATGCACAAAATGCAAATTTATTAATGTTAATGATTGTAGGTGTTATTATAATTATATTTGATACTATTCATGATATAGATATAAGCGGTATCATGTCTATGTTTTGGGCAGGTTGCCTTGGAGAATATATTTATAAATATATAAAAACTAAAGAAAAATCTTCTATTATAATTATGATAATATGTGTTATCTTTCTTATAAAAAATCTTGTTGAGCATTTTACAATGATTATATAAACAAATTAAATATATTATTCATTATAAAAAATAAAAAGCAAATTATTATGAATGATAAAATATGTTATAATTAAGAAAAACTTTATTGGTAAAATTAATATGAACGAAGAATTAGTATTAAAAAACAGATTAAAAATCGCAAGAGCAGAAAAAGGATTATCTCAAAGCGACCTTGCAAAAATGGTAGGAGTATCAAGACAGACAATAAGTTCAATCGAAACCGGACAATTTAATCCTACTGCAAAACTCGCTTTGATTTTAGCAATTGCCCTTGATAAAAAATTTGAAGAATTATTTTATTTTGAATAAAAAAAAATCCTATGGATAACCATAGGATTTTTTATTATTTACAATTTCTTATTCTCTTTAATAACTGAATTATAGGTAAGTTTAATAATGCAAGACCATATACTGTAAATAATTGGCTCATATTAAGAGTTTGAACTGAGAATAACCCTTGCATAGCAGGTATTAATAATACTGCATTTAAAAGAACAAAACCTATAAGGAAAGCTCCTTGCATATATTTATTGTTAAAAAATCTCTTTGTAAAAAGTACCGGCTTCATTGCTTTACAGTTATATCCATGAACAAGTCTAGATAAACAAAGTGTTGCAAACGCCATTGTACTTGCAAGAAGTGCATTTCCGTCTTGATATCCGATATAGAATGCTATAACAGTCATAACTCCTATAACAAAACCTTCTGTTCCTACACTTGTTAAGAATTTCTTATTCATAATAGATTCATCTTTTGGTCTTGGAGGCATGTTCATAACATCAGGATTATGAGGTTCAAGACCAAGTGCAATTGCAGGTAGAGAATCTGTTAATAGATTTATGAATAGTAGGTGTACCGGAGCAAATGGAACAGGAAGAGCTGCCAAAGAAGCAAAAAGAACAACAAGGATTGCCGCAAAGTTTCCTGAAATAAGGAATTGTATTGCTCTTTTTATATTATTATAAACGTTTCTTCCGTTTTCAACTGCTTTTACGATTGTTGCAAAGTTATCATCTGTTAAAACCATAGATGATGCATCTTTTGATACTTCTGTACCTGTTATACCCATTGCAACCCCTACATCAGCTTGTTTTAATGCTGGTGCATCATTTACGCCATCCCCAGTCATAGAAACTATATTGCCTTTTTCCTGCCAAGCTCTAACGATTCTTATTTTATGTTCAGGAGAAACTCTGGCATACACGCTTATGTTTTCTACGAAGTCTTTAAGTTCTTCATCGCTCATGTTTTCTATTACACTGCCTTCACAAGCTTCACTTTCATCTTTTAAAATACCAATTCTCTTAGCGATTGCAGAAGCTGTTACCTTATGGTCTCCTGTAATCATAATAGGTTTGATACCTGCTTTGATACATTCTTCAACTGCTGCTTTACTTTCTTCCCTTGGTGGGTCCATCATTGAAATAAGACCAAGGAAAGTAAGCCCGTTTTCATCTTCAAGTTCCAATGCTTTTTCTTCATCAAAATTTTTATAACATACCGCAAGAACCCTTAAACCGTTTCTTGAGTATTCCATATTTTGTTTTTCTATTTTTTCTTTATCTTCATCAGTAATTTCTACGGTATTACCATCTTTTACTATGTGTGTAGCTCTGTCTAAAATAACATCAATGGCACCTTTTGTTATCATAACGTAAGTATCTTTAATATTATTTAGAGTAGACATAAGTTTACGATCACTATCAAAAGGAATTTCACTTAATCTTTGATATTTATTTCTTAAATTAAGAGCACTATAACCATACTTTTCACCTAAGTTAATAAGAGCTGTTTCTGTTGGGTCTCCAATTTCATTTCCGTCAATATTTGTAGAGTCATTACAAAGAATGCTGTATAAAAGAAGACTTGACTGTGAATTATCATGTATATCTATCTTATCTGAAGTTATATCTTTTTCATTTACATAATAGTTTTCAACAGTCATTTTATTTTGTGTTAAAGTACCTGTTTTATCAGAACAAATTATAGATACACTACCTAAACCTTCAACGGCTTGAAGTTTACGAATAATAGCACCTTCTTTTGCCATTTTTTGTGTACCAAAAGCAAGAACTATAGTTACAATAGAGCTTAATGCCTCAGGAATTGCAGCAACGGCAAGAGCTACCGCAAATAAGAATGCATCTGTAACATTTCCTCCTTGTACTACTTGAAGCCCAAATAAAAGAGCACATAATACAAGAATTGCAATTGAAAGTTTTTGTCCAAATTTATCAAGGTTTACTTGAAGAGGTGTTTTCTTTTCCTGAGTATTTTTAAGCATACTTGCAATTTTACCTACTTCGGTATCCATTGCAATACCCGTTACAACAAAGCTCGCTCTTCCGTAAGTTACAAAACTTCCGGAATAAACCATATTTCTTCTATCTCCCAAAGGAAGTTCACCTTCTAAAGTTTCCTCTGTTTTTTCAACTGCCAAGCTTTCACCTGTTAGAGCACTTTCATCAACTTTCAAACTTGAACATTCGATTATTCTACCGTCAGCCGGTATAAAATCCCCTGCTTCAAGATGAACTTCATCTCCTATGGTAACTTCTCTGCTTGGTATTTCAATTACAATACCATCTCTCATTACCTTTGCGTTTGGCGATGAAAGCTGTTTCAAACTGTTTAAAGACTGCTCTGCCTTTATTGTTTGAACAGTTCCTAAAATTGCATTGATTGTAATAACAACCAAAATTACTGCCGCACTCTCAACTTCTCCTAGAAACATCGATATTATTGCAGAAGCAATAAGAATAATAACAAGGAAATCCTTGTATTGTTCAAGGAAAATTTGTAAAACAGTTTTCTTTTTACCTTCGCTTAATTCGTTGTAGCCGTATTTTTCTTGATTTTTTTTAGCTTGTTCACTGCTTAAGCCTTCGGTTGTACCATTAATTTCTTTTCTTACATCATTAAAATCCTGATTGTAATAATTACCCATACTTTTCTTTCCTTTCATAATCATACCGTACAATAAAAAAGAGACTTTTATTGTACTTTAATATACAATAAAAGTCTCGCTGTTTCATTATGATACGGATAGATTTAGTATCTATCGAGATTGGCGACATCATACACACTATACGTGCCAGCTACTCCCTTTTATTAGTAAATAATATACATTAAAATACGGAAAAAATCAACAAGAAAATAATTAATTTACAATTATTGTTTGTAAAATTTTTATGTAATATTCCATATGATTAATACATATAAAAAAGGAGTAATATACTACTTTTAATCATTCATATTTACATAAGAACTTAGAGGAAAAGTAATAATAACGGCAGTCTTTGCATTTTCCTGTGAAAGAATTTCTATTTTATGATATAAGCTGTCGCATAAGGTTTTGCATATATAAAGTCCCATGCCGGTTGATTTATATACCTTTCTGCCGTTTTCACCTGTAAATCCTTTATCGAATACTTTTGGAAGATCGCTTCTTTTTATACCTATTCCGTTATCCTCTATGTATAATTGTATACTATCTTTTTTCTTTATGGTATATATCCATATTTTTGCCTTTTCTTTTTTAGAATATTTTATACTGTTTAGTATAATTTGATTGATTATAAATTCTAACCACTTACTGTCAGAATTCACATAAACATTAAGATCTTTTATTTTAAGGCTTATTCTCTTTTGAATGAAGTCTTTTTTATTTCTTATTACAGCTTTTTTTACAATATCTTCAAGATTAACTTTCTTTATTACATAATCCTTTTCAACATGCTTACTTCTCGCATAATAAAGCACTTGTTCCACAAGGTTATCTATCTTACCAATTTCCTCTTCTATACTTTCCGTTACATCATTTCTGTTATTTTCGATTATCATAGAAGATGTTGCGATTGGAGTTTTTATTTCATGACACCAAAGCTCTATATAATCTTCTAAATCTTCGTTTTTTCTTTTAAACTCATTAACATTTTCTGACATGGATTTATCTACGGTATACAAAACATCATTTAATATCTCTCCTTCAAGAAAATCCGCACTGCCAATAAGTTCGTTTATAAGATACTTCTTATCAAGCTTCTTTAAGTTTCTATATAAACTATTATAAAATCTTTTCTTTTTTTGATAATCTATCATAAAAGAAATAGAAGGTATAATTATCAAAAATATTAATATATTAATTTTTAGTATTACACTTACTTTAAATATAAAAAGAAAGAAAGCCGTTAAGAAAAATAAAAACACAAATAAACCTATGCTAAATGATCTATCTTTTAAATAATCTTTTAACTTCATGATATTATATAACCCTGCCCCCTTTTAGTTTCTATAAAATGTCCAAGCCCTGCGCTTTCAAGTTTTCTTCTGAGTCTATTTATATTCACTGTTAATGTATTATCATCTACAAAAGCATTATTATCCCAAAGGTAATCCATAAGAGAATCCCTGGATACAATTTTAGACTTATTTTTTATCAAAAAATGTAGAATTTTAAGTTCATTTTTACTTAAATCAAACTCTTTGTCATTATAAGTAAATGTGCTTTTTGATAGATTTACCCTAACTCCCATATAAGAAATAGTATCACTTACATTTTTATTTGCTCTTTTTAACAGTGCTTCTATTCTAGCAATTAGTATTCTTGGATTATAGGGTTTTGTAATATAATCATCTGCCCCATAATTTATACATATAAGCTCGTCCATTTCCGATGTTCTGCTCGTAAGCATTATTATTGGAATATCCGATGTTTTCCTTACTTCCTTACAGATATACTCTCCGTCAATCATAGGTAAATTTATATCCAGTAAAACCAAATCAGAGTCACTGTTAATTATTACATCTACACTGTTTTTATAATCAGTTATCTCATCAACGTCATAGCCGTTATTACTTAAATATAAACCAAGTTCATTCCTTAATTTATTATCATCTTCAACTATTAATATTTTAGGCATATCTTTTCTCCTTGTCTTTTTATATTTTAGCACAAGAAATTTTAATCCATGCTTAAAATTTTATTAATGATTGATTAATTTAAAAAAACGGCAGATACTGCCGTTTTAAAATTCAATATTTCTATATAAAACTTTACCGTCTTTTAAAGTAAGCAATGGAATGATTAATCTGTCTGCGTTAAGCTTACCGCCGTATTTATCACTGAATATAAAATCTTTTTCTTTTATTTTTATAATGCATATATCTGCTACAGTATTTTCTTTTAACGTAGATATATCCTCTAAATGCATCATTTCAGCAGGTCTTTGTATACACATTTTAGCAAGCTCCATAAGAGAAAAACCAAGATTTAAATACATTGACATTGTATAAGGAAGAGAGAATATAGGACGTTCATATACGTTATACGTCACAAGATCGGTACCTAATAAGTCCGGTTTAAATCCTTGTTTTAAGCTTTTGTTAATCATATCAAATGAAAAACTTCCTCTTCCGCTTGCAACATCGAATAAAACGCCTCTTTCTTTTGCCTCAAGAATTTCTTTATGAATTTCACCTTTTTCATTAAAAAGAGTCTGCCCTTTTTGCTGATATATGTGAATCCATATATCATCTTTTCTTAAGATATTTGCAATTTCAGTTATGTTAGGTAAATTTTTAACATGCACAGACAAAGGTAATTTCAATTTATCTGCAATTTCAACTGCTTTTTCCAAAGGCTTAAGACCAAGCCCCCTTACAGAACCATTATCCATTCTTATTTTAAGACCGATTATAGTATCTTTATATTTATCGGTATAATATTTTATCATCTCTTCATTAAAATACTTTGGATCTATATTTTCAAAATAATCCTCGGTTATAAGCCCTGTATTTGAAACATTAAGATAACACTTTATGTTCATCATGGAAGTTAATATGACATTTCTATAAAAAGATTCAAACGTAGACCATCCGGAAGAACCTTGATCTATCGCTGAAGTTACACCGCTTGGAAGCATTATTACATCGGGATTTAAGTTTACATCTCCTCCGCCGTAAAAAATATGAGTATGATTTTCTACAAGTCCCGGCATTACATAACATCCACTTGCATCTATCTTCTGCTTATATGAAACACTTTCATCTTTACTTGGCTTATTTACGATCTTATCCTTTATTATATAAATATCTTCCTTTTTCTCTATATTTCTCAAAGGATCAATTATCGTACCATTTTCTATGATAATATCATATTTCATATTTCATTCCCGCTTTCTCTTAACCTTTTATGAGTTGCTTTTGCTTTTAAAAGTTGGTTTTGTATATCCTTTTTCGTTTTTTCCGCTGATATATCACGAATAATTGAAGTAGCATCAATTGTCTTTTTACTTAAATGAATTTTATCATTTAAGGTTACTGCAAAATCATAATCAAAATTGATATTATCAGCATTTTCACTTTCAACCACTGTTACGTTGCTTTCAATAAAAAACTCATTTCCTAAATTATAGATAATATCAATTATTTTATCAACATCATCTTTATTCTTATTAGAAACAAGAAGTACCTCTACCATAATATACCTCCTTAATTAGCAAGCCCAAATAGAGAAAGAATAGGTTTAATGATTAATAATAATGCATGTTCTGGATTTCCGCCTGCAACAAGAGAAGCTCCTTCAGGAAGTGCAACACCTGCCCAGTGTACAAGTTCGGTAATTAGCGGACTTATTGCATTTATAACATATATATGCAAAGTATAGAATATTAGCATTGTAATTATTGTTCTGAATAAATTTCCTTTAGAATAAGCCGCAGCGGGAACACAAAAATATGTAAGACCTGTTAAAGAAACTATAGGTAAAAATCCGTTTCCAGGAAGAAGAACTGCAAGTAAAATTGCAAAAGGAATCATAATTGTTGATGCTGCAATAACTGTAGGATCTCCTATACCAAGAGCACAATCCATACCAATTAATAGAGATCTTCCTTTAAATCTTTTCTTTGTAAATGCTGATGCTGCAGAAGATATTGGAGCTAGTCCTTCCATAAGAAGAGATACCATTCTTGGAAGAAGAACCATTGCAGCTGCAATTCCAACACCTGTATTAAGAATTTGAGCAACAGGAAGTCCTCCTATTAAACTTATTACGATACCAATTACAAAACCTAAAAACATAGGATCGCTTATTCCCTTTAATTTATTTATTTTTGCGGGATTAATATCAAAATCTCTTACTTTTGGTATTAAGTCTATAACTTTATTCACAATAAAAGAACAAATTGCACTTGTCATTATTGCAAGAGTAGTACAACTGGTTCCTTCAAGTCCAAAATACTCCTGCCATGTTTTGGAATCCCAATCTGCAAGCAAAAGAGTTATTATAGAGAATATCGCAGAAACTATAAGACCAACAACAACACTGCCTGAAACTAAATATGCGATTCCTCCTGCAAGAATAAAGTGGAACATATTCCATATATCGATATTTAGAGTTTTTGTAAATTTTAAACTAAGCATAATGACATTAATTAAAATTGCAATTGGAATAACAAGAGCAGCTATCGGAGTTGCCCATGCTGCTGTACCAATTGTTGGGAAACCTACGTCAATAATATTAAAATTAAGTCCTACCTTTTCTGCCAAAGCCGTTGCAGCGGGAGATACGGCATTTGAAAGAAGAGTTATTATAAGATTAATACCTTGAAATCCGATACCAACAAGTAAACCTGAACGTAAAGC
Source organism: Anaerofustis stercorihominis (assembly GCF_005844425.1). GTDB lineage: Bacteria > Bacillota > Clostridia > Eubacteriales > Anaerofustaceae > Anaerofustis > Anaerofustis butyriciformans. Next base: position 50,764 of record NZ_SPHL01000006.1, on the reverse strand, counting down.
CTTAGATAATTTCATTCTAAAGGCAAGCCCTAAAAGTATAAGGAATAAAGGCATAACAACCATTGTTCCAAGAGAATCAGTTACATATTTTACTACTACCAATAATGTATCCATTTTTTTCCTCCTTTAATTAATAAAAACGTTACTATAAATTTTTTACTTTATTAACAAATTTTTCCACAAATTCATCTTCGCCTATTCCTGTAAGAAGCGATGTTGCAGAAAGCACTTCAGTTTTTGAATTTTCTATATTAAATTTACTGGTTACTACTGCAAGGTCAAAATCATCTATAATTCCTTCTAAAGAACTTATTGATGTTTTTGTAAAATTAACATCTAGATTATTATCGCTTACAATATCTTTAAGTTTTTGTTCAACAACAGTTGAAGTAGCAATACCGCTTCCACAGGCAACAACTATTTTTACGCTCATGTTTCTTTCCCCTCCTTTCCTTTTATTTTGCTATTAAAACTCTTACACCTTTTTCTTCAAAGCGTCTTTTAAGTTTTATATCCATACTGTCGGTAATTAAAACGTCTATTTTATCTACATCACAAAGTTTTGCAAAAGACTGCTTTCCAATTTTAGAACTGTCACAAAGAACAATTACTTTATTTGAATTTCTAATCATTTGTTTTTTTATTGCGATTGAATCCAAAAAGTTATACGAAAGTCCTGTATTTATATCTAAACTATCAACGGATAAGAAACATATATCTGCCAAAGTATGTTTAAACAAATCTTCTGCCATAGCTCCAAAAACAGCATATCCCGGCGTTTTTATATAACCTCCGCATATTACAATATTCATACTCGGATATCCGCATAATTTATTGGCAATTCTTATATCATTGGTAACAACAACTATTTCTTTATCATTTAAGAAAGATGCAATTTCATTTGTTGTTGAACCATTGTCTATAATCACAATTTGTTTGTCTTGAATTAATTTTGACGCAAGTTGCCCGATTTTTCTCTTTTCGTTTATTGCCGTCATATTCTTTTTGTAGTAAGGCATTTCATTTAGCATTATATTTTCCGCCGGTATTGCTCCGCCATGATTTTTCTTTATTTTTCCTTTTGACTCAAGTTCTATCAAATCTTTTCTTATAGTCACCTTGGAAACATTAAACTTTTTTGAAAGTTCATTAACCGTAGCTTCTTTTTTTTCGTATATATATTCCAAAATCGCATATTGCCTTTTATTCTTATACATAACTTTTTTAACCTTCTTTATGTTATCTTTAAATAAATTATAACCAAAACAAAATAAAAAGTAAATTGAAAGCGTTTATTTAGCTTGTTTTTTATGCTATTTACTTTCGTTTTATTTCGTTCGTAAGTTTTTTTAGGGATATTTATTTCGCATAGGAAAGTATTATGATACCCAAAAATCTATTAAAATATTTAATATTACAACAATCATAAATCTAATAATTCTCTTTAAGAATTTAAAAATTTATGATATGATAATTACCTGACAGAGGTGAGAAAATGAATACTTTTAAAATGGAAAAGAAAAACAAAAAAGTTTATGTAACTTTTGGACTTATAATATACGTTCTTGGAATTTTATCTATATTTAATACTTTCAGCATAGCAAAAAAAGCAGGAAGAACAGTTGAAGGGCTTGAAATATTTTTTATTGCATTAGTATTTGTAATTGGAACAATAAATATTTTAAAAGCCTTCCTTTCAAAAGTATCCATAAGTGAAGATACAATAACATTTTCAAGCGGTGTGCTCCCTACAAAAACAGTAAAAAAAGATGAAATTGCAGCCATTTACAGACCTTATAACAACAAGTTTGTAATATATAAAAAGAACGGAAAGAAAGTAACAATAAATTATATTTTTGATAACTTAAGAGAATTTCACAACAAGTTAAAAAAATTAAATGTATATATAACTCCAAGCAAACAAAAAGCATTAAATAAAGTAAACAAATAAAAGAGCATATGCTCTTTTTTTATTAAAATAAAATAATCAATATAATTTATCCTTTAAATTTCTCCTTTTGAGTATTATAATGTTAGCAATATATTATTTATCAGGAGAAAGAAAATGGACAAAGACAAAGATATCTTACTTATAAACGACCTGCCGGGAGTTGGCAAAGTTGCATTATCCGCAATGATGCCGATAGTTTCTTCCCTTGGATTTAGAGTGCATAACTTACCAACAGCAATAGTATCAAACACTCTTGATTATGGTTTGTTTGAAATAATGGATATGACAGACTACATGGAAAAGACAATTGATATATGGAATAAATTAAATTTTAAATTCGATTGTATTTGCACAGGATTTATTAACTCAGATCCTCAGGTTGAATTAATAGAAAAAATAATAAAAGACAACAAAGAAAAATCTCCAATAGTAATGGTTGACCCTATTATGGGTGATGACGGCAAGTTATATTTGGGACTTAGCGAAAATGTCGTAAAAAACATGAGAAAAATGTGCTCTATGGCAGATATAGTAACACCAAATTTAACGGAAGCATCTTTTATATTATATGATGAAATGAAAAATACAGCTTTAACCAAAGAAGAAATAAAAGAGTATATAGACGAATTTAGAAAAATAGGTTCAAAATCTGTTGTTATCACAAGTGTACAACATAAAGATGACAATAATTATTATATAGAAGGATACTCACACTTTGAAGACGAATATTTTTCTATTCCTTATGATTATATAAACGTACGCTTCCCGGGAACTGGAGATGTATTCTCAGCGGTTTTAATCACAAAATTCCTAAAAGGACTTACACTAAAAGAATCATGCAAAGCTGCTTCGGATTTTGTAAGAAAAGCTATGGAAAAAGATGAGAAAATCGTTGTAGACAAAAGAATGGGAATGAATATAGAAGATAATCTTCAATTTTTAAAATAAAAGAGGTTTAATATGAGAAGAAAAGACAGAGAAATGGATAAAAATTTTGCCCTTGACGTTTTGAAAAAGTCACCATATGTAGTTTTATCATTAACCGATGAAAACAACAATCCATACTGTATACCAATAAGCATTGTACTTGAAGAAAATCATTTATACTTTCACTGTGCAATGGAAGGAAAAAAGATAGACTTACTTAAAAACAACAATCAAATCTGCATATGCGCTGTATCAAGGTGCAGACCAAAACCTGAAGAGTTTACAATGGAATTTGAAAGTGCAGTTTTATATGGAAAAGCAGAGGAAGTAAAGGAAAAAGAAGAAAAGATACATGCATTAAAATTAATATGCCTTAGATATGCAAAAAGCAATATGGAAATGTTTGATGATGCAATAAACAGAAGTTTAGAAAGAACAAATGTAATAAAAATAAATATAGATGAAATAACAGGAAAAAGAAAAAAATATTCTAAAGAGGGAAAAGAACTTAAATACGGTGAAAATTAAAAAACGCACAAAAGTGCGTTTTTTTATATCGTACCAAAAATTCTATCTCCCGCATCTCCAAGTCCAGGAAGAATATAACCATGTTCATTTAAACATTCATCTATTACAGCAGTATATATATCAACATCAGGATGTTCTTTTTGAAGTTTTTCTATTCCTTCAGGAGAAGATATTATACATAAAAATTTAATATGTTTAATTCCTCTTTCTTTTAATTTATCAATGGCATCAACTGCAGAACCGCCGGTTGCAAGCATTGGGTCAACAACATAAGCGTCCATAGTTTCGTAATTATTTGGCATTTTAAAATAATATTCTTCTGCTTTTAGAGTTCTCTCGTTTCTTTCAAGTCCTATATGACCTACTTTAGCATTTGGAAGAAGTTCAAGCATTCCATCCATCATTCCAAGTCCTGCTCTAAGTATTGGTATAACCGTTATATTATCATTTATAATCTTTTCACCCGTTGTTTCACAAAGGGGAGTTTTTATTTTTTCTTTCTTTGTTTCAACATTTCTTACTGCTTCATAACCGATAAATAAAGATAACTTTTTTACTGTTTCCCTAAAATCTTTTATGTTTGTTTTTTCATCTCTTAAAGTTGATACATAATCTTTAATAATAGGGTGATCAAGGATAATTACTTGTGACATTCCGTTACCTCTCTTCTGTTTTCTATACTAAAAGTATTTTATTATAATAATACCCTAAAGGCAAATATTTAATTATTAAAAATTTCTTACGAAACTATGTTAAAATATTATAAATATTAAACATTACATTTATAAATCAAGAATTTTTTATTATTACAAAAAAGATAAGGCAAAACCTTATCTTTTATTTTTTACTATTTTACCGTTTTTAAATTCCCCTTCGTATGTTTTACCGCTTGGATAAGTGAGTTTACCCTGACCATTATATTCATTATCCTTAAACTCTCCTTCATATATTACCTTATTTGGATATATAAGTTTGCCAATTCCGCTTCTTTTATTATTTTTAAATTCCCCCTCATACAATGCACCGTTCGCAAAATGCATTTTACCAAAACCTTCTATATTATTATTCTTAAATTCTCCTTCATATACTGCTCCATTTGTATAAAATACTTTCCCCTCTCCTTCACGCATACCATTTTTAAAATTACCTTCGTATACCATGCCTCCTGCATATGTAACTCTTCTAAACCCGTCTTGCCACTGCCCTTTTATAGAATTTTCAATATATTCACAGTTTATATCCTTTGTTCTATCTATAAAGGTTTTTGCCAAAGAAGAAGGTTTTTCATGAATACCCACTACATACTTTGTAAAATCATCTATTTTATTATAAGTTGAATTAAACATTATACTTTTGGGAAACATTTCTTTTGCAACATCTGAAATTTCTTTAGGAAAATATAAATCAGCAGCTCCAAACAAATGTAGAATTTCATGAATTACAGAATTATAATTTTCACCATATAATACTGCAAACTCACAAAAATCATAAAAAGACTCTTTTGCACTTATGGCATAACATAGAGATGGTCTCTTAGTAATAAATAAAAATGCCACCTGGTCCACGTCGTATTTTAAATACATCTTATCATGCACATTTTTCAAATTAAGGCAATCAAATCCATTTGCAAAATCTTTTAACCACTTTTCACAGCTTGTTCTTTCAAAAGGATATGATATATTTAAATAATAAGATGAAACGTAATATTCAAAAAATACATTTTCTTCATTTATACATTTCTTTAAATAATCAAATATATCAAATAATTTTTGGCTTTTTTCTTCTATTTCTCCATTCGTCCATTTATATTCATTGTCACTTACATAAACATTAACAAAAAGCAATTTTCCTCTTAATTTTTTTAATGTTCCTATATTCATTCTGGATAAAAGACAGTGAGTTTCCATATATTACCTCTTAACATTAATCAATATACTTTTTCTCTTTTTCACAACACATCTGCGTTAACATTTCATTCATATAATTCATTTCGTTTTCATTTATAAGCACTGTTATAAAATCCCCTGCCTTAATAGTATTATACCCTCTTGGAATAAACTCTTTATTTCCTCTTTCTATTGCAACAAGAAGACAATTTTTAGGCCACTCAATTTCATCAAGTCTTCTCCCATCAACTTCGCTTTCAAAAGCTATATTATATGTTACTAACATTGTTTCATTGCTTGGCTCTTTAAGTTCTATTTTTTGTTTTTTTAATATATTATCAAGTAAGCTTTCATATATAGGCTCACTTTTAAATATATAAGCAACCACATAAGATATTATGCAGACAAGGCTTATTGATATCATATGAGAAAGAGAGCCTGTCATTTCCGCTATTAATATTATACCAGTAAAAGGTGCTCTTACGGTTGCACAGAAAAATCCCGCCATTGCAAGAATTATAAACTTTTGCGTAAAATCCGCAGAAATACCAATTAGATTTGTGCAAACTACAGCAAAAATAGCACCTATAAAAGAACCTAAAACAAGCAAAGGAAAGAAAATCCCTCCGGGAGCTCCAGAGCCAAAACAAATGGCAGAAAAAATAAATTTTACAATAAGCAAAGTAATAAGTGTTGATAAAATATACTGATTATTTTCAAGTATTTTTACCATTTGATTTCCCCCTGCAAGTACATCTGGAAGAGTAAATGCAAGAATAAATGCAAACACAGTAGGAATTAGTATTTTATATTCGGTTTTTATTTTATTTAGCTTAGCATATATATGCTGAGAATAGACCATAACCTTATTATATATACTACCGCATACTCCAAGTATAACCCCTAGAATAATTATAAGACCAAAATATTTTAATGGGATTGTTTGAAGATTTGTGTAGTGAAATACAGGAGAAAGCCCGAAGATACTTTTTGCAAGAAAATCTGCCGTAATAGATGCTGTCATTACACTTACAATAATTCTTCCGTCAAAATTTTTATGTATTTCTTCCATTGTAAACATAGCCCCTGCCAAAGGAGCATTAAATGCAGCAGCAAGACCTGCGCCTGCACCACATGAAAGATAAACTTTTTCTTTAGTTTTCCCTTTTTTTTGAATTCTTGCAAGAAGTTTTGCAGACATGGCTCCAAGCTGTATGGAAGGACCTTCTCTTCCAAGAGAAAATCCCGATACAATACAAAGAGTTCCTCCTATTATTTTTGCAATTAATACCTTAATTGGATTTTGGGATAAATATCCTTTCATTTCTCCACTTACTTGAGGAATACCGCTGCCGTTCGCCATTGGTTCAAACTTAATTAACTTACCAATAATTAAAGAAAGTAGTATTATAAATACTCCCCAAAAGAACATATACAAAAAATTACCATTTATTGTTTTTATGGTACCAAACAAAAAAGCTTCGGCTTTTGTTAAAAGAAATCTATAAATTATAGCGCTTATCCCTGCAACTAACCCAATAAGAACCCCTTCTAATACAAATTTTATTTGTTCGCTTCCTTTTTTGTTTGAAAGTCTGGTTTTTATATTTTTCGCCATTGTATCGTTCAATGTTTTATCCTCTTATTCATACTTTATTTGATTATATTTTAACACATAAAAATAACAGATATAAATTTTTTTATATGGTTAAATACATATAATAAATTATCATAATATCATTTATACTAAAATATATATATCAATCAAATTTACTTTTAAAGAAATATTAATATATCATTCCTTTAATTTAAAAGGGATGTAAACTTGTTAAATAAAAAGCACCTTTTATCATATTTAAAAGGTGCTTTTTTTTATTTATTTTATATATTTCTTTTTACTTTTGAAACTCACAGCTCCAACTAATCCACAACCGGCAATAATAGATAGTATAGTCCATAATCCAATATTGTTATCATCTCCCGTTTCTGGTGTAATTATTTTATTTTTATCTAATATTTCAAATTCACCAGTTACTTCACCATCTGTATAAATTACAGTTAAAGTATGCTTTCCAACTGATAGTGTATTTAGATATTCCGGTTTTAATGTAATGATAGTACTTCCAGATTTTACTGTATAATTTTTTTCATCAACAGCTTTTCCATCAATTTCAATTCCTACAAATTTTTCAACATCACCATTAACTGTAATACTGATTGAACTACTATCACCTTTAGTCCACTGACTGTTATTTCCTGATATAATATTATAATCTGTAACAGTTTCAATTTTCTCAATCAAAGTTTCACATTTATTTAATATATCATTTAATTCTGCTTTTTCTTCTTCAGTAGCATTGTCAGTATTTATATTTTCTATAATTGTTTTTATTTCTTCAATAGTTGTTTTATCATCAGAAGTTACATTATCAACTGTAATATCTTTAATTGGATCAGCAATGCTTGCAATTGACTTCATAGTAACCGTACATGTTGTGATGTTACCGGCTTTATCTGTAGCAACAATATTATATGTTGTATCTGTATTTCCATCTAAGACAAAACTTTCTTGAACAGAGGCATTATTTAATGTAACAGATTTTAGATTTGCATCAAAAACACTAACACTTTGTGTAGTGTAATAAGTTTCTCCATTAGTTACCCCATTAATAACAGGATATGTAATATCTTCCACACCTTCAACAGTAATTTCTATAGGTTTCGTTACAGAAACAGTATATTGATTATCTTGCTCAATAAGAGCTTCTCCATTTGCTTTTACTGCAAAATTATCTGTTTTTGAGAATCCATCATTAATATTAAGAGAAAAAGCAAGATTATTATCTTGTTGTATATAATCAGGTACTTGAGGACTTAAACTACATATATCCGTATCTATATTTGATACAATTTGATATAAAAGAGCCTGTCCGGCAGGTTTTTCTCCGTTATAAGTACCGCCAAGATTAACCTTTATGCTTCCGTTATTTTGAATATTACCATTACCGGTCATTGTAATTCCCTTAGCAATTGTCAACGAAGTATTTGCAGGAACAGTAAGCTGTTTTCCACTCTCAACTTCAAAGTCATTTTCTAAAATAACATTGCCATAAACAGTTCCGGAATTTCCTTGAAATAAAACCCCAGATGTTTTATTATATGATCCACCATCACTTACGCTAGAAGCAAATATAATACCATTTCCATCAAGTTTTAGAGTTCCACCAGAATAATTATAATACCCACTTCCAATGCCGGCTCCATTATTTCCACCTTGGGCTTTAATCAAACCGCCATATACAGTAATTACGCCTGCATTGTCATCTTTTCCAACGTTATCTCCTCCACCAATTCCGGCAGCATTATTACCTCCTATAGCAGTAATATCTCCACCATATATATTAACGAAGTTTGAATTTGCAGGTGTACTTCTACCATTTCCAATTCCAGCACCTTGATTAGCACCTTGAGCAATAATTGTTCCACTCATTATATTGATAGTTCTTTTTCCTCCGGCACGACCTCCAATTCCAGGCCAACGATTACCACCTGTAGCATATAATGTACCTGTACCTTCAATTGTTAAAGTCGATGTAACCGTTGCTTGACCAGCAAGCCCCATTTGAATACCTGAAGCTTGTGTACTCGCTCCTGATAAAGTATTTTCTGTACCTTCTGCAAGTATCAATGTAAGATTAGTATTATTATCTAATCCTATAGGTGCAGCATTTGAATTTGTTTGAGTAATACTGGTTCCAGACAATGTAACTGTTGCAGTAGCACCGGCTTCGATTAAAATCCTACGACCACTTCCTCCATTATCACCAACAACTGTTACATTTGCGCCATTGGATATTGTATAAACTCCATCTGCATATGTCCAACCATCTCCTGATGCAGCAGGATTTGTATCTGACATATCAATTACATTTCCTTCACTTAAAGCCATTACCGGCATAGGACAAATAAATAACCCTATTACCAATGCCAATGACATAAATAGCACAAAAAATTTATGAGGTACTTTTAATTGTATCATGGAATTTCCTCCTAGAATATTGTCTTTATTTTTTACGACCTATTTTAATTATAGATATGGAATAATTCTAACATGTTTATTTTTTTTGTTCAATATATTTTAATTCTATATGTTGCATAAATATTAATTAAAGATACACTTTATCATAAATAAAAGAATAAATATAAATTTTCTATTAACTATTTAATAATCTATACTACATAAATCTAACAGCCTACAATGAATAAAAAATACAAATTATATATAATGATTAGTAAAAATATAAACATAAAAACTCACAAAATATATTAATATACAATACATTTTAAGTTTAATTAAATATATTTATATCTATGTTATTAACACTGACTATTTATATAAAAAAATAAAAATAGTTACTAAATGATAAAAAATGAATTGATACAAAAAAAGTGTAACCCCATATTATGAGGTTACACTATCATTTTAATTTTTTTAATTAGTCTAAGTATTTAGCTAAGATAGCTTTTACTTCGTCTTGAGTTTCAGCATTTTCTAAAACTTCGTTAGCAATTTCTTTAGCTTGTTCATATGTAAAGCTTCTTACAACTTTTTTAGCTCTTAAGATAGAAGGAGCTGACATAGAGAATTCATCAAGTCCAAGACCTAATAGTAATAATGCAGCTGTTGGATCCCCTGCCATTTCACCACACATACCTGTGAAGATACCTTCTTTATGAGAAGCATCAATAACGTTTTTAACAAGTCTGATGATTGCTGGTGAAAGTGGTTGGTTAAGTTCTGATAAGTTTTGGTTTTGACGGTCAACAGCTAATGAGTATTGACATAAGTCATTTGTACCAATTGAGAAGAAGTCAACTTCTTTAGCGATAATATCAGCTGTAACAGCAGCAGAAGGGATTTCGATCATGATACCAACTTTGATGTTTTCATCATATTCGATTCCTTTTTCTTTAAGTTCAGCTTTACATTCTTCTAAGATACCTTTAGCTTTTCTAACTTCTTGTACGTTAGAAATCATAGGGAACATGATATGAGCGTTTCCGTATACACTTGCTCTAAGTAAAGCTCTAAGTTGAGTTTTGAACATATCAACGTTTTGGAAGCAAAGTCTTACAGCTCTAACACCTAAGAATGGGTTCATTTCTTCTTCCATTGGAAGATATGGAAGTTGTTTGTCACCACCGATATCAAGTGTTCTGATGATTACCGGTTTGCCGTTCATTCCTTCTAAAACTTGTTTATAAGCTTCAAATTGAACGTCTTCTGATGGCATTTCTTTTGAATCCATGTATAAGAATTCTGATCTGAATAGACCTACACCGTCAGCACCGTATTTGTTTGCACCTTCAAGGTCATTAGGGCTACCGATGTTTGCACAAAGTTCAACTTTGTGTCCATCACTTGTTTCACTTGGCATATCTTTAAGTTTAGCAAGTTCAGCTTGTTCTTGTTTGTAAGCTTCTTGTTTAGCTTCATATTCTTTAATTTCTTCATCTGTTGGGTTAATGATGATGTTACCGTCTGTACCGTCAACGATAATTTTTTCTCCACCTTTAACTTCACTTGTAATATTACCAAGACCTACAACAGCAGGAACTTCAAGTGATCTTGCCATAATAGCTGAGTGAGAAGTTCTACTTCCTTCATCAATAGCAAAACCGATAACTTTATCTTTATTCATTTGAGCTGTATCTGATGGTGTTAAGTCAACGGCTACGATAATTCCGTTTTCACCAACTTGTGATAAATCAGCACTTTCAAGACCTAATAAGTGTCTTAAAATTCTGTCTGCAACGTCTTGACAGTCTGTTGCTCTTGCTTTCATATATTCATCGTCCATAGCCCCGAATATTGCAACGAAACCTTCTGTAACTTCGTTTAATGCTTGTTCAGCAACGATCAATTCATTTTTAATTTTATTTTGGGCTTCACCAATGTATCCAGGGTCATCTAAGAACATCATATGAGCAGTAAATACTTCAGCTTCTTCTTCCCCGATTTCTTTAACTGTTTTTTCTTTTAAAGCTTGTAATTCGGCTCTTGATTTTTCAATAGCGTCATCTAATTTTTTAAGTTCTGCATCAACTGCTGATGCTTCGATTTTACCCGGTGTTACAACTAAATCTTCCTTTACATATAAGAATACATTACCAATCGCAACTCCAGGCGATGCATTAATTCCTTTCATGATAAAAACCTCTTTTCTTTGTTATAGATAAATATATTATATTATAAAATAAAATAAAATCATAGTGTTTTTTATAAAACTGTTTACATTTAATTTATTTGTATTTTAAAAAGCCTTTAAAAATAAGGATTGTTTTATTTGATAAGTAACTTATAATATGCTATTATATATAATGGTTTTTTACCTAAAGCGCCCCCTTAGTTAAATGGATATAACAAACCCCTCCTAAGGGTTAGTTGTGAGTTCGATTCTCGCAGGGGGTGCCATAATAAAGAAAATTAACCTCTTAGTATTAAATACTAAGAGGTTTTTTATTAATATCTTTATGGATTAAAAATCATCTTTTTTCTCACAAATTCGTCTTATGCTCATTATTCCGCTAAGCAGTAAAATTGCAGATAATCCAAAGAATACAACAGGCTTTATTATATCCTTTTGTAAACCAATTATCCCTGCCCAAATAAGTACTCCAATAATAAAAGTATATAATATGAAAATTATACCAATAAAAGGATACCTAACCCATTTACTTACTTTTTTATCTTCAAAAATAACTGATATTACACATAAAAATAATTCACATATAATTTCAATTATAAAATCCATAAGTACTTTCTCCTTTTTTAAGTACAATCACTAATAATATTTAAGGTATTATAACAAAATAATAATTCGTTTTTATCAATATCATAAATTGTTAATATATTGTTAAGTTTTGATAATTGAGAATTTAAAAAAGAGAAAATAATCATTGTATTAACAAACATTTATCAAAATAAAAAACAGCCTTATTAGGCTGTTTTATTTAATTAAAAAATAATTTAATATCATCTTCTACGCTTCCAATTCCTGCTATTTTAAATTCATCGACTAAAACTTTAGTAACATTAGGGCTAAGGAATGCAGGAAGTGTAGGTCCAAGATGAATATTTTTAACGCCTAAAGATAATAAAGCAAGTAAAACTATAACAGCTTTTTGTTCATACCATGCAATATTATAAACAATAGGAAGGTCATTAATATCATCTAAGCCAAAGATTTCCTTAAGTTTCATTGCAATTACTGCAAGAGAATATGAATCGTTACACTGACCTGCATCTAACACTCTGGGTATACCGTTTATATCGCCTAAATTCAATTTATTATATCTATATTTTGCACATCCGGCAGTAAGAATAACCGTATCTTTTGGAAGAGCTTTTGCAAATTCCGTATAATATTCACGGCTTTTCATTCTACCGTCACACCCTGCCATTACGACAAATTTTTTAATAGCTCCGCTTTTTACAGCCTCAACTATCTTATCGGCTAACTTAAATACTTGATTATGAGCAAAACCGCCTACAATTTCTCCTGTTTCTATTTGTGTCGGAGCACTGCATTTTTTTGCATGTTCAATAATCTGTGAAAAATCTTTTGTCTGTCCTATTTCTCCTTTAATATGTTTACACCCTGGGTAACCTGCTGCACCTGTAGTATAAACTCTATCTTTATAACTATCCTTTGGAGGAACAATACAGTTTGTTGTCATTAAAATAGGTCCGTTGAATGACTCAAATTCTTCTTTTTGTTTCCACCATGCATTACCATAGTTTCCTACAAAGTTAGGATATTTCTTTAATTTTGGATAATAGTTTGCCGGCAACATTTCAGAATGAGTATATACATCAACACCGCTTCCTTGAGTCTGCTGTAGTAACATTTCCATATCTCTTAAATCGTGACCTGAAACTAAAATCCCCGGATTTTTTCCTACTCCTATATTTACCTTTGTAATTTCAGGATTTCCGTAAGCAGTGGTATTTGCTTCATCTAAAAGAGCCATACCTTTTACTCCGTATTCTCCGGTTTTTAAAGTTAATTTTACTAAATCATCAACACTTAAGCTATCATCTAAAGTTAGGGATAACGCTTCTTGAATAAATCTATCTACCTCTTCATCTGTCTTTAATAGTGCATTTGCATGTTTAGAATATGCACAAAGCCCTTTTAATCCATAAGTTATAAGCTCTCTTAACGAACGGATATCTTCGTCTTTTGTAGATAACACACCTACAGTCTTTGCAAGTTCTTCCCAGTCTCCTTCTCCATTCCATAGTGCAGCTTTTGGTAGATTTTCTTTATTATCTAATTTATTTATTAAATCTTCTTTTGTCTTTAATGTTAAAGTAATTCTGTCTTTAATACTTTCTATATCAAAATTTGCGTTTGTAATTGTTGTAAATAAATTTATAGATACAAGATAATTTATATCGTCAGATACTTTTTTACCTTCTTGTCTAAGACGTGTTGTAACAAAAGATAATCCTTTAGTTACATATATTAATAAATCCTGCATATTTGCAACATTTGGTTTTTTACCGCAAACACCTACGGCAGTACAGCCTTTGCATCCTGCAGTTTCCTGACATTGATAACAAAACATTTTATTTTCCATATTTTTTTATTCCTCCATACTAATTGCAGATACAGGACAATTATCAATCGCCTCTTGTACCTTAATTAAATTATTTTCATTTACATCTTTATAAGCTTCTGACTTCCCATCCTCATTTAAACGAAAAACTTCATCACAGTATGTGCAACATAGTCCACATCCAATACAAAGTTCTTCATCAACAAATGCTTTCATATTAAAAACTCCTTTCTTAAAATACAACAACAAGCAGCATTTTAAATGCTTCTTCACCATATACCGCATGAGGGTGATTAGCAGGCATTACAATAGATTCACCTTCTTTTAGAATATATTCTTTATCATCAATAGTGATCTTACCTACTCCGTCAAGACAAGTAACAAAAGCATCACCGCCAGATTTATGTGTACTTATTTCTTCCCCTTTATCGAATGAAAATAATGTAATGCTTAATGCACTATTTTGAGCAAGGGTTTTACTTACAACCTGACCTTTTTGATAAGATATTTCATCTTTTAATAAAACTACTTGTGCTTGGTTTATATTTTTTATTTTTGTATTCATAACTTTCCTCCATATTAGCTTTTCTTAAATATTTTTACTTATTCACTTAGAATATTTATTTTTTATTTGATTTTGTAAATGTATAATACTATAATCAAGCCTAAGAAAATGTTGTATTTCCAACAAAAGGAGAAGTTTATGGAAAAATATTTTGATATATTATTAAAATGTCCTTTATTTAAAGGTGTTCAAGAAAATCAATTAAAATCAATGATAAAATGTCTTAATGGGAAAATTATAAATGTAAAAAAGAATGAAAATATATTTTTTGAAGGAGACCTGGCTCAAAATTTTGGAATCGTACTTATGGGAAAAGTTAAAATTATAAGAGATGACTATTATGGAAATAGAAGCGTTTTAACAATATTAAAAGAGTCAGAGATGTTTGCGGAAGTATTTTCTTTTGCGGGACTTAATTCTTTTCCCGTAAGCGTGGTAGCCGATAAAGACAGTAAGATAATGTTACTTAATTCAAATAAAGTAATGACAATGTGTTCCGCTTCCTGTCATTATCATAATTTAGTAATCAAAAATTTATTAAAAGAGATGGCACAAAAAACACTATCATTAAATAAAAAAATAAGATATATGTCAGAAAAGACAACAAAGAACAAGCTAATGCTGTATCTTTTAGATCAAGCAAAACAAAACAACAGCTGTGAATTTACAATACCTTTTGACAGGCAGGCTCTCGCAGATTATTTGGGGGTAGAAAGAAGTGCTATGTCGGCAGAAATTGGCAAATTAAAAAAATCAGGACTCATTGATACGAAAGGTTCTTGGTTTTGTGTAAAGAGGATTGATGAAGATATTTAAATAATTAAAAAGTTATATTTTCATATTCTAAAAAATCAAATCATGTTGCAATAATATAAGACTAATAAAGTTATCTATAATCATCATGCTTATAAAAACACAAAAAACTCCTTTGAATAATATATTCAAAGGGGTTATTTTATTCTTCTGTTTCATAAATAATATCACCGATAAAATAAACATATAAATCCATGGCATAAATTTCATCTTTATGTTTACGCCTTAAATAACCTGAATAGAATAATTTATTATACCCGTAAAGTTCATCTACAATTTCAAAACTAAAATCATCATATTTTTTGATAAACTCTCCAATTTCTAATTTTTCACTTTTGAACATTCCATATTCACCAAGACTGTTTTGAATAACCACACTTGAAAAATCAAAATCTACATTTTCAATAATAATACTGCCCGGTATTACGTTGTACGGTTCAACAAGTTTTACATATCCATTTTCAAATTCAAGTTTTATGTTACTATCAATAATTTTAATATTATTAACATACATATCATGTAAGCTATAAGAAAAAGGAGGATTATACTTATATTTTGTTTTCATCTATTTCCCTTAATTTATTGTAATATTTTATTTTTATTATAATTTTTTTATTTTATATTACAATTAACTTTTTCTTAAGAATTTAATAACTTATAATAAATCCCCCTAAATAAACCCTTATCTTTTAATCTCTCCTTTAATTCCATAAACCACGCTGTCTTTTAAAACATCTTTTGTTACAACGCTTCCCGCTCCAATTATCGCCCCGTCTTCTATAGTAATTCCCGGTAGAATAACGACGTTAGAACCTATCCAAACATCATTTCCGATTTTTATAGGCTTTGCAAATTCAAGCCCTCTTCTTCTTTCTTCCTTATTTTTGGGATGAGAAGCCGTTGTTATGACACAGTTTGGTCCAATAAACACATTATCTCCTATTGTAACTTTTGCCGCATCAAGAACAGTTAAGTTATGATTTGAATAGAAATTTTCTCCAATAGATATATTAAAACCGTAATCACAGTAAAAAGGCTGTGTTACTGTTACTATCCCTTTTATATGACCTAAAATATCCTTTAAAAGTTTATTTTGATTTTCTTTATCCGATGGTTTTAGATTATTAAATTCAAAACACAAATCTGCACATTTTTCTCTAAGCTTTAAAATTTCTTTATTATAATTTGCATCGTAAAGCATTCCTCTTTGTGCTTTTTCCCATTCGTTCATTTTTATCTCCTGTTTTTTTATTTATTATAATATACATTAAAAGATTTGATTTATTTATTATAAGTTTTATAAGGAAAAATTTCCCTAACAAAATTCTTATTTCTACAAAATATCCAATAAAATTGAAATGGGTTTAAAAATTATGTAAAATAAAATTAAATATATAACAAAGGATAAAAATTATGGCAGACAATAAGAAAGAAATGGAAAGAGATGAGCTTCATAGAGCTATATGGGCTATAGCCGATGAATTAAGAGGAGCAGTTGACGGCTGGGACTTTAAAAATTATGTCCTTGGCACAATGTTTTATAGATATATATCAGAAAATATATCAGAATATATAAACAAAGGAGAAAGAGACGCCGGTGACCTTGAATTTGACTATGCCAAATTAGAAGATGAACAAGCAGAAACAATAAGAGAAGATATAGTAAATTCAAAAGGCTTTTTTATTCTTCCAAGCGAACTTTTCTGCAATGTGCAAAATAAGGCAAAAAGCGATGAAAATTTAAACGAAACATTAGAAAAAGTGTTTAGAAATATTGAAAATTCGGCAAAAGGAACCGATTCAGAAAATTCTTTTGCGGGACTGTTTGATGATTTTGACGTAAACAGCAACAAGCTTGGTTCAACGGTTAAAAAGAGAAACGAAAGACTCGTTAAACTTTTAGACGGCATAAACAACATGAAACTTGATAATGTTCAAAATCACGATATAGATACCTTTGGTGATGCTTATGAATATCTTATGACAATGTATGCATCAAATGCAGGAAAATCGGGAGGCGAGTTCTTCACACCGGCAGATGTTTCGACTCTTCTTACGCTTCTTGGAACAGTAGGGAAAAAAGAAGTAAACAAAGTATACGACCCTGCCTGCGGTTCAGGTTCGCTTCTTTTAAAATCCGTTAAAGTACTTGGAAAAGAAAATGTAAGAAACGGTTTTTACGGTCAGGAAATAAATATAACAACCTATAACTTATGCCGTATAAATATGTTTCTTCACGATATAGACTATGACAAATTCGATATAGCCTGTGAAGATACTTTAACAAAACCAAAGCACTGGGATGATGAACCTTTTGAGCTTATTGTATCAAATCCTCCTTATTCAATAAAATGGGAAGGAGACAGCAACGCAACCTTAATAAACGACCCAAGATTTTCCCCTGCCGGAGTTTTGGCACCTAAAGGAAAAGCAGACCTTGCTTTTATTATGCATTCATTAAGCTGGCTTGCCACAAACGGAACAGCTGCCATAGTATGCTTCCCGGGGATAATGTACAGAGGGGGAGCAGAGAAAAAAATAAGAAAATATCTTATTGATAATAACTTTATAGATACTATTATCCAGCTTCCGGAAAACCTATTCTTTGGAACATCAATAGCAACGTGCATTATGGTAATGAAAAAGAACAAAACCGATAACAAGACTTTGTTTATTGATGCGAGCAAAGAATGCATAAAGGTAACAAACAACAATAAACTCACAAAAGAAAACATGGATAAAATACTATCAGTATTTAAAGAAAGAAAAGAAGAAGAACATTTTTCTTCTCTTGTGGAATATGAAAAGATAAAAGAAGAAGATTACAACTTATCTGTAAATACATATGTTGAACCACAAGATACAAGGGAAGTAATAGATATTGATGTATTAAACAAAGAAATAAAAGAGATAGTAGAAAAAGAAGAAATTTTAAGAGCCGAAATCGACAAAATAATCAAGGAGATTGAGGGATAACATGAAAAATCAATTTGAATTTTTAATGTATAAAATAGAAGAAGAAAATATAAAAGTAAATGCTTTTATAAAAGATGAAACAATTTGGCTTACACAAAAAGCAATGGCTGAACTGTTTGACGTAGATAAATCAACAATAAGCCGACATTTAAAAAATATTTTTGAAGAAGGAGAATTAAAACAATCCATGGTTGTTGCAGAATTTGCAACAACCACTAAGCATGGTGCCATTGAAGATAAAACACAAACTCATATAACAAACTTTTATAATCTTGATGCAATCATTTCAGTAGGCTACCGTGTAAATTCTCTTCGTGCAACAAATTTTAGAATTTGGGCGACAAAAATATTAAAAGAATATATGATTAAAGGTTTTGCAATGGATGATGAAAGACTAAAACAAGGCAAAACCTTATTTGGCAAAGATTATTTTAAAGAATTGCTGGAAAGAGTTCGTTCTATAAGAGCGAGCGAAAGAAGAATATGGCAGCAAATAACAGATATTTTTGCAGAATGCAGTATTGATTATGACAAAAATTCAGATATTACAAAAAGATTTTATGCTATGGTGCAAAATAAATTTCATTTTGCAATAACAGGTCAAACAGCAGCAGAAATAGTATATACAAAATCAGATCATAACAAAGAACATATGGGGCTTACAACATGGAAAAATGCTCCTGCTGGAAGAATATTAAAATCAGACGTAACAGTTGCAAAAAATTATTTGGATGAGAAACAAATTAAAAGTCTCGAAAGAGCAGTAAGCGGATATTTTGATTATATTGAAGACCTAATCGAGAGAGAAAACACATTTACAATGGAAGAATTTGCAAAAAGCATAAATGCATTTTTGGAATTCAGAAGATATGAAATATTAAAAGATAAAGGCAAAATATCAAGTAAGGATGCAAAGGAAAAAGCCTATTTGGAATACGACCAATTCAACAAGACACAAAAAATAGAATCTGATTTTGATAAACAAATAAACAAAATGCTTAAAGAAAACGGTGAAAACATATGAGCAAATTAGAACAACTGATAAATGAACTCTGTCCCGATGGGGTTGAGTATGTGGAGTTAAAGAACATTGCTGAAATGAAAAGAGGTAATTCGATAACAAAAAAGAATCTTATCTTAGGTAATATCCCTGTCATTGCAGGAGGTTTAAAACCCGCATATTATTGTAATAAACATAATAGAACAGGTGAAAATATTACTATAGCAGGAAGTGGTGTTAATGCAGGATATGTAGCTTTTTGGGAAACTCCTATTTTTGTCTCTGATGCATTCACAGTAGTTTCAAAAAATAAAAATATTATTTTAACAAAATTTATTTTTTATGTATTAAAAAATATGCAAAATAAAATTTTTAATACAAAAAAAGGAAGTGGCGTTCCTCATGTATATACATCTAGTATACAAAACTTCAAAATCCCAATCCCCCCTCTTCCCGTACAAGAAGAGATCGTGCGTATTTTGGATACCTTTACAGAGCTTACAGCAGAGCTTACAGCAGAGCTTACAGCAGAGCTTACAGCAAGAAAAAAACAGTATGAGTATTATAAGCAACAAATTTTCAATAACTTACAAAATTGTGAAATAAAGCATATTACTGATATAGCCCTTGTAAAAGCTAGAGTTGGTTGGCAAAGATTGACAAAAGCAGAATATTTACTAGAAGGAGATTATTATTTAATTACAGGAACAGACTTTCAATCAGATGGTACAATAAATTTTGATACTTGTATGTATGTTACTAAAAATAGATATGACATGGATTCTAATATCCAAGTTCATAAAAATGACATACTAATTACAAAGGATGGTACTCTTGGAAAAGTAGCATTTTTAAGCAAAGAACCTAAGAAGTTAACAACATTAAATAGTGGTGTATTTAGAATTAAAATTCTAGAAAAAAATATAATACCTAAATATATATATTATTTTTTTACTTCAAAATATTTTAAAGATTTTATTGAAAGAGTTAAAACTGGTTCAACCGTACCACATTTAACACAAAAAGGTCTTGTAACATTAAATATACCTATACCTGAAAAAGAAAAACAACAAAGAATAGTAGACATAATTGACCGTTTTGATACCCTTTGTAATGATATAACAAATGGTCTTCCTGCTGAAATAGAAAAAAGACAGAAACAATATGAATATTATAGAGATAAACTGCTTGATTTTAAGGAACTTTCAAAATAAAAAAGAGGTGAAAACATGAGCTACTTTAACATAGTTGCATCAACAACCGAAAACACCGTAATAACAGAATATAAACCGGGAATACAAACTGCAAAAGCATATCAAAGCGAAGCAGAACTTGAAAAAGAATTTATAAATCTGCTAATATCTCAAGGTTATGAATATGTAGATATACATACACAAGATGAACTTAAACTTAATTTAAGAAAACAGCTTGAAAAATTAAACAACTATGAATTCAGCAATATGGAATGGGAAAGATTTTATAAAGATTCCATAGCAAATAAAAATGAACATATAGTTGAAAAGACAAGGAAGATACAAGAAGACTATATCCAAGTATTAAAAAGAGACGACAACACATCAAAAAACATCTCTCTTTTAGATAAAAACAATATTCATAACAATCATTTGCAGGTTTTAAATCAATACGAAGTGACAAAAGAAGAAGGGGCAAACTACGATAACAGATACGATGTTACAATTCTCGTAAACGGACTTCCTCTTATTCATATTGAACTAAAAAGAAGGGGAATAAACATAAAAGAAGCCTTTAATCAAATTAACCGCTATCAAAGAGATTCTTTCTTTGCGGGAGACGGTCTTTTTGAATATGTTCAAATATTTGTTATTTCAAACGGAGTAAATACAAAATATTATTCCAACTCCACCAGATATAATGCCATAAAAGAAGCCACAACAAAAAATTCAAACAAAAATAAAACCAGCAATAGTTTTGAATTTACCAGCTTTTGGGCAGATGCAAACAATAAAATAATTCCCGATTTAATAGACTTTGCAAAAACATTCTTTGCAAAACATACAATTCTTAACATAATTGCAAAATACTGCATATTTACATCAGAAAATATGCTTATGGTAATGAGACCTTATCAAATCACGGCAACGGAAAGAATAATAAACAGAATACAAATTGCAAACAACTATAAAAAATACGGAAGTATTGCATCAGGTGGATATATTTGGCATACAACAGGAAGCGGAAAAACCCTTACTTCCTTTAAAACTGCGAGAATAGCCTCTAATTTAGATTTTATAGATAAAGTTATATTTGTCGTAGACCGTAAAGATTTGGATTATCAGACAATGAAAGAATACGACAGGTTTGAAAAAGGATGTGCAAACAGCAACACTTCAACTGCCGTATTGACAAAACAGCTTGAAGACGATAATGCAAGAATTATAATAACGACAATACAAAAGCTTTCAACTTTCGTAAAGAAAAACGAGAAACATGATATATATGATAAACAAATTGTATTAATTTTTGATGAGTGCCATAGAAGTCAATTCGGCGAAATGCACAAAGCAATAGTAAAAAACTTTAAGAAATATTATTTATTCGGTTTTACGGGAACTCCTATTTTTGCCGTAAATGCGAAAGGAATAAATAGTGGCAGCAATTTAACGACAGCTCAAACATTCGGGGATTTACTTCATACATACACAATAGTAGATGCCATAAACGACAGAAATGTTCTGCCTTTTAGAGTAGAATACAACAAGACAATGGACTATGAAGATAATATCAAAGATAAGCAGGTATACGACATAGACAGAGAAAATGTATATATGGCAAAAGAAAGAATCTCACTTATTACAAAATATATCTTAGACCACTTTGACCAAAAGACATATAGGGGAAACAAAACCTATGTTTTTAATTCCCTAAAAAATATTGAACAAGTTGCCACAAATAAAGATAAGAAGATTGAAGAAATAAAACAAAAACAAAGATTAAGCGGTTTTAATTCCATTTTTGCAGTAGCAAGCGTTGAAATGGCAAAGGCTTATTACAGCGAGTTTAAAAAACAAATGAATGAAAATAGAAATAAGCAATTAAAAATCGCTCTTATTTACAGTTATAGCCAAAATGAAGAAGAAGCAGATGGAATTTTAGGAGAAGAAAACAGCGAAGATACTTCCGCTTTAGATACAAACAGCAGAGAATTTTTGGAAGATGCAATAAGAGACTATAACAAAATGTTTAACACTTCCTATGATACAACAAGCGATAAATTCCAAAATTATTATAAAGATGTATCCCTTAGAATGAAAAATAAGGAAATTGATTTGCTTATTGTAGTAAATATGTTTTTAACAGGGTTTGACGCAACTACTCTTAATACATTATGGGTAGATAAAAATTTAAAAATGCATGGCTTGATTCAAGCATTCAGCAGAACCAACAGAATTTTAAATTCAATTAAAACATTTGGGAATATAGTTTGTTTTAGAAATCTTCAAAAAGAAGTAGATGATGCTCTTGCATTATTTGGCGATAAAGACGCAGGAGGAATTGTATTAATAAGAAAATTCAAAGACTATTTTTATGGCTATACAAACGAAAAGGGAGAAAACAAACCCGGTTATATCGACCTAATAAATAAATTAAAAGAGAAATTCCCGTTAAGTGAAGAAAGAATAACAGGGGAAGAAAGACAAAAAGAATTTATAATGCTTTTTGGCTCTATACTTAGAATGAGAAATCTTTTAAACTCCTTTGATGAATTTGAAGAAAATGACATAATATCCATAAGAGACATACAAAACTACACCGGAAGATATCAAGATATTAGAGATGAATGGATAAATAAAAAAGATATGGAAAAAGAAGATATAACCAATGATGTTATATTTGAAATAGAACTTATAAAGCAAGTAGATATAAATATTGATTATATATTAATGCTTGTGAAAAAATATCATGAAAGTCACTGCAAAGACAAAGAAGTACTAATCAATATACAAAACGCAGTTGATGCAAGTTATGAATTAAGAAGTAAAAAAGTTCTAATTGAAAACTTTATTGAAAGAGTCAATGAAACAGACAATATAGACGAAGAGTGGAGAAATTTTATAAAGAAAGAAAAAGAAAAAGAACTTGATAAAATAATTAAAGAAGAAAACTTAAAAGAAGAAGACACTAAAAAGTTTATTCAAAATGCGTTTAGAGACGGATATATAAAAACAACAGGAACGGACATTGACAAAATAATGCCTCCTGTATCAAGATTTTCTAAAGAGGGAAACAAACGAAAAGAGAAAAAACAAAAGGTTATTGAAAATCTAAAAGAATTTTTTGATAAATTCTTTGGTATAGGTTAAACACAAAGATAAAATTTATCTTTGTGTTTTTTATATACTCTTGAATAAAAATCCTTTATAATATATAAAAGAAACTAGAGGGAATTAATAAAATGAAAAAAAGAATTATTTTACCGTTATTGTTAATTTGTTGGCCTTATATGCTTCTTTTAATGTTTGCTTTACCGGATGAAGACACCAGACTTTTCATTCTTTTTCAATATCTCATATTCACGGTTATCGTATATGCGGCAAACATAATAAATGCTTATATGCTTAAGGAGGAAAACGACTTTTACACTCTTGCATTTTGGAATATGACAATAAAACTTATACATATTCCTTTTTTTGTCACTATGTTTATTGTGGGAATGATATTTATAATGGCAATGGTCGTTCCGGCTTTGCTTTTGGCCTCTCCGATTATTTGTCTTATTCTCGCATGTATGAATTATATACTCATTATGGTATCCTCTTCATACGGAATAAAAGCTGTTCTAAAAATGAAAAAAGAAAATATTTTATCAAACAAAGAAGCGACAATACATATCATAATGCATTTAATTTTTATTTTAGACGTAATAAGCTCTATAATAATCTTTAACAAAGCAAGAAAAGAATACAAAAAAAGATAAGTTTTACTTATCTTTTTTTAATGCTTTTTTTCTTTCTTTTAAAGATATTCTATTTGAACTGTTATACAAACCCACAAGTTCAAAAGAAGTTCCAAGCCCATAAAACAGTCCGCTTACAAATTGGGCTATGTTTTCCCTAAAAATAAAATCTAAATAAGGAATATAATTATTTAAAATTGCAAGAATAGTAAACAAAATTCCTAAAATTAAAAATCTGTTTACTTTTTTTGCTTTAAATGACTGTTCTTCCATAGAATAATTAATAAGCCTTTCCACAGTATCCTTTAATTCTTTTAGTTCTTCTATGCTCATTCTTCTTCCGTTTAAAAGCTCACTTATTGTTATATCGAATTCTTCACAAATCATAACAAGTAAAGATAAATCCGGCATTGTTTTTCCGTTTTCCCATCTTGAAACAGATTTATTGCTGACATTTAATTTCTCGGCAAGCTGCTCTTGAGTTAAATTCTTTTCTTCTCTTAAACTTTTTATAAATTTACCAATCTGAGATTGATTCATGTTAATTCTCCTTTTCTATCCCATACTTTAATCTCATTATGATATTTTTTATGCTTTTTATAAAGTACAGAGGGTGAGAATTCATGTTAATTTACAGTTTTTACCCCATCTTTATATTCTACTTTGTGATTTTCGTCTATATATATTTCAAATGAAGCATTTTTCCCATATTTTTCAAGTAAATCTTTCTCTATTTTTTCCATGCTGTCAAAAATGTGTCGTTTTTCTTCGTCAGTCAATTTATCCAATTTATAATCGTAAGAACGTATATAAATATAAAACTCATGTTTATCATAATTTAGATAATCTTTAGCACTTATATCTTTTACGTTAAACCAAGCCTGCTTTATCAAATCATCATAAAATTCGGGCTTTGGATTTCCTCCGTGATAAGATATCTCTACGGTTAAAGCCTCCATTTCTTTTTCGCTTAAATAAGGCGATATGCTCTCTTTCATAACTTTATCCCCGCAAATAGAAAAGGAAATATTCATAAATTCTAATGTAAGAGCTTGTTTTTTTGAATATCGTTTTTTACTGAGAAAAGAATATTTATCGTTATTTATTCTATAGGTATGGTCTGAGATTATTGCCATTTCTCTTTTATTATCAGCATTCATATAGGTTATATTCCATTCTTGGAATTTACCGGGAACATTTTCCGACAAGTACGGAGCAGAATGAACGATAATATATTCATCATATATTATACTTTCCTTTGTTTCTTCTGATACGCTTTCCCAATTACCTTTACCAAAGAAAATATCAAACTCATTACTAAACTTTTTAGTCCAATCTGAATTTATATTTTTAAATGTAAAATATCCGGCAATAAGTAAAATAGGAATAATAAATATAATAAGTTTTTTTAATATTTTCATTTCCCCTACCTCTTTATAACTTAAAATAAAACTTATCGTATGCTTCTAATCATATTTTACTTTATAAACAAAAAAAATAAAAGGACCAATTAAGGTCCTTTTATTAATATCTTACAACCAATTTATCATCTTCCACATCTACCTTTAATGTTGTTCCGCTTTCAAAGTTATTTGCTAAAATTGCTTTAGCTATTAGTGTTTCAACATGACTTTGAATAAATCTCTTAAGAGGTCTTGCACCAAATATTGGGTCATAACCATTGTCGATTATAAATGCCTTTGCTTTATCGCTTATAACCAAATGCAAGAATTTATCTTCAAGTCTGTTTTTAAGTTTTTCAAGCATAAGATCAACAATCTTAGATATTTCTTCTTTCTTAAGTGGTTTATAAATAACTATTTCATCTAGTCTGTTTAAAAATTCAGGTCTAAAATGTGATTTAAGAAGTTTATCTATATTATCTTTTGTTTCTTCTGTAATATCGCCGTATTTTTCTGTACTTTCAAGCAAGTATTCACTTCCAAGGTTAGATGTTAAGATAATGATTGTATTTTTAAAGTCGATAGTTCTTCCCTGAGAATCCGTAACTCTTCCGTCATCAAGGATTTGAAGTAAGATGTTAAATACATCGGGATGAGCTTTTTCAATTTCATCGAAAAGTACTACACTGTAAGGACTTCTTCTTACTGCTTCCGTAAGTTGTCCCCCTTCATCATATCCTACATATCCCGGAGGTGCACCTATAAGTCTAGACACACTGAATTTTTCCATGTATTCACTCATATCGATACGTATAATGTTTTGTTCATTGTCAAACAAGGTATAAGCAAGAGTTTTTGCAAGCTCTGTTTTACCTACCCCTGTTGGACCAAGGAATAAGAATGAACCTATTGGTTTTGATGGGTCTTGAATACCTGCTCTTGACCTGATTATCGCATCGCTTACAAGTCTTACCGCTTCGTCTTGACCGATCACTCTCTTGTGAAGTGTATCTTCTAAGTGAAGAAGTTTTTCTTTTTCGCTTTCAACAAGTTTGGATACGGGGATATGAGTCCATTTTGAAACAATCTTTGCAATTTCTTCTTCCGTAACTTTATCTCTTAAAAGAGTAGAATGTTTTTCTTTTGATTTTTCTTCTTCGGCTTTTAATTCCTTTTGAAGTTCTGGCAATTTACCATATTTAAGTTCGGCTGCTTTATTAAGATTGTTTACTCTTTGAGCTTGTTCTATTTCGCTGTTTACCCTGTCTATTTCTTCTCTTAATCTTTGAGCTTTTCCGATTGTGTCTTTTTCTTTCATCCATTTTGCTTTCATGGCATTAAACTTATCAGAAAGTTCAGCGATTTCCTTGTTGATTTCTTCAAGACGTTTCTTTGCAAGTTCGTCTTTTTCTTTTTTAAGAGCTGTTGCTTCAATTTGATATTGCATAATCTTTCTGTTTACTTCATCAAGCTCTGTTGGCATTGAATCCATTTCAGTCTTGATTAAAGCGCAGGCTTCATCGATTAAGTCAATTGCTTTATCAGGTAAGAATCTGTCTGTAATATATCTGTTTGATAAAATTGCTGCAGAAACAAGAGCTTGGTCTGTGATTTTTACGCCGTGATATATTTCATATCTTTCCTTAAGACCTCTAAGGATTGCAACTGTATCTTCAACACTTGGTTCTCCTACCATAACAGGTTGAAATCTTCTTTCTAGTGCAGCATCTTTTTCGATGTATTCTCTATATTCATTTAAAGTAGTTGCACCTATACAGTGTAATTCCCCTCTTGCAAGAAGTGGTTTTAATAGGTTGCCGGCATCCATTGCACCGTCAGTCTTACCTGCGCCTACTATCGTATGAAGTTCATCAATGAATAGAATAATTTTACCTTCGCTTTTCTTGATTTCATCAAGTACGGCTTTGATTCTTTCTTCAAATTCACCTCTGAATTTTGCACCTGCAACAAGAGCACCCATATCAAGAGAGAAAATACTTCTGTCTTTTAGGTTGTTTGGAACATCTCCTCTTACAATTCTAAGAGCAAGACCTTCTGCGATTGCTGTTTTACCAACACCAGGTTCACCTATTAAAACAGGGTTATTCTTTGTCTTTCTTGATAGTATTCTTATTACATTTCTTATTTCATCGTCCCTGCCGATTACAGGGTCAAGTTTATTTTGTTTTGCAAGTTCCACCAAGTCGGAACCATATTTTTCAAGTACATTATATGTGTTTTCAGGATTTTGATTGTTCACTGTTCTCCCTCCTCTCACCAAAGACAAGTTCTTTGTGAAGTTATCTTTTGTAACATTATATTTTCTAAATTCATCTTTTATAAAGCTTCCGCCTTCATTAAACATTGCAAGGAATAAATGTTCAACGGAAACATATTCGTCTTTCATATTCTTTGCTATATTTTCTGCAAGACGAATAACTCTATTTAAGTTGTTGCTTGCGTATAAGTTATCTACGCTGCTTGATGAAACTTTAGGAAAAGATTTTATTTTATTTTCTACTTCCGATTTTAATCCAGATACATTAACCTGCATTTTTTCAAGAAGTTCAGGAATAAGCCCTCCTCTGTCATCAAGTAATGCGTATAATAAATGTTCGGCTTCCATAACCGAGTTATTGTTATCTATAGCTAAATTCTGTGCATTTTGAAGTGCAAGAAGTGATTTTTCAGTATAGTCATTTGCATTCATTTTAAAACCCTCCTTTATGTTAAATAATCATTATATAATTGCATGAACCTTTTGCATTAAAGTAACATACTCTTTTTCAGCATCGGAGCATGCGTCATCAATATATGGAAGATCATTTAAAAATACTTTTAACACGCTGTCAAATACCTTTATATATTCTCCGATTAAAACTCCAAGGTCAACTTTGTCAATACCTTGTTCCTTTGGTAAAACAAATTGTCTTGTATATTTCTTTTCTTCTATCTTGTAACATAAATTATCCTCCAGTATTCCTCTAATATATTTTTCTTCAAGCTTTGAATAAAAATTCAAAAATCTGTTCATATCTCTTATTAAAGTCTGATTTGTCGTTCTTAAAGTAACTTTAAGCTCTCCAAATGAATACTTTGAATTGTCATATAACTCTACTCCGTATTTTATGGTTGGTCTGTATTTATATCTAAGAGAGCTGGTTATATTCATAAAATAAGGAGATGGATTAGCTAAAACTTGAAAAGTATTCATTTCCTTAAACATATTTTCAAGGGATGTAAATATTCCTTCAACCTGTTTTTGAGGTGTTGTATATGATACATAATCAGCCAAAATTTGATTTATTAAATTAGACCTGCTTGTACCCATTTTATAAGCCGCTTCATCAACTTTTTCTACGACTTCATCCATTAATACTAAACTATATACACTTTTTCCCATTTTACCTGCACCTTTCCTTTATTTTGGCTAAATTATATACCTGATTATATAATTTGTCAATAGAATTATATAATTTTAATTACAAATTAATAATTTTATAATATTTATTTATCTAAAACCTTTCAAACAACCAAAACCCTTTTAAATAAAGGGTTTTAGCCTAATCAAATGTATTTTTTTACCTTTAATTTTAATATTTTATACCTTAAATTTGACAAAAAATATAAAAACTTGTTTGGAAATTTAATAATTTTTTTTAAATTTTAATAAACATAAAATAAAATTATTATATATGATGTAGAAAAATGTATTTTTATAAAAAATTTATGATATTATAAAAATAAACTAACTATAATTCATTATAATAAATTTAGGAGGGATTTAATTGAAATCAAATAAAGCACCTATTTTA
>NZ_SPHL01000006.1:0-21313 GCF_005844425.1 Anaerofustis stercorihominis | reverse complement strand
GTACACGTACAGCCATTATGAATGGGATTAATGCATTATATCATAATGTATATAAATATGATAATGATGGGAAAAATGCTTTATGGATAGATGTATTAAGTCAAGTATACCAACAACCAGTAGATTATTCAGGCAACTCTTATTATATAGAAAAAAAAATGTTTGAAATAATAAATAACACTATAGCTAATTATGATTATGATATTGTTTTAACTATTTTAGAATTTATGGCAAACAAATTTGAAAAAGAAAATATATATAATAGATATTCAGGTTGTTCAGTTAAAGAATATATTAATGATATTTTAGAAAAAGAATATGTTGGATATAGATATATTAACGGAATAATTATTTCAATTACTGATAATAATGAGATAAATTCTATAGAAGAAGCATTAACCGTACCATTTCAAAAAACAACTAAACATTTAAACAAAGCATTGACTTTAATCTCAGATAGAAATCATCCAGATTATGCAAATTCAATAAAAGAAAGTATTTCTTCTGTTGAAGCTATATGCTCTGAAATACTGGGTAAAAGCGATACTTTAGGAGCTGCTTTAAAAAAAATGGAACAGAAAAATATTACAATTCATCCTTCACTTAAAACAGCCTTTGAAAAGTTATATGGATATACTAGTGATGCTTCTGGAATACGCCATACAGGACAATTAGACGGCAAAGACGCAACATTTGAAGAAGCAAAATTTATGCTTATATCATGTTCAGCTTTTATAAATTACTTAAAAGGTATTACAAGTTCTATTAATTAAAAAATTTTTTTATTAATAAATATATACACTAACTTTCCATTAAAAAGAGAAAAATAATTAATATAAAATAATACTATAACATCGAAACGTTTTATATTTATATATTAAATATATTCCCAACTTATCCCTGCATATGATAAAAATAATAAAATTAAAATTAATAATTATAGACATATTAATTTTATAAAATATTTAGACATACAAGAGCAAATTTAATAATTTTTTAAATTTTAACAAAAATAAAACACCCTGAATATTAACTTCAGGGTGCTTATTAATTAAAGTTTTTCTTTAAAGAATTCATATATTATATCGTCTGAATAAGGAAGTCTTTCATGAGTATATTCGCAGTATACTTTTAATTCCTTATTACATTTTAATTTATTGTATATTGAAAATTGTGTTATAGGCGGACAAGTTGTATCAAGAAGCGCCGTAAAGAATAATACATCACATTTTACTTTATCCGCAAAATTTTGAACGTCTATGTAAGAAAGTCTTTCAAAAAATTCATCTTCTTTTTCGTGTAATGTATCGTATTTTCTAAACCAATTTTTAAATTCAACATACACATCTTCACACATATTCATTTCAAAAACCTTTTTAAAGTCTGCAAGGAAAGGATAAATAACAGCACTAGCCTTAACATTTTTATTAAATGCCGCAACAACAAGACTTAGTGCTCCCCCTTGGCTTTTTCCTGTTGTGCCAATTCTGTTTTCGTCTATGAAATCCATATTTTCAAATAGAACAAAAGCTTTTACGGCGTCAAGATAAATATTTCTGAAAAATAATTTTTTCTTGTCTTCATCCATTACGCCTCTTATTATTTGACCATAAAGAGTAGGTCCATCAGCAGTGTAGTTATCTTCGCTTTTTCCACCTTGTCCAGGAACTTCAAAAGCCAAGAATGCCATATCGTTATATGCATATGGAACTTTTGAATAAATACTGTCTGCATTTGATGTGTAACCATGGAATGACATTACTCCCGGAATTTTTCCTTCAATATGTTTAGGTTTAACAAGTTCACAGTGAACTCTTTCCCCATTCATTCCTTTAAAATACATATCGTATATTTCGATATCTTTCATTGGGAAATCCCTCTTCTCAAGAGTATAAGAAAAATCAGTTTCCTTCAAATCTTTTACTCCTTCTGCCCAGTATTTATCAAAATCCTCTGCTTTTGGAGATATCCCCATATAATCTTTGTAGTTTTCAACTGTACTTTTAAGTGGCATAATTTTCCCCCTATAAATTAATATTATTCATTTTTGTATATATTTTTTTTACATTTTTATATATTTTTAAATATACATTATTATAAATATCATTATATTTTTTTGC
Source organism: Anaerofustis stercorihominis (assembly GCF_005844425.1). Classification (GTDB taxonomy): domain Bacteria; phylum Bacillota; class Clostridia; order Eubacteriales; family Anaerofustaceae; genus Anaerofustis; species Anaerofustis butyriciformans. The sequence goes on along the minus strand of NZ_SPHL01000006.1, from coordinate 19,193 downwards.
ATTTTCTTCATTTGGAGAAAATGTTTTTGTCTGTCTTACCATATTTTCTTTTGCTTCATCAAAATCTTTAAAAACATTAAGTCCTATAAAACCTGCCATAGCAGCTCCTATACCGCTTGCCTCATAGGTTTGAATTTTATAAACTTCTTTATTTAAAATATCACTTATTATCTGGCATATTATGTCGCTTCTTGACCCTCCGCCTGATAATGCTATTTTATCTATGTTAACTTTAGATACTTTTTCAATTCTCTCTATTCCTTCTTTTAAGGAATATCCTATTCCCTCAATTATTGCCCTGTAAATATGCATTCTAGTATGTTTATCATTAAATCCAAGTATACTTCCTTTTGCTTCGGGACGAAGAATATCCTGTCCCCAATAAGGCTGAAGAATAAGACCATCACAACCTACGGGTATTTCTTTTAACTTCTCATCCATTACATCATATATATCTTTACCGGTTTCTTTACATATTTGTTCTTCCTTATAAGCAAATTCTTTTATAAACCATGTAACAAGCCAAAAACCTCTATATAAAATAATTTCAGGGTTATATGTATTTGGAATCACACTGCAAAAAGGAGGAACAAACCTTGTAAGTTCATAATATCTGCCTGTGGTTACCTGTATCGTAACCTGACTTCCCAAAGATATACTGCCTATTCCTTCTTTTATACAACCTACTCCGATTGTTTCGCAAGCTTTGTCGCTTCCGCTTGCAACAAGAGGAGTTCCTCTTTTTATTCCCGCTCTTTCACAAACTTCATCCAATATACTTCCTATTATTTTTGTCGAAGGAATCACGTTTGCGAGCTTCCTTTGGTCTATGTCAAAAAGCTGCCTTTTAATTCCGTAAGATTTATCATACTCCCTTTTTTTATAATCAAAAGGAATATGCCCAACAGTTCCCGCATCGCTTTCAATATATTTGCCTGTAAATTTATAATTTAGGAATTGAGGTAAAAGCAAATATTTATATGTCTTATCCCATATTTCGGGTTCATTTTCTATAATCCAATTAAACCTTGCTTCACTCATTAAATTTTTAGTCATGGCTCCCATACCAACTAAAGAAAAAAGCATTCTATATAATATATTAGGTTTTTTATAATTTTCTGCTTTTCTTCTGTCAAGCCATGAAATAGCATTTCTTAAAGGAGCTCCGTTTCTATCTACCAAAACAAAAGTATCTCTTTGAGTAGTTATGCTTACCCCTTTTATCTTAGAATATAGTTTTTCGTTTTTACTTTTTAACTTAAGTAAAAGAGAAATTATTTCCTCAAAAAAGTTATTTGCGTCAAACTCAATAATACTTCCTTTTTCTTTTGTTATGTATTCATATTTTTCTTTTTCTTTTATTAAAATTTCGCCTTTATCATTTATAAGCATCGCTCTTATGCTTTGAGTTCCGCAGTCTATTATTAAAACGATATTCTCCATTATTTCACCTGTTTTGCATTATTAATGTAAAATTTATAAATATTATATCATATTTAGTAATAATAAAATATATTTAAGAACTATATGAAATTTTAAATGTTAAACTTTTTAATTACAAAATATTGCAACAAACGTTATGGAAACCGACAAAGAAAGAATGTTAATAAAAAAACGTGTTTACAGCAAAATAATTTACATTATATTACACGGGTTTCGGATTAAATATTATAAAAATTCAAATAAAAAATCCCTTTGCCCCGATTGAGACAAAGGGTTCAAGGAGCGCCATATATGTAATGGTACACACCATGAAAAGTAAGCAATTTAATTATATTATAAATACTATAAAAAATCAATCAAAATGAGGAATGTTAATAATTAAAATAAACTTAATTACATAACCTTACAAAATTGTAAGGTTATGTAATTTTAATCGATGGATAAAACTTCCCCGCATTTCTATAATCAAATTAAAGAAAGGAGGAAAGACATGAAAAAGAAAACGGCAATAATAATTTTATGCTCGCTGTCTGTTATATTTGCAGGATGTAGCATAAACAAAAATCAATTAATAACAAAATATAATGATATACTAAATCTTATAGGAAAAAAATTTTTAACTTCCGATGAAGACTTAATGGGAGAAAGAATTTTTTATGTAGACACAAACACCGGCAAGTATACCTCTTTATATAAAGATGAAAATATAAAAGAAGTAATATTCGGTTCCGTGGAAGTAAACAGAAAAACAAAAAATATAAACATCGAATATAAAGCGGACATAAAAAAAGGGAAATCAAAGTTAATGGTAAAAAACGATTCAAAAACAAAAATTATCGCAAGTTTTGATATAGAAGGACCGGAAAGCGGGGGAAGAGATTTAACCCTAACGGATGGTGAATATTATTTAAGCATTATAGGAGAAGATTTCAGCGGAGAAATCGAAATCACCGCAAAATACATTTAAGGAGAAAAAAATGGAAAAAGTATTAAGAGTTGAAAATATAGAAAAATATTATGGCAATAAATCAAATCTTACAAAAGCCATAAAAGATATAAGTTTTGATGTAAATAACGGAGAATTCGTTGCAATAATGGGCTCCAGCGGAAGCGGGAAAACGACACTTTTAAACGTAATATCAACAATAGACAAAGTAACAAGCGGCGATATTTTTGTTGGAGATATAAATATAACCAACCTAAAAGGCAAACACCTAAACGAATTTAGAAGAAACAGACTCGGTTTTATATTTCAGGATTTTAATTTACTGGATACTCTTACGGCATATGAAAACATTGCTCTTGCACTGACCATTCAAAAAATGAGAGTAAATGAAATAGAAAAAAGAGTTAAAAACATATCGAGAGCCCTTGGAATAGAAGATGTGCTTGATAAATATCCTTATGAAATGTCGGGAGGACAAAAACAAAGAGTAGCCTGCGCAAGAGCAATAATAACAAATCCTAAACTTATTCTTGCCGATGAACCAACGGGAGCATTAGATTCAAAAAGCGCGAAAATGCTTCTCCAAAGTCTCGAACTTCTAAACAAAAAACTTAAAGCCACGATTTTAATGGTTACACATGATGCTTTTACCGCATCAAAAGCACAGAGAGTTTTATTTATAAAAGACGGAAAAATATTTAATGAAATTCTAAAAGGAGACAGCAGCAGAAAAGAATTTTTTAACAGAATAATTGAAGTTGTGACACTTCTTGGAGGTGAGCTTAACGATGTTATTTAAGTTATCCATGAAAAACATTAAAAAAAGCATAAAGGATTATGCCATTTATTTCATGACACTTATTTTAGGTATTGCAGTATTTTATGTATTCAATTCCATGGATGCACAAGAACCAATACAAAATTTTGCAAAATCATCCTATGACGTTGTTGGCTTAATGGTAAAAATGCTTTCCGGATTATCTGTTTTTATTTCAATCGTACTCGGATTTTTGATAATATACGCAAATAATTTTTTAATAAAAAGAAGAAAAAAAGAATTTGGAATATATCTTATTCTTGGAATGGGTAAGGGGCAACTTTCAAAAATATTATTTTTGGAAACTCTTTTTATAGGTATAATATCTCTTTTTGTGGGGTTAATACTCGGCATTTTTGCTTCCCAGTTTATGTCTATAATAGTTGCCAGTATGTTTGAAGCGGATATGAACGAATTCAAATTTGTTTTTTCCTCTGGGGCACTTTTTAAAACAATATTATACTTTTCTTTAATGTATATATTTGTAATGATATTCAATACTTTTGTAATAAACAAATATAAATTAATAGACTTAATAACGGGCAGTAAGAGAATCGAAAAAATAAAAATGAGAAGTCCTTTTCTTTCTGTATTACTATTTATCATTTCAATCATTATGCTTGGATTTGCATATTATAAAGTAACAATTGACACTTTAGATTTATCTCAGGGAGATATAGTAAAATATATAATAATAGGAGCAGCCTCAACATTTTTATTTTTCTTCTCTCTTTCTGGATTTGTTTTAAAACTTGTAAAATCATGTAAAAGACTTTACTACAAAAACCTTAATATGTTTGTACTAAAACAGATTAACTCAAAAATAAACACTACGGTTGTTTCAATGAGCATAATATGTTTAATGCTTTTTACAACAATATGTATGCTCTCAGCAGGGCTTGCTATGAATAAGTCTCTTACAAGTGAACTTACAAAATATAATCCCGTTGACATAACCATATCAAAAACAATGATGTTACCAAATAACGGAGAGTACTCCCCTTCTGCCGTTGACTTTTCAGAAAAAAGCATAAATGAAGTACTTGAAGATATGGGATACGATGTGGAAAATGATTTTAAAGACTTCAATGAAGTAAGCACTTATACCGCAGACACAGTTACATTAAAAGATACTTTAAAAAGTATTATAGATGAAATAAAAAAAGAAACCCCTACGGCACAATTTGATGCAGCAGAAAGCATAATGAAAGTTTCCGATTATAATAAAATCGCAAGAGTTTTTGGGAATGAAGAAATAAGTCTTAAAGAAGGAGAATATGCAGTAGTTTGTAACTATGACATGATGACAGGTTACAGAAACAAAGCATTAAAGATGGGAACAGAAATTACAATAAACGGCAAAACTTATAAACCTTCTGTAAGTGAATGTTACGATGGATTTATCGAAGATTCAATTCAAGCAATAAATTTAGGTATAATAATTGTTCCCGACAGTACTAAATTTACAAATGAACAAAAGGAAATAAACTACTTTAATGCAAATTATAATTTAGGAAATGAAGAACAAAAAGCTGATTTTGAAAATAAACTTACAAAAGAAATAGATGAAAACAGTGGGTTTAAAGATGTTGAAGATTATGGAATCAACATATCAACTTCAACTAGAATGTATAATTATGAATCTTCAAAAGGACTTGGAGCCACGGTTACTTTTATCGGTATATATCTTGGAATAATATTCCTTATTACATCTGCGGCTATACTTGCATTAAAAGAACTTTCGGAAAGTGCTGACAATATTGAAAGATATAAGATTTTAAGAAAAATCGGAACCAGCGAAAAAATGATAAACAAAGCTTTATTTATGCAAATAGGAATATTCTTTATACTTCCTTTGATGCTTGCGATTGTACACTCCATATTCGGACTAAAATTTTCCGATTATATTCTTTCAACAATAGGGCATATGAATATTCTTCCTTCAATAATCGTAACGGCAATAGCAATAATTTTAATATACGGAGGATATTTTCTTATTACATATTTTTCAAGTAAAAAAATAATAAAAGAAAAATAAAAAGAGGCTTAAGCCTCTTTTTTTTAAGTAATATTAAATAATCATCGTATATAATTCAAATCAAATTATATAGTATAATTAAATAATATATTGTACTTACATTTAAAATAAAACTTAAAACAAAATATACAAGGAGAAAATCAATGCTTTACTATGATACATATTATTCACCTGTGGGAAAAATTACCCTTATAAGCGATAATAAATATTTAATAGGTCTATATATAGAAGGTCAAAAATATTTCATGAATAAAATAAAAGAAACCCCTTTAAAAAATGAAGATATAGAAATTCTAAATAAAACAAAATTGTGGCTTGATGATTATTTCAGTGGAAGAAAACCAAGTATTGTAGATTTAAAAATAAAACCAAATGCAAGCAATTTTCAAATGGAAGTACTAAGTATACTATGTGAAATACCTTACGGAGAAACTATTACATATAAAGAAATATCTGAAAAGGTAAAAATAAAAATGAACAAAAAAAACATGTCGCCTCAAGCTGTCGGAGGAGCGGTTTCTCATAACCCCATTAGCATAATAATTCCTTGTCATAGGGTAGTTGGATCAGACGGCAACTTAACGGGATATGCAGGAGGAATAGAAAAAAAAATAAAGCTTTTGGAATTGGAAGGTGTGGATACAAGTAAATTTTATATAAAATAAAAAAGAGGTTACCCCTCTTTTTTTATTAGTAATTAAAACTATCCATATTTTTATAATTAAGCATTTGACCATAAATCATACTATATAATTCAGGGCTGCTTTCAACCATCCATATTCCGTTTTCCTTTATCATATTAACATCATAGGTAACTGTCGCCATTTTACCTTTTTCATAAATTTTATTTATCTCTTCCTCGTATAACTTTTCTATATGCTCGTTTATTTTTTCCTCACTAAAATTAGCCATATCTTCTGATGAATAATCAAAAAGTCTATCCATTATATTGTCCATTAAAGTAGAATAATCGATATTGGTAAACTCTACAGTTAACGTTGCAGTGCTCTCATTTTGTTTTACAGAAACAATTTTATATGATAACTTTGATGTTAATTTATTTTGTGTATCTTCATCTAAATTAGTATTAGTAATATCATTCATATATTCATCTACAGAAAGCCCTGATTGCTCAAATAATTCCTTAGAATTTCTCTCCATAGTTCCTATTTCAAAAAGCTTCTCAAAGTCCTCTCCTGTTGTAATAATATGTATATACTCATTAAAAGTCTCTTCAGGTCCCGTATTAGAACATGCGGATAAAGAAACAAGCATTAACAAACTAAAAAAGCACATAAACATTTTAAAATTTTCTTTTTCATTTTAATTTTTCATTTTATCATTATATATAAATTATATAGTATCTTAAGTGTACAAATATATTTTATGACCTGTTAATCTTATAACTGGTTATAGATAAAATCTATTTCTAAATAATAATTTATATATTTACTTATAACAAAATATTTGATAAGATTATTTTTACATTAACTTTTATACAGGAGATGACTAAATATGGATATTACAAATAAAAAACAAGGCACAAAGTGCGTTCAAGGCGGATATCAGCCTAAAACAGGAGAACCAAGAATTCTTCCTATAATACAATCAACAACATTTAAGTATTCAACAAGTGAAGAAATGGGAAAACTTTTCGATCTTGAAGCAGAAGGATATTTCTATACAAGACTTCAAAACCCTACAAACGATATGGTTGCAAAGAAAATATGCGAACTTGAAGGAGGGGTTGCAGCAATGCTTACATCTTCAGGACAAGCTGCTAACTTTTATGCAATAATGAATATTGCTCAGGCAGGAGATCATATTATTTGCTCAACTGCAGTATACGGAGGTACATATAACCTTTACGCCCATACAATAAAGAAAATGGGAGTTGAATGTACTTTTGTAGATCCAGACATATCAAAAGAAGAACTTGATAAAGCATTCAAAGAAAACACAAAAGCTGTTGTAGGAGAAACAATCGCAAACCCAGCTCTTGTAGTATTAGACATTGAAAAATTTGCCAATGCTGCACATGAACATGGAGTACCTTTAATTATTGATAATACTTTCGCAACACCTATCAACTGCCGTCCTTTTGAATGGGGTGCAGATATTGTTACTCATTCTACAACAAAATACATGGACGGACACGCAACATGTGTAGGAGGAGCAATAGTAGACAGCGGAAACTTCGACTGGGATAAACATAAAGACAAATTCCCCGGTCTTACAACTCCGGATGTAACATATCATGGTCTTGTTTATACCGAAAGATTTGGTAAACTTGCTTATATAACAAAAGCAACAGCTCAATTAATGCGTGATTTAGGCTCAATTCAATCCCCTGAAAATGCATTCCTTTTAAATTTGGGACTTGAAACACTTCATCTTAGAATGCAAAGACACTGCGAAAATGCTTTGGCAGTTGCAAAATTCTTAGATAACCACGAAAAAGTTGCATGGGTTAATTATCCGGGACTTGAAGGAAATAAATATTATGACCTTGCACAAAAATATATGCCAAACGGTACATGCGGTGTAATTGCATTTGGATTAAAAGGCGGAAGAGAAGCATCAGTAAAAATGATGGATAATTTAGAAATGACAGCAATTGTTACTCATGTTGCAGATGCAAGAACATCAGTACTTCACCCTGCAAGTCATACTCACCGTCAAATGAATGATCAAGAATTAATTGAAGCGGGAGTTCAACCAGATTTAATAAGATTATCAGTTGGTATTGAAGATATTGATGATATTATCGAAGATTTAAATAAAGCTCTTGAACTAGTATAAAAAATTATTATTGCAATCTATCAAAAAATAATAAAGTAATTTTTATAATAGAAAAGAGGTTTAAATATGGCTGTTATAATACCAAAAGATTTACCTGCGGCAAAACAGCTTGACAGGGAAAATATATTCGTCATGCATCAAGAAAGAGCAGAAACACAAGACATTAGACCACTTGAAATTGCTATTGTAAATTTGATGCCTACAAAAATAGTAACAGAAACACAGCTTCTAAGGCTTATAAGTAATACACCTATACAGGTAAAAGTTGACTTAATTAATATGAAAAGCCATGTAAGTAAAAATACGTCTTACAAGCATTTAAAAACATTTTATAAAAATTTTGATGATATAAAACATAAAAAATACGATGGAATGATTATAACGGGAGCACCTGTAGAAAAACTTGAATTTGATGATGTAAACTACTGGGAAGAACTTCAACAAATTTTTGATTTCGCAGATAAAAATGTTTTCTCCACCATGTTTATATGCTGGGGAGCACAGGCAGCCCTAAATCATTACTACGGAATAGACAAAAAAGATCTTCCGGAAAAAATGTTTGGAGTATTCGAGCATAGAGTTTTAAGAAGAAGACCGATAGTAAGAGGATTTGACGATGTTTTCTATGCGCCTCATTCAAGACATACCCAGTGTCTTATTAAGGATATTAAGAAAGAAAAAGACCTTGAAATTGTTGCAAGCAGTAAAGAAGCAGGTGCTTATCTACTTGTAAGCAAAGACCAAAGAAAAATATTTGTATTTGGACATAGCGAATATGATCCAAATACATTAAAAGAAGAATACGAAAGAGACAAGAAAAAAGGTTTAAATCCTAAAGTTCCAAAACATTATTTCCCAGATGATGACGATACTAAAAAACCAATAGTCAGATGGAGAGCACACGGAAATATGCTTTTTTCAAACTGGTTAAATTATCATGTATACCAAACTACACCTTTCGACCTTGAAAAACTTAACCAAATAGATAAAGAGTTTGGTTTTATAGAATAAAAAAATAAAAAGCAGCTTTTAAAAGCTGCTTTTTACTATATAATCTGTAATAGATTTTTAGAAGCATTGAGGGGATTAAGGGGTACTTCTAAATTTATCTATGCTAATCAGCTATTGAACAAGTTTTAATAACTTTCGCAATACCTTTTTCATTTAATGAAATTACTTTCATTTTATCGGAATTAACTACTATTTCTGAAAAACAGTTACTGCAAAAATATTTCTTTCTTCCAATTTTACCAATTTCTTTACTAGAACAATAAGGACACTTCATATAAACACTCCCTTTTCTCCTTATATGTCATTATTATATGATTAAAACCTTTAAATTACCTTAAAAAATTAAAAATTGTAAAAAAATTTGTTAAATTTAATTTTATGAATTATAATATTAAAAGCAGAAAGGAAAGATTAATATGAGAGTACTTATAGTAGAAGACGAAGTTACGTTGGCTAAACCTTTGGTTGCTCTTTTAGGGAAAAACCAAATTCTTGCAGATACCGTTGAAGACGGCGAATCAGGTTTAATGCTTGCAAGAAAAATGATATATGACGTTATAGTTTTAGATATAATGCTACCTCAAATGGATGGACTTAGTGTTTTAAAAACTTTAAGAGAAGAAAACAACTATACTCCGATTCTTCTTTTGACGGCTCTTGACAATATAGACGACAGAGTAAAAGGTTTGGACCTTGGGGCTGATGATTACCTTACAAAACCTTTTGACACAAAGGAACTTATAGCAAGAATTAAAGCTTTGTCAAGAAGAGGAAAGGGAAGTATCTCTGATGATATAATAAGCATAGGAAACGTAAGCCTAAACACAAACGATGCATCTCTTACGGTAGGAGAAAGAAAGGAAAACTTAACCAAAAAAGAAGCAAATCTTCTTGAAACCCTAATGAGAAACAAAGACCATGTTTTATCAAAAGATTATATACTTGATAAAGTATGGGGAATTGACAGTTATGCAATAGATAACAGCGTTGAAATATATATACATTACTTAAGGAAAAAATTATCAAGCGACGCAGATGTAAAAATAGTAACAAAAAGAGGGCTTGGTTATTCCTTAAAGGAAAAAAACAATGATAAATAAAATAAAAAATAAATTAATTTTAATAAATACTTTTGTTTTACTGGTCATTTTACTTTCAATGACTGCTTTTATTTACTTGCTTTCATCTTATTCCTTTTCTGAGTCTTCCGATAATGAACTTATTAATATGGTATATCAAGCAAAAAGATATACAAAAAGCAATTTTAAAAACACAAGTGATTTATCTTATAATGAAGAATTAAAATATTTTAAACAACAAATTGATGCAGGTAAATGTAAAATCGTTATTTTTGACGAAAACTTAAATCAAACATATAGCTATGGCAAAATGAACGTTGACGAAAATATTTTTGCGGATATTGCTTACTGCTATTTCTATGATCCAGACGATAAAAACATAGAAATAAAAGAACAAGACGGGAAGTATGTTTTTACAAACTATTCTTATGGCAATATCTCATTTAGAAGCTGCACAACTCTTGTAATTAACGATAGCGGAAATATGCAGCTTATTTTAATGGCAAAAGACAGCACACAGCAAAATTCAAATCTTAATATAATTCTTTCCGCTTTGGTAATTGCAATAATAGTGGGAGTAATTATATCTCTTCTTGGAGGATTTTACACTGCCGACAGAGCTTTGGTTCCAATTAAAGATACAATAGACAATCAAAAACAATTTATCGCTGATGCATCCCATGAGTTAAGAACACCTATTGCGGTAATTAAAACAAATCTTGAACTTATACAAACAAACGAAAATGAAACGGTAAAATCACAGGAAATGTGGTTTGAATATGCAAAAAGTGAAATAAACAGAATGGATAAAATGGTTGGAGATTTGCTTACTCTTTCAAAAGCAGATTTAGGTCAAATCCCATTTAACAATAAAGAATGTGATATAGTACACCTTGTAAAAGACGCAATAGAAAAAATAGAGCCTATTGCAATAAAAAAACAAATAAGAGCTTATATGTACTGCTCATATGATAAAGTTATCGCAAATGTTGATGAAGATAAGTTTACACAGCTTATGATGATACTTTTAGACAATGCGGTAAATTATTCAGATGAAAATACAAATATTATAGCAGCCCTAAAAGTAGATAAAGCAAAAAATAATATTACAATTAAAGTTAAAGACCAAGGAATTGGAATGAAAAAGGAAGAAATCAAAAAAGTCTTTACAAGATTTTACAGAGTAGACAAAGCCAGAAGCAAAAGAAAAAATGGCAGCGGACTTGGTCTTCCAATAGCTAAATGGATAGTTACAAACTTAAATGGAAATATAAACATTGAAAGCATTGAAAATAAAGGAACTGATGTTATAATAACACTTCCTTTAATATCTTACGAGGAGAATGAAAATGGACTTACTTAGTATGTTAAATGATAAACAACAACAAGCCGTTACCTGTGTTAACGGACCTCTTCTTATTCTTGCGGGAGCAGGAAGCGGAAAAACAAGAACAATAATTCATAGAATTGCTTATATAATAGAAAATGGATATGCAAAACCTTGGGAAATTCTTGCTCTTACATTTACAAATAAAGCAGCAGGAGAAATGAGGGAAAGAATTGACTCAATGGGTATTCCTTTCACTTCTGATATATGGATGGGAACATTCCACTCAATTTGTGCAAGAATTTTAAGAATGGAAGGGGATAATCTAGGGTTTACAAGTAATTTTTCAATATATGACGATGATGATACAAAAAGACTTTTAAAAACAATACTTAAAGAGCTTGATATTTCAGATAAAGAATTTCCGGTAGAAAGCGTTAAAGCTCAAATTTCTTTACTAAAGAACGATCTTGAAACAAGCGACGACTACATGGACGAGCATGGAGATTTTGACGAAGGATATACAGAGGCAAGAATTGCACAAATATACAGTGAATATCAAAAAAGACTTTTAAGTGCAAATGCAATGGACTTTGATGATTTGCTTTTAAATACAAATATTCTTTTTGCAAAATGTCCTGAAGTATTAAATAAATATAGAAATAGATTCAAATATATTCTTGTAGACGAATATCAAGATACAAATATTTCTCAGTACGCAATAATAAGTAAAATGGCTGAAGGTCACAGAAATATATGTGTATGCGGTGATGATGACCAAAGTATTTACGGTTGGAGAGGTGCATCAATAAGAAATATCTTAGAATTTGAAGATGACTTTGAAGATGCCAAAATAATAAGACTTGAACAAAATTACAGATGTACAAAGAATATTTTAAATGCCGCAAACGGTGTAATCGAGCATAATAAAAAGAGAATGGGTAAAACTTTGTTTACCGATAATGAAGAAGGAGAAATCATAAAATATCTTCATGCAAATTCGGATTTGGAAGAATCTTCAATTATTGCCAGGGAAATATTCTGCTTAAATGAATATCACGACATTCCATATAGTGACATAGCAATTTTATACAGAACAAACGCACAATCTCGTATACTTGAAGAAGGTCTTATGAGAAGAAATATCCCTTATCAAATTGTTGCGGGAACAAAATTCTATGACCGTATGGAAATTAAAGATATTCTTGCATATCTAAAACTCTTAGTAAATCCAAAAGATGATATTGCATTTATTAGAGTAATCAATACCCCAAAAAGAGGAATAGGTCCTGCAAGCATAGAAAAAATAAGAGATTATGCTTTCATGAAAGGCATATCCATGTATGAAGTTATAAAAGATATAGAAACCTGCCCTTTATTTAAAGGAAGCGTAAAAGAAAAACTTACTTTATTTAAAGACACAATGGAAGAACTTGAAAGAATAGCAAAAGAAAACTCTTTAATGGATATTGTAATAAACACAATTCACTTAAGCGGATACGAACAAATGCTTAAAGAAGGAAAAGTTGAAAACGCACAAAACAGACTTGAAAACTTAGACGAACTTGTAAATGCTGCGGGAGATTTTGAAAATAACGAAGAAGATGGTTCTCTTGAAGCTTTCCTTGAAAATGCAGCACTTGTTGCGGGAGTTGATTCTTATGATGAAAACAGCTCTAAGGTACTGCTTATGACTCTTCATAATGCAAAAGGACTTGAATTTAACATTGTATTTATGCCGGGAATGGAAGAAAATTTATTCCCTACATACAGAGCCGTAAACGAAGAAAGCGAAATGGAAGAAGAAAGAAGACTTTGCTATGTTGGAATAACAAGAGCAAGAAAAAAACTTTATATGTCTTCAGCCGAAACAAGAAGAGTTTACGGAAGAAACGAAATGAGAAATCCTTCAAGATTTTTACTTGAAGTTCCCGATGAACTTATTGAAGGAATCAGTGCAATAAAAGAATCAAATAAGGAAAAAGAAATTATTAATAACAATGTTAAAAAGATGTATGACCCTTATGCAAATACAATAAGACAAACACAAAATCTTTTTAAACAAAACAATACATTTGACGAAAAACTTAGCCCGGGAGACAAAATAGACCATAATGCATGGGGAGAAGGTACTGTTGTAAGCATTGAAGGAAGCGGAGATGACATGAAAATCACAGCAGCATTCCCTGGAACAGGAATAAAAAAATTCATGGCATCAGTTGCAAAATTCAAAAAAATATAAATTAAAGTCTTTACTTAAAGTAAAGACTTTTTATTTTTATCTTTTAAAGATTATTTATTTATACTATACTTTAACTATATTTAATTAAAAAAGGACAGAACATGGATATTAGTTTAATTTTAGCAAAAGAAATTTTAGAACTTTTTATAATAATGTTTTTAGGATATATTATCGTAAAAGTAGGAGTATTAAAATCAGACGACAGCAAGAGTATATCCGCAATACTTGTGTATCTTCTAACTCCCTGTATGATAATAAACTCATTTATGATTGAATATGATGAAAAAATAAAAACAGGTTTAATATTTGCATTTATAATTTCTATATTGGTTCATATTCTTTTTATCATTCTTACATCAATGTTAAATAAAATATTTAATTTTAATGTAGCGGAAAAAGTAAATATAATTTATACAAATGCGGGGATATTGGTTATTCCTCTTATAAGTTCCATTTTAGGAAAAGAATATGTAATATATTCTTGTGCTTTTATTGTTGTTCAACTAATACTTCTTTGGACACATTGTAACAGCCTTCTTAAAGGAATAAAGAAAATTGAAATAAAGAAAATAATTTTAAATGTAAATATTATTTCTATATTTATAGGAATGTTGATATTTATATTTAGAATAAATCTTCCAAGTATTATAACTGATACCGTAGATACATTAGGTTCTATGATGGGACCTATTGGAATGTTAATAGCCGGAATGGTAATGGGGGAAGTTTCCATAATAAATCTATTTAAGAAAACAAGATATTATTTTATATGTTTCTTAAGGCTTATAATATATCCTTTAATTACATTATTTTTATTATATATAACAAATGCATCGAGTTATATTATAGACGGAAAAAATATCTTAATGATAGTTTATCTTGCATGTGTTACTCCTTCCTGTGCAACGGTTACTTCAATGATACAGCTATACAACTTAGATGCAAAATATTCAAGCAGTCTTTATGTTTTAACGACACTTTTATCTATTATTACAATTCCTATTATGATAGGTATTTATAATGTGTTAATATAAATATTTGTATGATAACTCTTGACAAACATCAGACAAGTTACTTATAATCAATATACACTTAATGTTTTCGGAGAAATATCATGCAAGAAGAAAAGAAAAACTTAACACAAATAACTGCTGATAAATTAAGAGATTTAATTACAAAAGAAAAAATATATAAAACGGGAGAAAAACTGCCAAACGAAAATTCCCTTTCAAAAAAACTGGGAGTTAGCCGTTCTACCCTTCGAGAAGCTGTTAAAACTCTTGTTTCAGAAGGTATTTTAGATGTTCAAAGAGGCAGGGGAACATTCGTAAATGATACTTTAAACAGATATGCAAAAAACGATATGGGGATAAATTCGTTTACTGATATGAAGATTACCCTTAGAGACTTATATGAAACAAGAATGATATTCGAACCAAGTGCAGCTGCCCTTGCATGTAAAAGAGCAAGCGACAAAGAAATAGAAGAAATATTAAAACTTGGAGAAAAATGTCAAAATTTAATTTTGCAAAATCCAACGGCAAAAGAAAGAATAAAATCGGAAAATGACTTTCACTGTGCAATAATAAAAGCATCTCACAACGAATTTATAAGTTCATTTATGCCGGTACTTACACAAACAATAGAAAAAACATTTGCCCTAAACTATAATCTTGACATTATTGCAAAAGATGCATACAAAGACCATGCTATGATAATGAATTTCCTAAAAAAAAGAGATTCAGAAGCATTAAAAAGTGCGGTTACCATACATTTGCATCATGCTTTTTGGACAGAAGAACTTTAAAGACTTCAAATATATGAAGTCTTTTTTTATTAAAATAAATTAAAATAAAACATAAAATATACAGTAATAAAGCTTGGAATAAAAATTTTTTAAAATTTTCAGAAAAGTCTTGACAATATTAGGAATACCATTTAAAATAAACATCATACAAGTAATATAAAGTTGTCATACAAATACGGAGGTTTTTAAAATGAGTGATTTTAAAATATTTTATCAAGAAGATTGTAATCTAGGATTATTAGATGGTAAAACAATCGCTATTATCGGTTACGGTAGCCAAGGTCATGCACACGCATTAAACCTTAAAGAATCTGGATGTGACGTAATTGTTGGTCTATATGAAGGCTCAAAATCTTGGGCAAAAGCAGAACAACAAGGACTTAAAGTATATACAGCTGCAGAAGCTGCAAAAAAAGCTGATATCATCATGATTCTAATCAACGATGAAAAACAAGCTGACATGTATAAAAAAGATATCGAACCAAACTTAGAAGAAGGAAACATGTTAATGTTTGCTCATGGTTTCAATATCCACTTTGGATGTATCGTTCCACCTAAAAATGTCGATGTAACAATGATTGCACCTAAAGCTCCTGGTCATACAGTTCGTTCTGAATATCTAGAAGGAAAAGGTACTCCTTGCTTAATCGCTGTTGAACAAGATGCAACAGGCAAAGCTCAAGATATCGCACTTGCATATGCAGCAGGTATTGGTGGAGCAAGAGCAGGTGTTCTTGAAACAACATTCCGTATTGAAACAGAAACTGACTTATTCGGTGAACAAGCAGTACTTTGCGGTGGTTTATGCGAATTAATGCAAGCTGGATTCGAAACATTAGTTGAAGCTGGATATGACCCAAGAAATGCTTACTTTGAATGTATCCATGAAATGAAATTGATCGTTGACTTAATTTACCAATCAGGATTTGAAGGAATGAGATATTCTATTTCTAACACAGCTGAATATGGTGATTACATAACAGGAAAGAAAATCATCACAAAAGAAAGCAGAGAAGCTATGAAAAAAGTTCTTTCAGATATCCAAGATGGTTCATTTGCTAAAGAATTCTTACTTGATATGTCTGATGCAGGAAGACAAGTTCACTTCAGGGCTATGAGAAAATTAGCTGCTGAACATCCATCAGAAGAAGTAGGTAAAGAAATCCGTAAATTATACAGCTGGAATGACGAAAGCGATAAATTAATCAATAACTAAAAAAAAGCACCTAACGGTGCTTTTTTTTTTAATACATATTTTCTATAAAATTGATTCCCGTTTTTGTTTTAAATATTTTATTTTTAATATTTTCTATACTTTCTTTGTTTAAATTATCTTCATATATATTAACTAAAAAATCTGCTTCTACCAAAATCTGATAATCAATCCCATCAATATTATCATAAGTATGATGATTACCTATTAAATAATATACTCTATCTATTACTTCCCTGTCATATCCAAATTTTTCAAGCATTTTTTCTGCTTCTTTTGGACCTTCTTTTTCCTGCAGCTTTCCGCTGCATTTACCATACTTTTCTTCGCTTACTTTTATTCCTATATCGTGTAAAATTGCTGCAGTTTCAAGAATAAATAAATCTTTTTTATCTATATTTTCAAGAATTCCTATTGTTTTTGCAAGAGAGTGTACCTTTATTAAATGCTGTATTCTCTTTGGATCATGTTTATTATAGTCAATCATTGCTCTTATAAGAATTTCTTCTTTCATTTTATCTCCCTCCTAAGCTTTAGATAATTTTTTCTTTTTCATCTTCTTTTCTTTTTCATTTAAAGATACAATTTTGAAATATACATCTTCAAGTGTCGGATCAAGTATATCCATGCTTATTCCGTTTAAAAATTCCATTCCCTCTTTTATGTTCATTCCGCTCTTACTAATATAATCTTTTATATAATTAACCTTTGAAGTTATATCAGTATAAACTTCAAAAAATTCATTTGACATAATATCCTTTTGTTTTATTCTGTCTCTTACGTTTAAGATAACATTTTCGTCTTCTTCATCTATGCTTACCATTATGTCATTGCAAAATTTAAGAGCATTATCAAAGGATTTTCGTACGTTTTTTCTCCAATTATTATAAATATCTTGTGCGGTATTTTCATTATCTGCAATATATTTATCGAATTTTGAAAGATAATCTATATACATATTATCTCCAAAGGATTCTGTTTCGGAATTTGTCATTATATAAGTTTGTTCTTCATGTTTTCCAAATAAACTTTCATATACGTTATATCCTTTTAAGTATGTATTTTTAAGGCTTACGTCTATATAACTGAAAATATTTTTATTTGCAAGTTTCTTTGCTTTTTCGGAAACATAGAAAATCAAATATATATCATAATTTTCCTGCCAGTTTTTAAACATTTCTACTTTATTGTTTATATTTTTATCTTCATCTTTATCATAATTAATAAAATCAAGGAAATTATTGAATGTACTGTCAGTAACAGTATATTTTGCATTTTCAAGTAGTTTTTTACTTACTATGTTAAAAATGATTTTATCAATATTTCTTCCGCTGGTTCTTACCGGTATATACTCAACGTTCAAATCTGTTTTTTCGTTTATCTCTTCAAAAGCAGGTTTTAATACTCTTTCATTAAAATTTCTATAAGAAGAATATTTCCCTCCTTTTATATCATAAAAACTCTTTAGAGTATCAAGAGAAAAACTAACTTCCTGATTTCTTTGACATTTATATAAATTTGACTGACAAAGAAGATAAAGTTTCATTGTATATTTACATTTGAATCTTGAAATATATTCTTTTATAAATTTAAAGTAATAACCGCCCTTAGAATATATATCTAAAAAATACGGTTTCATTTTTTCAGAGAATTCAAAAATAAACTGTCCGTCTTTATAACTGCACTGAGAGAATAAATTCTTTTGAGTGTAGCTATCAGTATCTAAATCCTTTATCATTATTTGAGCCGTAAGGGTTTTAGATGTAATATTCTCCTTTTCTCTGTAAAGATAATCTTTGTTTACGTTGTTTCTTTTTGCAAATTCACTAAGCCCTATTCTTATAACTGAAAAATCATCACTGTCAATATCGACTCTGGAAAGTGCTTCTATAAATAATTTCTGAGAAACCAAAGGCATATCATATCTTGCCTCGGCAACAACGTTAAGCATTGTAACCTGCGTTACAAAACTGTTTTCCAAATTGATTAAATCATTTTTTTCGCTCATTCTAAATCCTCGATTATATCTTTACTACTTACTTTTTGTATACACTTTTAATACTTTACATTACTTGTCAAAAAATGTCAACAAAAACAACTTACTTTTTGTATACTTTTAACTTACTTTTTGTACCTCTTTTCAAAAAGGAAAAAACCATACTTACTTTTTGTATACACTTATTAAATTTATATCAAAAACAACTTACTTTTTGTACTCTTTTTAAATTTATTATAAAAATAACCTACTTTTTGTATACTTTTAACTTACTTTTTGTATCTATTATCAAAATTATTTTTAAAAGAACTTACTTTTTGTATACTTTTTAATACTCCTATATAAAACAACTTACTTTTTGTACTCTTTAACAAAAATTTTATAAATTATACTTACTTTTTGTATACTTTTTGCTTACTTTTTGTACTTTTTTTTAATTTATTATAAAAAACACTTACTTTTTGTACATTTT
>NZ_SPHL01000069.1 GCF_005844425.1 Anaerofustis stercorihominis | reverse complement strand
GTATCATCAACTTGTCCATTTAAAAATTTCTGTAAATTAATAGTACCAGGTAAACTATAATATTCATCAAAATACAAAAATTCAGGTAAATTAGGAATTATATATTCACTTATAATATAACTTACTAATTTATCTTCGCTGTCTGTTTTTGGACTATCTATATATTTTGTTTTTAACTCTTTATATGCATCTGTAAGTTCTTCAATTTCCTTTAATTTTTCTGCTAATTCTTCTAGTGAATTACTTTTTATGAGTTCTTGTTTTATACTGTCTTCTAGCGTGTAATTTTGTAAGAACTGTTCTATAAATTTTTTTGTATTAGTTGATACATTATAAAACCTTTTAATATTATTATATGTTTTTGCAACTATAATTGATTTACTTGTAAATACTTCTTTTCCTACATCTTCTGAAATCTGATTTAATAAATCATCAGATAATTCAAAAATACAAGTTATAACATCAAAATCTTCATTTGGATATTCTTGTTGATATCTTTTTAATTCGCCTCTTGGATAATCGTTTGTACTATTAAAAGTAAATGTTTTATCTTTTGGATCAAAATAGTTGAATTTTGCCATTGCTTCAAGTAATGCAGTTTTTCCACTTTCATTTTTCCCTACTATTCTTGTAACCCCATCTTCAATCTCTATTTCTTGCTTTTCTAAAAAACTTTTGTATTTATTAATTACAACATTCTTTAATTTAATCATTATAAAACTCCCTTCAAAAATTATTCTATCCCTAAGGCTTTATATACTGCGTCTTCTGGGTTATTATAAAATGATATATTAAATTTGGAAAATAAATCACTTGGTACATTTGATATATCACTTGCTGAAGACATAGGAAGCAATATTTTCTTTGCTCCAGAATCAAAACATACTTGGAGAGTATTTGCTAATTCTTCCACTTTACTTATTGTCCCACCAATGCTCATACTTCCTAGTATAACTAAACTGCCCTGCATTGGCTTTTTTAAGGCACTACTACACATTGCAACAAAAGATGCAAGAGAAATATCTTTTGAAGCACCTACTCCTTGTAAATCTTCTATATGTAATAAATAATCTACATTATCAACTTGAATACTTGCACTTATACTTTTTTTATTTGCTTTGAAATAATTAAATGCTGTATTCAATGCTTCTTTTGTTTCTCTATCAGTTCCTATACCAGATATTGCAAATTTTCCGTGTCCACTTGGTGATTCAACTTCTATTTTAAATGTTCCTATCATTCCAGAATTACCTCTACCTATAAAATAAGTATGTCCTGCTTTTAACATTCCTTCTGGAATAAGTTTTCCTCCCCCACTCTCTGGTACAGAAATAAACTTTTCTTCCATAGTATCTAAATCAATATAAGAAAAATGCACATCATAGAATTCCATACCACCAATTTTCTTTAATTGTTCCTTAACACGTCTTCTTCCAACTAAAGCATAAGAAAGTATTTCTTCAAGTTCTTCTTTACTATATTTCCCATCTGGGTATAATAATTTTACTAAACCAGATACTGTCTTTCTTACTGCGATAACATCTCTTTGATTTAGATTATTACCTAATTTAAAGTATTTATCAAAAGAATCAGAAAATGTCCTTTTTCTCATTTCTCTAAAATATTCTGATAAGTAATCAGTAATAAATCCATATTCATCTGTTATTAATTCTGGTCGCATTTTAGGTATTTCCCATCCAGGTAAATAATAATGCATTCTATCAAAAAATGCTGAATCGTTCGCTATTTCTTTTGGAAAAGGCTCAAACAAATGAGAAGTTTTTAATAATACTTCAACACTTTGATTAATATTTCCAACAAACACCATTGAGGCGTTAGCATTCTTTTCTTCTTTACCTCTCGCAAATGAGCCAGAAGCCATATAATCTTTCATTATTTGAATTCCATCTTTGTCTTTGAAAGTTATTCCGGCAACCTCATCAAATGCCACACAATCCCACATACCAACTAAACCTATTTTCTTTTGTCCCATATTATAGAACAAGTTGGCAACTGTAGTTTGTCCACCAGATACTAATATGCTATTAGGAGATATTTCTTTATATATGTGTGATTTTCCTGTTCCTCTTGGACCTAATTCACACAAATTATAATTATTTTCTACTAAAGGTACTGCTCTTTCTATGAAATGCCATTTTTGTATTTCAGTTAAATGTGATGGCTCTATTCCCATTGAACGGATTAAAACATCTATCCATTCTTCCTTTGTAAAGTGCTTTCTTCCCTCAAATAGTTGATTTAAGTCCATATTTGGAAGTTGTATAGGATCAAGCCCTGCTACTACAAAAGGCATTCTATGTTTATCTTGGTCATCAAAACTATAACTTACTTTTATAATACACCATATACCACCAACTAAAAGTTTTTCATATTTACTAACAATTCCACTATCAATTAAAGCATCTTTTATTCCTAAATTAGAAAACTCTGCCTGATATATATCTAATTTCTCATTTAATTTAACTGTTACCTTATCAATGATTGTGTATATTCCTTTTTCTTTTATTTTTGATTTAATTTTTTCGGCTTCATCTGGTCTAACAAAGTTATCTGCTAATATCTTTTTTACTGTTTCTACTCCATCTGCAATAGCATTTTCATCATTAGTTGCACAATACATTCCAAGTAAATATTCAAGTACATAAACAGGAACATTAGCCCCCTCTTTTATTTTCTTTGTTAAATCTTTTCTTACAACTTTACCTGCAAAGTATTTATTTAACTTTTCATTTAATTCTTCCACTATTACACCTCCTAGAAATCAAAATTATTTACAATAGCAATATCAATATAGAATTTTATACGAGTAGATTCTATTCCCGTTTCTTCATCAATAATTACTAAATAATAAGGTTTATTTCTATCATAAGTAATATTTTTAAATACAAACTTTTCTCTAAAGAATCTATCTTTAACTTCAGTATTTTCATAATTTGCAATAATTGTACATTCATCAGATATTCTATTTCCATCTTCATCTTCAAAATGCAATAAGTATCTACAAGGTTTATTATTATCATCAACATTACTATCTTGTAAAAATTCTAGATAAGTAATAGCATTTGTTATTTTTGTTGATAACCCACTGTAGGTAATTCCGACTTTTTTACTTTGTTCTGTTGTTCTTGTTGATTTAAAATCAATAACAGGTATTATTATTTCTTGAGGAAGTATTCCACCGTGAACATAATTTATGCCACTACCTTGTCTTGCAAATATAATATTTCCTTTAGGAATATTTACATAGCCACTATCTTTTCCAAACACATAATCTAAATTTATTGATAAAATACCTTCTTCATTAGATAGACTATCTGAATATGAATATCTTGTTTTTTGTTTTGTAGCATTTACTATCTTACTTGTTTTTTCATAACTTTCTATCTTACCTCTTTTATAGAAGAATCCGTGATCAGCAGTTATAAAAGCATTTATTCCACTAAATGTTGTATGCAAATCTCTAACTAATTTTTCTAATTCATTTATTGCTTTATCACAGGCAGTAAATATAGTATTTTCATTATGCTCTCCTGCATTATCTATTGTATCGTGATAAATATATACCACTTTTTTACCAGAAAATAGTTTTTTCCATTCTAGTTTTGTCATTTCATATAAATCATCATATTTCACTGCAATAGAATCTATATTTTCTTTTTGAAGTAATAATTCTCTATCTTTTAAACTTGAAGAAACTTCTTTATTAGGTAATAATGAAGCCATTCCCAATTTTGTATATGATGGAACAATTCCTTGCATATATCCAATATCTGATTTACTTGCAAAGTTTTTCAATTTGCTATTAAGTTCTTTTGCACATTCATATCTAAATGCATCAGATACAATAACAATTATTCTATCTTTTTTATCATTAAATGGCTTAATATAATTTTTATAAAAATCTTTCTGCAAAGTCATACGATTAGAATCATATTTTGGCATATTCTCTATCATATCACTCCATTTAATTGATAATTCGCTCATAAAATCATTTACATATATATTTTCAATTTTATTTTTTAAATTAATGAATATATCTTTATCTT
>NZ_SPHL01000068.1 GCF_005844425.1 Anaerofustis stercorihominis | reverse complement strand
ATATACATAATATGTCTATAGAAAATGTTAACGGAATAGAAATTTTTACTAATTTAGAAGTATTTTCATGTAGAGATAATAATATAACATCACTGGATTTATCGCAAAATACAAAACTTAAAACCCTGCTATGCCTACATAATAAAATTACAAACTTAAATATATCGAATAATAAAGAATTAAAAAGACTTGACTGTTTTGATAATAAGCTTAACAGTTTAAATTTAGAAAATAACGTTAAATTAGAAGACTTAACATGCGGAGCAAATAATTTTAATACATTGGACGTATCAAATAACATAAACCTAAAAAACTTTACGTATTTGATAGGAGAAATGACAGAAATAGATTTATCTAATAACGAACAATTAGAATATGTTTGGATATCTACAACACCAATTAAAAAATTAGATTTGTCAAATAATCCAAATTTAAAGCAATTGCTATGCTATGGGACAGATATTATAACCATTGATTTGTCAAATAAACCATATTTAACAGGAGATAATGTAAACATAACAAGCAATAAAATGATATCATTACATAGTAATTTAACTAATAATAAAGATATTGATACACAAAACCAAAGAGCTGTTACAGTTGATGTAAATACCGCTGATACATACGATTTACGAAACTTGGATACAAATATTAATCCTGACAATATTACTAATATAAAAGGCGGCACAATAAATAACGGGATCGTTCAAAACATCACAGACGGTATGACAATAACATATACATATAAAGAAAATGGAGCAGAACTTAACGCAACGATAATATTTAAAAAGAAAGATATTGATGATAATAACAATAATAATTCAGGTGAAGGAGAAAACAATCAAGAAAATAATAATAAACCAAATAATGGTATATCAAATAATGACAATAACAAAATCACTTCCTCCCCTAACACCTCTGATTTATCAAATATAAAAAGCTGGATTAGTGTATCGATAATATCTATTTCTATGTTATTAATATTAACAATTATAAAAAAGAATTTTACAAAAAATAAAATCTAATTTATTTAAATAAAAATACACCTATAAAGATTTTCATAGGTGTATTTTTTTACAAATAATGAATAAATAAGACTTTTAATTTTGCCATGAAAAAAACAAATTTTTCATATATAATTAAATTGTATAAATATAAGGAGAAAAAATATGAATAAATTATTAATAGTCGATGACAATAAACAAATAACATCAATTCTTGAAGACTATGCAAAAAATGAAGGTTATAAAAATATTATCGCCCTTGACGGAGAAGATGCCCTCGTAAAGTTTGAAGAAGAAAAACCGGATATAATTCTTCTTGATGTAATGATGCCTAAAAAAGACGGATTTTCTGTTTGCAGGAAAATAAGAAAAACATCAAATGTTCCTATAATAATGATTACAGCAAGAGGTGAAGACTTTGAAAAAATAATGGGGCTTGAAATAGTAGCAGATGATTACATCGTAAAACCTTTTTCACTTGGAGAAGTAATGGCAAGGATTAAAGCAATAATGAGAAGAGTGGAAAACAAGGAAAATAAAAAACAATGTTTGACCTTTGATAATTTACAAATAGATATAGACACATACAGTGCATATATAAATAATGAAAAACTACCACTTACAAAAAAAGAAATAGAAATACTTTGGACTTTATGCAAAGCACAAAACAAAGTTTTTTCAAGAGAACAGCTTTTAAATATGATATGGGGATATGACTATTTTGGAGACAACAGAACAGCAGATTCTCATATAAAAAGGTTAAGAGCAAAAATAGATAAATTTGAACATATTTCCTGGGACATAACAACCATATGGGGTGTAGGGTATAAATTTGAGGTAAAAGAAAATGAAAAAAAGTAAAATAGCAATAAAGTTAACACTGAATTTTACCATTGCCCTTTTAATTTTTTCAATAATAATAGCAGGCATATTCTTATGCCTTTTTAAAAATTATGCTATAAATATGCATAAAGAACAAATGGAAGAATATGCTACCGCTTTAAGTGATGTATTATCAGGCGAAGAAAGTATCGGAAACGGAAGAGGAATGGGAGGATATGGTGCATATATAAAATTTATAGATAAAGTATCAAAATCAAGCATATGGGTAGTAGATACAAACGGTAATTTAATCAATAAAAATATGGGACATTCAAGCGATAACTACAATACCTCTACCCTATCAAGTAATGCAGAGGCTATACTTGATAAAGTACTAAACGGAGAAAACACAAGTATAGAACAATGTAACGACAACCATTCTCAAACAAATATAACGGTTGGAGTACCAATTCAAAAAGAAAACGAAATAACAGGAGCTGTATTTATTTCATCAAATATAGATGAAATACCAAGAGATGTAAAACAGGCCCTTACCATTTTAGCATTCAGTATTATCATATCTCTTATTATTGTAATAATTTTATCTTTTATTCTTTCTCGACTATTTACAAAACCTCTATCAAAAATGAAAGAAGTTGCATCAAATTTATCAAACCACGATTATACGGCAAGATGCAATATTAAACAAAATGATGAAATAGGAGAACTGGGAGAAATTCTCGATATACTTGCAAAAAGACTTGAAGAAGCAGATAAACAAAGCGAAGAACTGGATAAAATGCAAAAAGATTTTATAGCAAATATCTCTCATGAGCTTAGAACTCCTATAACCGTAATGAGAGGTTCCTTAGAGGTACTACAAAAAAATGTAATTACTGATAAAGATAAAATACAAGAATACTACAAACAAATGCTTCTTGAAGCAAAATTTTTAGAAAGACTTGTGGGAGATTTATTGGACCTTGCAAGACTTCAAAATACCGACTTTAAAATACAAGTAAACAAACTTAATTTAACAGATGTAATAAATGATGTAGTAAGAAGCGCAATGCAAATTGCAAATAATAAAAACATTACAATAAATAAAGAGATAGAAAATAACATATATGAAATAAACGGAGATTATGAAAGATTAAGACAAATGTTTCTAATTATTTTAGGCAATGCAATAAAATTTTCTAAAGAAAATTCCTGTATTGATGTAACATTTAAAAATAATCAAATAATCATAAGAGATTATGGAGAAGGAATAGACGAAGAACACCTGCCTCATATATTTGATAAATTCTATAAAACATATGATAAGAAAAATGAAACAGGAAGCGGACTTGGGCTTGCAATAGCAAATCAAATTGCAAAAAGACATAATATAATATTAGAAGCAAAAAATGCAGACAAAGGTGGAGCAGAATTTATATTTAAGTTATAAAACAATAACTTAAAAAAGAAATAGAAAAGACATAATTTTGCCATTTTTATTTTGTATTATATATCCATAGAAAAGATATGGAGGATATAAAAATGAAAAAGAGAACAAAAATAATTACAAGAACATTATTAACTCTATCTATTTTTGGCTTTTCAACACCGATTTTTGCGTCAAATCAATTTGATGCAAAGGCAGAAGCTATTGCAAAGTTAACAAATAAAACAGTAGAAACAATCATTGAACAAAAAATAAATTTAGATATGACTTTTGGAGAAATTGCAAAAGAAAACGGAGTATTAGATCAATTTAAAAAGGCTAACTTAGAACAAAAAGAAGCAATATTAAATGAAAAAGTTGAGCAAGGTATTTTAACAAAAGAAGAAGCCGAAAATATTTTAAACAAAATAAAAGAAAATCAAGCAACATGTGATGGCAGCGGCAGCAACTCTCAAAATCTTGGTTTAGGTCTTGGTAATGGAAATGGCAGCGGAAACGGTAGTGGACGTGGCAATGGTAGTGGTAATGGAGCCGGTAACGGCGGTCAAGGGCAAGGTAAAGGCATAGGCGGAATGAAATTACAAGACGGTTCTTGTTATCAATAAAAAAAACGATGTAACAAACCGTATTGTAAATTTAAAAGATATTAAACTATAAAAAAAGAGGTTTAAAACCTCTTTTTTTTAAAGTATATGACATAAAATTCATAAAATGGGTTACTTAATTAACTTTAAAACAAACAAACAAATATAGGGATAGTTAAACATTAAGTATTACCTGGGAAATACGTCATTCGTACTTTAAAAATATTTTTTTATCCGATAAAGATAAAAATATAGTTAGCTATTATATAGTATTAAATCAATATTCAAGGATTTGATAAGAATGTTAGTTACTGCTAACTTTATATAGATAATATCATGTATACATTTAATTGTCAATGATATTTTTTATTTTTTATAAAAAAATCAGGTTTAATACCTGATTTTAATTATACATTTCCATTGTTTTTAATATATTTAAAAGTTCTTCAGAATTTTCATAGGAAGTGGGTATTATAACGGTTCTGTTAAAACCCTCTTCTTTTCCCATTCTAA
>NZ_SPHL01000067.1 GCF_005844425.1 Anaerofustis stercorihominis | reverse complement strand
CCTGTACTTCCTTTTTTATAAGAACCGCTTTTACCTACAGCTCTCCCTCCTGATACATATGTGCTATAATTTATTTTATATTTATCTTTTTTATTACTCATTTTATCCCTCCTTAAATAAATATTTTTTTAACAAAAAAAGACACCCCTCGGTGTCTTTTTATTCTTAATCTATTAATCTATTCTATCCCCATTAATTCCAAAGTTTCTTCAAGATCAACTCCCTCCGGCAGTTTTGTCTTATCCATCTCTTCGACCAGTCCGCCAAAAACAGCATTTGCCAAATCCTCATCGTTATTCTGATATGGTAAAAATTTTACTCCAACAACATAACCCCCCCTATAACTTCTTTTATGACATTCCATCCTATAAATATAAATTGATTTTTTTATTTTGTTCTTTTTTATGTATTTCCATTCATATTCAAGGCGATTTGCAAAGTATTTTTCTATTTCTTCTTTACTTGCATTTTCATTTTCTTCAATAAATTTATTTGTTACCGTAACCGCATTTTTATATGCTAAAGAATAATCATATGATGTTACTTCAAGCATTACTTTTGTATCATAATTATATTCACTTGCAACTCCTGTTTTATCGTCTTCATATTCCGGATTTTTATATTTAAACTGCCAATCTTTTATATATTTATATGTTGGCTTATTAAATATAACCGTTACATCATAGCTTTTATCAGGACACATTAATTCAATTATTTCTCTTTCTTCTGTATATGTGTTTTTTTCTTTATATAAAATATAATATCCATGACTATCCAAACTTCTTTCATAATTTAATTCATTATTGTATATAAAATTTTTTATGCAAATTAAAGAAAAAAATAAAATAATTAATGTAGTAAAAAGACCAATTTTATTTTTAATATTTTTTACTTTTTCTTTCATACCATTCTCCTCAAAATGATTATATAACATTACCATAGGTTATATCAACTTAAAACAAAAAAGACACCTCTCGGTGTCTTCCTATTCTACTTTATCTTCATTAACTTCATCGTCTCCTCAAGGTCAACTCCCTCCGGAAGCTTTGTCTTATCCATCTCTTCGACCAACCCTCCAAGCATTGCGTTTAGAAAATCTAAATTACTTTCTTGCTCTGGCAATTTACTTATAACAGTTTTATATAAACGACTTTTATCCCCATACTCAATTTCATCTTCCTTTTTATAAACGTACATAACTGTTTTTTCTTCATTGTCAATAACTTTTTTTCCTTCATATTCTATACGTTCTGCAAAATATGTTTCTATTTCTTCTTTACCTGCATTCTCATTTTCTTTTTTATATTTGTTCGTCGCTTTTACAGCATTCTTATAAGCAATGGCATAATTATATGATGTTACTTTTATCTTTACTTTATTGTAATAATTTTTTTCTTCATATATTGTACCTTCGTCTACAATCTCTTTTTTTTCTTCTCTTTCAAGTATTTCATAATCAACGTTTCTGTTTACATACTTTATCCCAAACGTAGGTTTTGGATACATTATTTTCATTATAAAAATATACTCCTTAAAAGGATCATCCTCACCTGTTAAAGTTAAATAATCATAACATTTGTTCTTTAAATCTACCATTGGATTTGAATTATATCTGTTAGGAATATCAACTGTAAATAAAAATAATAATATTAATAAAATTGTATAAATAAGCGAATATTTTAAAGATTTTTTCATAACTTTAATACCTCTTTTTAAAATTATACCATGATTTTTAATTCTATGTATATAGTTATTTTTTATCTCTGTCTTTATCTTTATCTTTATATTTTGGAGCAATATTATCTTTTACATTTTCATTTAACTTATTTGAAAGTATTTCTTTGATAATATTTAAATGTTTGATGTCATTTGGCATTACCGTATCAAAAGCACTTCCTGCTCCTTTTGTTAATACATTTGTTAATCCCTTTACCAACATTTTATTCTTGGCATTTTGTTTTCCTGCTTCTATATCGTTCTTTTCATTTTTTGAATATTCTCCTTCCATGCTTTTCCCATATCCTGAACCATATTCTCCTGTCAAGTCAAATAGTCCACCTACAGCAGGATTTACAGCATAACCAAGTGAGCTTATAATATTGTT
The DNA here is from genome assembly GCF_005844425.1 of Anaerofustis stercorihominis. Taxonomy (GTDB): domain Bacteria; phylum Bacillota; class Clostridia; order Eubacteriales; family Anaerofustaceae; genus Anaerofustis; species Anaerofustis butyriciformans. Next base: position 2,401 of record NZ_SPHL01000067.1, on the reverse strand, counting down.
ACCAACCCACTCAGTCCCATCAAATAATCGTTTATCCATTCCGGTTAACTCTTTTTTCTTTTTCTCTATTGCCATACTTTTGCCTGATTTACGAATAACATTTTCATTTCCTCCTGCCAAACTCATTCCCTGAACAATATCTCGGGCATTATTTTCTATACCGTTTGTAAGTCCGTAATACATAATCTGTAATGGACCTAAATTTTTCATATTACTATATTTTTCATCTCTTTTTCTTTCTTCCATTCTGTTTAATATATTACTTAAATATTCTGCCTGTGCCTTTGCTCCGTATTTCCCAAGTATATAATTGGCTGTATCTTTTTCTTCTTGTGTGATATAATCAAATCCCTTTTTATATCTGGTATCTTGTTCTATTCCTCTTTTTAAATACCAGCTGTTATCTATATGAGCCTTTAAAGGATTTGTATCATGTTTGGGTCCCGCAAGTGTATTGTTTGACGCTGTACTTTCTCCTTTTTTTATATATTTTTCTTTGTTTGGGTCTGCATTACATTCTTTTTCCATTTCCTTTGCTTTTTTTTCTTTCGTCTCAAAACTTTCATACTCAGGCACGGACTTTCCTATATTCTCTTTTGTAAAGTTTTGTTTCGTCGGTTGACCGACTACACTATTAACCGAATAACCGTAATTGTCCGTACCGTCTTTACCGTAAATACTTTGAACAAAATCATTTACGTTTGTTAATTTTTCACTTCGCTCTTCTCTTTCCTTCTGTTTCTCTTTTTCTATCTTTTCTTTTATCTTTGCATTCTCATTCACCCTTTTTACCAAACTATTCATATCACTATTTATGTTTTGAATATCCTGACTCGTTACTTTGCTTCCGTAACTTGGATAATCCTTAAACAAAACATTATTTTCTTTATTCAATGCGCTTTGTTGCTCTGTTCCATACGGTTTATAATACTTACTCATAACCTCCTGCACCGCACTTTTTTTACTTTGATTTTGACTCTTGTTTTTCTCTTCCTCAATCGCTTTCATCTTGGCATTTTTCTTTTTCGCAAATTCATTCAACTTCGCACCATATGGCGATATGTCTTCCTTCGTTACCCTGCTTCCGTATGCGGGATACACTGAATACAAACTTTCGTTTTGTTTTTTCACGTTCCTCTGGTCCGCTCCGTACGGCTTGTAATTATTCATGACCTGCTCTATTCCTTTTTTGTAAGATAAAACTTCACCTTCATTTTGATTCTTTAAAAGTCCTCTCTTTCTCTTTTGCAGTCCGTTCATCAGCTTTTCCACGCTTTCCTTCGCTTTTGCGTCTCTTATGTTTTTCGGCGGTGCGCTATAAGGATTTATGCCTTTTATGTAACTTTCTATTTTCCCTTTGTTTATCTTTTCTCTGTTTTCTTCTGAAATGTTATATTGATTTTCCTTTAAAAGTGTTGGCTTATTGTTCTTCTTCATATCAATACCGGAATATGGGTTTGCCTTTAAATAAAAATCATCTCCTATTTTCGTATATGATTTATCCCCAAAAGTTCCACCTCTCTGCCCCATATATTTCTTTACATTATAATCAAGGTTATTGTTACTTTTAGAAGAACTGTCGTAACTGTTTGAACTTTTATTTGAAGTCACTGTAGAACCAACACTGCTTTTAAATGAACCCGAAACACCCCCGGAAGAACTTTTCTTTGAAGATGTATTTTCTTTATTTGATGTTGATTTTACTCTTGAAAACGCAGAGCTTAATCCTCCTCTAATAGCCGAGCCACTATTCCCCATGGCTCTCCCTCCTGATACATATGTGCTATAATTTATTTTATATTTATCTTTTTTATTACTCATTTTATCCCTCCTTAAATAAAAAAAGACACCCTTCGGTGTCTTTTCTATTATTCAAAAAATTCACAAGGATTTTCTTTCATCGTCTTATCCAAGTTGTCAATTATTTGTTTATAAATCTGTTCTCTTATTTTATCATCAATAACAAGCTCATAATAAACATTGCCTTTTTCATCCGTTTTTTCTATATAGTCAATTTTAATTGCATTTTTCCCTAATATTGTTCTGTTTTGATAAAATCCTAAACTAAGCCATTCAATAGCCTTTTCTTTACTATCAATACTATTTATTTCGCTCCCTTCTCGTTCTTTAACATCATCAATAAAATCTTCATAATTATAACTTATACTATAAGGATGAAAATCAATAACAACTTTATGCTCTTTTTCATCTATTATGTACGAAGGTAAAATTAAATCATTTATATCATTAAAATCTTCTTCTTTAAACATATATTTTATTATATCTTTGTATTTATCGTATCTTTCATCTTCCTTAAAATCTTTAACATATTCTTCTAACTGTTTGTCGAACTGTTTGTATATTTTGTAATCTTTCTTATCATAGTATTTACAAGGTTTTT
>NZ_SPHL01000066.1 GCF_005844425.1 Anaerofustis stercorihominis | reverse complement strand
ATTAATATTAGTGATTTATATGATAATGATTGGAAAAGAGTAGGAATTTTAATGGAGGTTTTCTTAGATAAAAATGGAATTATTGAGTTTAAAGAAAATATTAATATTATAGGATATATAGATATTGGTAAATTAAAATTTCTTGTTTTTTTAGAGAAACTTAAAAAAGATAGAGTATATAGAATACATAATTTCTTTAATTATAATTTGAATGTTTTTGTAAAAGATATAAATGGAGAAATGTTTTCTGTTTCACAATTTCATAGTTTATGTTATAAAGATTTATTAACACTAAATAATATCGATTTTAATATATTGCTTCCTGCATTTAAAAAAATAGAACATCATAGACTAACATATTATGTAGCAAGTGATTTCTTTCTTGAATTATTAAAAGCTTATGATATAGCAGAAGGGATTAGGAAAGAGAAAATATTAAAAACTTGTCAAGAATTTTGTGACTGGATTTCGCAAGCTCCAGATCAAGAGTTTGATAAGCAAATTAAAATTTTGAATAAGTTACAATTTATCAAAAGGATAAGAGAACTTGATTTAAATGAGAAAGAATGTTTACGTAAATTACTTGCTGATAATTCAACAAAATATGATATTATAGTAGGGGCATATTTACTTTTGGAACAACAAGAAGCAGCTGAAATATATTTTTCAAAGCTTTCTGAAGAAGAACAGAAAACTTTTAAAAAATATCCAATATATCATTTTTGGAGAAAAACAGATGTAATATAAGATGTAAAAGTATATAAAAATAGATTTGAGAAAAACGTATATTTAAATAAAACACAACGTTCATAATTTTATGGACGTTTTTTATTAAAAAAGTATTATGAAAGTAAGTAAGTGTTATGAAAACATATTCATAAAACATTGATGTATATCATTACATTTGTAATGAAATATTTTTAACAAGATAATTGTAATAATCTTTGAAAAGTTGAAAAAGTCCTTATTTACAGGTATTTATTCAATTGTAAAAAAAATGATGAATTTTTGAAAAAATTTTTAAATTATCCTTTATTTTTTAATTATTATTTATTATAATGGGTTAGATGTAAAATATATATAATATAATTTTTAGATAAATTTTTGGGAGGATATATTATATTATGGCTAAAACAATGAAAACAATGGACGGTAATACTGCCGCTGCTTATTGCTCTTATGCATTTACAGAAGTAGCTGGTATTTACCCAATCACACCATCTTCTCCAATGGCTGAATGCGTTGATGAATGGTCAGCTGCTGGAAAGAAAAACTTATTTGGTGAAACTGTTGATGTTATTGAACTTCAATCAGAAGCTGGTGCTGCAGGTGCAGTTCACGGTTCTTTAGCATCAGGTGCTCTAACAAGCACATACACAGCATCACAAGGTTTACTACTTATGATTCCTAACATGTACAAAATCGCCGGTGAATTACTTCCAGGCGTTTTCCATGTATCAGCTAGATGTTTAGCATCTCACGCTCTTAACATTTTCGGGGATCACACAGACGTTATGGCTACAAGACAAACTGGTTTTGCTATGCTTTGCTCTAACTCTGTACAAGAAGTTATGGATCTTGCAAGTGTTGCTCACTTAAGTGCTATTAAAGGAAGAGTTCCTTTCGTACACTTCTTTGACGGTTTCAGAACAAGTCATGAAATTCAAAAAATCGAAGAAATGCCTTATGAAGAATTAGCTAAATTAGTTGATTATGATGCAGTTCAAGAATTTAAAAATCATGCACTAAATCCTGAACATCCTGTAACAAGAGGTACTTGTGAAGGACCTGAAATCTTCTTCCAAGCAAGAGAAGCTTCTAACAAATTCTATGATGCAGTTCCTGCTATCGTAGCTGATTACATGAAAGAAATCAGCAAAATCACAGGAAGAGATTACAAACCTTTCAACTACTATGGTGCTGAAGATGCAGAAGACATCATCGTAGCTATGGGTTCTGTATGTGAAGCTGTTGAAGAAACAGTTGATTACTTAAACGCTAACGGTGAAAAAGTTGGTTTATTAAAAGTTCATTTATACAGACCATGGGCTCCTGAATACATGTTTGAAGTTTTACCTAAAACAGTTAAGAGAGTTGCTGTATTAGACAGAACAAAAGAACCTGGTGCATCAGGACAACCACTTTACTTAGACATCAAAGATGCTTTCTATGGTAAAGAAAATGCTCCTTTAATCGTTGGTGGTATTTATGGTCTTGGTAGTAAAGATACTACACCATCTCACATTAAAGCAGTTTATGACAACTTAAAAGCTGAAAACCCTAAAAATGATTTCACAATCGGTATCGTTGATGACGTTACTAACAAATCATTAGAAGTTAAAGAAGATATTATCACAGTTCCAGAAGGAACAGTTTCTTGTAAATTCTGGGGTCTTGGTTCAGACGGTACTGTAGGTGCTAACAAATCTGCAATCAAAATCATCGGTGATAACACAGATATGTATGCTCAAGGTTACTTCGCATATGACTCTAAAAAATCTGGTGGGGTTACAGTATCTCACTTAAGATTCGGTGAAAAACCAATCAAATCAACATACTTAATCGCTGATGCTGATTTCGTATCTTGTTCTACACAAGCATATGCTGAAAACTATGACTTAGTAAGCGACATTAAACCAGGCGGAGTATTCTTATTAAACACTGTTTGGGATATGGACGACCTTGAAAAACATCTACCAAAAGAAATGAAACAAACTATTGCTAACAATAATATTCAGTTCTACACAATCAATGCTACAAAGATTGCTGAAGAAATCGGTCTTGGTAGAAGAACAAACATGATTATGCAAGCTGCATTCTTCAAATTATCTGAAGTTATGCCTTACGATAAAGCTGAAGCTTTACTTAAAGACTCAGTTAAGAAAACATATGGTAAAAAAGGTGACAAAGTTGTTAACATGAACATCGCTGCTATCGAAAACGGTGTTAGCGAATTAGTTAAAATTGATGTTCCTGAAAGCTGGAAAACAGCTGACAACGAAGCTCCTGCTAAACCTGAAAGAACTGAATTCGTTGAAAAAGTATGTGACGTTATGAACGCTCAAAAAGGTGATACACTTCCTGTATCTGCATTCAACGGTTATGAAGACGGTACATTCCCAGCTGGAACAGCTAAATACGAAAAAAGAGGTGCTGCTGTTAACGTACCTGTATGGGAAGCTGAAAAATGTATCCAATGTAACCAATGTTCATATGTATGTCCACATGCAACAATCAGACCTTTCTTATTAAATGAAGAAGAAAAAGCTAACGCTCCTGAAGGATTTGATACAATCGCTTCTAAAGGTCCTGGAGTTGAAGGTTATGAATACAGAATCCAAGTTTCTTCTTATGACTGCTTAGGTTGTGGTCAATGTGTTGAAACTTGTCCAACAGGTGCAATCAAAATGGTACCTATCGGAGAAGTTCTTGAAGAAGAAGGTAAATGTTGGGATTACGCTATGACTCTTTCTAAGAAAGACATCAACGTAAACAAATTCACAGTAAAAGGTTCTCAATTCGAACAACCATTACTTGAATTCTCAGGCGCTTGTGCAGGTTGTGTTGAAACACCGGTTGCTAAATTAGTTACACAATTATACGGAGATAGAATGTATGTTGCAAATGCTACAGGTTGTTCTTCAATCTGGGGTGCATCAGCTCCTACAACTCCTTACACAACAAACGAAAAAGGACAAGGTCCTGCATGGGCTAACTCATTATTCGAAGACAATGCTGAATACGGATTTGGTATGATGCTTGGTGTTAAGAAAATGAGAAAAACAATCGCTCATAAATTAGAAGCATTAATCGCTGACGACGCTGTAAAAGCTGAAGTTAAAGATGCTGCTAAAGCTTGGTTAGAAGTTAAAGACCAAGGTGAAGAAAGCAAAGAAGCCAGTGCTAAATTAGTTGAAGCATTAGAAGCTTGCGGATGTGACAATGAAAATGCTAAATATGTATTAGCAAACAAAGATCAATTAGTTAAAAAATCATTCTGGATTCTTGGTGGAGACGGTTGGTCATACGATATCGGTTACGGCGGACTTGATCATGTACTTGCATCAAACGAAGACGTTAACGTATTAGTATTCGATACAGAAGTTTACTCAAATACAGGTGGTCAATCTTCTAAAGCTACTCCAGCTGCTGCAATCGCTGAATTCGCTGCTTCTGGTAAGAAAACTAAGAAGAAAGATTTAGGTATGATGGCTAAAACATATGGTTATGTATATGTAGCACAAGTTTCAATCGGTGCTGACAAAAACCAATTAATCAAAGCTATCAAAGAAGCTGAAGCTCACAACGGTCCATCTTTAATCATCGCTTACTCTCCATGTATCAACCATGGTATTAACATGACTAAAGCCGGAAGTGAAGCTAAAAAAGCTGTTGAAGTTGGATACTGGCATTTATACAGATATAATCCAGATCTAATTGCTGAAGGTAAAAATCCATTCACATTAGACAGCAAAGAACCTAACATGGATGGCTTCATTGACTTCCTTAAAGGTGAAAGAAGATACGCTAACCTTGCAAGACAATATCCTGATAAAGCTGACGAATTATTCGAAAAGAATAAACAAGATGCTCTTGAAAGATATCAAGGTTACAAAACATTAGCTGAACAAGAATAATATATTCTCAAAAATTAAAAGGCACTGCTTATGCAGTGTCTTTTTTATTAGGGGTTTCACCCCTAAAACCCGACCAAATATTTGCTCGCCCAAATATTTGGATAAAAGGGCGCCACTGGGCGTGGAGTTTTAGGGTTTCGCTCTAAAGAGCGACCAGTATTTTTCCGAAGA
>NZ_SPHL01000065.1 GCF_005844425.1 Anaerofustis stercorihominis | reverse complement strand
AAGATGAATGAAATATTAATAGAAAATAATATTTCAAATGTTGAAGAGTTTAAAGAAGCTTTAGAAAAAAGAGAAGAATATGACAGACTAATAGATAGATATGAAAGTAACAACAAATTACTTTTAAATATCATTGACGGAAATGATATCGATGCTTTAGCTAAAAAATTTGAAGGTGAAGATATTGATGAAAATACTCTAAACTTAGTTAAATCTAATAATGGAAACATTATAGATGATGATGTTGATGTGATCAATGATGAAATAACAAATGTATCTGCAAAACTATCTAGAATAAACGGAATACTTGAAGAATCAAATTCTTTCAATGAAAATTTATGTGTAATTAATGAAGACATAAATAAATATGAAAAAAGAATTAAAGAATTTGAATTTAAACTTCTTGCAATTGAAAAGGCTATTGATACAATTAATAGTATTTCAAAAGATATCCATACAAATGTTGCACCTAAAATTAACGAAACATTAGGACAGATTATGTCTAAAATCACAAATGGTAAATATTCTACTGTAAAAGTTGATGATAATATGGACGTTATGGTGCTTGATGAAGAAAGCGGGCAGATGGTTGATGCTGAAACATTAAGTTATGGAACAATTGACCAAATATATCTTGCTCTTCGTTTTAGTATCATAGATAATTTACTTATTAATAATACAATGCCTATTATATTGGATGACTGCTTTATTCAATATGATGATTACAGGTTAAAAGAAGTATTGTCATACTTGGCATCAGTATCAGATGAAAAACAAATTATTATGTTTACATGTCATACAAGAGAAGAAAAAGCTCTAAAAGAATTAGGTATAAACTATAATAGAATAGTTTTATAAAAGGAGAAGTATAAGTGGAAAAAGTTGTAATTGGTATGAGCGGGGGAGTTGACAGTGCCGTAAGTGCATATCTTTTAAAAAGACAAGGATATGATGTAATTGGTTTATTCATGAAAAATTGGGATGAAACTGATGAAAATGGTGAATGTAGTGCTGAAGAAGATTATGATGACGCAAGAGCCGTATGTTTAAATATTGGCATACCTTGTTATACCGTTAACTTTACAAAAGAATATTGGGATAATGTATTTACTTACTTTTTAGATGAATATAAAAAAGGCAGAACACCTAATCCCGATGTATTATGTAATAAAGAAATTAAATTTAAGTGTTTTTTAGATTATGCAATGAATGTTCTTGATGCAGATTATATTGCAACGGGACATTATGCTAAGGTTGAACATACAGAAAACGGAACAAAACTTTTAAAAGCAAAAGACCTACATAAAGACCAAACGTATTTCCTTTCTTTATTAAGTTCAAAACAGCTTGAAAGAGTTATTTTCCCAATAGGAGATTTGGAAAAATCACAAGTAAGAAAAATAGCTGAAAGAGAAGGATTTAGAAACGCAAAGAAAAAAGATTCTACCGGAATATGTTTTATAGGAGAGAGAAATTTTACAAATTTCCTACAAAATTATTTGCCTAACCAAAAAGGTGATATGATTGATATGGACACCGGAGAAAAGAAGGGTGAACATATAGGTTTAATGTACTATACTTTGGGACAAAGAAGAGGTCTTGGGGTAGGCGGATGTGGAAGCGGAGAAAGATGGTATGTTGCTGATAAGGATTTAGAAAATAATATATTATATATTGTTCAAGGAGATAAAAATCCTAAATTATATAAAAATGGTTTTATTGCAACAGATGTAAATATGGTTTCTGGAGAATTTCCTGCTAAGAAATTTAGATGTGATTTAAGATTTAGACATTTACAGCCATTAAAAAAAGTAACGGTTGAAGTTTTGGATGAAAAAACAGTAAAAGTTATTTTTGACGAGGAACAAAGTGGTGTTACTCCGGGACAAATTGGTGTGTTTTATGATGGCGATGTATGTTTAGGAGGCGGAACAATAGATAAGTTAATTAAATTTTAATAAAAATGTTTTAAAATATTCTTATCTTTATGATACAATATATCACAAACAAATATGAGGTACGATTATATGAAAACAACAAAAAAAATATTAAGCATTTTAATTACTACTTTATTACTTTTTTCTCTGTTCGGTTGCGGTACAGAGCCTAAGGAACATTCGACTGATTTTTCAGATATCGAAAATAAATGGACACTTGATAGTATTTATCAAGATTCTCATGCGAAAAAGATTTCAGATGAAACAAAAACAGATATGGTTATTGACGAATCTTCAATGGTTGTTACTGTTACCAAAAAAGAAGGTTCACCTACAACTACTACATATACAATAAGCGGAGTAGCTGATGGAAAATTTACTGCAACAAGCGGGGATGGGACTATAGAATATACTTTTAATTACGATCCTGGGGCTAATTTATTACATTTGTATAATACTGATTCAAAAGGCAGAACTGTTCATACTGTTTATAGAGAATATTCAGAAACTCTTCCATGGGCAAATGAAGAAAAAACAGATGAAACAAAAACTAATACAAAATCAAATACTGATGAAACAAAGACAGAATAATTTATATCTTGGAGAAAAAAATGTTTGAACAGATTAAAGAAAAATATTTTGAAGAAATAACAAAAATAAGAAGAGATTTACATCAAATTCCAGAAGAAGGATTAAAGGAATTTGAAACAAGCAAATATATAAAAACTTATCTTTCAAACTTAGGTTTTAAATATGAAGAAACAGCTAATACCGGTGTTTTATGTTTTATAAATGCAGGCAGCGAAGAAACTTACGCATTCCGTAGCGATATGGACGGTCTAAGTATGGAAGAAAATAATGATATTGATTTTAAAAGTAAACATTGTAATATGATGCATGCTTGTGGTCATGATGGTCATATGGCTATACTTCTTGTATTTGCAAAATATTTATCAGAAAATAAAGATAAACTTAAAAAAAATATATTGTTGATTTTTCAACCGGCAGAAGAAGGACCCGGGGGAGCAAAACTTATTATTAAAGAAGGAAAATTAAAAAAATATAATGTTAAAAATGTTTTTGCTCTTCATCTTAGTCCAAACATCCCAAAAGGGAAATATTCATCAAAACCTTATGGCTTCTATGCTGCTTCAACAGAATTTACTGTATTTATAGACGGTAAAGCTTCACATGGAGCTGCTCCTCATAACGGTGTTGACTCTATTGTTATTGCAGCACAATATATAAATGGAATTCAAAGTATTGTAAGTAGAAATATTAATCCAATTAAAGAAGGACTTATTACAATAGGTACTATTAAAGGTGGAGATAGAATTAATATTATTGCCGAACACGTTGAAATGGAAGGTACAATAAGAACTCTTGATAAAAATACTTATAATATTATAGATAAGAGAATGCATACATTAGCAGATGGATTAAGCGAAGCTTATGGATGTAAAATCACATATGATTGGAGACCTTTTTATGGTATAACTTATAACGATAAAGAACTTTACGATAAAGTTGTGCCTGCATTTGGTGATGATTATATTTTGGGAGATGCTATTTTAAGTGCTGAAGATTTCTCTTTTTACAGTGAAGAAGTTCCTTCATTCTTTTATGAACTTGGAATAAGAGAAGAAGATAAAGGATATGTAAATCCTCTTCATAGTGTTAACTTTAATTTTGATGAAGAAAGCTTGCTTTATGGAGTAATGGGTAATATCAATATAATAAAAACTTTAGGCATAATATAAAAAGGGTATTTATATACCCTTTTTTATTTTTTTAAGAAATTTATTAATATTTATGTTAAAATTATTAATAACGAATTTAAAAAAAGGTAGATATTTATGGATATTAAAAGACCGGCAATAGTTCTTTTTTTATATGTTTTATGTTCTATTTTATCAGCGTATTTGAAATGCCCTGTTTTAATTTATATTTTAGGGCTGGCTTTGTCGTGTCTTGTTTTATTTAAACTTTTTCCTAATAATTCTTTGAGAGCTATTTTTGTTATTTGTGTAATATTTGGACTTATTACTTTTATTCATGCAAATTATAAGCTTAATTATAACAGTGAATTAAATAAGTATGCTGAGAAAAATATAACATTCACGGCAAAAATTGTTAAAGCGCCTGTTTATAAAGAAGATAAAACGCAGCTTTATGTCAAAGACATAAATATTTTTGATGAAGGAAAAACTGTACATATAAAAGATAAAGTATTAATAAACGTTTATTATGACTATCATACATATAATGTTGGAGATTATTATAAATTTACAGGTAAGGTAAAAACTCCAAAAGCTTTTGATGATTTTGATTATAATTTATATTTAAAAACCATAGGCATTTATAATTATATAAATGTAAATACAAATAAAGTTGAATTTAATAAAAGCGGGCATCTGATTTTCTATTTAGATAAAATTTTTGAAATAAGAGATAGTTTTAAATTAAATTTACTTAAAAATATTGATGATGAAGAAAATGTAAATTTAATTATGGGCATAATGTTCTCTGATAAAAGTTTAAGTGAAGAGACTACTGAAGACTTTAATGCTGTTGGATTAAGTCATGTGCTTGCAGTATCTGGATTGCATGTAGGACTTATTTATGGTGTTATTTTATTTATAATTTCCATGTTTAACATAAATAAAAAATATAGAGCATTAATTGTTGCTCCAATATTATTTATGTATGTTATGCTTGCGGGTATGTCTGTTTCAGCTCTTAGAGCAATGTTTTTGTGTATTTTAAATGAGTTATTATCCCTAAAACATGAAAAAGATAATGATGCTTTTAATAATATATTTATTATAGCAATAATATTGCTTATGATTAATCCTCTAAATTTATTTAATGTAAGTTTTTTATTATCTTTTAGTGCTGTAATAGGTATTATATTACTTGCACCTGTAATACAATTTAAAATTCTTGAAATGTTTTATGAAGAAAGCAGGTTTAAGAAAAATGTTGTAGGATTATTTTCTGTAAGTATATCTGCATATTTGTTTACTATACCTATTATACTTAATTCATTTGGTACGGTTTCTATCATAAGTATTATAGGTAATTTATTAATAGTACCTTT
>NZ_SPHL01000064.1 GCF_005844425.1 Anaerofustis stercorihominis | reverse complement strand
AAAAAAACCCCGCGACTACCTACCCTCCCAGTCCGTCTCCAGACAAGTACTCTAGGCGTGGACGGGCTTAACTTCTGTGTTCGGAATGTTTACAGGTGTTACACCGTCGCTATCGTCACGAGGAATTAAACTATTTCATTTAACTCTTCATTAAGAGATAATTATAAATTGCATAAGTTCTTTAACAAGTTCATATATCTTTAGATCAAGTCCTCGAGCAATTAGTATCGCTCAGCTGAATACATTACTGTACTTACACATGCGACCTATCAACCTGATAGTCTATCAGGGCTCTTACTTCACAAAGAATGGGATACCTAATCTTGAGGGGGGCTTCGCACTTAGATGCCTTCAGTGCTTATCCCGTCCCAACTTAGCTACCCGGCTATGCCACTGGCGTGACAACCGGTGCACCAGAGGTTAGTCCGCCCCGGTCCTCTCGTACTAGGGGTAGCTCCTCTCAAGTATCCTACGCCCACGACGGATAGGGACCGAACTGTCTCACGACGTTCTGAACCCAGCTCGCGTGCCGCTTTAATGGGCGAACAGCCCAACCCTTGGAACCTGCTTCAGCTCCAGGATGCGACGAGCCGACATCGAGGTGCCAAACCTCCCCGTCGATGTGGACTCTTGGGGGAGATAAGCCTGTTATCCCCGAGGTAACTTTTATCCGTTAAGCGACGGCCCTTCCACTCGGAACCGCCGGATCACTAAGCCCTACTTTCGTACCTGCTCGACGTGTCTGTCTCGCAGTCAAGCTCCCTTCTGCCTTTACACTCTAATAAATGGTTTCCAACCATTTTGAGGGAACCTTTGGGCGCCTCCGCTACTCTTTAGGAGGCGACCGCCCCAGTCAAACTACCCACCTGACAGTGTCCCTATACCGGATTACGGTATCAGGTTAGAATTCCAGCATTATAAGGGTGGTATCCAAAGGTCGACTCCACCAAGACTGGCGTCCTAGCTTCTAAGTCTCCCACCTATCCTGTACATACAATACCGAAATTCAGTGCCAAGCTATAGTAAAGCTCTACGGGGTCTTTCCGTCCGGTCGCGGGTAACCGGCATCTTTACCGGTACTACAATTTCACCGAGTGTGTTGTCGAGACAGTGTCCAGATCGTTACGCCTTTCGTGCGGGTCAGAACTTACCTGACGAGGAATTTCGCTACCTTAGGACCGTTATAGTTACGGCCGCCGTTTACTGGGGCTTAAGTTCACTGCTTCGCCGAAGCTAACAGATCCCCTTAACCTTCCAGCACCGGGCAGGCGTCAGCCCATATACTTCATCTTTCGATTTTGCATAGACCTGTGTTTTTGGTAAACAGTCGCCTGGACCTTTTCACTGCGCCCTGCTCTCACAGGGACCCCTTCTCGCGAACTTACGGGGTGATTTTGCCGAGTTCCTTAACAACACTTCTCTCGCTCATCTTAGGATTCTCTCCTCACCTACCTGTGTCGGTTTACGGTACGGGCAAATATGTTCTCAATAGAAGCTTTTCTCGCCAGTGTGAAATCAGCTACTTCCCTACTATATTTCGGTACTCATCACAGCCCAGGCTTACGTTAAGCGGATTTGCCTACTTAACACCCTCACTGCTTGACCCAGCATTTCCAACAGCTGGGATAACCTATCCTCCTGTGTCACTCCATCTCTCAAACAAACATATTCGGTACTGGAATATCAACCAGTTGTCCATCGACTACGCCTTTCGGCCTCGCCTTAGGTCCCGACTAACCCCGGGGGGACGAACCTTGCCCGGGAAACCTTAGGTTTTCGATGGTACAGATTCTCACTGCACTTTCGCTACTCATGCCAGCATTCTCTCTTGTGTAACGTCCACCGGATACTTACGTTTCGGCTTCACCCTTTACACAATGCTCCCCTACCACTAGTATAAACTAATCCTTAGCTTCGGTATCAGATTTTAGCCCCGGTTATTTTCGGCGCATAATCACTCGACCAGTGAGCTATTACGCACTCTTTAAATGAATGGCTGCTTCTAAGCCAACGTCCTGGCTGTCTTAGCAATTATACATCCTTTCCCACTTAATCTGAATTTTGGGACCTTAGCTGAAGATCTGGGCTGTTTCCCTTTCGACCATGGAACTTATCTTTCACAGTCTGACTGCATGACTAAAATATATGGCATTCGGAGTTTGATAAGGTTCAGTAAGCAATACGCCCCCTAGCCAATTCAGTGCTCTACCTCCATTATTCATCGTCACACGCTAGCCCTAAAGCTATTTCGGGGAGAACCAGCTATCTCCGTGTTCGATTGGAATTTCTCCCCTACCCACACCTCATCCGAGCCTTTTTCACAGACACCGGTTCGAGCCTCCACGAAGTTTTACCTTCGCTTCACTCTGGACATGGGTAGATCACACGGTTTCGGGTCTACAGCATGCAACTTTCGCCCTATTCAGACTCGGTTTCCCTGCGGCTTCGCTGCTGAACAGCTTAACCTCGCTACACACCGTAACTCGCTGGCTCGTTCTACAAAAAGCACACCATCACTTGCGCTCTGGCTGCTTGTAGGCATAAGGTTTCAGGTTCTATTTCACTCCCCTCCCGGGGTACTTTTCACCTTTCCCTCACGGTACTATTCTCTATCGGTCATCCAGTAGTATTTAGCCTTGGGAGGTGGGCCTCCCATATTCCCACAGGGTTTCACGTGTCCCGTGGTACTCGCTTGGTGTATCTACTACATAATGCTTTTCGCTTACAGGACTGTAACCTTCTTTGGTGTGCCTTCCCATACACTTTAGCTAAACATTATATCTCTCAATACACGGGCTGGTCCCCGTTCGCTCGCCGCTACTAGGAGAATCGATGTTTCTTTCTCTTCCTCCGGCTACTTAGATGGTTCAGTTCGCCGGGTTCCCTCCTACCAGACTATATATTCACCTGGTGGTACTATGTCTTCACATAGTGGGTTGCCCCATTCGGAAATCTACGCCTCAAAGCTTATTTGCAGCTTAACGTAGCTTATCGCAGCTTATCACGTCCTTCATCGGCTCTGGATGCCAAGGCATTCACCTTATGCCCTTAATAACTTGATCCTAAGATATATTCTTACAAAATGTCTTGAAATTATAGTTTTTAACCAAACTTTCTTTTCTTTGTCGTTTCGTAATCATACTTGTTTTCGTGTTTTCTACTTATGCAATTTTCAATTATCTCTCAACTCTTTAAGAGTTAAAACTAAGATACTATTTCTAATACCTTACTTTTAATCCTTAAACTTCATGGTGGGCCTGGGAGGACTCGAACCTCCGACCTCACGCTTATCAGGCGTGCGCTCTAACCACCTGAGCTACAAGCCCCCACACATTTTCATATATGGTGGAGATGAGGAGATTCGAACTCCTGACCCCCTGCTTGCAAGGCAGGTGCTCTCCCAACTGAGCTACACCCCCATTAGTTGGTCATTCAATTTTACAATAGATTAAAAGAGAAAGATTTGAGTCGAGTCTCTTTTCTACTCTTAGAAAGGAGGTGATCCAGCCGCACCTTCCGATACGGCTACCTTGTTACGACTTCACCCCAATTACTGATCCCACCTTCGACAGCTGCCTCCTTACGGTTAGCTCACTGGCTTCGGGTGTTACCAACTCTCGTGGTGTGACGGGCGGTGTGTACAAGGCCCGGGAACGCATTCACCGCGACATTCTGATTCGCGATTACTAGCAACTCCGACTTCATGCAGGCGAGTTGCAGCCTGCAATCCGAACTGAGATCTGCTTTTTGAGATTAGCTTGGCATCACTGCTTCGCAACCCTTTGTACAGACCATTGTAGCACGTGTGTAGCCCAGGTCGTAAGGGGCATGATGATTTGACGTCGTCCCCACCTTCCTCCCTCTTTCAAGGGCAGTCTGTCTAGAGTCCTCAACTGAATGTTAGTAACTAAACACAAGGGTTGCGCTCGTTGCGGGACTTAACCCAACATCTCACGACACGAGCTGACGACAACCATGCACCACCTGTCTCTTTGTCCCGAAGGAAAGTCTAATCTCTTAGACGGTCAAAGGATGTCAAGACCTGGTAAGGTTCTTCGCGTTGCTTCGAATTAAACCACATGCTCCGCTGCTTGTGCGGGCCCCCGTCAATTCCTTTGAGTTTCACTCTTGCGAGCGTACTCCCCAGGCGGAATACTTAATGTGTTAACTGCGGCACTGAGTTACCCCAACACCTAGTATTCATCGTTTACGGCGTGGACTACCAGGGTATCTAATCCTGTTCGCTCCCCACGCTTTCGCACCTCAGCGTCAGTTATCGTCCAGTAAGCCGCCTTCGCCACCGGTGTTCTTCCTAATCTCTACGCATTTCACCGCTACACTAGGAATTCCGCTTACCTCTCCGATACTCAAGTTATCCAGTTTCAAGTGCACTTTTCCGGTTGAGCCGAAAACTTTCACACCTGACTTAATTAACCGCCTACGTGCTCTTTACGCCCAGTGAATCCGGACAACGCTTGCCCCCTACGTATTACCGCGGCTGCTGGCACGTAGTTAGCCGGGGCTTTCTCCTGAGGTACCGTCATTATCTTCCCTCAGAACAGAGCTTTACGATCCGAAAACCTTCATCGCTCACGCGGCGTTGCTGCGTCAGGGTTGCCCCCATTGCGCAATATTCCCCACTGCTGCCTCCCGTAGGAGTCTGGGCCGTGTCTCAGTCCCAATGTGGCCGATCACCCTCTCAGGTCGGCTACTCATCGTCGGCTTGGTGGGCCGTTATCTCACCAACTACCTAATAAGACGCAGGTCCGTCTCATACCACCGGAGTTTTTACCACTTTATCATGCGATAGCGTGGTCTTATGCGGGTTTAATCCAAGTTTCCCTGGGCTATCCCCCTGTATGAGGTTGGTTACCTACGCGTTACTCACCCGTTCGCCACTTTCCGCTTATGAAATCTTCCGAAGAATCAATCATAAGCTTCTCGTTCGACTTGCATGTGTTAAGCACGCCGCCAGCGTTCGTCCTGAGCCAGGATCAAACTCTCAATATAATTTATCGCATCAACCTCTCGGTCGATTGTTTACATCTTAAATCTTAATCCGACTCTTTACTCAAATCTCACTGACTAAATTTGCATATAGCAATTCATATCATCTTTTTCTCTTTTATTCTTTTGTCTTATTATCTCGCCGCCTCTTTCAGAGTCAGCTGAATTATAATACCACATACTCAATCTCTTGTCAACTACTTTTTTAACTTTTTTTGTCATTTTTTTTCATTGACTTCTTCTCGTATGCTTATCCAGCTATCCGCT
>NZ_SPHL01000063.1:5134-5461 GCF_005844425.1 Anaerofustis stercorihominis | reverse complement strand
CTAATCCGGGTACATCATTAATTGAATTTATTTGTAATTATTTATATGGGTTCTTGTTTATTGCTTTCCCTCTTGTTTTTATAGGAATATTAACCAATAGACTTATTGTAAAATATACCGATAAAGGATCTTTATCTTATATTTTATCTACACCAAACAGTAGATTTAAGATAATTTTTTCTTGGTTATTTGTTATGATTTTTATGTTACTTATTTTGGTTATATACATATCTTCATTAATTATTATTTTAAGTCAGGTTATGTTTAATGGAGAACTTGATATACCTAAATTTCTCTTGATT
The DNA here is from genome assembly GCF_005844425.1 of Anaerofustis stercorihominis. Lineage (GTDB taxonomy): Bacteria > Bacillota > Clostridia > Eubacteriales > Anaerofustaceae > Anaerofustis > Anaerofustis butyriciformans. Next base: position 5,159 of record NZ_SPHL01000063.1, on the reverse strand, counting down.
AATTGTGGTGTATTTGGACTTTGGA
>NZ_SPHL01000063.1:0-5020 GCF_005844425.1 Anaerofustis stercorihominis | reverse complement strand
TTTCATACTTAAAATACCTTACTCCACTTACATTATTTGATACAACAAAGATTATAGAAGGTAATATTTGGGGAGTTTTATTTGCCATAATACTTTATGTTATCGGTATATTATTATTTTGTATAGGGATAAAAGTATTCTGTAAAAAAGATCTATCAATATAAAACAGCTTTTAGCTGTTTTTTTATAAATTACTTGCTTTTTAATATTATATATAGTAGAATATCCGAAATAAATTAGAATGAATATAATTTGTAAGGGGATTATTATGAAGTTTAAAAGAATATTAACTTTTTTAATGATATTATTTGTAAGTTTATCTTTATTTGTACCAAACATTAATGCAGCAAATAAAGAAATGGGGAATCTCGTCTTTATTGTTAAATTTAAAGATGATACGAAAGAAACATATAATGAAGATTATACATATAATGCAAAATATTCGAAATTTACTTATTTTGAAAACCAAGTTAATGATAACTCAGATAGCTATATACCAAATTCATTTGAAAAATATTTAAATATTTTATCAAACGGACAATTAAACGTAAGGTCTTATTTTCCTCAAAAAAATGAAGATAACATATATTACTCTTGATAAAAACAAATCAGAATATAACAGTTCTCAGGCTTTATTAAATGAATGTCTATTAAAAATGGAAGAATTTGAAAATAGTATTAATTCAAGCGAAGTAGACAAAAACAGTGATGGTTATATTGATAATTTAACCATTGTCGTACAAATAGATAAAGAAAATGCACCTAAAGACAATTCAGATGTGATTTGGCCTCATAAGGCAGATAACAATAATTATAATTTTACAATAGCAGGTAAGAGTATATTAAATTACAATGTTTTGAATACTCAAGCAAGTAATCTTATTCCAACAATGGTACATGAGTTTTTACATTCTCTTGGTGTACTTGATTTGTATAGTAAAGACAGCAGCAAAACTCCTGTAGGTCCTTATGATGTAATGTCTAAAGTAGGGAGTGCTCCGTCTTATCCATTGGCGCAAACAAGAAAAATGTTAGGTTTTGATACAATAAAAGATATTTCTGGAAGCGGAACAAAAAGTGTTACTCTTTATGCTCCATATTCAAATAAAGGAGATAATGCCGTTATGGTTAAAACTCCTCTAAAGGATAATGAATATTTTGTTTTTGAATATAGAAAAAAAACAAAAATAAGTGATTCAAATAATGTGGATAGTCAAATTCCTTATTCGGGTCTTGTATGTTACAGGGTAAACGATGCTTTAAGCGATAGTGAAAAAAGTAATTTTAACAATAAAAATTATATTTATGTATTTAGACCTAATGATACAGGTATAAATGATTTTGCTGGAGATATAAATAATGCTGTATTATCACTGAGTGACGGAAAAAGAAGTGAGATAGGTAGCAGTGATGAAAATGCAACTATAAAAGATAATGCACTTGTCTATACAAATGATGTTAATAGTAGAATTCAACTTAAAGTTACATCACAGGTCGATGATTATATTATATTTGATATAACAATTCCTGATTATTCAAGTGAAAATCTATGGTCGGATTTGACTGATACATCTTTAAATACAAATTATTTTGCAGATAGCGATAATGCAAAATCAATTGGACAAATAGGTAATACTTTATATTTTTTAAATAAAAATAAAGTATATCAATATAAAGATGGTGTATATTCATCATTGGGTATAGTTGACAGTAATGTAAACAATGGTAATCTTGTTATTTTAAATAATGAAGTTTATGTTTTTTATGCTGATTATTCATCAAAAAAAGAGAGTGTTGTATTAAAAAAATATGAAAATGGTAATTGGATAGAAAAAAGCAGAATAAGTACAAATGGAAGTTATGCAAACGTTCCATATGCCATAAATTTAAACGGAGAGTTATACTGTTTATACGACTTGGATAATACCAATGTTACTGTTATGAAATGGAATGGAAGTGAGTTTTTAACAGTTGGTAAAATAACTGATTGTAAATATTTAATGGCACCAAGTATGGCTCTGTATAAAAATGAACTTTATGTAATGTTATCTGATTTTCAAAATAAAAATGAAGGCGGAATCATTTATAAACAAACAAATAACGGATTTGAAAAAGTTTATAATGTGAATTCTTCCGCAAATCATTTCCAGAAGTTTGTTGTTTCAGAAGATAATATATATGCATTTACTTATAATACATCGTCAAACAAGACGAATATTGCAGTAAGTGCAGACGGTAAATCTTGGAGTACTGATAAAGTAGCAACTTTTGAAGAAAAGGTAAATAGTATTTCATTTGATATAAAAGATGGTGATTTGTATTTAGGTGTTGTTGATTCAAATGGTGTTGCTAAAATGTATAGTTATAAAGATTCTTCATGGAATAAAGTTGGCAGCAACATTTATTCAAATGCAAGTTCTATGTCTTTTATACTAGGAAGTGATAAGATATATGCTTATTTGGGAGATAGTGTAAAATATAAAACGTTGGTTAAATATAACGAGTATTTGAATAAAGATGATAATACAAATACCGGAAATGGAGAAGGTGGCTCTTCAGAAGGCGGAAATACGACAGTTGACCCTCCAAAAGATGATACGACCGTTGAAAAGCCAAAAGTAGTTTTATCATAAGTAAAAGCAAAAGGTGTAAGTTATAATTATAATGCTGTTAAACTTACATGGAATAAGGTAAGCAATGCACAGGGATATTATATTTATAGATATGATGCAAAAAGTAAAAATTATAAACTTATAAAGACTGTAAGCAGTAAATATAATTATTATATAAATTCTTCTTTGACATGTAACAGTTATTACTATTATAGAGTTGTTGCATATAATAATTCCAATGGACTTGTTAAGAGCAAATATAATACTGTAAAAGTCAAACCTGTTTTAAAAAGTACGAGTATTAAAGTTTCTGCAGGTAAGAAGAAAGCATACATAAAATGGAATAAAGTTTCAGGTGCAAGCGGATATCAAATATATACAAAAAATAGTAAAGGTAAATATGTTCTTACAAAAACAACAAAAAGTACAAGTTATACAAAAACAAAATTAACATCTAAAAAGACATATTATTATAAAGTTAGAGCATATAAAGTTGTAGGAGGAAAGAAAGTTTATTCTTCATTCTCTTCTGTAAAAAAAGTAAAGGTTAAGTAACCTTTACTTTTTTTTATGAAAAATATAAAAAGGGTTTATTATTTTGTATTATAGTTGTATAATAGGTTACAAAATTTTACAAATATTTTATAAATTTTTTCATTAGTATTTTCATTTTATTTACATAGGGGTTTTAATATGGTATTTAGCAGAAAAAAGATCGACACAAAGGATTTTTTATTTTCAAATAAAGCATTAATGATTTTAATTGTTCCGCTTATTGTAGAGCAATTTTTGGCTATTTTGGTAGGTATGGCGGATTCTATTATGATAGCCAGTGTAGGAGAAGCCGCCGTATCAGGAGTTTCTTTAGTTGACAGTGTAATGATTCTTTTGATAAATATTTTTGCTGCTCTTGCAACTGGAGGAGCTGTTGTATGCGGACAGTATTTGGGTAAAAGAGATAGAGAAAACGCATGTGAATCATCAACACAGCTTGTCTGGTTTATAACTATATTGGCTGTATTTATTATGATTTTTATGTATATATTGAAACAGTTTATTTTAACTAAAGTATTTGGCAGTATTGATGCAGAAGTTATGGGACATGCAAATACATATTTGCTTATCGTAAGTGCTTCAATTCCTTTTATTGCATTATATAATGCAGGAGCGGCTATATTTCGTTCAATGGGTAATTCCAAAGTTTCTATGAAAGTTTCTATGTTAATGAATTTGATTAATGTATGCGGTAATGCAATACTTATTTATATTTTTCATTTTGGTACTGCCGGTGTCGCAATACCAACTTTGGTTTCAAGAATTGTTGCAGCTGTGGTTATTGTTGTTCTTCTTTTAAATAAAAATAATACTTTATATATAAAAAGAAGTTTTAAATATAAACCACGATTTGATATGATAAAAAGTATTTTATACATAGGTGTTCCAAACGGGCTTGAAAACAGTATGTTTCAACTTGGTAAAATAATAGTTTTAAGTTTGGTATCTACATTTGGCACATATGCAATAGCAGCCAATGCCGTTGCAAATGTAGTTGCTTCATTCCAAATTTTATCAGGAATGGCTGTTTCTCTTGCTATTACTACCGTTATTTCAAGGTGTGTTGGCGCAGGGGAATATAAACAGGCAAGATATTATACAAGAAAATTATTAAAGATAACTTATGTTTGTGTAGCTATATTGGTATTATTTATTTTTTTAATTTTACCTTTGATACTTAAAGCATATAATTTATCTGATATAACTGCATTGGAAGCAAGCAAAATTTTAATTTTACATGGATGTTGTGCGATTATAATTTGGCCTACTGCTTTTAATATCCCATCTGCATTAAGAGCTGCCGGTGATGTCAAATATTGTATGATTGTTTCTATTGTATCAATGTGGGTATGCAGAATTATATTCAGTTATATTTTGGGTAAGTATATGGGATTTGGTGTTTTTGGCGTTTGGATTGCAATGATACTTGATTGGGTAGTAAGATCTATTTTCTTTATAATAAGATACAGAGGTTCAAAATGGGAAAATAAACAAGTTGTATAAAACTCCATAGAGGAGTTTTTTTATTGAAGAATTTTTATATTTATAATACAATATTTTTATAGATATAAAATGAGGTGTATTGATATGTTAGATATTATGTATATGTTTTTTATTGCATTTTATTGTTTTATTTTCACAGTTGTGCCTTCGTTAATTATTGTATATCTTTTTATTTCAACAAGAAATATGGATATGTTCATAAATACGTATACTGAAATTGTAAAAAAATGTGATGATTTGCTTGTCTTTAATTTGAAAAAAGAAAATTCTTTTGTAAAACATAAATCATACAGAAAATTAGCTGGAAGGTTAGTAAAAAAGAATATACCTAAAAAAGCTACATATGATGT
>NZ_SPHL01000062.1 GCF_005844425.1 Anaerofustis stercorihominis | reverse complement strand
ATTTATATTAAATATAAATTTATCATATTTCGTAAGATAAAAACCTGAGCATAATTTTTTAAATTCGTTTCCGTATATATTCGTATTAAAATATTCATATTCGATGTTGTTTAAATATAGATAATTTGCAATGACATTTTCTTCATATGTCATCTTATATTCATTATCAAGACTTATAATTCCTTTATTAAAAAGATAGTTCTGCTCGTCTTTTTTATTTTCAAACTGTAAAAAGCTTATATATTCCTGATAATAGTTGATTATAAAATCATACATTGCAAAATATTCGTTTGTCTTTAATTTTATATCTATATATTCGTTTACGAATTTTGCAATTGTATCTTTATATATACTTATATCGCCACTGTGTACATTATCTATAATATCTTTACCAAGTTTATGGAAAGTACATACATTTATTTTTTCTTTTGTTATTTTTGAAATTCTATCAATAAGTTCATCAGTTGAAGAATTTGTAAAACTCAGTACGAGTATTTGCTCAGGCGGAATTTTTTCTTCCTGAATCAAATATTTTATTCTTGCAAGAATTGTTGTAGTTTTTCCGCATCCTGCTCCCGCAATTGCAAGTATATTTCTTTCTTTGGAATTTACGCACTCTATTTGTTCTTCATCAAGTTTTTTATTTTCAATTTGTGTTACTAAATTAATATTTCCCATCATAAAATTTATTATATCACGTTTACAAGTAACACAAAATGATAATCTTCATATTATAAAGTGTAAAACAAATAAGAACATAAATTTAGGAGGAATAAAAAGTGGAAGAAAGAAATACAAGAGGTGTGGAATGTCTAATTGTTGATAAGGTGTATGACGGATGTTCAAAAAAAGAATGTATGCAAAATATGCCTTTTGAACTTGAATTAAATGGTGATTTATCTGATTATACATTCCTTTATGCTCAGTTTGGTGCTTCTGAAATAGAGCATTATGAATGCGAACCATTCTTCACAGAAATGGATGAATGTCATGCAAGATTAAAATGCGTTGTTGCTATCCCTATTTATGCAGTACTTAGAAGAAAATGCGATTGCTGTACTATTACGGTACCTGCAAAACCAATGTGCGGAAATACCGTTCAATCCGATAATAAAATTAGAATACCTGTAAGCACAATATTTGATTTAAACAGAAAATTCGTAAGACAAGGAAGATTCTCTCCAGTAAGTGAATGTTTTGTTGAAGCAAATTGTGTAAATAAAACTTGTGGTAATCAAATTTCAATGACTCTTGGTTTTGTTATTGTAGTTAATGCAATATCTAAAGTAAGTCTTAAAGTTCCAACATTTGGTTACTGTGAACTTCCTGACGAATGCAGAGAAGAAGAATGTGCTCCAAACTTCTGTGAAACTTTTCTTAATGAAGATATTTCAGCATTTGGGGACTTTTTCCCAACAAGTGGTTCATGCAATAGTTGCGGATGCGACGACTAATTTTTATCCAACATAAAAAAGACGAGATTTTATCTCGTCTTTTTTAGTTTTTAAATGTATTTAAGTACTCAATAACTTCTTTTGGAACTTTAAAATTGAACTGTATTTTATTAATTTCGAATGTTAAATATCTTGAATCTTCATAAGTTAAGATACGGCCTTTTTCTTCAAATTCATAATCCGCACTTTCTTCTTCATCTTGATTCTTTGTTGAATATAAAATAAATTCTAAATCTACCTTTGAGTCTTTAGGTAAATCTTTCATTCTCCATTCTTCTATTTTTAGACTTGTTATAAAATCTTCAATATTATTGTGTCCCGAAATTAAATCTAACCTTTCCTCATTTTTCATTACATCAATTCTATCGGATTTTTCGATGTTTGAGCTGTATTTAGTCATGTCTACATCTTGCTGTTGCGTAAAGCCACAGCCGCATATTCCTATTAAAATTAATATTGATAAAATTGCTGTTAAAATTTTTTTCATAATAATTTCCCCCTAATTAATAAGGTTATTTTAGATTTTCAGGGTTTAGTCCTTGTAATTCTTCCGGTATAAATAAACCGTTTTTTCTGATTAGTACATCGTCAAAATAAATTTCTCCGCCACCTTTTTCTTCTGTTTGGATTAAAACAAGGTCCCAGTGAAGTGACGATTTGTTTCCGTTATCGGCATCTTCATAACAACATCCTGGTGTGAAGTGAATACTTCCTGATATTTTTTCATCGAATAATGTATCAAGCATTGGTTCGCTTATATATGGGTTAATTCCAATAGCAAATTCACCTACATATCTTGCTCCTTCGTCAATATCAAGAACTTGATTGATTCTTTCGTTATTGTTTGAAGTTGCTTCAATAATTTTTCCGTCTTTAAATGTTAGTTTAATATTATCATATATAAAACCTAAATGGTCGCTTTTTGTGTTATAAGAAATAGTACCGTTTACGCTGTCTTTTATAGGTGCTGTATAAATTTCTCCGTCAGGAATATTCATATTTCCACAGCATGGAACAGCAGGCATTCCTTTTATTGAGAATGTAAGATCTGTTCCTGGTCCTACTATTCTTACTTTATCTGTTTTTTCCATAAGTTCTTTTAATGGTTCTACTGCTTTTGCCATTTTAGAATAATCAAGACAGCAAACATCAAAGAAATAATCTTCAAAAGCTTCTTTGCTCATTTTTGCACTTTGAGCCATTGAATTGTTTGGATATCTTAAAATAACCCATTTTGAGTTGTCTACTCTTTCTCTTAAAACAGGTCTTAATACAGATGATTGAAGAGAAATATTTTCACTTGGAACATCGCTTAATTCACTTGCGTTTGCGCTGCAGCCTACGCCTATATAAGCATCCATTCCTTTCATTTGATATAATTCATAATCATTTTGGAATTCTAACTGTTCTTTGCTTACTCCCATTAATATTTCTCTGTTTACACTTGAGTCAGTAAGTTTAAGATAAGGGAAACCTCCTGCTTTGTAAACTTCCCTTACAAGTGCTTTTACAAGATCTCTTGTATCTTCTATTCCGCCTGCATTTATTAAAACTTTTTCACCTTTTTGAACGTTGGTTGAAAAAGTGACTAAATTATGTGCTAATTGTTCTATTCTTTTGTCCATAATTGTTATGCCTCCATATGCAATATTGTTATATAATATTTTACCATATTTTATTAATATTTATTATAGATATGGAAAAGAAATTTTATTTTTGATAAAATATAATAATACAAAAAATACAAGGAATGGATAATTATGAAAGAAAATATTGTAATTGGAAAGATTTTTAATGTACACGGTATAAAAGGAGAGTTAAAAGTTCTTCCTTTAACTGATGATATGAATAGATTTAAAGAGCTTAAAAGATGTTTTATAAAAGGAAAAGAATATAATGCGGTATCTGCAAGAATAAACAAAAATCATATTATTTTAAAGCTTAAAGAAATCGACGATAGAAATATTGCTGAAAAGTTAAAAAATAATTTTATAGAAGTATTAAGAGAAGACAGTGTAGATTTAGATGAAGGTGAATATTTTATTGAAGATTTAAAAGGGCTTAAAGTTCTTGATGAAAACGGGGAAGAAATAGGAGTAATGGTTGATGTTTTAACTCCTGCCGCAGTTGATATATATGTATTTAAAATAGACGGAAAGGAACAAATGTTACCTGCTTTGGAAGAAAATATACTTGAAATAGTTGAAGATGAACATATTAAAATAAATAAGAAAAATTTAGTTTATTAGGGAGAACACATGATTTATAATGTACTTACGCTTTATCCTGAGATGATAGAAGCATATAAAGATGTGGGCATTATAGGAAGAGGGATAAAAAACAACAAACTTGAAATAAATGCGATAAATATAAGAGATTATTCAAAGGATAAACACAGAAGAGTAGATGATGAAATTTACGGGGGAGGAGCAGGAATGCTTATGAAAGCAGAACCTGTTTATGACTGTGTAACGGACATAAAAAAACAAAGAAATGTTCCCGTTATATATTTTTCTCCAAGAGGAAAAGTTTTTAACAGTGCTCTTGCGAAAGAATATGCAAAACTTGATGAAGTTATACTTTTATGTGGTCACTATGAAGGAATCGATCAGAGAGCCATAGACCTTTGTGTAGACGAAGAAATATGTATAGGGGATTATATTTTAACAGGAGGGCATATTGCGGCAATGGTATTTATGGATACAGTAAGCCGATATGTTGACGGAGTTCTTGGAAACAGTGAAAGTTATAAAAACGAGAGTTTTGAAAATGGAATGCTTGAGGCAAGTCAGTATACAAGACCAGAAGAGTTTATGGGGCTTAAAGTTCCACCTGTTTTACTTAGCGGACATCATAAAAAAATAGAAGAATATATGAATGAAGAAGCACTGAAAGAGACAAAGAAAAGAAGAGAAGACTTGCTTTAAAAAAGCTGTGGATTTCCACAGCTTTTAAAATATTTCGTTTTCTGCTCTTCTTTGATACATTTCTTCAAGTTCGCTTTTATGATATAAATATCCTTCATCATCATAATATCTTGCACCCATAGGGCATTTTTTTATACATGCACCGCATTTTATGCATATATTATTATACTTTGCTACGTTGTCTTTATCTATTGAACCCATAGGGCAGACTTCTACGCATAACTTACAATTATCACATTTATGATTTACTTTTGGAAGTACTTTTCTTATATCTATAAAATTTCCTTTTCTGTCTCTTGGTTTGTAATATGTACGTATAGGGTTTTCTCCTTTTACATTTACAGGTGAAATATCAGTTATTTTTTCTTTTTCTATTCTTTTTAAAATTAAATCACATAATTTATCTACTTCTTTAAAATCTTCACTGTCCGGTCTTCCTTTTGCAAGAGTATATGAAAAAGAATGTTCTCCTACAAATGCTCCGGCTGCAATAGAATGAAGGTTGTTAAATTCCAAAATGTTTCTAAGTTCAATTAATGAATCATCATAATTTCTATTTCCAAATAAAACTATCGGAACGCATAAAGCATTGTTCCCTTTAATGTTGTTTGTTATAAATGGAAGCAGTATGTTTGGAATTCTTCCTGCATAAGTAGGTATTCCAAAAATAAGAAGTTCATCACTATCAAATTCAAAATTTTTTTCTCTTTCATTTTTGTTTGCAAAGTTTATTATATTGGTTTCTATTTCTAAATTTTTACTTAATTTATCTACAATATATTCACATATTTTCTTTGTTGTATCAGTTGCACTAAAGTACATAGCTGTTATTTTATTTATTTTCATGGCTTTCTCCTTATAGGATTTTTTTTAGATAAATCATATCTTTTAGTTTTATGTTATCTTCGTGTATTTCATGGTCGTAATTATTTAAAAAGTAATCTTTTATTCTTTTAACAGGTTTAAATCCAAGGCTTTGATAAAATTTAAGTGATTTTTTTGTTTCTCCTGTTCCTACAATCATTACACTTGCTTTTTTCTTATACATTTCAAAAATAAATTTAATTAGCTTTGCTCCGTATCCTTTGTTTTGATACTCAGGTAAAATGGAAATATTTTTTATTTCAAATATTTTGCCGGATATTCTTTTTATACATATTTGACCTATAATAT
>NZ_SPHL01000061.1 GCF_005844425.1 Anaerofustis stercorihominis | reverse complement strand
AATTTTAGTAAATGATAAATAAAAAAGAACATCAATAAAGATGTTCTTTTTTTATTTAAAATCAATTTCATCCAAAGTAATATTTTCTCGCTTTGCTATTTCTTTTAAATCTTCAATCTCAGGTTCAACTTTATTTACACCAAATCCTTTTGCAATATTAAATCTTACCATACCATATTTCGTATATATATTTTCAACCTTTTTATCCAAAACATATCTATCATATTCTTTTCTTCTTATATCAAAGGCCTTAGTATACTTAAATATTTCTTTAACAATAGATTCTTCATCTTCAGGATTTAATATGACTTCCATTAAGCTTGAATAACCATTTTTCTTATGTATTGGTATAGTATAAACATCTAAAACTCCTGATTGTAATAATCTTTCAAATACAAAATCAATTTCATTTGTGTTCATATCAGATAAATCAACTAAAAGAGAAATAACCTTATCTTCCGGAATTAATTGATTATTATAATCCCCAATAAATACTTCTACAAGGATATCTTCACTTTCCCCTACTCCATATCAAATATTATTATAAACTATACTTAAATCCTTTATAAACTCATCAGAATAGTATTTTATAATAGCAGCAGCTAATGGAGTAAGATTTTTTGTATTTTCTTTTACATGTACAGGAATTCCTTTTAAAATTTCATTTGCGATATAATAACTGCTATCTGCATTGTTACTCATATTACTTACTGAAATAAAAGATGATATAACTTTTTTTACATTTAATTTATTTATTAAATATGCTACCCCACATACATAAGTAATATCATAAAAAATCTTATCTTTATGAAAATGAACTTCACTTACATCAATCCCCTGTACTTTTGCCATAGCTAAAGTAAGAATAGAAAATATATTTTTTATATCTTCTTTTATATTAAAATCTAAATTCGTCTTATCTATAATATTATTAATTTCATTTAGTAAAATACTATTATGCTCATGTTCTTTTTCATGATTCTTTATTATTTCCTTCAAATAATCATCATAGCCTATCTCAAAAGCACAAAGGCTGTCTACTGGGAAGTCATTATTTTGCTCATGCTTAACATCCTGTTCTTTTTTTTGATATTTATTTCTTTCTTTTAAATAATCATCATAACCTACTTCATATGCATAAAGTCCGTCTAAAGGAAAATCCATAATTTCAGAATCTGATTTTTCATTATTTTCATTAGTTACATTATTATTTATTGTGGCTCTTTCTTTTAAATAATCATCATAACCTACTTCATATGCATATAAACTGTCAAGAGAAAAATCTTCTTCGTTAGAGCTGTCATTACTTTTTTTTTCTTTATTAACATTATCTATTTTATCCTTGTTTATGCATTTAAAAACATTATTATTTATTTTCCTATCGTTAAAAGAAATTCTTATATCACCAATTTTAAAATTATTTATTTCATTTAAAAATTCTATTTTATTATCATATAAATCATATAATGCAGATAATATACTTTCGCAGTCTGCACCATTAGAACAATTAACATAAATTTGTTTCATATTTCCTCCCAATATAAAATCTATCTATTTTTTATTGTTTAAATTTAAGTAAACATTATCAAACATCGGAGACATTGCAATTATGATTTTATCTCTATATGCAAAAATATTATCCATATCATCTTTCTTTACCGTTATAACAGCAGTATTATTTGTAACAGATAAATCAAAATCTCTAAAACTTAAAGAAAAAAGATATGCTTCAGTTTTTCAATATTGGATAAAAGTTTTTTTTGTTATTTTTTCACCTTCACATACTCTGGTTGCAAGACAAGAATACGAATTTTTATTTTCAATATCAAGCCCTTCCTTAAGAGATAGTTGTATTACATCTTTTTGCGTAATACTGCACATTTTTAAAGGTGATAAAATATTCATCTCCCTTAAAGCTTTTGTACCGGGACTGTCATATTCATCATCGGAAAAGTTAGTACCGTCAATTAATATCTCATATCCGTCTTCTTTTGCCTTGGTTTTTATAAGATTCATAAAATACTTCTTGCAAAAATAACATCTATTACTACTATTATTTACAATATCAGAATTATCAATAATATTTTGTGCAATTATCTTTAAATCTGCATCAACCTTTTTTGCAAATCTTAGACAATCTTTCATTGCAAAATTAGGCTGGAATTCTGTTTTAACAAAATACGCCGTTACATCTACATTATATTTTTTTGCCATATATAAAAGATATGAAGAGTCTATTCCTCCACTATATGCAAGAGCAACTTTCTTATATTTCATAAAGAATTCTTCTAATGTCATAATCTTCATCTCCTAAGATATTTGTTTACATTATAATACAAACCAACATAATTTAAAATATATATTAAATATAAAAAACGGGAGGCTTATTGCCCCCCGATTTTATTCCTCTTTATCTATTATTTCAGCTTCTACTTCAATTACTTCATTTTCATTTATATCAACTAAATTATTATTTTGATTTTTTTTGTATTCCTCATGTTCTTGCTTTCTTAAGTCATATTTTTTCTTTTTTATATAAATATAGATAGCAAGTGCCACAATACCAGGAGAAACCCACTGCATAAAAGTATTGACTTTTAATAGAGTATCCCCACCGGCTAATAAACTCATAACTAGAGCGATAAGAATAAATATTCCTGGAATTATTAATCCCATATGAATATTATCTTTTTTGCATAGTATAACTTGAAGCAATACAGCAGCCACTAAACAAATAATTATTATTATTGTACTAATCAAAACATTTCTCCTGAATTATTCTTGTAAGGCATTTACATAAAGTCCGTTTCTTAAATAGTCAAAATAATTTAATATAACTTGTTGAACTCCATTATAGTGAATTTCAAAGTGACAATGTGGACCTGTTGAGTTTCCTGTACTTCCCATTAAAGCAATTTTTTCACCTTGTTGAACTTTTTGTCCGACAGTAACTAAAATTGAAGAGTTATGACCATATCTTGTTAAATATCCATTACCATGATCAATATCCACACAGTTACCATATCCTGCATACCATCCTGCTCTAACAACTATACCTGTATCAGATGCATAAATAGGAGTTCCGGTAGGATTTGCAATATCAACAGCTTTATATCCCGCATGAGACCCTGCTTTATTTAAAGCTGATATCGTACCGCTTGCAGGCATAATGAATGTTCCGCTGCTTGTTGTAGGAGGAAGAGGTTTTGAACCTCTTGCAACAATTTTTGGAGTATAATCTTCAATTATTTCCTCACTTTGAACATCACTTTCAACAACTTCTCCATTTTCATATGTATTTACTGCCGTTACTTTCTTTTCTCCGTCTTTTCCTTCTTGAGTAACTTTTGTAGTCCCTACATAAACGCTTGAATCATCCTTATATATTGTTTTATAATCTACATCTTCTTTATAAGTTACTTGTTTTACAGTTGTTATTGTAATAGAAGGCTTTGAACTTATCTCGTCTGTTGCGAAATCATCTGCTCTAAAATTAAGAGCACTTACTAAGTTTGTCCCTTCTTTTGCTTCATCTATAGCATTTAAAATATTGCTGTCATCATTATTTACAACTTTATTATCTGAAGTATCGTTTAAGTATTCTATCGCTTCATGAACTTCCATAGCAGAATCTATAGAAATAAGTTTTTCTTTATATTCCAAATCTTCTTTTACTTCACTGCTTTTGATTACTTTTTCATTTTCATTCTCTTCTTCATAAATGCTTCCTATATTTGAAATAACAGTTTTTGCATCTTGAGTTGACGCAACTCTAACTGCTTCTTCTCCATTTACCGTAATTACTGCACCTTTACAAAAAAGAGGTAAGTTCATATTATATATTGCATTTTCACAATCATCACTATCTAAAATATCATTTGGATTTTCAATAGGTACTTTTTGATAACTTATAGATTTTTCATAGAATACATTTGAACTTCCATACCATTTCGTAAGGTTTGCATCTACATTTGTTAGAGCCTGTTCAAAATCTTCAACATTTTTTACAACCCCTATTTTAGTACCATTAAATACAACTTCATAAGCAAACAAATTATTGTAAGTAAATACACCAACACCTATAATAATTAGTACAAAAAATCCAACAACAACATTAAAAAAGTGGCTTTTAGCATAAACTCTAAAATCTCTAAAACCAAATTTTAATTTTTTAATGTAATATTTAATACTTAAAATTAAATCCGACAAATCTTCTTTTATTTCATTAATTTGTCTATTTAGCCAACTATCTTGATACTTCTCTCTTATTTTTGAAGGCTTCTTTTCTACTTTTTTACCGCCTGCAATTTTTTTAAATATATTTTCTTTTTTATGTATATAAGTTGATTCTTCAGCTATATGATATTTATTTTCTCTTTTTACAATTTGTCTGTAGACTTTATTAAGTTCTTGTTCCTCATTTCGTCTACTAACCCATTTCAATTTCATGAATAAACATGACCTCCCTGTGTTTTAACTCTTTATAGTTAATATCTACACGTATTAAAAGTTTACCATATTAGTAAAAAAAAATAAAGAATATTACTTTAATTTTAATGATACTTTGTGGAAACAAAAGAAAAAAATGGTTAAAACAAAGTGAAAAAGTCAATAATAATTTATATAAAAGGAGGTTTAGATGAAGCTACCAAAATATTCTTATTCATATGCAAAAAATCTTATAAAAAATAATATAGGTGAAGATGTTTATTTTATAAGGAAAGAATCCAGAGGGAAAATAATAAAACAAAAAGGAACAATAGAAAATGCCTATCAAAATATTTTTACTATTTCTACAATCTCAAATAACAAACAAAACACGCTTACTTTTTCTTACTGTGATATAATAAACCATTCCATTATTTTAAACATAAATAAGAGAAAGTTAATATAAATGTAATTTAACTTTTATAATATTGTGATATAATAAACTAAAATACAATAAGATTTGGAAAAGGAAACACAAATGAGTTATAAATGTGTCATTTTTGACTTTGATGGAACATTAGCTAATACAGAGAATGTAATATTTGTTGTATACAATCAAATTGCAAGAAAATACGGTTATAAAGAAATTACACATGAGTATATTGACGAATTAAAAAGACAGCCAATTCACAATATTGCAAAAGACCTTGGAGTTCCATATTTAAAAATTTTTTCACTAATGAAAAAAGGTCAGAAACTTATGAAAGAACATCATAAATCTATGGACCCATATGAAGAAGATATAAAAGATATTTTAATAAATTTAAAAAGCAATTTAAAATATATGGGAATTATATCTTCAAACACGAAAAAAAATATAAATAATTTTCTTAAAAACGAGAATATAAATAATATGGATTTTATTATTTCTTCACCTTTATTCTCAAAGGAAATTAAAATAAATAAAATCAAGAAAAAACTAAAATTAGAAGATGATGAAATTTTATATGTAGGTGATGAAGTAAGGGATATTGTTTCTGCTCATAAAGCAAATATTAAAGTTGCAAGCGTAACATACGGATATAACACAAAAGAATACTTATCTACAGAAAACCCTAATTATTTTATTGACAGCCTTAAAGAACTTTTGGATATAGTAAAAAACAGCTAATAAAGCTGTTTTTTATGTTTCCATAGAATAATTATCTTTTATTTTATTTAACATACAAAGGAAATCTTCACGTAGTTTTGTTGGATAAATAAGTTTCGCTTTATCTGCAAAAGTAAGCAGCCATGAAAACAAATAATCTTTATCATGAAAAGTATATTCAAAAATCAATTTATCGTCTAAAAAGTGCATATAACTTCCTTGTCCAAATTCATTTAACAATCTGTATTCCACACTTTTATCAAATAATATTGCTACATTAATACCTTTTCTATTTTTAAATATTTTGTCTATTTCTTTCTTTTCGTCTATGTCTTCTTTCTTCTTAAAAAAACATTCAACTTGATTTAAATTTAATATTTTATCTATATTATATACATTAAATTTTTCTTCATTCTCACAATATCCATATAAATACCAAGAATAACATCTAAAAGAAAGACTATAAGGATGAACTTTAATATTTACCTTTCCTTTTTTTAAAAAATAATCAAAATTAATAACTTTATTTTGTTTCT
>NZ_SPHL01000060.1 GCF_005844425.1 Anaerofustis stercorihominis | reverse complement strand
TTTTGATTTGTGTAGGTATAAGTCAAAGTTTTAGTTATAAAATTTTGCTTGATGAACAAAATGATAAAGTTAAAGTGAAATTAATAAGTATAATGAGTATTATTTTACTTGGAATAATACTTGTTTATTTTTCATATAATCCTTTAAATACACCAATTTTTATAGATATTTAAATTTTCATTAATTATTTGAAATAAAATAAAATAATGTTATAATTGAGTTACTAATATGTATATGTTTATTTCTCGAAAAGGAGGTACAATTATGAGCAAAAATATTGATGAAAACATTACTTTAAGAGAAACCTTAGAACAAGGTGATGAAATATAAGTGATAATGTGATAACTTCAATAGTAGGACTTGTTACAAGAGAAGTTGATGGTATAAGCGGTCTATATGGAGGTATAGATATTGGAGAAATATTTGGTAAAAAGAATGTTGGAAAAGGTGTAAAAACAATAATAAGTGGTAATAAAATTATTATTGATATTTCTTTAATTATAAAATACGGAGCAATAATACCTGATTTAACAGATGAAGTTAAGAAAAAAGTTAAACAATCTGTTGAATCTATGACAGGTTATAGTGTAATTCAAGTTAATATATATATTGAAGGATTAGAATGTTAAATATATTTTAAAGGGGTTAAATTTTGAAAAGAGACGTAGCAAGAGATTTAGTATATAAAATTATTTTTCAAATGAGTTTCCATGATGATTTTAATGAAAGATATGAACAAATGATTACAGATAATGGTTTAAAAGGAACTCAAGGTGAGTATGCTAAAAAGACCATTAAAGGTATATTAGATAATCTTGATGAAATTGATGGAATAATAAAAGAAAATTTAAAAGGCTGGAAGTTTGAAAGACTTTCAAATCATGTAATAGCCGTTTTAAGACTTGGTGTTTTTGAAATTATGTATAATGACGATATCCCTGCTTTGGTAGGTTTAAATGAAGCCGTTGGGTTGGCTCACACATACTCAGATGAAAAAGAGGCAAGTTTTGTAAACGGGTTATTAAATAGTGTATATAAAAAAGTTAGTTAATATTTATTGACTTGTATATGAATATATTATAATATAGTATCCAATACCAGATGATATGGTTTTGGGTATAGTGAGGATTAAAATGATAGATAATGTAATTTTAACCGTCACGGATGTAAATAGATATATTAAGACTTTACTTGATTATGATGAATTATTGTCTAATTTAAAAGTAGAGGGGGAAGTTTCAAATTATAAGAGACATTCTTCCGGACATTTATATTTTTCAATAAAAGATAATAAAGGTAAAATAAATTGCGTTATGTTTCGAGCAGACACATATTCTCTGGATTTTGAGCCTAAAGATGGCATGAAAGTTATAATAGAGGGTAATGTGTCTGTTTTTGAAAAGAACGGTAATTATCAATTATATGTCCGTAGCATGAAAAAAAAGGGTATAGGAAGATTATATGAAGAATATAATAAATTACTTGAAGAGTTGAAGGTAAAAGGTTATTTTGATAATAACATCAAGAAGCCTATACCTAAATTTATTAGTAGAGTGGCAGTTGTAACATCCAAGACGGGGGCAGCAGTAAGGGATATAATAAGCGTTATAAAAAGAAGAAATAAAAATATTGAAATAATTGTTTGCCCTGTACTTGTTCAAGGTGAGGGAAGCGGAGAAGACGTTGCTCAAATGATATACGATATAAATAGACTTAATCTTGCTGATGTGATAATAACGGGAAGAGGTGGCGGAAGCATTGAGGAATTATGGGCTTTTAATGAAAGAGTAGTTGCTCAAGCAGTATATGACAGTAAAATTCCTGTGGTTTCTGCTGTAGGGCATGAAACAGACTTTACAATATGTGATTTTGTGGCAGATTTTAGAGCTCCAACACCATCTGTTGCAGGTGAAATCGTAAGTGAACCGTTGGATAATATTATTTTTACAATTGATGAATATCAAAGAAAGGCTACAAACAGTTTAAATAATTTAATTGATTCTTATAAACAAAGAATAGAAAATGTAATAAATAAACCTGTAATAAAAAGACCAAATGCATATATTGAAAATATGGAACAGTATGTTGATAATTTAAAAGATTTCATTGATTTATCATTTGGCAATAAAATTAGTTTTAATAAGCAAAAATTAAATTCTTTGGAAAAACTAGTTAAAACTCTTTCAGTTGAAAGTGTTATAGATAGAGGATTTGCGGTAGTTGAAAAGAATGATAACATAATTACTTCTGTCAGTGAAGCAAGTATAAACGATATTATAAAAATAAGAATGAAAGACGGTAAGTTTATTTCTACAATAAATAGTATTGAAGGTGAAAATAATGAGTGATAAAAAAACATTTGAAGAAAAATTATCAAGACTTGAAGAAATAAGCAAGTTAATGGAAGAATCTAAAATTACACTTGATAATAGCGTTAAGTTATATGATGAAGCAGGAATTTTAATAAAAGAGTTAAAAGAAGAACTTTTGGATGCAGAAAAGAAAGTAAAAATATTTGTAGATGAAAAAGACGGTGAAGCTGTTATAAAAAATTTCGAAGAGGCTTAAACATGGATATAAAGAAAGAATTAAAAGAAAAACAATTATTTGTTGAAGATATATTAAATAAATATACTATTAAAGAAGGTAAGCCTGGAATAATATTTGAAAGTTTTAATTATTCATTATTTGTAGGAGGTAAAAGGATAAGACCTATTCTTTTGATGGAATCTTGCAAAGCTGTTGGGGGAGATATAAGAGAAGCATATCCTTTAATGGCTGCGATAGAGATGATTCATACATATTCTCTTATTCACGATGATTTACCATGTATGGATGATGATGAGTTAAGAAGAGGAAAACCGACAAATCATGTTTTATACGGAGAGGCAATGGCTCTTCTTGCAGGGGATAGTTTATTAAATCTTGCATATGAAACTATGATTAAAAATTGCAAAAAAGCAAATAATATAACAAGATATGTGGAAGCTATGGAAGTTATTGCTGATGCTGCAGGTATAAACGGAATGGTTGCAGGTCAGGTTATGGACATGATAAGTGAAGGAAAAGAGCCAAACGGTGAAACTCTTGATTTTATTCATGATAATAAAACAGGTGCACTTCTTAGAGCTTGTATATTAAGCGGAGCCATTATAGGAGGAGCAGATGAAGAAAAGATGGAATCTTTTAAGAAATATGCTGATTCTATAGGATTAATGTTCCAAGTTGTTGATGATATCTTAGATGTGGTATCTGATAGTGAAACTTTAGGTAAAAATGTAGGGATGGATGAGGAAAGAAACAAAATGACATATCCGTATGTTTATGGATTAGAAAAATCGTATGAAAAAGTAGAACAACTTTTAAATATTGCTCTTGAAAGTATTTCAGATTTTGATGAAAGTGCTGATTTTTTAAGAAATCTTGCAGTTTATCTATCAAGCAGAAAAAATTAATTTGAAAAGAGGAAAATTTATGAGTGAAGAAAAAAAAGATATAATAAAAAGATACACCCTTGGGGAAGAAATATTTAATTCGGTATCTCACGGTGTAGGTGTATTTTTTGCAATTGCTGGATGTACGGTTTTAATAGTCCTTAGTGCAATGTATGCTAATATGTGGGCTGTAATTGGAAGCATTATTTACGGCATAAGTATGTTTTCTTTATATCTTGCATCTACTTTATATCATTCTTTCCAAAATCGTCGTGTAAAAGAAATTTTTAGAGTATTTGACCATTGTACAATATTTTTACTTATAGCCGGTACTTATACACCTTTTACTTTATATACATTAAGAGAAAATGTTGGATGGTATATATTTGTTGTTATATGGTTAAGTGCAATAGTAGGTATAGTTTTAAATGCAATAAATTTAAAGAAATTTGAAAAAATATCTTTAGTTTTATATTTAATTATGGGATGGGCAGTTGTTTTTGCAATTAAACCTTTGGTTGCAGCTGTTTCACTTTTAACATTAGTTCTTTTAATTTTAGGAGGATTGATGTATACTGTTGGTGTAATATTTTATTGTTTGACTAAATATAAATATATGCATTCTATTTGGCACTTATTTGTTTTGGCAGGCACAATATTACATTATTTTGCAATTTTATTTAATATTATAGGTATGTAGGTAGAATATGGGGGCAAATAAAAATAAAGAAGATAAAAAAATAATTGCCAGAAATAAACAGGCAAATTTTGAGTATTTTGTTATAGAAAAATATGAAGCAGGCATTGAGCTTAAAGGTACGGAAGTAAAATCAATAAGAAACGGTAAAGTTAATTTAAAAGATAGTTATGCAAATGTTACTAAAGGAAATGAAATATATATAATTGGTATGCATGTAAGTCCTTATGAATTTGGTAACAGAAATAATGTCGATCCTTTAAGAGAAAGAAGGCTGCTTTTAAATAAAAGGGAAATAAGGAAAATAAAGGACTATCTTACAAAAGATGGATATACTTTAATCCCTTTAAATTTGCACTTTAGTAAAAGTTATGTTAAAATGGATATCGCTGTTTGTAAAGGTAAAAAGCTTTATGACAAACGAGAAAGTCTTAAAGAAAAAGATGCAAAACGTGATATAGCTAGAAACCTTAAAAATAGTTATAGATAAACGGGGATGCAATGGTTTCGACAGGGTTAGTGAGGTTAAATAAGCGAGTAGATGAGCTTAACATCTTTAAAATAAGCAAATTAAAAAATAAACGATAACAATAGATTATCTTTCGCTGCCTAGTTGCAGCGCGGTCGTGTATTTCTGACCTGCAAGAAATATAACGATTGTCACACTTTCGCAGGGACCTATATGTTGGGTGTCTTGACAATGTATAGTATTAATTAAGGCTCGCCTTATATAATTTTGTTTGTTTTATAGTATTAGGTTAAATTTTAAGACAAACTGCACTCGGAGAAAGTTTAATTTAGCTGGTTTTGGACGGGGGTTCGATTCCCCCCATCTCCACCAATGATAATAATATAAAGATTTATATTTTTTATTTTATATATTTTAATAATTAATTATAAAACAATGGTTTTAATCATTGTTTTTTTATTAAAAAAAGAGATATTTTATTAAATATCTCTGGAAAAACTGTTTATGTAATTATTAAATTGTTGTAAAATCTTTTTTTCTTTTGGATTAATATAAAATTTATTTTTTATTAATGCTTTTTGTAACCTTTCATATCTATATTTCCCTGCAGTTTTAGAAATATTACATAATTGGGATAATTCTTCAGGAGAAGATATATTCATTTCTTTTAAAACGCAAAGTGGTGCTAGAATCCTTATAGCAAACATATTTGCTTCTGTTTCCATTTCGTTGTATGTTTTAGTTTTATCTTTATTGTGTTCAAGCAAAATATGCCCCAGCTCATGGGCTATTGTAAATCTATGCCTACAAGAATTATTTATGGATTTATTAAAAAAGATTATTTTTTCATCATCTTCTGTTATGCATGAAAAGCCATCTTTATAGGTTTTTGCGATATCGTTATTATTATCGTAATATCTTATTTTTATATTTAATTCCTTGCATATATGAATGATATCAACAGGAAGTTTATTTGTTTTTGTTTCTCTTAAAATATACCAAACCAGATGTTGTATACTTTTATAATTTTTTAAATCTATTTTATTCATCTTCAGTAATTAAAACAGTAGTTTCTTTTAATTTTTTTAGTTCGGATTTACTAAGAGAATTGTAACTTATTCCGTCTTCTCTTGCTATCATTTTTAAATTGTCATTTACTTTCTTTTTTCTTTTTCCAACTTCAAATTCTTCTAAGATATCATTAACATTATATATATCGCATAAATTTAAAAAAATATCAGGGGTTGGAAGTCTTTGTCCGCTTTCCCACCCGTATATTGTTTTTATTGCAACATTTATATCTCTTTTTTCCAAAAGATATTTAACTTTTTCTATTGTTAATTTATTCTTTCTTCTAAGTTCTTTTAATTTTAGTGAGATTCCTTTCTTGCTCATACTGTTAACTCCTTGTTTTTCAATCATATAAAAAAGTCACTTTTTTGTCAATATTTTGTCAATAAATATTCTTCGATTTGAAGAGTATTTATTGACAAAGTTTTTGTGTAATATTATAATAAAATAAAAATTCTTCAAAACGGAGAAAACGATGTTAACCCAGGTGGCGGTGGCGGAAAATGTATCATGGGTATGGTAGAAAAAGTT
>NZ_SPHL01000005.1 GCF_005844425.1 Anaerofustis stercorihominis | reverse complement strand
CTCTTAAAGAGTTATATAGCCATTTTAATCTAATTTGATCATATACATTACTTAATGCTCTATAATGTTTTAAACGTTTTTTAGCATCATTGGAAGTATTAATTAATACACCAATATTTATCCATAATCCTTGGTTTACATCTGCTGGAAAAGTTCTTCTGTCCCTAAAATAAGTGTAATTTAATTTTAATTTAGAATATGGGAAATGATAATTATTATTTGTAATATTATTTTCTAAGAAATAATAATGATTTAATTCTTTAGGTGCAACTTCAATAAATTTATCATATGCTTTTTTATCCATCAAAACAGTAACATCATCTCTCCATATTTTTGCATATTCTTCTGTATTGTTTGCTTTATATAAAGCATCATCACCACAAACAAAATAAGTAATATTATATTTTTTGCATATATTATCAATTACATCGAGCATTTCAAGTGATACTTGTTTTACTTTTTTTAATCTTGGAGCGTCTAGGTTCATTATGATATATTTTACATATTCTTTTGGAAGTCCATATTTTTCTGCATAAGGTCCAAGATCTACTCTTTTCCATTTATGGTGAGAAATTCTTTTTTCTTTTGGAAAAATTTTCATGTAGTTATCACCATATAATATTTTTAAGAAAGTGTCATATTCTTTTAAACATTTTACTGTTAAGTTTTCAAATGGAACATCTATATATTCTTTCTTTATACTCGAAGGAAATCCTCCAAAATTTCCATTTATGATTGAAGTATCAATTACATAATTTGTTTTTTCACCCTTCTTATGGTAATGCTTTGCATATTTGTCAAATTTTTTTAAGAAGTGCTTATAACTTCTAAGTTTTACATATATTCTTGCAATAGTCTTAAATGACTGTGGTACTTGGTTTGTAATGCCATACCATTTATAATAAGTTAATACTTTTATCCAATAGATTTTTTTTGCGTAGTATGCTCTTTTAATTTTATTATTTGGTAAATAATCATGAATAAAGATATCAATAAATATACAATGATTATTTCCACTTAATTCCATTGATTTATTATTTAAAATGGTGTTGTTAATCATTAATCTTGGTGTGTAAGAATAAAAATTGGGGTTATTTTCATTACATTCAAGATGGAAGATATTTTCATCTAATTCATATTTTGAAACTTCTAAGAATTTTTCAAATTCAACTCTGTCCATATCGATGTCAATATCATCATCCCATGGAATATATCCTTTATGTCTAATAGCTCCAAGACAAGTACCACCACCCAGAGAGTAATTTATATTATGTTTTCTACATATTCTATCAATTTCTGCTAAACCTTCTAATTGTATTTTTCTTATAACATTTAATACTTGATCTTTTTTGCTTAAAGTCATATTATTTATTTTTTTCCTCCCTAATTCTTATTATAGCTCTAAATATTTCTAATTCGGCAGGGGTTGTGATTTTTAGATTCATTAATTCTTTATCTTGAACTATATAGATTTTTTTTCCTAAAGTATATAGTAGAGAAATAAAACATGTTCCATAATTTTCATCATCTAAAATATTTCTTTTTATTCCTTCATTGTATGCATATTGAAGATCTTTGGCACTTAGAGCTTGAGGTGTTCCTCCTGCATATACTTGATTTTTTGTATAAAATTTATTTACTTCAGAATTTTCAGTTATCATAAAATTTCCTGTTTTATTTGGTATACCAGTAAGTGAAGGTCCTTTTTCTTTTGCTGATTTTATTATATCTGTTATTACACTATCAAAAACCATCGGTCTAACACCATCATGAATAACAATTGTATCATCTTCTGATGACATAAAATCTTTAGCTTTTTCAAAACCTTTCATTATAGATTGTTTTAATGTATCTCCACCTTGTACAATTGCTTTAACTTTTTTTAGATCATATTCGTTTACTTTATCTTGAACAAAAGATATATAATCTTTTAATGTTACTATAATGATAGCATCAATATTATTATTATTTTCAAATTTTTCTAAACAGTAGAAAAGAACAGGTTTTCCTTCAACATCTAAAAACTGTTTAGGTGAATCTTTATATTCTTCACCCATTCTTGTACCTCTACCACTTGCTGTAATAATTGCAATATTCATTTTAATTTTCTCCTTATTTTATATTTATTATTTTTTCTAATAATCCGTTTTTTACAATCATTTCAAAGAAATCAAGTTGATGTTGGTATGTTATTTTAATATTATAAGGACTATCCTTTACGATTGCATAAGGATTATTGGTATTAATACATAATGTGCATAGTGCAGGGCAATTTTCGTAGACATTCATTTCTTTTGCTTGCCTATTATATTTTTCTAAATATCCTAATTTAATTGCTTGTGGAGTTTTAGACATATAAGAGGTGTCATTTCCTATATAACTTATACTATCTTTTTCATCACAAATAAATGCACATTCGGCAATTTTTACCATCCCACCTGCAGCACCGCATTCTTTTGCTTTTTCAACTATTTCTTCAACAGTTGATGTTGATACAAGAGGGCGTACTGCATCTGCCATTATTACTAAATCATCATCATTCATTAGTTCTTTTGCAACCTTTAATCCATTGAGAAAAGAGTCGCTAGTAGTTTTTCCTCCTTTTACAATTTTAAATAATTTTGTTATATTAAATTTTTTGCAATATTCTTCGGCTAAATTAATGTAATCTTCATGACAAGAAATTATTATTTTGTCTATATTGTTTGCTTTTTGTAATGGTTCAATAGAATAAATTAATAAAGGTTTACCTTCTACTTCAATAAATTGTTTTGGTAAAGAGGCTTTTTTATCATTTATTCTTTGACCAGTACCTCCAGCTTTAACAATTGCAATATTCATTATCTTTCTCCTATACAATTATTTTATTATAATTTTACATAATTTTTATTTTACCATATTATATATATTTTAGCTATATATTTTTTTATATAGCTAAATTTAAATATGTAAATATAAAATTAGTCTAATTTATTTAAAAGTATATATTGCTATTAAATATGTCTTTTATTTTATGCTATAATAAAAAATATTATAAAATATAAGAGGTGTAAAATGAAAATTATAGCGGATTTACATACACATACAAATATTAGCGAACATGCTTTTTCAACTCTTGAAGAAAATTGTATTGCGGCAAATAAAGCAGGGCTACAAGCCGTTGGTATTACAAACCATGGACCTGCTTTGGAAGATGGTGCAAGTCATTGGCATTTTAGAAGTCTTGGAAAGAATAATCCAGGTAAAATGCATGGGGTTTATTTAATAAGTGGTATAGAACTTAACATAATGCCTGAGGGTAATGTGGATTTAGAAGAAGAGTACATGGAAAATCTTGATTTAAAAATTGCATCTTTCCATCAAGAAATATTTTATCCAAAAGATAAAAATCATGTTAATGATATGCTTAGCGAAGCTTTGCTTAATAAAAACATAAATGTATTTGGTCATCTTGGAAATGAAATTTTTAAATTTGATTACGAAATGATTATTTCAAAATGTAATAAATATAATAAGATAGTTGAAGTAAATAATCACTCTTTTGAGCAGCGTCCGGGAAGTGATGTTAATTGTTTTGAAATTGTCAAACTATGTAAAAAATATGAAGTACCTATTATTGTAAATTCAGATGCACATATTTCTTCTGCAATAGGACATTTTGATGAATCAATAAAGTTATTAAATGAAGTAGGTTATCCTGAGGAATTAGTTGTTAATTCTTCTATTGAAAGATTAAGAGATTATTTTAAACAAATTAGAGGTATTGATATTTGTAATAGATAGTTTTGTAAAGTCAATTTATTGAACAAAAAAATGTATTATGTTATAATATTTAATCGGAAAAAATTAAAATAGGGAATTTATGTATGGATTATATAACCATTAATGATAATTTTAACAGTACAATAGAAATAAAAAAATCTACTTTTATTTCAAATTTATTTTCGGTTAAAAATGTTGAAGAGGCTGAAAAATATCTTGAAGAAATTAGAAAAGAACACTATAAAGCTACTCATAATTGTTATGCATATATAATAGGTAAGAAAATGGAAATAAAAAAATCCAGTGATGATGGAGAACCTGCTATGACTGCAGGCAGACCTATATTAAATGCTATGGAAAAAAATAATCTTACAAATGCATTAATAGTGGTTACAAGATATTTTGGAGGAATAAAACTTGGTGCCAGCGGGCTAATAAGAGCTTATTCTTCTTCTGCAAGTGAAGTTATAAAAGAAGCAAAGCTTGTAAAAAAGGTAATGACAGCTTTAACAAAAATTTCTTATGATTATTCTCTTCACGGAAAAATTGAAACGTATTTAAGAAAGACAGGGTATAAACTTGAAGATGCAGTTTTTACCGATAAAGTTACTTATGGAGTATATGTTCCGATAAATTTACAGGAAGAATTTAAAAATGAACTTATTGCAATTACAAATGCAAAAATAAATATAGAACATATAGATGATGTTTATATAGATAAATATTTATAAGGTGGTATCATTATGGATTTTAACATGGTTTTTAAGGATATTGTTGATAATGAAAAAAATCCGGTTTGTTTTGTAGATACAAACCATATTATAACGTACATGAATAAAAGTGCTTTAAAACGTTATGCTCATAGAGGCGGAGCTAATTTGATAGGGAAGTCTTTGTTTGATTGTCATAATGAGAATTCAAAAAAACTAACCCTTGAGTATATTGATAGATTTTTAAAAGATGATAATTTAACGGAAATTTATATTGGATATAACGAAAAACATAAAGAAAATAATTATATAGTTGCGGTAAGAGATGAAAACAGAAAGCTTATCGGTTATTATGAAAGACACGAAGAGGACAAGTAGAGGGTATTAATGTTTGATTATATAAAAGGAAATGTTACTAATATAACTGATGGATATTTAACAATAGAAAATAAAAGTGGAATAGGTTTTTTACTAAATGTTTCACAAAATACTATAACAGATTTGGCAAATGATAAAGATGAAGTACAAATATTTACATATATGGCTGTAAGAGAAAACGATATAAGTTTATTTGGGTTTTCTACATCTTTTGAAAGGGAAGTATTCTTTAAACTTCTTACAGTTCCTAAAATAGGTCCTAAAATTGCGCTTAGCGTACTTAGTGCATTGTCGCCTAACATGATTATAAGTGCAGTAATTAATAAGGACTATAAAGCATTGTGTGCTGCAAACGGAGTTGGGAAAAAAGCAGCTGAACAAATAGTTGTTACTCTTCAAGATAAATTTTCAGATTTACCTGAAATGGATGAAATATCTTTTGAAGATAGTATAGATATAAATGGTGATTTGAAAGCTGAGGCTGTTTTAGCTCTTACATCTTTAGGTTTTGATAGAGCTTATGCAAATAAAATCGTTAGTGGCATTTCTACTAATGATGACCTTACTATAGAAGATATAATTACTATTGCATTACAAAGGGTTAATGAATAAGGAGAAATATGGCTACAAGAATAGTAACAAGTAAAAAAACAGAACTTGATATAGAAAAAGATAAGTCTCTTCGTCCTTTGACATTAGATGAATACATCGGTCAAGAAACAGTCAAAGAAAGGATGAGAGTCTTTATTTCTGCTGCAAAAGAAAGAGGAGAGGCTCTTGATCATGTTCTTTTATATGGACCTCCGGGGCTTGGAAAAACGACTCTTTCCAATATAATAGCAAACGAGCTTGGAGTATCTATAAAAGTTACTTCCGGTCCAGCAATAGAAAAACCGGGAGATCTTGCAGCGATACTTACCGGACTTAAAAAAAATGATGTTTTATTTATTGATGAAATTCATAGATTAAACAGAACCATAGAAGAAGTTTTATATCCAGCAATGGAAGATTTTGCTTTTGATATTGTAATGGGAAAAGGACCAAATGCAAAATCCGTAAGGATACCTGTTGCACCTTTTACATTAGTTGGTGCTACGACGAGAACAGGACTTCTTTCTTCTCCTCTTCGTGATAGATTTGGAGTATTAAATAAGCTTGAGATGTATAAAATAGAAGAGCTTATAGAAATTATTAAAAGAAGTGCTGGAATACTTGAAATAAAAATAGATGATGATGGTGCAAGGGAAATCGCGATTCGTTCAAGACAGACTCCAAGAATTGCAAATAGATTTTTAAAACGTGTAAGAGACTATGCACAAGTAAAAAAATCTGATATTATAAATAAAGAAATTGCAATGGAAGCATTGAAGCTTTTAGGTGTAGACGAAAACGGACTTGATAGCAGTGATATTGCTATTTTAGATACTATTATAAATAAATTTGACGGTGGCCCTGTTGGTCTAAATACTCTTTCTGCTGTTATTGGTGAAGAAGAGGACACAATCCTTGATGTTTATGAACCGTATTTATTACAGCTTGGATTTATAAACAGAACTCCAAGAGGAAGAGTTGCAACAAAACTTGCTTATGATTATTTAAATGTTCCTTATACGAACAGTGAAATCATGACTAAATCAATATTTGAAATGGAAGAAGAATAATATATGAGAACTAGTGATTTTGATTATAATCTACCTGAAGAACTTATAGCACAAACACCTATTGAAAAACGTGATTTTTCAAGGCTTATGGTAGTTAATAGAAATACAAAAGAAATAGAACACAAACATTTTTATGATTTAATAGATTACTTAAATGAAGGTGATACTCTTGTACTTAATAATTCAAGAGTATTTCATGCAAGGCTTTTTGGAATAAAGGAAGAAACAGGAGCAAAAATTGAAACTTTTGTTTTAAAACCTTTAAGTAACAATATGTTTGAAGTAATGATAAAACCTGCCAAAAGATTAAAAAATGGAACAATTGTAAAATTTGACGATAACTTATCAATGCAGGTTGTTGAAAAATACGATGAAGGTTTGGCTAAGGTTAAATTTTTTGGCTGCGATGATGTTTTTTCTTATATAGATAAAATAGGAACGGTACCTTTGCCGCCATATATAAAAGAAAAACTTGACGATGACGATAGATATCAGACTGTTTATTCAAAAGATAAAGGTTCTGCAGCAGCACCTACAGCAGGTCTTCATTTTACAAAAGAACTGCTTGAAAAAATAAAGGATAAAGGCATTAATATTTGCTATGTAACTTTGCATGTAGGTCTTGGAACATTTAGACCTGTTAAAGAAGATGATATAAGCAATCATAAAATGCATAGTGAATTTTTTATTATAAGTGAAGAAACGGCAAAAATAATAAATGATACAAAAAAACGTGGAAAAGATATATTTGCTGTTGGAACAACGACAGTAAGAACACTTGAAAGTTGTTATCAAAAGTATGGAGATATAAGACCTGTTAGTATGAATACGGATATATTTATTTATCCGGGATATGAATTTAAGGTAATAGACCATCTTATAACAAATTTTCACTTGCCAAAATCAACTTTACTCATGTTAATTAGTGCATTTTACAATAAAGATGATATACTAAAAGCATATGAAGAAGCTATAAAAGAAAGATACAGATTTTTTAGTTTTGGAGATGCAATGTTAATAATATAGGAGGAACTTTATGAAAAAACCATTATCAAACAAATTAGATAAAATATCACCATCAATGACACTTGCCATTACATCAAAGGCAAACAAACTTAAAAGAGAAGGAGAAAAAGTTTACTCTTTCGGTACAGGAGAACCTGATTTTGATACTCCACAAGTAATTATTGATGCAGCTAACGAAGCAATGAAAAAAGGTATAACAAGATATACCGATGTAAAAGGTCTTATAGATTTAAGAACAGCTATAAGTGAAAAATATAAAAAAGAATTTAATATTGATTATGATCCTGAAAGTGAAATTATTGTTTCATCAGGTGCAAAACATTCGTTATTTACTGCTTTGCAAGCTTTGATTAGTGACGGAGATGAAGTAATTATTCCTGTTCCATACTGGGTAAGTTATTCTGAAATGGTTAAAGTTGCAGGAGGTAAGCCTGTATTTGTATATCCAAAGAAAGAAAATAACTTTGTTTTAACAAAAGAAGAACTTGAAGAGGTTATAACACCAAAATCAAAGGTTATTATGCTTAATAATCCTTCAAATCCTACAGGTGTTGTATATACAAAAGAACAACTTAAGGAAGTTGCTGATGTATGTGTTAAGGAAGGTATATACATTTTAAGTGATGAAATTTATGAAATGTTACTTTACAACGATAAAGAGTTTACTCCTGTTGCATCTTTATCAGATGAAATAAAAGATATTACAATAACAATCAACGGAGCTTCAAAGTCATATGCAATGACAGGATGGAGAATAGGTTATGCTCTTGCAAATAAAGATATTGTAAAAGCGATGAATACAATTCAAGGACAATGCGTTTCTCATCCAAGCAGTATATCTCAATATGCTACTATTACAGCTTTAAAGACAGATCAAAAAATCGTATATGATATGGTAAAAGAATATGACAGCAGAAGAAAATATATGCTTAGTGTATTAAAAGAAGTAGATGGAGTTGAGCCTATTGAGCCGGACGGGGCATTTTATGTTTTTGCCGATGTTTCTAAATATTATGGAAAAGAATATAACGGAAAACAAATAAATGGTTCAATAGATTTTGCAGATGCACTTCTTAGCAGTAAATACGTTGCTGTAATTCCTGGTATTGGATTTGGTGCAGATGACTTTATAAGATTTTCTTATGCGACAAGTATGGAAGATATTGAAAGTGGTTTAAAATTATTCAAAGAATTTATAAATGAAATAAAATAGGAGAATTAAAATGAGTAGAGATGTTTATACTAATCCATTAATCGAAAGATATTCAAGTAAGGAAATGCTTTATATTTTCTCAGCTGACAAGAAATTTTCAACATGGAGAAAATTATGGGTTGCTCTTGCAAAAGGTGAAAAAGAATTAGGTCTTGATATTACTGATGAACAAGTAAAAGCATTAGAAGATAATATCTATGATATAGATTATGATTTAGCAAGAGAATACGAAAATAAATTCAGACATGATGTAATGGCTCATGTTCATACTTACGGAGATAAAGTTCCCGTTGCAAAAGGTATTATTCACTTAGGTGCTACGAGTGCATATGTCGGAGATAATACTGATTTAATAGTTTTTAAAGAAGCTTTAGAACTTATTAAAAAACAACTTGTAAATTTAATTAAAGTAATGAGTGAATTTGCAATTAAATATAAAGATTTACCAACACTTGGATTTACTCATTTTCAACCTGCTCAACTTACAACAGTAGGTAAAAGAGCTACACTTTGGATTCAAGATTTACTTTTAGATTATGAAGAAGTTGAATTTGTTCTTTCTACATTTAGAATGAGAGGAGTAAAAGGAACAACAGGAACGCAGGCAAGTTTTATGTCATTATTTAACAATGATGAAGAAAAAATAAAAAAATTAAATGAGTTTGTATGTAAAGAAATGGGATTTGATACAGACTTTACAGTAACAGGACAAACTTATCCAAGAAAATTTGACAGCAGAGTTGTAAATGCTCTTGCAGGTATTGCTCAAAGTTTACATAAGTTTGCTACTGATGTTAGATTACTTCAAAATTTGAAAGAAATTGAAGAGCCTTTTGAAAAAAATCAAATTGGTTCATCTGCAATGGCATATAAACGTAATCCGATGAGAAGCGAAAGAATATGTTCTCTTGCAAGACATATTATTGCAAATCAAGTAAACCCAGCAATGACAGCAAGCGTACAATGGTTTGAAAGAACTCTTGATGATTCTGCAAACAGAAGAATTTCAATTCCTGAAAGTTTCATGTGCTGTGATGCTATTCTTCAAATAGCGATAAATATCGCAAGCGGTTTTGTTGTAAACGAAAAAGTAATCCATAAAGATATTATGGCTGAACTTCCATTTATGACAACAGAAAACATCTTAATGGAAGCTGTAAAAAGAGGTGGAGACAGACAAGAACTTCATGAAAAAATCAGGGTTTACTCTATGGAAGCAAGCAAAGTTGTTAAACAAGAAGGTAAACCAAACGACTTACTTGAAAGAATTTCAAAAGACCCTGCATTTAATTTGGAATTAAGCGAAATCCACGATATTTTAAAACCTGAAAAATATGTAGGAAGAGCTGTTAACCAAGTTATTGAATTTGTAGAAGAAGATGTTAAACCTGTATTAGAAAAAAATAAAGATTTAATAGGTTATGATGTTACATTAAAAGTTTAAGATTTAGGAGAAATAATGAATTATAAAGATAAAACACAATTTTTTATAAATTTATTGGAAGAGAAGAAATTATCAAATATATATGCTGTTGATGTTACGGATTTGACTTCCGAAGCAAATGCTTTTATAGTTGCGAGTGCAAATAGTGACAGACAAGCAAAAGCTGTATGTGAATTTGTAGAAGAAAAAGCAGAGGAAAACGACATATTTCTTGAAGGAAAAGAAGGTATAAAACTTTCAAGATGGATATTAATGGATTATGGAGAAATAGTACTTCATATTTTTGTAAAAGAAGAAAGAGATTTTTATAATCTGGAAAGATTATGGCAAGACGGAAAAATAATTAAGGAGTAAAGTATTTTATGAATATCAGAACAAGATTTGCACCAAGTCCTACAGGATTTTTACACATTGGAGGACTTAGAACAGCTCTTTATTGCTATTTGTGGGCAAAACATAACGATGGTGATTATTTGCTTAGAATAGAAGATACAGACAGAACAAGATATGTTGAAGGTTCTGTTGAAAATTTAATTAATGCATTGGAATTTTGCGGTGTAAAACATGATGAAGGTCCAATGTTAAAAGATGGTAAGGTTGTTGAAATAGGAGATAAGGGACCTTATTTTCAATCAGACAGACTTGATATATACAAAAAATATATCAATAAACTTTTAGATGAAGGCAAGGCTTATTATTGTTTTTGTGATAAAGAAAGACTTGATAAATTAAGAGAAGAACAAGTACAAAATAAACAAACACCAAAATATGATGGTAAATGTAAAAACATATCAAGAGAAGAAGCTGAAAGAAGAATAAAAAACGGTGAAAGTTATGTTATAAGAATGGCTCTTCCTGAAAATGAGGATATTACTTTTTATGATGAAGTAAGGGGAGAGGTTACAATAAATACAAATGATGTTGACGAACAAGTTCTTATTAAAGCAGACGGATTTCCAACATATCATTTTGCAGTTGTGGTTGATGATCATTTAATGGATGTTAACTATGTAATAAGAGGGGAAGAATGGCTTGTTTCTACACCAAAACATATAATTTTATATAATTATCTTGGATGGGAAGCTCCTAAATTTGCTCATCTTCCAACCGTTTTAAACAAAAACAAGAAAAAATTAAGTAAAAGACATGATTCTGTTGCAGTTGAAGACTTTATACAAAAAGGGTATCTTCCTGAAGCATTGATAAATTACATTGCTCTTCTTGGATGGTCTGATCCTGAAGGAAAAGAAATTTTATCAATGGATGAATTAATAAGAGATTTTGATATTTCAAGAGTAACAAAAGCTGGTGCTGTTTTTGATACTGAAAAATTAAACTGGGTTAATGCCCATTACATTAAAGAGAAATCAAATGAAGAACTTATTGCTTTAATTAAGCCTTATTTACTAAAAGAAAATTTAGTAAATGATGATGTTAGCGATGAAACAATGGAATATATTGTTGAAGCCATTAAAGATAAGCTAAATTATTTAGAAGAAAGTATAGAGCTTACAAAAGAATTATACTTAAAAGCAAATCTTGATGAACTTGATGATAAAGCAAAAGAAATCATGGATATGGAAACAAATGAAACATTGTTTGAAAACTTGATTTCATTATTTGAACAAGAAAAAAAACTTACACCTGAAATTGTTTCAAAGAGTTTAAAATCTATTCAAAAAGAATTTAAAATAAAAGGTAAAGCTTTATATATGCCTACAAGAATAGCAATAAGCGGAATAATGCATGGTGCAGATTTAACTTATATTTTAAGTATTTTAGGTAAAGATGAAGTTGTTGAAAGACTTAAAAAGGCTTTGAATTATATAAAATAAGATTAAAGGAGATATTGTAAAATATCTCCTTTTTTAAGCTTAAAATAAGGTTTTTTTTGATATTTTACTTGTAAAAAGTATAAAAGTTTTATATCATATATTATGAGTTATTATGACGAAAGATAGAGGGTTTATTATGTATAGTTTTACAAATGATTATAGTGAAGGTGCTCATAAAAATATATTGGCAGCACTTATCAAAACTAATTTTGAGCAAAGCAGCGGATATGGCACAGATAAATACTGTGAAGAAGCAAGTGAAATAATAAAAAAATTAATAAAAAGAGAAAACAGCAACGTACATTTTTTATCAGGAGGAACTGTAACAAATACAGCTTTTATTTCTTCGGCTCTAAGACCTCACGAAGGAGTAATTGCAGCATCAACTGCACATATTAATGTACATGAATCAGGTGCTATTGAAGCAAGAGGTCATAAAATAATAGTTAAAGAAGAAAACAACGGTAAACTTTTGGCTTCAGACGTTGAAGAAGTTGCAAAAAAACATTTTGATGATGAAGAAAGAGAACACTGTGTTAAACCTAAAATGGTATATATTTCAAATCCAACAGAACTTGGAACTATTTATACCAAAGAAGAAATTAAGAAATTAAGAGAAGTTTGTGATAAGTACGGCTTATATTTATACTTAGACGGAGCAAGGCTTGGTTCAGCTCTTACTTGTGTAGATAATGATGTTACAATGGAAGATTTAGCTAATTTAACTGATGCATTCTATATTGGCGGTACAAAAATGGGTGCATTATTCGGTGAAGCACTTGTAATAAATAACGAAGAATTGAACGTTGATTTTAGATATCATATTAAACAAAATGGTGGAATGATTGCAAAAGGCAGACTTCTTGGTGTTCAGTTTGTTGAACTATTTAAAGATGGGTTATATTTTGAAATAGGTAAACACGAAAACAGACTTGCAAATAAATTAACACTTGGTATTGGTAATTTAGGTTATGGTTTTTATTCAATGTCTGCAACGAACCAAGTATTTCCTATTCTTCCAAATGATATTTTGAAAGTACTTTTAAAGAAATATTCATTTGAATTATGGGAAAAATTAAGTGAAGAAAAAAGTGTAATAAGACTTTGTACATCTTTTGCAACAACTGAAAAAGCTGTAGATGAATTCTTAAAAGATTTAGCTAAACTTACAATTGCAAAAGAAAAATTAATGAAAGAGTTACATGAAGAACATGAAGATGCAGGTATAGAAGAAACAGCAAATGCTACTGAAGAAGTTGCTGTTGAAGAATCTCAAGAAATTGTAGATGAAGTTTTTCCTAATGAGGAAGTAGAAGAAGTTGAAGAAATAATACCTGAAGAAGTTACAGATGAAGAAGTAATAGAAGAATTCCAAGAAGAGGATTTTGTTGAACCTGTTGAAATCGAAGAAGAAGATTTTGTTGAAGATTCTAATATTATGGATGAACATGAAGAAGAAACTTTAACTGAGGAAAATTATTTTGAAGACAATTCAATTGATGAAAACTTATTTAGTGAACCTGCCAAAGAAGAAGTTGTTCAAAATGAATATGTAGAAGAAGATATTAAGGAAGAAGATATTGAACCTCAAAAGAGTGAAAGAGTTGAAAGTAAAAAATTAGACTTTGAAACTTTTGAACCAATGGAAGAAAAAATTGAACCTGCAAAAACTCAAAGTAAAGATATTTTTGAAGATATTTTTTCTTCAGAAATAGATTATACAAATTTTGATGAAAAAGATTCAAAGGAAGACGATAAAGTAGTATTTAAAAAAGACAGTGATATGGATTTTTTCAGTGAATTTGAATTTGAAGATTAATTTTTAAGCATCTTGCATTGCAAGATGCTTTTATATAAAAAATATTAAATAATCATTGACAATAAAAGGGTTTAGTGATATACTCTTTTAGAAAACAAAGTAGAAGAATTGCTTCTCACCAAACAAACATGGATTTAGTTTGGTAAATATATACACATTTATTTAGTGATATATTTAGGTAGCAGTTCTTTGCTATCTATTTTTTTAATCATGGAGGTATGATTCAATTAAAGATTTTCAAATTAATGAACAAATTAGAGACAGAGAAGTAAGAGTTATCAGTGATGACGGCTCAATGCTTGGTATAATGTCTGCACAAGAAGCTTTAAAAGAAGCTGATAAGAGAAATCTTGATTTAGTTAAGGTTTCACCTGATGCAAAACCACCGGTTTGTAAAATTCTCGATTATGGTAAGTTCAAATATGAACAAAACAGAAGAGAAAAAGAAAATAAGAAAAACCAAAAAGTTGTTAACATTAAGGAAATCAGAACTTCTGTTAGAGTACAAGATCATGACTTAGAAGTAAAAGCTAAAAACTGCCGTAAATTCTTAAAAGCGGGAGATAAAGTAAAAGTTTCCGTAAGATTTAGAGGTAGAGAAATGGCTTATGTTGACAGAGGTAAAGAAGTACTGTTGAAATTTGCTTCTATGGTTAATGAGGTAGGAACAATTGAGAAACAACCTAAGTTAGAAGGTCGTAATTATACAATGACATTACAACCTGCTAAAGGTAAAGAAAAATAGTAGGAAAGGACGGATATTAATATGCCTAAAATGAAATCTCATAGAGGCGCTTCTAAAAGATTTAAAAGAAATAAATCTGGCGTTATCAAAAGAAAAAAAGCATTTAGAAATCACATTTTAAACAAAAAAACAACTAAGAGAAAAAGAAAATTAAGAAAGGGTGGCTACGTTTCTGCAGCTGACCAAAAAACAATCAGCTACATTATTGTTAAGTAGTTAAAAGGTAATAATATATGGCTAGAGTAAAAAGAAGTTTAAATAGTAAAAAGAAACATAAAAAAGTACTAAAACTTGCAAAAGGTTATTATGGTGCTAAATCTAAATTATACAGACCTGCAAACGAAGCTGTAATGAGAGCTTTAAGAAGTTCTTATGCAGGTAGAAAACAAAGAAAAAGAGATTTTAGAAAACTTTGGATTACAAGAATCAATGCAGCTACAAGAATGAATGATATGTCTTATTCAAGATTTATTAATGGTCTTAAAAAAGCTAATGTTGAAATCGACAGAAAAATGTTAGCTGACCTTGCTATGAATGATGAAGCTGCTTTTGCTAAATTAGTTGAAGTTGCTAAAAATGCATTATAAAATATAAGAACATAACTTTTGTTATGTTCTTTTTTTATATAAAAATAAAAAGCCGTAAATTTAATTACAGCTTTTTATTCATTAGGTATTATTTTATTTTTTGCACTCCGACTCCAATAAGTCCAGGTCCCGTGTGGACTGCAAGAGCAGGAGATATAGCCCCTACAAAAACGCTTTTTACGTTTGGAAAATCATTTTTTATATTATCTTCAATTTCTTTGGCTTCTTCTTTTGACCATACATTTACAACGGCAATATTATATTCTTTAAATTGTTTAGCATATTCTTTAGCTTCGTTAAGAGCCTTTTTAATGG
This sequence comes from Anaerofustis stercorihominis, assembly GCF_005844425.1. Lineage (GTDB taxonomy): Bacteria > Bacillota > Clostridia > Eubacteriales > Anaerofustaceae > Anaerofustis > Anaerofustis butyriciformans. The sequence continues at coordinate 61,296 of NZ_SPHL01000005.1, read as the reverse complement.
ATTTTTTTCTTCCTCTTGCTTTTGATACTACATAATATATTCCGTCGCTGTTACAAGATATAACAGGCTTTAAATCAAGTGCTGTTCCTACAACTGAAGCAACAAGACCTATTCTTCCGCCTTTTCTTAGGTATTCTAATGTTTTAACACAAAAATAAACTTTTGTGTTATTTATTGCATCATCTAATTTTTCTTTTATTTCATCAAAAGAATATCCTTGCTCAATAAGTTCACCTGCTCTTATTGCAGTGAATCCTGCTCCTATATCTATATTTTTTGTATCTACAAGCATTATGTCTAATTTATCTTCAAAGGATTCACTTGCTATTCTCATTGCATTATGAGTTCCGCTAAGACCGCTTGAGATAGTTATAACTATGACTTTTTTGTATCCATCTGTTATTACTTTTTCAAATGTTTCCATCATATCATCTATTGAAGGAAGTGAAGTTGTTGGAATTTCTTCCTTTAATTTTTCACATATTGTATTTATATTGATATCAATTCCATCTCTATAGCTTTGATTTTCATAGTTAACTATAAGAGGTACAACATACATATTATATTTTTCGATATATTTTGGAGGAACGTCTGTACCTGAATCGGTAATAATAGCGATTTTTTCTTTATTGTTCATGGTTATTTCCTTTTAATTTAAAAAATTATTTTATCTGTTATTTAATATTATATTATATAATATATGATACTTTGTCAAGAGCTTTCATGTACTATTGACAACATAAAATCATGATGATATACTTCTAAAAAGGAGTAAGATATGAATAAATTTGAAGAATCAGTTTATACAAAAGAAATTTTAAAATTTCATTTTCCAAGATATAATGAACTTCCAAATATTGAATTATATATGGATCAAGTAATTAGTTTTACCGAGGATGTTTTGGAAGTGTTTAAAATAAATGATAAAGAAAAACTAATAACTTCATCTATGGTTAACAATTACGTAAAGCAAGGTTTGGTTTCTCCTCCTGTAAAGAAAAAGTATACTAAACATCATATTGCCTATATAATTGTAGTTTGTTCATTAAAACAAATTTTATCAATTTCGGAAATTTGTGATTTAATAAAAATACAAATAGATACATATCCGATAGAGGAAGCTTATGATTATTTTGCCAGAGAAATGGAAAAAGCTTTTAGAATTGCATTTATTGAAGATGATGATGTAGAAGAAAGTTCAAACAATACTCATGAAGCAAAAATTGTAAGACTTGCGACAAAGTCTCTTGCAAATAAAATTTATTTACAAAAATATTTACTATTTAAAGAAGATGAAGAAAAGCATTAAGCTTTTCTTTTTTATTAAAAATAAAAGGGGCATTTTGCCCCTTTGTTTTTTATTTTAATAAAAATACAAGACTTTATATTCATATATTTTTTGATTGTATTATTTTACCTTTATATCGAAAGAAAAAGTATATTCATTGAAATCTTCATTATCATAAAATGGGAATTTTAAAGTAAAGTTTTTATCTTTGTCTATTTTTGGGAATGTTATAATTCCAGATGATTTAGCTTTACTGTTTAAATCATATTCTATTTCAGGATATCCTTCAACGTAAAAATCGTCTTGTGTTGATATTTGTTCTCCGCCTTGTATTAATTTTGCGTCATAAGAATAAAAAGAAATAGAGGAACTACCATTGTTTTTTAAAGTAGCATATACCCTTGTTTCATCATCTGCTAATTCTATTTTTTCAATAGTAAAAGAAGCATTACCTTTTTTACTTGTTTTATCTAACTCTATTGTTTTATTTGCAGGGGATACAACTTCTTCATACGATACAATTTCTACCTTATCAGCATCCATTTCTGGAAGCTCTACTGTTCCGCCTAAAAGGTTTGTTCCTGTAAAAGTACCATTAATTGTTCCTGTTGCTTTTATAAAATCATTTTCTTTTATTGAAAAATTTTCATCTTCAGAAGCATAGTAGTATATTAATGTATTTTTATCTAAATTTTTAACATCATACCATGCTTGAATACCATATACATTTCCATCTTGTTCAACAGAAAGAACTTGTCCTGTAAATGTAAAAGTTCTGCCTGTAAATGAAGAAGGGTCTGTATATAGTTCAGTAATTTCTTCATTTGTTATTGGAGTTGAGTCTGTATTACCACCTCCGCCACACATAGCGAGAAGTAAAAGAACCACAACAATTACTCCGACAATTATTGCTATCTTTTTTCCTTTGCTTTTTTTTTTCGGCGGTATACCTAACTTAGCCTGTTCTTGTGCAATTTCTTCTTTTAATCTTTTTTCTTCTTTTTTTGACATTTTCATAATCATTTCCCCTTTATTATATTATTGTATTAGAATATTTTGTGAAATAAAATGTTTTATATTGTTTCCATTTTATAGTAAATATTATATCATAAAAATATATTAATTTTAATAAAAATTATAAGAATAAAAAAAGACGATATTTCCGTCTTTTGAAATTTATTTACTCGAATTATTCATCTTCTAAAATCCTTTAATATAGCATGTCTGCGTATTTTGGTTATTTTGTTTTTTTATTTTAAATTATTAAGTTGGTGCGAGTGATGGAAAGGTAACTTCTTATTAAAAGCCTTTAAATAAAAGGATTTGTGGGTATTAAAATAAAAAATATTATAAAAATACCGCACTTTTGACCGCACTTTATTTTATTAGTGTTTCAAATATATTATCGACACTTTTTGATGCATTTATAAGCTGATTATCTGTTGCATGAATATATATACCCGTATCCATTTTCTCGGCGTGTCCTCCCATTTCTTTTAGAATATTTTCTTCAATATAAGAATAGAGATTTGTAAAAAATGTGTGTCTTAACCAATGAAGTGTTATTCTGTCATTTAGATTATTATATTTCACATAGTTATTAAATCGTCTTGTTATTCTGTCTGGAGTAATAAAATTTCCAGTATCTATATCCGGAAAAACATAACTTGATATGATTTTATGTTTTTTTAAAAGTTCTTTTTGATTTTTTAATATTTTTACTGCTATTTGAGGTAATACTTGTTTTCTTTTAGCATTATTTGTTTTACCTGATGTAATTTCTCTATTTTCATTTATAGACCTTTTTATTTCCATTAGAGTATAATTATCCTTTATTTTGAAATCACTCCATTTAAGACCTATAATTTCGCCTCTTCTTAGACCTGTAATACAGGCAAATCTATATAAATTTATATAATCATCTTCACATACTTTAGTGTATACTGTGGTTTTGTTTGACGAAAATAATATTTTTATTTCTTGTTCTGTAAGACTGTCCCTTTTTTGTAGTTTTTTTGCTTTTTTGGGAATGTATAAATCTATTGGAACAAGTGATGTTACCTTGCATTTTCTTCCATATTTACAAAGTTCGTTAAACCATGATTTTATTTCTTTTATAGTTCCTTGTGATTTTCCTTTTTTACATGCTTTATTTAAAATGGATTGAATATCTTGTTGTGTAAGCTCTCTCATCTTTTTGTTTCCTATTGGTTTTACCCAACAATTATAAATACTTTTATATCTTGCGTATCTGCTGGAGCCGATTTCTTTCATCTGCCATTTTTCTTCAATCATTTTTTCTTGTAAATCACAAATTCTAATATCTGTTATTAAATCTTGTTCTAACCACTCGTCAGCCTTTTTGTTTGCTTCTCTTTGTCCGTTTCTTCCTTTCTTTGAACTGTAAAAACTTTTTCTTACTCCATCTTTTTGAACGTCAATTCTCCATCTTGTTCCGTTCCATTTTGCAGTATTTATTCTTTTTTGCATAAAAATAACACTCCTTTCATGTTCGAAGTTTGTTCTATTGATTTTAGAGTGCCATTGACTTATAATATATTTGATTTGTAGGTGTCAATGACACTTATTTTAACTCTTTTACCTTTGCCGAGGTAGAGGAGTTTTTATTGCTTTAAGGTACTTTGGCTTTATGTAATAGAGTTTATTGCATTTATGTATTTTTTCTTATCTAATCCATAAGCTGATTTAGCTGAAAATAATGATCCTCTATTATTTTCTATAAAGTCATTTATTTCCTCAATATATTTTTTTCTGTCTTCTTTTCTTAATAAAACACCAATAATAATAATTGCACTAGATATATCTCTTTTAAAATTTAAACTTCCATGGTTTTTAGGTACTGCTTTTAGATGTGTTTTATATAGTCTATTATGATGGGCACAAGAATTTCTTATAGATGAAATTGTGAAAAACCATGATTTTAACGTATCATCGTTAATATTGTAATAATGTTTTGATATTAATTGTGCATATTTACTTTTTAAATTATTATAAAATCTAGATATATCACCTAAACTAATTATTTCTGTTGCAACCCATAAAGGAAGAATGCCATTATACTTTTCATTATAATGTTTAATAAATAATTTATCTTTTGATTTCTCTTTATTAATATTTAAATTTTCTTTGAATTGTTCAAAATGTTCTTTGTTGAAATATAAATCATCACTATAGTATAAATAAGTTTCTGTTTGAATGGCATTTGATAGCTCATAAGCTATATGGGTTTTAAATTCTATTTCAATAATAGAAATATATTTGAATAATATTATTCTTAAATTTTTATCTGCTTTATAAATTTTTTTTATTTCATTAAAAGTTATATTTTGCTCGAATGTATCATCACTATTTCTAAAGAGATAAGTATATCCGGTAAATCTATAATAATTAATATTTAATAAAAAATTTTTAGCGGATTCTTCATCTTCAATAATCATATTTCTATTTTTTAAAATATCAATTTGTTCTTCTACGGTTGTTGCCTTTTTTATTTTCATTATTTCTCCTAAAAAAAATGAGCCTACCTCAGTAAGCTCATCCACACTGTCCAACTGGTTCGCATATTGAAAAACAACATAGGCACGTTGGTTCTTTCATTATTATTATATGTAATAAGCTTAAAGAATTCAATAATTTTTAAAGATCTTTAGAAAAAATTCACTTACTGGAACTATTTTTATACTTAATTAAATATTTTTTTAATATTTACTATTTTTCTATATTTATTTAAAACTTTTTATTTGTTTTTTTAATATTCTCTCAAGCCTTTTATGTTCATCCATTCCAAGAGATATTGCATTATTACATGCTTTTACTGCTTCTTCATATCGCCCTTGTTTTTCATATAACATGGCAAGTCTTCTTAGGGCAGGTATATCGTTTGGAGAACTAAGTTTATATTTTATGTCTATTTTTCTCATTTCCATGTAATACTCAATATCTTTTATACAGTCTTTTTCAATTATATCGGCTAATTTAGAATTATATTGTTTTGATTGAAATAATTTTGACCAGTTTTCTTCAATTTTATGATGTAAACTAAAATATCTATCTGCAACGTGTTTTACTTCTCTGTCATAACTGTTCCACATTGCTGCTTCTTGTTTCCATGATGTATCTTCTGCCGTATTTATGTTTTGTACGATAGAAGATTTTTTATTTTGTTTGTTTGGAGATGATTTTATTATATCGTTTAATCCTACTGTTGTTTTGTTATAAACTTTATTGTAGACAGCTTTTTTAGGGTTTGTTATCATTCCCACACCTTTTTTACCGTATATGGGATTAATAGTTCTTTTCATTTGTCTTTTTAATTTGCCTGTTGTTCTTGCTTTAAAAGATTTTTTTAAGCTTGGTGTTCTTAATCCTATTTTCATAACAATTTCCTCCTTTTATAAATTTAAATTATAAACGTTGCTATATTTCATTCCATCTTTTACTTAATACGAATTGATTGTCTGTATTGCTCCGCCTGTGCAATTTCCGTAAATTCAACGGTTTTATCATAATTTTCTTTTACTACTTTTTCTATTTCTTCAAGTTTTGTTTTATAAAATTCTTTTCTGTTGTTTAATTTGTTTATTCTGTCATTAAAGAAATGTTCATGTAGTTTGCTTTCAAGTTTTGGTGCATCTTCTGAGAATATTAGAGCATGAACATCAAAGGAAAATGGAACGGATGCGTCCCCAAGTTCTTTTATTCTATCCATTGGTTCGAGTCTTCTTGTCATTCCTATTTTGTATACATCTTCTCCAAAAGCACCTATATTTGAAATTATATAAACATATCCTGCTTTGGCGTTCTTTTCTCTGTAATCTATTACTTTTTCTTCACTGTCAATATTCTTTAGCTGTTGTTCAAGTTCTTTTATTTTATCTAAAAGTCCTGTTCGTTCATCTTCGTCTAATGTTAGCTCAAGTTGTTTTTGTGCCTCTTTTATGGCATTGTTAAAATGTTTCTTTTCTTTCAATATTTTATTTCTTGCTTCTCTTATTTCTTTTTCAAGTTTTTGTTGTTCTCTTAAAGCTTCTCTTCTTTCTCTTTCTTCTTCTTTCTCTTGTTGTTTTTTTACTTGATATTCATAAGCAAGAGTTAATTCATCGAATTTTAATTTTAAATATGCAGGTGTAAGTTTGATTTGCACAGAAGCATTCATTTTATTTAGCTGTTCATATGATTTCTCAATTCTTTGTTTGATTTTATCAATATTATTAAACTTAGCTTTTTCAATTAATGTATCACATTCGTTGTTGAAGGTACGAAGTATTTGTTTTATATTGCTGTTTGTCATTTTTCTGCCTTCAGCTTTGCTTCCGTTAACCGTCCAGCCGTCATAATATTCAACTGCCGTTTTGTTTCTTACCATTTCTTTTTGTTTGTTTCTTATCTTATTAAGTTCTTCTTTGTATTCTATTGATAAAGCAAAGTCATATGTAGGTTCATATAAACCGAAATTTTGAAGTAAAATTGTGTCATCCAATGTAAAAACTTCTTTTTCTTTTATTATTATTTCTTGATTTAAAGATGTTAATTTTTTCTCACAAATACTTATTTCTTCTTTTAATGTTAAAAGAGTTTCATTTTCTTTATCAATTTGAATTAAAGATTTTAATTTATCTTCTTTTTCTGTTATTTCTTGTTTTATTTTGGAAAGGGTTATGTTTTCTTTTTCAATTTCATTTGTTAAATATTCAAGATTATTGTATTCTGGAAGAAGGGCATTTTTTAATTGTTTTATTTCGCATGCTTGACATACCCCATATTCATTTAAAACAACATTTCTGCTGCCACATAAATTACATTTATTGAATATTGAAGTTTTTTCCTTTTTTTGTTTTTGTAATGCTTTATATTCTTCTTTTGATTTTTTAATCTCTTCTTTTAATTGTTTTTCTCTTTGCTTTGTTAATTTGAAGTTATCGAACATGGCATTGTATCCTTTCTTGATATTTGCTTCTTGTTCTACAAATTTCCATGAAATTGAACAACTCGTCCTTTGATTTCAACGGGTAAACTTTCGATTTCTTCATTGCTGTAAAATATAGGTTCATAAGCAGGGTTAAATGGTATAAGAGTAATACCGCTTTCGCTTTTTTTGATTTTCTTTATAGTGTATTCATCGCCGTTTACACATACAATGGCAATTTGTCCGCTTTCAACATCTGCCTGCTCTTTTACCACTACAATATCTCTCTCTTGTAATCTTGGCTGCATACTGTCTCCCTTTACTTCAAGAGCGAAGAAGTTACCTGTTTTGGCAAGATTTTCGTTTATTTGTATCTTTCCTATAACATCTTCCACCGCTTCAACGGGAACTCCTGCAATTACTTTACCAAGAATTGGTATATAAGGGTGGGGGCTTTGTGTAATAGTTGTTCTTTCTTCTCCTGTCATTAAATATTCTATGCTTACTCCAAAGTAATCTGCTATTCTTTGTAACTTATCCTGTTTAGGATTACTTTTACCCTTTTTCCACTCAGAAAATACAGACGGAGCAATTTTTGTATTTCTTGCAACTTCAGCATCTTTTACTCCTTTTTTATCTCTGAGCTGACAATAAATTTTATACATTGTATTTCTCCTAAAATATAAAATTAGAAAATTCTAATAAAATATATTGACAATTAGGAAAATCTAATATATAATCTTACTGTAAGTTAGAAAATCCTAATAATCACATTTAATCTTTTATATATTATATAGAATTTTCTAACTAATTGCAATATAAATTTGATTAAAAATATAGAAAGGAGGTATTAATTGATGGACATGTATGAAAAATTTGAAAAATTATTAGAAAAACAAAATATTTCGGCTTATAGAGTAGCAAAAGAAACAGGACTGTATCCAACATTATTTTCAGAATGGAAACATGGTAAAAGTAAACCTAAAATTGACAAAATAAAAAAAGTCGCAGATTATTTCGGCGTGGATATTAATTATTTTTTAGAGGAGTAGAAAAAGATGGATTGGTTTTTTGTGGCTATAACATTGTTTTGTATTATAGCAATAATAATAAACGCAACCGTATTACAAAAATATGAGGGTGCATTAAATCCTATTTTATGCGCAGTTATTGTATTTATTATGTGGGGAATATGGGCATTATTTTATATCTATCAATTTAGATAGTTCAGTTGATAATTCTTCTAATAATGGTTTAGCTTCTTCATATTTATCATTGAGAATAAGTTGGTTTAATTTAACTATTTGTGATTGTAGATTTTTGTCTGGAATGTACATAAGAACACGGTCTTTATACAGCTTAAATTCATCATGATAATATTTATTAATTCTTAATGCTGCATTTTTAATGTATTTATCAATTACTTCTATTCGTTTAGGTTGAAATAATTCAATTTTTTTGATTTTTAATTGATATCTTGAATTAATTAATGGACCAGATATTGTTGATGTAACAGAAATAATTAAAGCTATACCTGAAATAATTTCGCTTATGTTTAATGTCATAGTAGTTTCACCACCTTTCTAAAGTATTTACATTTTAGAACATACGTTCTATATATATTATAAAAAACTCATTAAACAAAGTCAATTAAAAAAAGATTAAAAAGGAGAAAAGTAATGTCAATAGGAAAGAAAATAAGAGAACTTCGAGAAAAAAACGGTATTTCAACCTTAACTTTGGCAAAGGAAATAGGTGTAAGTCAAAGGGCGATAGAGTACTGGGAGAGGGAAAAGAGGGTGCCTAGAATAGAAAGCATTAAAGCTATTGCCGACTATTTCAATATAAGTTTAGATTCATTTTTCTAAACTTAACGATTAAATTCCTTAAAGGCTAAAGCCCCGATCACAAAAGAACTGCGTCCTACTGCTTTTGTATCCTCCAAATTTACATATATATATTTGCGGTCGGGATTTTAGTCTTTAAGAGAAAGGAGAAGAAAATGTCAATGAGAAAAACCAAGTTCCCTGAGCTTAAGTACTGGCTTAGACGATGTGATATTACAATGTCTGGTGATTTGCCGGAAATGATTGGCAAGACTAAAAGCTATGTTATAAAGCGAATGAGGGGAGAGTATGAGTGGTCAAGAGATGATATGTTTAAACTTCTTGATGTTATAGGAATGTCATACTCGGCAATGCCTTATATATTTTCACAAGAAGAAAAACAAGGAGATTACACTGACGGTTTACATGAGTATCTTATTAAATTAAAAAAATAAATATTGTGGGATAGCATAAGGACCATGAACCATAGTGTACTTAAAATTTAGGAGGAAAAATGGAAGATATAATTTGCATTAAAAAGGATTTTAAAAGTAGAGATATGGCAATGGAAATTTCAAAGGAGATAAGCTTTTTTGATATGGTTTTTTCATTAAAACTTATTATTGATAATCTTAAAGGAATGCTTAATATTTCCGATGAAGAGGTAAAAAAGATTGTTAACGGAATAGTTGATGTATCTATACAAATGGAAGAAAAAAAGGGGTAAAGATATGAAAAAGATAAATAAAAATCCCGTGCTTGCTGGGAAACAAAGACACGAGATTAAACATATGTTACTATTACAAATTTTATCATTTATAAAACTTAATTTCAAGTACATATTTTTTACTGCCTTATTTTCTATTATTTCAATGTGTATTGCAGAAATTATTGGCAGATATATTGCCTATATTGTATGGGGGTAAAAGATGAAAAAAGATGTTTATGATGAATATTTGGTACTTGTAAACGGGCTTTACAAAGGACAGGTAAGTTACATATTTGAAGAGATGATAAACGCACTTAAAAATAATAATAAGGTTATGCTTTTCACTCTAGATATGGAAAGGCTTATGGATCATGTACTTGAGTTAAATAATAATATACAGGCTTTGGAGCTTGAAAAGAAACAATTTATTTATAACTTAAAGAAAAAGTATCCATACATAAATTTATAGATTAATAAGTTTTAAGCACGAAGAGGGGACGTGTTTATATAAATAAAAATTTAAGGAGGTTTCTCCTTGTGGACTTATTCCCCTCAAATTAAAAGAATATTATAAGGTGGTATTGCTGTTCAAATAAGGGTTGCAATGCTGTCTTTTAAAAAGGAGTACATCATGAAAAATGGCGTTAACTATTTTCCTCTTGATGTATACCTGGACGATAATTTTAAACTCTTGGAGGCAGAATTTGGCTTAAAAGGCTTTGGTGTAATAATAAAACTTTATCAAAAGATTTATGCTGAAGGTTATTTCTGTCACTGGAACTCGGAGGTTATGCTGTTGTTTTCTCACGATATAGGAGTTGGTTGCGGTGTTGTTTCCGAGATAATCAATAAAGCTCTTAAAAGGGGTATTTTTAACAAAGAATTATACGACAAATATTCTATCTTAACTTCAAAGGGAATACAAAAAAGATATTTTACCATAGTTAAGAGAAGAAAGGTCGTTGAAGTTAAAAAAGAATACCTTCTTATTAATGGTATACAAAATTATCAAAATGCAGGCGAAGAAGAGGAATTTGCATACATAAATGATAAAAATGTATGCAAAGAAGAACAAAGTAAAGTAAAGGAAAGTAAAGTAAATAAAAGTAAAGAAAATATATATAAGCAGCGTAAGTTTGTTAAACCTACTATTGCCGAAGTAGAGGAGTATTGCCAAAAGAGAAAAAATAATATAAACCCTCTACAGTTCTATAACTTTTATGAAAGTAAAAACTGGTATGTAGGTAAGAATAAAATGACAGACTGGAAAGCAAGTATAAAATCATGGGAACAAAACGAAAAAGTCAAGAAAATTAATAGCACAAAAGAAACAATTAAAGCTGATATTGATTATGAATATTACGATGAAAAAGACATTATAAAAATGATGCAGTAATAAAGAAAGGTATAAGTATGATTGATTTTTTAATATACAAAACAAAATATCATCGATTAAAAAACAAACATGATGAGTTAAAGGAAGAGAACAAAGAACTAAAGCAAATTATTAAAGGTTTAAAGGCAGAAGTAAAGAGACTTGAAGAGTTCACCTTTGATGAATACATAGAAAACAACGAAGTTAAAGAGGAGTTAAAGATTATGAAAGGAGATTACTAATGCAAATTAAATGCGAAAACTGTAAGCACAAGAAAAATACAGATAAGATAAATTACATATATTGCTATAAAAACAAGAGTACAAAATATAAAAATGATTACTGTAAGAGTTTTAAAGGTATTTTATTAAATAACGACGAAACAACTGTGAGGATAAGTTTGGAGAAATAAAATGGGACGTTGGAGTGAAATAGAGATAGATTTTTTTAAGAATAATTACGGTATACTTTCCGCAACCGAAATTGGAAGGAGAATTAATAAAAGAGAAAGCACCGTAAGAGCTATGGCATCAAGACTTAAAATATCAAAGCAGAATGAAGAAAATCTTTTAAAAGGCTGTAGTGGTTGTATCTTTTTAGGCAGATTTGGCAACGGAACTAATTATTGTAATTATTTATGCATAATGGGTAAGCGTAGAGGATGTAATATTAAAGGCTGCAAAAAGAAGCTTACTAAAAAAGAAGTAGATGAAGTGTTTTTAAAAAAAGTTAAAGAAGCAAAGGAAAGGGCTGAAGATTAAAAGTTAAAGATAAGTTTGTTTAATATGAATTATGAAAATGAAAGGAGGTAAGGAGGAATGTGAAGAAAGTAATTTTTATTATATTGATGTTTCTAATATCAGTATTTTTAATAGTAGCTACTTTTTACATAAAAGGAATGATTTTACTTTTTTATCTATTTTTAATCGGAGGTATGGGTTGAACACAAAAGACATCGAAAGGGTACTTTACTTATATCCTTTAAGGAAAAAACAAATAGAAACCGACAAATTAAAATTAAAAGAATTAAGGCTTACGGGAGATATTTTTTCCGTAAGTTTTGATGATGTGAAAGTAAATACCTCTAATATAAATAACATCACCGAAAACAAGGTAATAAGTTATCTTGAAAAAAGAGAAAGAATAGAAAAAAGGATAAGGCTTAATGAGATATTTTGTGAAAGGGTGGAAAAAGGTTTAGAGCTGCTTGACGATACTGGAAGAAAGATTATTGAAGGGAAGTATTTTTTTAGGTGTAGGGATTATGAGGTTTATATGGAGCTGGGAATTAGTAAAAGTAATTATTATGTGATGCGTAAGAAAGTATTATCTTTAATTTGTTATATTTTTTTATAAAATAATTTTTTTTATTGCATATACTATTATAATAATTATTAAAAGGAGAATTGTTATGTATTATACCATTGCTGAATGTATAAAAGATTTGATGCTTAGTAAAGATATTGAATATATATGGAAAGGGACACCTTTTATATTTGAGGAATGTGCAAGCAAGCTAAATTTAAAAAGATCACATCCTTTAAATAATATCGATTCAATATTAAATTCATTAGATAAATCTGATATTTTTGAAAAAACGTATATTAAAGGAAATTGTTGTGGTAGAGAAGTATGGTATAGATGTTTCAAAATAAAAGATTATTATTTGAACAAATAATTAAAATATGGTAAAATAATTAATTATTATAATATTAAAAGAAAAGGAAAAAAAATGGATATTAGGGCAATAGATTTATTTTGTGGAGCAGGTGGTCTTACCTGTGGATTAAAGGAATCTGGTATTAATGTTGTTGCAGGAATTGATTTTAATGAATATTGTAAGTTCCCATTTGAATTTAATAATAAGGCTAAATTTATTCATTCTAAAATTGAAGATATAAATGCAGAAGAGTTAATGCCATTTTATAAAAATGCTGATATTAAAGTTTTAGTTGGATGTGCTCCATGTCAACCTTTTTCAAAACATACAACAAAAATTAGAAATAAAAAAAATAAAAAGGATGAGAAATGGTATTTAATTAATCATTTTAAAAGACTTATTAATGAACTAAAGCCAGATATTATTTCAATGGAGAATGTCCCTCTTTTATCACAACAACAAATTTTTAAATCTTTTATTAATAATTTAAAAAAAGAAGGTTTTTTTATTTCGTGGGATAAAGTGTATTGTCCTGATTATGGTATTCCACAAAGTAGAACTAGATTAGTCTTACTAGCATCAAAAATTGGTAAAATTGAATTAATGCCAAAAACGAGAGATAAAGATAATTATATTACGGTAAGAGAAATTATAGGAGATTTAGAGCCTTTAGAAGCCGGCGCAATTTCTAGAAAAGATCCTTTACATAGAGCTAGAAACTTTTCCAAAAAAAATTTAGAAAGAATAAAACAATCTAAACCTGGAGGTACATGGAAAGATTGGGATGAAGATTTAATTTGTGAATGTCATAAAAAAGATAGTGGAAAGAGTTATTCTTCTGTTTATGCTAGAATGGAATGGGATAAACCTTCTCCAACAATTACAACTCAGTTTACGTCATATGGAACAGGACGTTTTGGTCATCCTGAACAAAATAGAGCACTATCATTTAGAGAAGGAGCCTTGTTACAGACATTTCCTAAAAAATATAAATTTTTTAAAGATGAAATTCCATTAGATGAAGTAGGGAAAATGATAGGTAATGCAGTCCCTGTTACGTTAGGTAAAGTTATAGGTGAATCAATAATATCGCATTTGGAGGTATATTATGATAAAAAATAATATTGAAGATAAATACACAATGTCATTAAGCTTAAATGTACTGAATCATTTAGGAATTAATTTGTATAGTAATATACCTTCGGTTATTTCTGAAATTGTAGCAAATGCATGGGATGCTGATGCAAGTGAAGTTCATATTCATATAACAGATAATAATGATATTATTATTCAAGACAATGGGAGTGGAATGGACATAGATGATATAAACAATAAATTTTTAAATGTTGGTTATCAGAGAAGAGAACATAATGAAGCTATAACAGCAAAGTATAGTAGACCTGTTATGGGAAGAAAAGGTATAGGTAAACTTTCTATGTTTTCCATTGCAAATGATATAGATATTTATACATCAAAAAACGGTAGTATTAATGGTTTTAATATGAATTTAGAAAAAATAAAAGATGCGATAAAGTATGATGGTGATAATGTTTGTTATCATCCTGATAGTATTATCTATGAAGGTGATAATTTTATAGGTACAAAAATTATTTTAAAAGATTTAAAAAAACGTATATCATCTATTACTCCCCAATTTTTAATAAAACGTATAGCAAGACGTTTTAGTGTCTTAGGTAATAAATATAAATTTAAAGTTTACGTAAATGATCAAGAAGTACAAATTAAAGATCGTGATTATTTTCATAAGGTAGAATATGTTTGGTATATTGGATGTAAAGAAGATGATAATGAATATAAGCCTTATTTTGAAAATGTAAAAAAAGAAAAGTATTTAAGTGGAGAAGTTGAAAAAAATAAAAATTATTATGTATCTGGATGGATAGGAACTGTAAAAGAAGCAGGTGCATTAAAAGATGGTGATGAAAATTTAAATAAAATTATTTTAATTGTTAGAGGAAAATTAGGTCAAGAAAATATTTTAGATATATATAATGAAGGTGGATTATATTCTAAATATTTAATAGGGGAAATACATGCTGATTTTTTTGAAGATGATAATTGTGAAGATATGGCAACAAGTAGTAGACAAGAATATAATGTGGAAGATGAACGATTTGAATTTTTAAAGAACTTTATAAAAAACGTTTTAAAAGAAATACAAAAAGAAGGGACTTCATTAAGAAATGAAATGGGGGTTGAAGAGGCTATAAGTATTTATCCTTCAATTAAAAAATGGATGGATGAACTTAAAGGGGATGATAAAAAATATGCAAAAAGTATTTTAGGTAATGTTAATCAAATTATAGTTGATGAAGATAAAAAGAAGGAGATATTAAAATATAGCATATTAGCATTTGAAAAATTAAAATATAATAATAACTTAAGTAAAATTGATGATTTGAATTTAGAGAGTTTAGATAATTTAATGGTTATTTTAAATGATATAGATGATATAGAAGCAACATTATATTATCAAATAATAAATGAAAGAATAAATGTTATAAAAAAATTTCAAGAAATTACTGAAGTTGATGTTTTAGAAAATGTTATCCAACAATATTTATTTGAGCATTTATGGTTATTGGATCCAGCATGGGAAAGAGCTAGTTCTACAGAATATATGGAAAAAAGAGTAAAAAATGCTTTATCTATAGAAAATATAAATGGTTTAACTGATGAAGAAATAAAAGGAAGATTAGATATAGGGTATAAAACATCGGCAGGGAAGCATATCATAATTGAATTGAAAAGATATAGTAGAAGAGTTTCAAGGAACGATATATATAGCCAAATTACTAAATATCATGATGCAATAAGAAAGCTTTTATCAAATACAGGACAAGAAAATGTACCTTTTGAAATTGTTGTTGTTTTAGGTAAACTTGTTGAAGATTTAAGTCAAACTGAATTAGAGAAATTTTATAATTCTATAGCATCATATAATACTAGGGTAGTTTATTATGATAATTTAATTGAAAATGCTAATAAAGCGTATAAAGATTATATTGAGGCAAATAAGAAAGTAGCTCCTTTAATTGATATGTTTGATGAAATAAGTAAAGAGTAAAATAAAATTATTTATTTTGTTTATTAAACAATTCTTGGACAATATAAGGACTTCATTATAATAAAAACGTTATATAATAATATAAACAAAAGAAGGCAAAGATAAATTCTTTGTCTTTTTTATTTACGGAGAATATCGGGAAACGACATCACGGTTAAGGTTTTGGGGTTTTGAGTGATGAAAAAGAATGGAGATATAGTATGAAAGTTATTGAATTAAATGATGATGATATATTAATTTTAAAAGCTACAGATGTAATGAGCTATGAAGCCATTAGTGGCTTTAATAATAAATTTAAAGAATGCAATTTAAAAATCATTTTAATTCCTAACCATATTGAAATAATTGGGATTAAGCATACATAATGAGGATAAATAAAAAAAGAATAATTAAATTGAATAAATATATTGACATACTGTACAGTATGTAGTATAATATAAACATAGAAAGGAGGTAGTTATGGATGAAAAAATAAAAGAGCTAATCAAGATAGTGGTGCTACTTGAAAAGCTCTTGGTAAAATTAATATCACTGGTCGGGTGGATATTGATTTTATTAAAACTTATAGGTTAGGGCTTAGCCCTTTCCTATAAGAAATTATATCAAACCATAACGATAAAAGCAAATGAAAAAAGATGTATTAAGATTAATCGGTCATGTAATTGTCTTAGTTGGGTTGTTGGCATTTCTATATTTTGTAATTAAATTGTTATTTAATGGAGGTATTTAATAACATGGATAGAGAAAAAGAATCAAAAAGAAAAACCTTCACCAGTACGGAAGTAAAGAATAGATATAATAAGAAAACTTATGAAAGATATTCCATTACTTTGAGAAAAGATAATATTACAGATAAAGAAATAATTGACAAAATAGAAAAGCTTAAAAGTGAAGGACTTAGTGCAAGTGAAGCAATAAAAAAATTAATAATTAAAGGATAGGCTTAGGTCTGTCCTTTTTTAGTTAAAAGGAGAAAATAAGACTATATGAACCATAAAAATAGAAAGGAGCGAAAAAAATGAAATGTCAAAAGAAAATAACTTAATACCTTTAAATGAAAGAACAAAGGAAGAACAAAGAGAAATTGCAAGAAAAGGCGGTATTGCATCGGGAAAGGCTAGAAGAAAAAAGAAGCTTTTAAGACAGATATTAGATGAAATCGGAGAAAGCAGGTTAAATACCAATGAAGCAAAAGACATTGCAAAGGCTCTTTCAATAAATAAAAGAGATGTTACCTATGATGTTGCCATAATGTTTAAGGGCGTAAGTGAAGCACTTGGTGGAAATATTAAGGCAATGGAATTTATAAGAGATACAAGAGGACAAAATAATAAAAACGACAACGGAGTAAATATAGATATAACAATTCCCGTATTTAAAGGAGAGGATGACCTTGAATAAAAGGGATGTTTATCTTCCCGATATTATCGGCAAAGGGTACGGTGAGTTCTTTAGATTTAAGGGAAGATACCTTGTGGTAAAAGGTTCGAGGGCAAGTAAGAAATCAAAGACAAGTGCCATAAAGATAATATACAACATGATGAAGTATAAGGGAGCAAATACCCTTGTTGTAAGAAAGACATACAGAACCTTGAAAGATTCATGCTTTATGGAGCTTAAATGGGCTGTAAAAAGGCTTGGAGTTGAGTATCTATGGGAGGAAAAATTATCTCCCCTTGAGATGACTTATAAACCAACGGGTCAGAAGATTTATTTTAGGGGGCTTGATGATCCACTGAAAGTTACTTCCATAACCGTAGAAAAAGGTGCTTTGTGTTTTGGTTGGCTTGAAGAAGCATATGAAGTAACAAAGGAAGAGGATTTTAACATACTGGATGAATCTATAAGAGGAAAACTGCCAAAGGGACTATTTAAACAATGGATAATAACCTTTAACCCCTGGAATGAGCACCACTGGTTAAAAAAGAGGTTTTTTGATATTAAAGATGATGATGATATTTTACCTCTTACAACTACTTATAAATGTAATGAATGGCTGGACAGTAGCGATATAAAACTCTTTGAAGACATGAAAAAGAACAACCCAAGAAGATACCAAGTGGCAGGGCTTGGAAACTGGGGGATTATTGACGGACTAATTTATGAAAACTTTGAAGAAAAAGCTTTTGAACTTAAAGACATAATAAACTTTGATACCATAAGCGGACTGGATTTTGGTTATACAAACGACCCCACCGCTTTTTTTATTGGCTTTATTGATAAAAAGGACAAGAGAATATTCATATGGGATGAATTATATAAAAAAGGGCTTTCAAACAAGATGATATATGAAAGGATAAGAGATATGGGGTATAAAAAAGAAAAGATAACAGCTGACAGTGCAGAGCCTAAAAGCATTGACGAGCTTAGAAACTACGGTCTTAAAGTAAGAGCTTCTTTAAAAGGAAAAGACAGCATAATGCACGGCATACAGTTTTTACAAAATTACAAAATAATAATTCATCCAAGATGTGTAAACTTTCTAATGGAAATATCAAACTACACCTGGGATAAGGATAAGTTTGGAAATAAAATAAACAGACCCGTTGATGATTTCAATCATTTAATGGATGCTCTTCGCTATGCGGTGGAAAAATATCATAAAAAGGTAACATATAAAGAAATAAAAGGAGGGATTTAATGAGTAAGATTCAAAATTATGTTAAGTTCATGGAGCCTAAAGGAACGGCTGTAACAATAGATTTAATCAGTGAATATATAAATAAACATCAAGAACTTGCTAAAAGCAGATATGAAATATTAAAAAATGCATACCTAAACGATTATAAAATATATAATATGAAAAAAAAGGAGCCCTGGAAGCCTGATAACAGAATATCCGTAAACTTTGCAAAATATATTACAGATACAATGAACGGCTTTTTTATGGGTATTCCGGTAAAGACTATATCTAGTGATGAAAAGGTTAATGAATACATCAAAACCCTTGAAAGTTACAATAATCAAGAGGACCAAAACAGCGAACTGAGTAAAATATGCGATATATACGGACACGGTTATGAAATATATTATATTGATGACTTTGGTAAAATGGCAATATCATTCTTCTCTCCCTTAGAGGGATTTATGATATACGATGATGATATAAACTCTTCAGCCATATGCTTTGTAAGGTACTATAAAGACAGCGATGAGAACATAGTCGGAGATGTTTATACCAATAATCATAAAATAAGCTTTACCAGTGAAGGAGGATACAGATTTTTAGATGAAGGCAGTATTCATGGATTTTCAACCATACCCGTAAACGAGTTTTTGGAAAACGAAGAAAGACAGGGAATATTTGAAAATGTTCTTCCTATGATTGATGCGTATAATAAAGCATTATCGGAAAAGGCAAACGATGTTGATTATTTCGCAGATGCATATATAAAGGTTTTGGGGGCTGAGCTTGACGAAAAGAGCATAAAACATATAAGAAGCAACAGGGTTATAAACTTTGAAGGTGACAGCTCTGATTTAACAGTGGAATTTATGCAAAAACCAAGCGGAGACACTACACAGGAAAATCTCATTAATAGGTTAGAAAGATTAATTTACCAAATATCAATGGTGGCAAACATAAGCGACGAGAATTTTGGAACAAGCTCCGGGATTGCTCTTAAATATAAACTTCTTGCCATGAGCAACCTTGCAAAGACAAAAGAGAGAAAGTTTATTGCCGGAATGAACAGAAGATATAATATTATATTTTCAAATGTGAGTGTTACGGGACTTCCAAAGGATGCAGAACTTACTCTTTCTTATGAATTTCATTTTAATTATCCCGCAAACCTTGAAAGCGAAGCAACAATAGCAGGTCAGCTTAGTGGAATAACATCAAAGGAAACACAGTTAAAAGTATTAAGCATTGTGGATAATGTGGATGATGAAATAAAGAAAATGGAAGAAGAAAACGACAGTATTTCTTATAATACCGATTATCCCACAAACAGAACCTTAGAGGAAACAGATGAATTACTGGCAGAATAGATATGAAAATCTAAAAAAGAATATGGAAAAGGATGAAGACAAACTTAAAAAGAAGTTGTCTTTTTTTTATGACAAAGAAAGGGTAAGTTTGGAAAAGGAAATAGCTTCCTTTTATCAAAGATACGGAGAAAATAACATAATAGAATACAGAAACCTTCTTCAAAGTCTATCTATGGAAGAAAAGGATATGCTAATAAAAAGGGCTGATGAATTTATAGAGAAATATCCAAAGTATAAAAATATCCTGCCCGTTAGAGAAAACATATATAAACTAAACAGGTTGGAGGGACTAGAGTATTCCATTCTTTTAAAGCAGTATGAAATAGGAGCTATTGAACAAGAAGAAATAGAAAAGCATTTAAAAAAGTATACATTAAATGGTGCAAACATAACATACGAAACCTTGGGGTTTGGAAAGAACTTTCTTTCAATAAACAGCAACGTAATAAGTAAAATCCTTAATAATTCTTATGCGGGAGAAGAAAACTTTTCCGATAGGATTTGGAGCAACAAAAAGAAACTTGCGGATTATTTAAATAAAGATTTCGCTCAGGCAGTAGCAAGAGGCGACAGTTATGATAAATGCGTTAAGGCCTTAAAGGAAAGATTTTCAAAGGTAACGAGAAATGACTGTTACAGGCTGATATTTACGGAAGGCACATATGTTTTAAACGAAAGCACCATAACACCCTTTGAAGAAGATTTTGAAAGTTATGAGATTTCTACTGTGGGAGACGGTAGAGTATGTAGCATATGCAAAGGTATAAAAGGAAAAGTATTTGACATAGCGGAAAGAACTCCCGGAATAAATTTTCCGCCCTTTCACCCTTGGTGCAGGTGCAGTTTTGAAGTAGTTGTTGATAATTGGGATAAGTGGCTTGATGATTATGAAAGTAAACATAGCAAAAGCGGGGATATAATTAAAAACAGGCTTGATAACTATGATAATATTTCAAATAGAGATTATAAAGAAGTTTCTTTTGATGAGTTTAAAAATATGCATCATTCTATAAGTAAAGAAGAACGTAAAATTTTGTACGGACGTAGTCATTTTTCAGGTTATATTAATTCAAGTAATGCCAAAGATATAAATGATATAATCAGAAAGGGTAAGACTTTAGGATACGATTTTCAAAAAATTTCAGATACTTTATCTTCAGTTATACGAAAAAATAAAATAAATAGTGATATAATTGTTTATAGACATATAAAAGAAGATGGGTTCGAAAGCATAACAGGGATTAAATTCCCTAAAATGTCTTTGCTTAAAAATAAGAAAGAAACATGGGAAGAACTTCAACAGGTGGTTTCAGATGTTGAGATTGGTAGAATTTACCAAGAAAAGGCTTTTATGAGTACTTCAGCTGTTAAAGATAAAAATGTAATGCAGAAAAAAAGAATCCATATGAAAATAAAAGTTCCAAAGGAACGATATGGATATATTACAACAAATAAAAAAGAATCTGAAATAATTTTTGATAGACCTCAAATAAAAATTGAAAATGTAATATTAAATGATGATTGGTCAATTACAATAAAAGGAGTTATGATTGGATGAAAAAAGAGAGAAAAAAAGAATTAGATAATCTTTGGAATAAAACAAGAATATGGCTTCTTATGGAAGACTGTTCTCTCGAAAAAGAAAAAGAATTGTTTTCCGGTATAGAAGAATATAAAGGAACAGGCTTAGAAATACCTGTGAATGCAGAAAGCTATGAAATGGAAAAAGTCGCTGAGATTTTAGGTAAAGCACTAAATTCAAAAGATGAATGCTATGAGTATTTAGAGAGTTTTAACGAAAAATTTATGGATGCTATTTATAAGACGTCATTTGACAGTATGATATTTAAATATTTTAATTAAAAAATTAAAAAGGAACTAAACATGATAATAAACAAGGAACTTTTAGATAAATATAAAGAACTTTTTAAAGAAGATTTTCCTACTTTTCCTTTTAGAAGCATGGGGATAGAAAAAATAGAAGAAATTTTAAAGCATTGTATAAAGGAAGAAAAAGATGTGTATATTCTTGGATATTTATCTAATGAAGAAGATGTATATTACTAAAAAGGAGCAAAATGAAAGAAGATTTAAATATTATTATTTTAACCACAAATTGGTGCCCGCACTGCAGGAAAATGGAAAGGGTGCTTGATAATTTAGGAGTAAAATATAAAAACTATGACATATATAAAAACAGTGAAATAACAAATAAATATCCTTTGTTAAAACTGCCGACTACCTACTTTTTAAAAGGGGAAGAGGTAGTTTTTTTAATTAAGGGAACAAAGGAAGAAAAGGAGGTAAAAAGTCTTATTGATAAGTATTTTGTTTGATGATGAAAGCTTAGAGATAAAAGCAAAGGGACACGCTAATTATTCCATTAAAGGATATGATATTGTGTGTGCGGGAGTATCCAGTTTAATAGAAAATTATAAACTTTATGAAAAGAACAAAGATGTATATGATTTTTTGAAGTTTTCTTTATGTAACTTAGAAGAGAGTTATCCAAATAATGTAGAAATTATTAGGTAGCTCTTTTTTATTGTCCAAGCATTTAAGACATAAAAAGGTATGGAAAGTCCAAGCATTTATGACTTAAAAAGATATGGGGTCCAAGCATTTAAGACTAAAAAAAGAATATGGAAAGGAGAAAATAATGTATTTTATTAATTTACAAAGATTTTCAGGAGAGGGCGAAAATTTAGAGCAAAACCAAAATGAAAGCACAAAAGAAGAAAAAAACGAGGAGGTAAAAGAAAGTAAGGCAAAATATACCGACGAAGATTTAGACAGGATTATAAACAAGAAATTTGAAAAATGGCAGAGGGGAAAGGACAAGGAGATTGACGAAGCAAAGAAACTTGCACAGATGAACGAAAGAGAAAAAGCCGAATATGAAAGGGATGAACTTAAAAAAGAACTTGAAGAATATAAAAACAAGGAAAAGTTATCTCAAATGAAAAAAACAACAAGAGAAATCCTTGAACAAAAGAGTATAAATATATCTGATAATCTTCTTAGTATGTTTGTTTCAACCGATGCCGAAGGAACAAAAAAAGCCGTGGAAGATTTTTCAAAAATGTTTACTTCTACGGTTGAAGAAGAAGTGACAAAAAGACTAAAAGGGAATACTCCAAAAGCAGGAAGTGTTCCCGGAATAACTAAAGAGGACATTTTTAAGATTAAAGACAGAAATTTAAGACAGAAAAAAATTAGAGAAAATATAAATTTATTTGAAAAGGAGAGATAAAAATATGAATAAAATTAATTTACAAAAATATGCAGCAGAAACTAATACGACTTTAACAACTGATTTAGAACCTGCTATTTCTATTGATTTTACATCGAGAATAGTATCTAACATTAAGGAATTACAGGAGGTTTTAGGTGTAAGTGAGCTTGTTCCAATGAGTGCGGGAACGGATATTAAAATCTATAAAATGACAAAAACAAATACACCTTCACAGGTTGGAGAAGGGGAAGACATCCCTCTTACTAAAATCGAAAGAAAGCTTGCAAATACAATTTCTTTAACACTTAACAAATATAGAAAAAATACTACTGCGGAAGCCATTCAAAAGGTCGGCAGAGATATGGCCATAAACAAAACAGATGAAAAAATGATATTTGAAATTCAAAAGGATATTAAAAAGTCCTTTTACGATACTTTAAAAACAGGAAGCGGAAGTGCAAGCGGTACAAATTTACAAACAGCCCTTGCAGCTTTATGGGCAAAACTTCAAGAATACTATGAAGATATGGATATTGACCCTATTTATTTTGTAAACCCGACAGATGTTTCAGATTATTTGGGGACTTCTCAAATTACTATGCAAAACGCATTCGGCTTTACTTATATTGAGAACTTCTTAGGACTTGGTACTGCCATGATTACACCTAAAGCAGAAAAATTAAAACCTATCGCAACAGCAAAACAAAACTTAAACGGTGCGTATGTTCCAATGTCGGGAGATCTTGGACAGACTTTCAATTTAACATCAGACGAAACGGGGCTTGTTGGTATGACACATCAAAACGTATTAAAAAATGCGTCAGTTGATACTCTGTTACTTTCAAGTGTTAAGTTCTACCCTGAATTTGTTGACGGAGTATTTAAGGCAACTATTACTCCTGTAAGTGAAGCAAGTGAAGCAAGTGAATAATAGATAGTTATGGACGATATTTTAAATAGAGTAAAGCTAAGGATTAATAATGTTTCCCTTAGTGATGAAGTAATAAGTGAATATGTTAAGACTGTTTACGACAGGCTTTGTTTAAGATTAAAAGAGGATATTCTGCCTGATATTTTTTATTCTGTCTGCGTTGATGCAGTGGTTAAAATGTATAACCGTATTTACTATGAGGGAATAAGTTCTGAAAGCGGGGGAAATATTTCCACTTCTTTTGTTGAAGATATATTAAACGAATATAACTCAGAGATAGAAAGTTATTTGAATCAAAAGAAGAATAACAACGAAGACGGAACGAGAAAGGTTGTAAGATTTTTATGAAATGGGAAGAAATAGAAGTCTTGGAGAAAGTAAAAAATGGGGAAGATAAGCTTTTAAATCCTACCTATGAACTTAATATAAAAGGTAAAACAAAAGGAAGATTATCAAACTGGACATTGGAAGAGACTAATACCTATGGATATGATTACACTAAAAAGACTTTAAAAGCCTTAATAATTCCAAGCATAAACATAAATTTAGATAATTTAATAAGATTTGAAAATAAGGAACATGAAATCTTGTATATCATAAATTCTTCCCCTCGCTTTAATATTCTTCATTTAAAAAGGTTGAAAGATGATACATATTAAATTTGAAGGAATAGAAGAGCTTGAAAGAGAGCTTAAAAGGTTAAATGAAGTTAGGTTTGAAGGAATTGTAACAAAGAATCTTACCCAGATGTTTAACAGGGCAAAAAGCCTTACTCCCGTAAAAAGCAGTCAATTAAAACAGTCTATATCAAAAGGTAAGGAAGAAATAGGATATACAAAGGATTATGCGCTTCAGTAAATGTGACGCATGTAAAATCGGGCAAAAACGGTGGACACTAAACTTATAAAGTGATAAACACATGTAGAATATGGACATGTAAATTTATGTATGCTATAATAAAAAAAAGGTGATATTATGGCAAAATTTAAAGATTTAACAGGATGTAAATTTACAAAATTGACAGTGGTTAAATTAGCGAGAAAAGAAAAAAAAGGTAATCGATATCGCTATTATTGGCAATGTAGATGTGAATGTGGCAATTTAAAAGAAGTAAGAACGGACTGTCTGACGCAGGGGATGGTGCAGTCTTGTGGATGTTTGAAAAAAGAACAAGATAAAATTAATCTTGTTAAAAATCATAAACATAAATTAAGTCATACAAAACTTTGGGATACATATTATAGTATGAAGTCAAGATGTTATAATCAAAATGATAAAAGATATAATGATTATGGAGGCAGGGGGATAAAAATATGTAATGAGTGGCTTCAAAGTTTTGATAATTTCGTTCAATGGGCTGTTTTAAACGGATTTAAAAAAGAATTGCAAATTGATAGAATAGACAATAATTTAGATTATTCTCCTGAAAATTGCAGGTGGGTTAGTGCAAAGGAAAATTGTCGTAACAGAAGAAGTAATATTCTTATAGAATATAATAATAAATGGATTACTTTAGTTGAATTTGCAGAAATATTAAATATTCCATATAAAACAGCTTATAATCTATATAGAAAAAAATGTATAAAGAGAGAAGATTTATAAGCATGTCAACACCGTGGTAAATCAGTAGATTGCGAAAGGCTATTGATCACCGTAGAGCGTACCGAATGAATAAATATAATTTCGGCAAGAGTGCCCGAAACAATGGAAGAATCTTATACAGATTCTTTTTTTGTTATGATGTACGCCGAACCGAGAATGAATTGACATTCTGTAATGCGAGGAAACTCCCGGAAATAAAGGATAAAAAGCCTTTATGATAACACAAGCACATGTTGAATACGGACACAGGGTAGTAATACACGGCAAACAGGTTGGATATGTACAAGGTCAGTATTTCTTAAAAAAGAACGTAGATATTCAAAGGGATATTTATAAAAAGGATTTGATAAAAGGTTTAGGAAAATAAAATGTTAAAACAATTAAACTATACGGATTTAATATCTGCTATTCAAAAGAGAATAGAAGAAAATACAGGGATAAGGTGTTACGATATGGTCCCCATAAATGCACCGAGTCCCTTTTATTATGTTGAAATAACAGGAAAAAGAAAAAGCGACACAAAGACTATGTTTTGTGAAACTTATAATGTGATGATTCATGCACTTAGTAAGGCTTCATCTTCAAGTGTTGGTATATTTGATTTAATAAACAAGCTTGAAGAGGCAATGACGGAGGATATAGTCTTACCTGAAGGGTTTAACCTTATTATGCAGACACAAATTTCAATGAATAACTTAATAACAGAAGAAACAAAAGAAAAACACGCAATATTTCAGTATGATTTTAAAATTTCATACGGTTTTAAGTGTAAATAATAGGAGGTAGTATGAAAAAAATAAATTTACAAAAATATGCTTTAGAGTTTGACGGTGGAGAATATTGTGATTTCTCCGCTGCAGCATCAAGAGCGATTGCAGGTAAAGACATTTTACTTGCAATTTTTAATTTGGACGGTTCAAAGTTACTGGCAATAAGCGGACAACAAAGTTTAACAATAAACAGGACAAAAGACAGCATAGAAATAACTTCAAAGGATACAGTGGGAGGCTGGAAGTCAAAGATTGCAGGAATGAAAGAATGGAGTATTGATAATGACGGGATTTATATTGCCGATGATGAAAGTCATAAAATCTTATCAAAAGCTTTTGAAGACGATACACCCCTTTGTATTAAAATTGTTAATTTAAAAACACAAAAAGGTTTATTCGGCGGGCTTGCAACCCTTACGGATTATTCACTGGAAGCCCCATACGATGATTCAATGACCTATTCTACTTCACTGGATGGTATGGGAGCTTTGGTTGATTTAAGCGAAAATCCACCTGTTCCCGATACCATGCCAAGCGGTGAAAATTCTCTTGAAGGTTTAACTGTTGTATCCGTTGCGGGAACAAGCGGTAAAACAAAAATATACGTTAATCCTATAAAAGAGGGAAGCAATGCTTATAAATATCAAACAGGCGAAAGCGTTACTTTACCAAAGTATGATGATGACGTATCAACGCTTACTGACTGGAACGGGGAAGATGAGATTACAGCAGTAAATGGAAATAAGATATTAATTGTAGAATGTGAAAATAATAAAGCAAGAAAGGTTGGAACTGCCACCGTAACGGCAGGGGAATAATTATATGTTAGAGATAAACGGAAAAATTTACGAACTTAAATACACTGTTGGAAGAATAAGAATAATAGAGGATACTCTTGGAATTTCTTTAATGGAAACAATGGTTAATTCAAAGGGAATGCTCAGTATTTCAAAACTTTGTAACTTTATCGCTTTTGGACTTAAAGAAAAGGGTAAAGACGGATATGTTGATTTTAACGAAGGCATAAAAATTGCCGATGAACTTTTAGAGGAAAAGGGATATGCCAATATTACTACAACAGTAATTGAAGCAATTCAAAGAGACTGTCCTTTTTTCTTCCAAGCCGATTAGTCGATTTTGAATATCTTTTAAATGATGGAGAAGATAAAGAGTATGAAAAAGAAGCAAAGCCTTATCAAAGAGATATAGACTTTGCTTTTTTTGCTGTCAATTTAGGTTATTCAAAGGAAGAATACGAAAGCCTTACATATAAAGAAATCGCCTTTATAAAAAAAGAATGGGAAAACAAAGTCATTACCGATAACTTCCTATTATATAAGGCTGTGCTTACTGCTTTTTACAATGTAAACAGACCAAAAGGGAAAAGTCCGTTAAAACTTTGGAAGAAGAAACCTAAAAAAGTAAAAAAAGAAGAATATCAAAACAATATAAAAATTATAGAAGATATGGAAAAAAGAGAAGGAAAAAGCTGGGTTTACAAGATATATAAGGCTAACGGTTTTGATAAAAGAATGAAAAAGAAAGGAGGATAATATGGCTGATTATACACTTAGTGCAAAAATTACGGCAGATAGTAGTAATTTCCAAAAAGCAATATCAAAAGTTCAAGCATCTTCTGAAGCATTTGAAAAGAAAATTCCATCATCTTTAAAAAATGTAAATCAACAATTTGGAAAAAGCTTATCTCAAATTGCTGAAGAAAGTGGAAAGACAGTTAATGAGTTAAGAAGTGATGTAATGAAATCTGCAGCAGAATATCAAAAAGCGGGTATGACTAAATCAGAAGCAATGAAGAAAGCTTATGCTGATATTGGATATTCTTCAAAACAATCTTCAAATCAGCAAGTGGAAGATCTTAATAAAGTTTCTGCAAAATTAGATTATATATCAAAGAAGTTTTCAAGTGTAGGTTCCGGACTTGAAAAAGTAGGAGATAAGCTTACAAACTCTATTACTAAACCGGCAATGATAGCAACAAGTGCTTTATCCGGTATTACCCTTGTAAAAGGATTTGACAGGCTTGTCGGCATTGATAATGCTAAGGCAAAGTTAAAAGGGTTAGGTCATGATGCTAAAACAGTTGAAGAGATTATGAACTCTGCTACCATATCGGTAAAAGGAACTGCATTTGGACTTGATGAAGCTGCAACTACTGCGGCAAATGCTGTGGCAGCAGGTATAAAACCAGGTAAAGAACTTACCAAATATTTAAGTATGACTGCAGATGCGGCTGCTATTGCAGGTGTTTCTATGTCTGAAATGGGTTCTATTTTAAACAAAGTACAGACAGGACAGACAGTTTATACTGAAGATTTAGAACAGCTTGCAGACAGAGGACTGCCTGTATATCAATGGCTTGCAGATGAGGCAGGAATTGCTGCGTCAGAAGTAAAACAGCTTGCGAGCGAAGGTGGAATATCTTCTGAAATGTTATATTCTGCTATTGAAAAAAATATAGGCGGAGCAGCAAAGATAATGGGAGAGGCTTCTTTTTCTGCTTCTCTTGCAAATATAGGAGCATCTCTTTCCAGAATAGGTGCAAACTTTTTAGATGCAGGCGGCAAAGGCGGAGGTTTTTTCTCTCAGTTAAAACCACTAATGAGTGAGTTTACTTCTTATCTTTCTACATTGGAAGTTAAGGCAAGTGAACTTGGTGTAAAATTTGGAGAAAGCTTTTCAAATGTAGTAAATAAAGTAAAGGGTATAATAACATGGTTTAACTCTTTAACTCCTGTAATGCAGGCTGTTGTAGGAAAAACTGCAGCTTTTGGGACTGTTTTTATAGTATCTATTGGTCCTATTCTATCAATATTAGGGAAAGTATTTTCTTTTATTGGTTCTGCTACTGGTGCATTTGGAGCTTTAAGTGCAAAAATAGCTGCCGTGGGTGGTCTTAAGGCGGCACTTGCGGGAGTATTCACCGCCATAACGGGACCTGTGGCAATAGCTATTGCAGCAATAACTGCAATTATCGGTGTTATTACATATTTAATGAAAACAAACGAAAGTTTTAGAAATAGTGTTATGAGTGTTATAAATTCCGTTATGACTTCCGTTCAGTCTGTTTTATCTGCTTTAATGCCGATACTTTCAAATATTGCAAATACTGTTGGTTCTGTCATAGGCTCGACTCTTCAAAAACTTGCCCCTGTTATATCAAATATAATTAGCATGATTGGAGGGTTTATTACAAGTGCGGCACCTGTTATCATAAAATTTTTAAATACCATTGTTCCTAAAATTCAAACGATTATAAGTGCCATAGCAAAAGTCGCTATGACTGTGACAAGTGCACTTATGCCTATTATTCAAACAATAATAAGTATTATAGGTTCAACTGTTATTCCTATTATTTTAAAAATTTTAACGATTGCTACATCGGTTATAGGGGGAATAATAAGTGTTGTAACGCCTATAATTTCCTTTATTGCAACGGTTATAACAAACATAATAACGGTTGTTTCATCTGTTATATCGGCTGTAAGCACTATATTTAATACGGTTAAAAGCATTATTACAACAGTATGGAACGGTATAAAAACGGTAATAGGCGGAGCTATTAATCTTATTATAAGCGTAATTAAAAAAGTTATATCTCCTGTTACAAGCACGTTTAATAAAGTAAAAACAATTATTACAAATGTGTTTAATAAAATAAAAACTTCATGGAAAGGGTTAACAGGAGTTGTAAGCGGGGTGTTTAATTCAATTTCAGGAGCAGTATCCAGAGTTGTTGGAAAAATAAAAGGAGTTATAAACTCTGTTATAGGAAAGGTAAATACTGCCATAGGAGTTATTAATGATATAGGAAGTATTGTAGGAATAAGCATAAGTACTATCCCTTATTTAAAGAGAGGAACTGATAACTGGCAAGGCGGTTTTGCTTATATGAATGAAGCAGGAAGAGGAGAGCTTACTTATCTTCCAAACGGTTCACAGGTAATCCCTCACGACTTAAGCGTTAAATATGCCAAAGAATCCGCAAGGCTTAATAACAATACTTCTTCTTTTGATGTTTATGCTTTAGGGGAATATATAGTAAGTGCAGTATCAAATCAAGGAAGTCAGATTGCAAACTCTCTTGAAAGAGGGGTTGGCAACATAAGAATGGTGACAGATAACAGAGAAGTGGCAAGAATGGTTTCTAATCTTGGATTTAGGAGGGGATAGGATGAATTTTTATTATGTAAATTCCAATAATGAAAAGATAGATTTTACCGATTATCCTTATGTTTTTCAGGAGGGGGACCTGCTTGATTATTCCTGGAGTTATGAAACACAGGAAAATACCGATTCAAATAAGATAACTTCTTTTAAAAAAGGTATAACGCAAAAAAGCATAAAAATTGCCGTTATTCCTCCCTTTGATATGACAAAAGAAGAAAGAG
The DNA here is from genome assembly GCF_005844425.1 of Anaerofustis stercorihominis. Classification (GTDB taxonomy): domain Bacteria; phylum Bacillota; class Clostridia; order Eubacteriales; family Anaerofustaceae; genus Anaerofustis; species Anaerofustis butyriciformans. The sequence goes on along the minus strand of NZ_SPHL01000005.1, from coordinate 30,484 downwards.
AAGAAAAAATAAAAGAATACTTTAACCATATATTTGAAGTGTTTGAGTATGACATTATAAATGACAGTGACGGTAAGTTATACACTGATACGGGATATTATCTGCCCTGCAGAATATATGAATCGGTAAAGTCCGACTGGAACATGGGGCTACCTTTTATGTTTAATGACTTTAAGGTGGTAAGTGCAAATCCATACTGGATAAAAGAACAGCAAAGAGATTTTACAGGGGGAGGAACTTCAAGTGTTAATGGACTAAACTATCCTTATAATTATCCATACAATTACACTCCTGTAAAAAGAGGTATAAGTTATTGGCAGACAGATAACTTTTCATATAGTGATTTCGAGCTTATTATATACGGGCCTTGTGTCAATCCGAGAATACTAATAAATAATTATCCTTATGAAGTATTTGATACCCTTGAAAATTATGAATATTTAATAATAAAAAGCGTAAATGAAGAAAAAAGCGTAATAAAATACAGAAACAACGGAACAACACTTAATATCTTTGATTTAAGGGGAAAAGAAAACAGTGTATTTAACAAAATACCTCCCGGAAGACTTACTTTTAACTGGAGGGGAGATTTTAAGTTTACTCTAAAATTATATGAAAAAAGGAGCGAGCCGAAGTGGTAATAATAGCAGACAGTAATGGAAGGGAAATAAAATATCTTAAGTATTCAAAATTTGATTTTGACCTTGGGGATACGATGGATTTTACTATTACTATTTCTCCCATAGATTATGATGAAAGTATTAGGTACGGTAATATTATTTTTATTCCAAACAGTGAATATGCGGGAATAATCGGAGGTATTGAAACAAATACAAGTGATAACACCGTTATAATAAAGGGTTATTGTCTTAGGGGAATATTAAATAAAAAAATTATAGTTCCACCAAAAAATCAAGCATATAAACAGGTAAGCGGGGAGATTAATTCCATAATAAAATCACTTATTGATGAAGAGGGCATAGGCTCTTTTTTTAGTGTCTCTGAAGTTGATACGGGAATAAACATAAGTAATTTTAAGTTTGACCGATACTGTACTTTACTTAAGGGAATTGAAAAGATGCTAAAAAGTGTAAATTATAAATTAAGCATTAAATACATTCAAGGGCAAAAGGGAGAAAGGGGGTATGCTCTTCTTTCTTCTACTCCCATTATAGATTATTCTGGCACTTTTGAACTTTCACAGGATAATTTGCTGGACTTTATATTTAAAGAAAATAACAACGGAGTAAACCACCTTGTATGTTTAGGTAAGGGAGAACTTACTGACAGGGTGGTAATAGATTTATATGTAGGGGAAAACGGAGAAATAACCGAAAATAAATACTATAAAGGTCTTGAAGAGATAGCAGAAGTTTATGAAGATACAAACTCGGAAAGCGACGAATTAAAGGAAAGAGGAATTGAAAAACTTAATGAAATAAAAAACACAAAGACTTTTAGTATGGATATAAATACTTTAAATATAGATATTGAAATTGGGGATATAATCGGCGGAAGAGACTATATAACGGGAAACAGTTTAAAAAGCCCGGTAGTAAACAAGATATATACAGTGGATAACGGGCAGGAAAGCATAGAATATAAAATTGAAGGAGATGATTAAATGGAATTAATAACAGGCTACCAAGAAGAAGATCATGTGACATCCATGCAGGATGCAATGTGGCACCGTGGGATTTGGAAAGATGACTGCATTATTTCTGTGGGAGAGAATTTAAAAGCAGAGGTTATAAGTAACAATGAAATAAGAGTAAGAAGTGGAATATTAAACATGCAGGGCAAGTTTTGCTCTATTGATATGAACACCTACGACAGCCTAACAATAAACAACGGAACCGCAGGAGAAAATAGAATAGATTTAATTGTTGCAAGGTATGAAAAAAATAGCGAAACACAGGTTGAAAATGTAAGCTTAAAGGTAATACAAGGTACCCCTTCAACAACTACCCCAGCTGTTCCAAGTTATACAGAAGGTAATATTGATAACGGAGATTTGGTTGCGGAACTACCCGTATTTCAAGTTAATTTAAACGGTATTAATATCGAAAGTGTGGATACTCTTTTAAATGTTGAGTCTGCTTTTACGGAAGCTATTCAAGTTAAAAGAGTAAAGCTGTTTGACGGAGCGGTTAAAACAGGTTCTTTAACTTTAAATGATAATGTTCAAAATTACAGGACACTTTGCTTTTTAATTAGTTCAGGTCAGACGGGTATTCCGTTTGGATATGGCTCATACGTGACCATTGACCCGTCATTGTTGAGTGATTACGGAGGACAGTCTCCTTTATGTACTGATGCCGTAGCCCATACTCAATGGAATACAAATGCCATAGTTCTATACTCGGGGAGAATGATATTTGACCCGTCACAGCCAAACAAAATTACAATCGATAATCCGTTTCATAACGTTATAATCAGAGCGGGGCAGTCTATTGGAGGAGCCACTGAATATTATATCAGAAATGTATGGGGGGTAAAATAATGAAAATAAGTTTAGATGAAAATAAATATATTGTTGCTTTTGCAACTGTCGGAGACGTTGAAAACAGTATTGAAACTGATTTAAGTGTTGAAGATTTTAATGATTTACCATGTTTTGTTTACAAATACGAAAACGGAATATTGACACTTGATGAAGAAAAGAAAAAGGAATGGGAGGATGAACAAAATGAGCCTGAGCCAGAACCTGAACCAACAGGGGACTATGTAACTTATGATGAGCTGGCAAATGCTATAAAAGAGGGGGTAAACAGTTATGGAATCTAAAGAATATGTACTAAGTAAAATGAGAGAGGTAGGATTAAATTCAGCAACCTTGTTTCAAGAAAAAGCCCCAGAGTTAGACGGAACGGCGATAATCGACAGGGAAGATGATATTCCAGATTTTAACCCTAATTTACATCAGTATTTAAACTGGACAAAGGGGCAGGTAGTAAAAGATAACGGACAAGTATGGCAGTTATTACAACCTTATGACAGTACAGTTTACAAAGACCACCCCGAAAATTTAAGGGCACAGTGGAGCTTATGCCACACAAAAGACCCATTAAAAGCAAAGCCTTATGTTACACCTCTTGGAACAAGCGGTATGTACATGAAAGATGAGTGCTGTACAGAAAACGGAAAGGTGTATCGTTCAAAGATAGATAATAACGTATGGACACCGACAGCGTATCCGACAGGTTGGGAAGAAGTAACACTTTAAGGGATTCTCCCTTAACAACCCTTATTTAAGGGGTGTTACCCCTTAAGAACCCCACCATATTTTTGCCAAAGCCCAAAAATATGGGAAAAAGGCTTTCACTCAAACGCCGTGAAGGCTTATAACGCATTCCGAAGCTTTCTAAAAATATTACCCATATTTTTAGAGCTGGAATGCTACCACCGCCCTAAATTATTATTGGAGAGGGTAGTATTTAACCATATTTTCATTCATTTGGGCTTGGGGTAGCTTTTCTGCCAGCAAAACTCGTGTAGAGTTTTACGCAGGTATCGAAAAGCGTTGTAAGGCACTTCGCCGAGAAGTGTCCTTTTTACCTCTTTTTTTGGACAAGCAAAAAAAGAGAGGTTTTTGGTTTAAAAATAAAAAACCTTAGAAAGGCTTACATAAAGCCTTTTTTTAGTGATTTTAATAAAAATTTGAAGGAGTGATTTTATGAGATGACAGAGGGACAAATTACAATAATCATTGCACTTGTTGGTTTGATTTTAACGGTGATTATCAACATAACAAAGTTTGCTGGAGCTGTAAGCAAGATAGAATCTTCTCTGAATCATCTAAATGATGTATTAAAAGAATTGAAAGAGGAATTTAAAGAAAACAGAGAAGAGCTTGCAATGAAGAGAAAAAGACTTTGGGAATATAACGAAAAACAAGATAAGATACTTGATGAACATGAATTAAGAATAATAAAACTTGAAAATAAGGAGGGACATTAGTGTTAAGCATAAAAAATTATCAATCTAATTTAAAATACTATTATGGATTTTATACCGGAAGTGTTGACGGAAAAGTCGGAAGCAAGACAAAATCAGCTGTGAAGAGTTATCAAAAGTTTAAAGGATTGACACAAGACGGAATTTATGGAAGTAAGACAGATTCAGCCTTAATAAAAGACATTAAAAATTTACAAACTTTACTTAATAAACAAGGAAATAAACTTAGTGTTGACGGAATAATTGGAACGGCTACAATTTCAGCTATTAAGTCATTTCAAAGGAAGAAAGGTTTATCTCAGGACGGTATTGCAGGAAGTAATACTATTAAGGCTTTGAAGAATACATCTTCTTCAAGTTCTTCATCTTCAAAAGTGAATTGGGATAAGGTTAAGTATTTCAAAAAATCAGAGTTTAAATGTCAGTGCAGAGGAAAATATTGTAATGGTTACCCCGCAGAGATGAGTTCAAAGCTTATTGATATTTTAGAAAAATTAAGGGCATATTTTGGCAAGCCAATAACAATTACATCAGGGCTTAGATGTAAAAAACATAATGCAGAAGTCGGATGTGTTAGCAATTCACAACACCAATATGGTAAAGCAGCAGATATTTATATTGCCGGAGTTGATAAGGCTAAAATTAAGGCAAAAGCTTATGAATACGGAGCTAAATATTGTTATTATGGCACTGCTGGAATGGGTGAAGCCGTTCATATAAATGTATAATTTAGGGAGGTAACAGAATGAAAAATATTGATTTAAAAAATGTTTCAAGCGGTACTATTACAAGGACGCTTTTTTTATTTGTAAGTTTGATAAATGGAGCTTGTGGTATATTTGGACTTACTGAGTTAAATATTGATGAAAACACAATTTACACAGTTGTAACTGGAGTAACTACAATTGTTTCGGCTGTTCTTGCATTTTGGAAAAACAACTCTTTTACAAAAGAAGCTATTGAGGCTGATAAGTATAGAGAGAATCTTTTAACAGATGAAAAAATTAAATAATAACAAAAGGGGCTTAAAGCCCCTTATTTTTTGTTTATATTTGACCGCACTTTTGACCGCACTTTTTTATATTTGACCGCATATTTTTAATATTTGTACAAATATTATTATTCTGTAAAACCCTTTATTTATGCGTGTTTACGTGGTTTTTGTATTTCTACAAATTTAAAAAACTGGTGCGAGTGATGGGACTTGAACCCATACGTCCTTGGGACACACGGCCCTCAACCGTGCCTGTCTGCCTATTCCAGCACACTCGCATTATTCTTATACATTATATACAAATCTTTTTTTCTTTTCAAGTTAAATATTATGAATAATTTTTACTTTGATTAATATACTTAAGTGAGATAAATATAAGAGGTGTTATTATGTATAGTAAATATAGCAGAAATTCAAAAACAAATAAAAAAAGAAAAAATTATTATAATTATAATCAAAGTCGATATAACAGCAAAAAGAATACAAAAGTAAAAAAAGACAGGTTTTTAAATATAATGATATTTTTAGTTATTATTGCTATTTCTTATGTTTCAATGGACATGTTTGATGTAAAATTACCGTCTTCTTTAACTTCAAAGATTTCAGAAGTCTTTAACAGTGAATTTTTGTCTTTTGGTGAAACGAAAGATAAAGTTGTTTCTTTTGTAAATAATACGGCAAGTGTTTTTAATGGAGAAAAGAGCAGTGTTAATAGCTCATCAAATACTTTAAAATTGGAAATGCCTGTAAATGGAGAAGTTATAACAACTTTTGAGGATACAACTCACCCTGTTTTTAATACAACAGTAAAGCCAAGGGGAATTGAAATTCAAACAAGTAAGAGCGAGGAGGTTTTTGCAAGTATAGGGGGAGTAGTTTCTAATATTGTATCTAGTTCTTACGGTGGCAGCAGGGTTGTATTTGATGTTGGAAATGATACTACGGTCGTATATGATGGTGTAAAAAGTACCTTTGTAAAAGTAGGCGATAATGTAAAAACCGGAGATTTGATAGGCTCTATGGGTAGTGAAGAAAGTGGTGACATATTAGGTTTTGAAGTGTGGGTTGATAATACTGCTGTTGATCCTATTTCTTATATGGATATAGATGATAATAAGGAAAACGAAAAATAATTTTTGAAAAAGGAGTATTATGTTTGATAAGTTTAAGCCTTTTTTGAGTAAATTTACACTAACTTCTCTTAGTTTATTTGCTCTTTTAATTATTTATTCTCAAAGTGGATTTGTAAATTTTTTGATTTTTTTGTTTACTATTTTAATTCATGAGGCATCGCATCTTATTTGTGCAAAGGTATTTGATGTTAAGATAAATAACATAAAATTTTTACCTTTTGGTGCAAAAATTTCATATAGTTGTGATGCCTTACGTGCAGATAAAGCACTTTGTCTTTATTTATCCGGTCCGATGTCAAATTTTATTTTTGCAGGTATAATTGTCTTTTCATCTTATTATTTGTATATACCTTCTTATGATTTTTTTATTTTCTATAATATTCTTATAGGTTCTATAAATTTAATTCCTACAATACCTTTGGATGCTTCAAAGTGTCTTTTTACGCTTTTGAATTTAAAATTAAATAAGCTAGATTCATTTAAATATATAAAGCTGATAAGTATAATAATCGATATGGGTATTTTAATGCTTGGAATTTATGTATTACTTCTTGGAAGTAAGAATGTTTTGCTGATTTTTTTATCTGTTTTTCTTTTGAATAATATAAAGAGTGAAAAAGAAAAAAATTATTTTTCATATATAAACGAAAATAAGAATAAAATATTAAATAATGGTTATTTAAAATAATTATCAATACTAAAAAATAAAACATATGTGCTATAATATAAAGTAGTTTGTTATATTAGGAGTAATAATGAATATAAGGAAACAAAAAGAACAAGAAGAATTAAAAAGATTAAATAAATATGCTTTTAAAGTTGTAAATACAAAAGGAAGAAAAAAAGAAATAACACCATGTGAGATAAGGACAGATTTTGAAAGAGATAGAGACAGAATAATTCATTCAAAATCTTTTAGAAGGTTAAAGCATAAAACTCAGGTGTTTATTTCACCTGAAACAGATCATAACAGAACAAGGCTAACTCATACTCTTGAGGTATCTCAAATATCAAGAAGTATTGCAAGAGCTCTTTGTTTAAATGAAGATTTAACTGAAGCAATTGCACTTGGTCATGATTTGGGACATACTCCTTTTGGTCATAGCGGGGAACAGATTTTAAATGAGATTTGCCCCTTTGAATTTAAACATAATTTACAAAGTGTAAGAGTAGTTGAAGAAATTGAATCAGATGGGAAAGGACTTAATCTTACTTACGAAGTTATTGACGGAATAAAGAATCATTGTCATGGTTTTAAGCCTAGTACATTAGAAGGTGAAATAGTTTTCTTTTCCGATAAAATTGCATATATCAATCATGATATTGATGATGCAATCCGTTTTGGTGTCTTAAAACCTTCAGATATTCCAAAAGAATATACTGATATTTTGGGAGAAACAAACTCCAAAAGAATAAACACAATGATTTTGGATATTATTAAGAACAGCTATGATAAAAATAAAATAAAAATGAGCGATGAGATATTTGAAGCAACTATGGGACTTAGAAGTTTCTTATTTAAAAATGTATATCATTCTAAAAGAGCTATGGAAGAGGGCGATAAAGGTAAAACCATAGTAAAAAGACTTTATGAGTATTTTATGAAGCATCCTGATAAAATGTTAGAAGAATTTTATGTAAGAGTTAATTGTGATAATTTAGACAGAGTTGTTTGCGATTATGTAGCTTGTATGTCTGATATATATGCAATTAATATGTATAAAGAGTTATTTATTCCAAATGCTTATTGGGGAATGTAAGGAGTTTTATGAAAGGATATTTTAAAAAAGATTTTATTAGAAGATTAGTTGATGATGCAGATATTGTAGGTATAATAAATCAGTACGTTCCTCTTACCAGAAGCGGAAACAGATATAAGGCAAGGTGTCCATTCCATACGGAAAAGACTCCTTCTTTTATAGTTACTCCGGATATGAATAGATATCACTGCTTTGGGTGTGGTGCAAACGGAGATGTACTGGATTTCTTGATGGAAATTAATAAGCTGGATTTCTCTTCTGCAGTTGAAATGTTAGCCGATTTGGAAGGTGTAAATGTTCAATATGAAGAAAACGGCAATTATACAAGAAGCAGTGAAAATTCCATAAGCTATAATCAAAAACAGGAACTTTACAATTGTATAAAAGATACTGCAAATTATTTTTATAAAAATTTAATTCATAATAAAGTTACATTAAATTATTTATTAAATAGAGGGCTTAGTAAAGAGACCATAAAAAAATTTGGACTTGGATATTCTTTGAATAGTTTTGACGGGTTATATAATTATTTGGTAAAAGAAAAAAAATATTCTGTTAATGTTCTAATAAAAGCTGGGCTTGTAAGAACTAAAGAAGATGGGGGAGTTTATGATTATTTTAGAGATAGAATAATGTTTCCTATTCAAGATGTAAATGGAAAACTTATAGCTTTTGGGGGAAGAATATATAAAGATGTAAAAAATGCTCCCAAATACTTAAATTCACCTGAAACCATTGTATTTAAGAAGAACTCCACATTATATAATTTAAATAATGCAAGAAAAGAACTTCCTCAAAAACCTCTTATTTTGGTAGAGGGGTATATGGATGTTATTTCTCTTGTAAATAATGGAATAAACAATTCTGTAGCCACACTTGGAACAGCGTTTAATATAAATCATGCAAAGTTAATAAATAGATATACAAAAAATGTTGTTGTTATGTACGATTCTGATACGGCAGGATTAAATGCAACAATTAAAGCTTGTGAAATACTTGAAAGTGCAAATATTTATCCTAAGGTTGTAAGACTCCCTGAGGGTGATGATCCTGATAGTTATATTCTAAATAATAGCATAGAGAAGTTTAATAATTTGGTGGAAAATGGAATTGACAGTATTGAATTTAGAATAAAATTATTAGAAAAAAATCATAACTTACTTGATAATTGGGAAAAGGTTGATTTTATTAAAAAAGCATGCGTTATTATAGGTAAAGTTGATGATAATGTAAGAAAAGAATTCTATATAAAATATTTACATCACAAGACAGGGGCCGAAATTTCAACTATTGAAAGTGAAGTAAATACAAATAGTTATATAACACCTAATCATTTAATTGGAAAAAATAAAAATGAAACTGCAAACAAAAAAAACCAAATAATGAAAAAGATTATAAATGCACAAGAAATTATTTTAAGATATATGGTAGAAAATGCTTTAGATATTGATAAAATAAAAGATATTAATATTGATGAAAATGTATTTGTGGGAGATGATTATAAAAAAATATATGAAAAAATTGTTTTTTGTATAAATAATGCAAAAAAGGTTGACTTTATAGAGTTGTTTGATTATAATGATAAATTGGCTACAACCATGTCAAGAATCGTGTCTTTAGATCAAAATATAACTTGGGATGATGTAATAAAAGCGAGACAAACACTCATAATAAATAATATTAACAGAAAAATTATGAATGTTAAAAATGCAATTAAAGATATTCAGGATTCTGAAGATAAAGAAATGTTAGATGTTTTGATAGCCGAATTTTATAAATTAAAATCTGATCTTTTAAAAGCAAAAAATGGAGGTACTCTAATATAATGAGTCAAGAAAATACAAGTAATGTTACTATTGAAGTAGTGGGTAAAAATTCAAAAAAGAAGACATCTAAAAAAGACGCAGTTAGAAAAGAGGTTAAAAAGTTAAAATCTATTGATGATATAAAAGAATGGGCAAAAAAAGAAAGTGTAGTAAATCAAAGTGAAATGAATCAACATTTTACAGATTTAAATCTAAGCAGTGATGAAATAGACCAAATTTTAGAATTTTTCTTTAAAGAAGGAATTGTTCTTCAAGATGATGATATTGATAAAGATGTTGATGAGCTTTTGGATGATGATTTAAAAGATGATGATATAGATATAAAAAAGACAGATATAAAAGGATATGAGCCTTCTGTACATATAAATGACCCTGTTAGAATGTATCTAAAAGAAATCGGTAAAGTTGATTTATTGCATGCCGAAGAAGAAATGGAACTTGCAAAAAGAATAGAAAATGGCGATGTTGAAGCAAGAAAAAAATTGTGTGAAGCCAATTTAAGACTTGTTGTAAGTATTGCAAAAAGATATGTTAACAGAGGTATGTCTTTCCTTGATTTAATTCAAGAAGGTAATTTGGGGCTTTTAAAAGCTGTTGAAAAATTTGATTACACAAAAGGATTTAAGTTTTCTACATATGCTACATGGTGGATTAGACAAGCTATAACAAGAGCTATTGCAGACCAAGCAAGAACAATTAGAATACCTGTTCATATGGTTGAAACTATAAATAAATTAAAAAGAGTTCAAAGAATGCTTATTCAAGATTTGGGAAGAGATCCAAATGCTGCAGAAATAGCTAAAGAAATGGGACTACCGGAAGAAAAAGTCAGAGATATTATGAAGATATCACAAGATCCGGTATCTTTAGAAACACCTATAGGTGAAGAAGAAGATTCTCATTTAGGTGATTTTATTCCTGATGATGATGCAGTTGCTCCTGAAGAAGCTGCAAGTTATATGCTTCTTAGATCTCAACTTTTTGAAGTATTAAAAACTTTAACAGATAGAGAAGCAAAAGTTCTTATTTTAAGATTTGGTTTAGAAGATGGAAGACCAAGAACTCTTGAAGAAGTAGGGGATATATTCTGCGTAACAAGAGAAAGAATAAGACAAATTGAAGCAAAAGCTCTTAGAAAATTAAGACACCCAACCAGAAGTAAAAAATTAAGAGATTTCTTATAGAAAAAAGCCATTTTAAATGGCTTTTTTTATTTTGATTTACTACATTTGATTTAATAATTAAAAAATATTATATGTATAGTGGTATAATGATATAAATTGGAGGTGTGTAGTATGTTGTTTGATAGTTATTTGCTAAAAGGTAACCTAATAAAAAATAGAGTTGTTATGCCACCTATGGTTACTTTTTCTTTGGTTAGGGAAGATGGTTTTATAGATGAAAAACATATAAGTTATTATGAAAAAAGAGCAAAGAAAGAAGTAGGCACAATCATTGTTGAAGCAAGCGGCGTTGATGGGAGTCAAAAAGCTTGGAATCAAATAGGTGTTTGGGATGATAAGTTTATAGATGATCTTTCTAAACTTGCAGCAGCCTTAAATTCTAATGGAGCTTTCAGTGTTATACAGCTTCATAATGCAGGACTAAAAGCAAAGTTAAGTGAATGTCCTTATGGTCCCAGTGTAATTGATGGTTTTGGAAGAGAAATGACAAAAGAAGATATTGAAAAATCAATTGATGATTTTAAAAATGCTGCTTTAAGAGCAAAAAAAGCAGGTTTTAAAGCTGTTGAAATTCATGGAGCTCACGGATACTTACTTTGTGAATTTACTTTAAAAAAATATAATAAACGAAATGATGAATATGGGTTTGATAATATAGAAGATAGATATAGATTTCCTTTAGAAGTTGTAAGAGCCGTAAGAGAAGCTGTAGGAGAGGATTATCCTATTTATTACAGACTTGGAGTTAATATGGATGATATAGAAGATGTAAAAAAGGGTGCTAAAATGCTTGAGATGGCAGGGGTAGACGTTCTTGATATTTCTTCTGCCTTTGATGCATCTTCATCTTTAGAGGATAAAGAACATGAATTTAATGAAGTAGTTACAAGTGCAAAAATAATAAAAGAAAATGTAAACATTCCTGTAATAGCCGTTAATAGAATCTCAACACCTGAAAGAGCGGAAAAACTTTTAGAAGAAGAATATTGTGACTTTACAGCGATAGGAAGAGAGTTATTATCTGATTATCAGTGGGCATATAAAGCTAAAAATAATATTCCTATAAATTATTGTTATCATTGTAAACCTAAATGTAAACTTAACGGTGGCGATAATAAATGTCCAAATTTAATAAAAAACAATGAAACACTATATTAAAAAAAGACGCTTATGCGTCTTTTTTATTCGTCTTCTTCTTCGATATCAACGTTGATTTCATGAATGATATCTTCTTTTTCTTCTTCTGAAATATCAGCATCTTCACCTAATTTGATTGCAATGATTTGATCAAATAATGCATTGATTTCTTCACATAATTCGTCTGCAACATGGTCATACGTTCCTTCTTCTTCATATGCTGCATAAATTAATTTACCAATTTCTCTGTATTTTCTTGAAATTTGATAATCAAGTTTTTCTGCTTTAATTGTTTTTTTAGCAGATTCTGCAAAGTTTTTTGATGCTTCTATTACTTCAGATGAAATTTGTTTTGTTTTTTCTGTTGCTTCTCCGATAAATTCACTGGCTTTGTTAATTAATTCGTCTTTGTTCATTTTGTAACCTCCTGTATTTCCATCATTATAACATATTTTATAAATAAAAAATATTTTTATTTTTAGTATTTGTATAAATTTTCAAATTAAAAGCAATAATATCAATTGCATAAACAAATTGGGAGATAGATAATGAGACATTCGTATATTAATTTTTTTAATAATAAATCAGAAGAATCGGGCGTAATAAAATCTGATATAGATTTTTCATCGGTTGCCGGACTTGATGAGATTAAAGAAGAATTATTGGAAATAAGCGACTTTTTGGATAAACCTCAAAAATATAAAAGCTTTGGTGCGAAAATTCCAAGGGGTGTTTTACTGTATGGTCCTCCCGGAACGGGAAAAACCTTAATAGCAAAGGCCTTAGCCGGGCAGTGTAAGGCAACATTTATTTATGCTTCAGGAAGTGAATTTATAGAAAAATTTGTAGGAATCGGTGCAAGCAGGATAAGAGCCTTATTTGAAAAAGCAAGAAAAAAAGCTCCCGCAATTATTTTTATAGATGAGCTTGATGCAATAGGAGTTAGTAGGAACACTGATAATAACTCTGAAAGAGATCAAACATTAAATCAGTTTTTGATTGAATTAGATGGATTTAGTGATAACAGCGGTGTTGTTGTTATGGGAGCAACAAACAGAATAGATATGCTTGATAAGGCTTTGCTTAGACCGGGAAGGTTTGACAGGCATATTTTTGTAGGAAATCCTTCTGCTATTACAAGAAGAGAAATTTTAAAATACCATATTAAAAATAAACCTATTGCAAAGAATTTTAAAATCGACAGTGTTGTTGAAAAAACAAATGGTTTAAGCGGTGCTCATCTTGCTAATATCGTTAACGAATCTGCACTCCTCGCAATTAGAAAAGGTAAGAAGGCTATAAATAACGAAGATTTTGATAAGGCAATAATAAAAACAACTGCAGGACTTAAAAATAAAAGTATGGTCTTAAGCAATAAGGAAAAAAGAATAGTTTCTTTTCATGAAGCAGGGCATACGCTTATAAGTTTTTTGTTAAATGGAATTTTACCGGATAAAGTAACAATTGTTCCTTATGGTATTTCTCTTGGATTTGTGTTATCTTCTTTTGGGGAGGATAAAATGATATTGACAAAAAATGAGTTGGAAGATAAAATATGTATTTTACTTTCCGGAAGAGCAAGTGAAGAAATAATATTTGGTGAAATAAGTACAGGAGCGCAAAATGATATTTTAAAGGCAAATGAACTTGCTTATTCTATGGTATGTGATTATGGAATGAGTAAATACAAAAATAAAATTTTTTCGGGGGACAAAAATAATTTTTTAAAAGAAGATATAGAACATGAAATAAGCAATATATTAGATAATGCATATGAAAAGGCTATAGGTTTATTAAACGAAAATAGTAATGTTTTAAATTTAATAGCTAAAACTTTATATAAAAAAGAAGATTTGAATGCTTCAGATCTTGAAAAAATCTTTCATATGGCTCTTATATAAAAAAAAGACTGTATTAACAGTCTTTTTATAATACTTTCTTTAAGAATTTTTTTGTTCTGTCATGTTGAGGATTATTGATAATATCTTTTGCGCTACCTTGTTCAACAATTACACCGTCAGCCATAAATACAACTCTATCAGCAACTTCTCTTGCAAATCCCATTTCATGAGTTACAACGATCATTGTAATATTATGTTTCTTTGCAAGATTTTTCATTACTTCTAATACTTCTCCAACAAGTTCAGGGTCTAATGCTGATGTTGCTTCGTCAAAAAGCATAATTTCCGGTTCCATTGCAAGAGCTCTGGCTATGGCAACCCTTTGTTGTTGTCCTCCTGATAGTCTGCTTGGATATTCGTCTGCTTTATCTTTAAGACCTACCATATCAAGTAATTCAAGAGCTTTATCTTTAATAGCATCTTTATCTACTTTTTTTACTACCATTGGTGCTAATGTTACATTTTCAAGGGCAGTTTTATGAGGGAAAAGATTAAATCTTTGAAAAACCATACCAACTTTTGTACGTAGTTTCACAAGTTTATCTTTGTCTGTTTTTATTAAACTTTTATTATCTTTTCTGTCAAAGATTAATTCATCATCTATATATATTTTTCCTGAAGTCATTTTTTCAAGGTGGTTTAAACATCTTAAAAATGTACTCTTACCTGAACCTGAAGGCCCTATTATACATACTACTTCACCTTTTTCAACTTCAAGGTTAATATCTTTTAATACACTTAATGTTCCAAAATCTTTTTTTAAATTTTCTACTTTTAAAGTACTCATTATAACCTCCTATAGGTATTTGCTTGATTTCTTTTCAAGATGTCTGAAGAATACGATACATACTGATGTTAATACCAAATATATACCGCCGGCTACAAAATAGTAACTCCAATCTCCGCTTGCAGCAAATTGTTTTGATACTCTCATTAAATCAGCCATACCTATTGTAGATACAAGGGAAGTATCTTTTAAAATCATGATAAATTCATTTGCAAAAGGTGGGATGACTCTTGCATATGTTTGTGGAATAATAACTTTAAACATAGCTTGTGAATAGGTCATTCCAAGAGCTTTTGCTGCTTCAAGTTGCCCCTTGTCAATTGACTGAATCCCTGCTCTGAATATTTCTGCGGTATATGCTGCAGTATTCAATGTAAGTGAAATAATAGCAGCTGTAAAAGGTTCAAAGTTTAAAGGTTCTCCTGTTACTTCTTTAAACATTAATGGAATTGCAAAGTATACAACCATAATTTGAAGTAGCAAAGGGGTTCCTCTGAATACCCATGTATATAACCATGCTATACCTTTTAAAATTTTATTTTTTCCTATGCTCATAAAAGCTAAGATTAAAGCAAGTATCATTCCAAGAATTATACTTATTATTGTAAGCTCTATTGTTGATATTGTACCTTCAACCAGCTTTTCGATTTGTATACTAGTCATATTAAATCTCCTAAATTTTTATTTATAAAATGAAGAAAACCTATATTATACAATATAGGTTTTCTTTTTATGCTGACATATTATTCGTCGTAACCTTTTATTGTTGTATCTATATTACTTGTTAAATCTTTACCGAATATATCTTTTGATATATTTGCTAACGTTCCGTCATTTTTAAATTCTTCGATAATTTTGTTTACTTCGTCTATTAATGGTTGATTTGATTTTTTTGCGGCAACAGCAATTGGTTCATTTGTTAATTTATCACATGTTTTTATAAATTTATCAGGACTGTTATGTACATAATATTCACCAACAACCAAATCTGTAACAACACAATCAACGCTTCCGCCTTCAAGAGCAACGAATGCTTCTGTCATTCCATCGAATTGACGCAAATCAAATTCATTTCCTTGAGATAAATAATATTGACATGTATCATCTGAAGTTGTGCTTACTTGAACAGCAACTTTTTTACCATTTAATTCATCCGTTGATTTTATTTGTGCACCATTTTTTGAAGAGATGATAACTTGTTGATTTGCAAGGTATGCATCTGAAAGAGCAAGCTGTTCTTGTCTATCCTTGTTAATTCCAACTGAAGAAATTACAAGGTCATATTTGTCTGAATCAAGTCCTGCAAATATTCCATCCCAAGCTACATTTACAAACTCAACTTTTCTTCCCATTTTTTCAGCGATTGCTTTTGCAAATTCAATATCAAATCCTACTGTTTTACCATTATCATCAACATATTCCATTGGAGGGTAAGTATTGTCTATTCCAACAACCAAAGTACCTTCTTTTACAAATTGTGGAGTTGTTGAAACTTCTTCACTTGAACCACATCCTGTAAGTAAACAAATAGTTAATATTGATGTAATGATCAAAGCAGTAATTTTTTTTGCTTTTTTCATTTTTTTCCTCCGTTCCAAATAACAAAAATACTTTATAAATATACTATATATATAGAAAAAATGCAATAGGTTTAATTAATTTTTATAAATAAATATGCATATTTATACTTTTTAACAAAATAAAAAATAAAAAAGCCTAAAACAGGCTTTTTTATTTTTATAAAATTAAATTATTTATTGTTCATCATAATTTTTTAAGTTTGAGTCAATGTTTTTAGTTAAATCTTCACCAAATAATTCTTTTGAGATTTCAGCAGTTTTTCCGCTGTCAATTAAAGATTTTAAAGATTCATTTACAGCATTGATAACAGCTGTATTACCTTTTTTAGCAGCAATTGCGATAGGTTCGTTTGTTAAGTTATCACAAGATTTTACATAATCATTTGGATTGTTATTTACATAATAATCTCCAACAACTAAATCTGTAACTACGCAGTCAACACTTCCGCTTTTTAAAGCAAGGAATGCAGCTGTCATATCGTCAAATTGTTGTAAGTCAAATTCCATTGCTTTGTCATTTTGATAATATTGACAAGCTTCATCTGCAGTTGTTCCAACTTGAACGGCAACTTTTTTACCTGTTAATTGATCTACAGATGTAATTTGATTTCCGTCTTTTGCTGAAATTATTACTTGTTGATTTGCTAAATATGTATCAGAAAGTTCTAATGTTTCTTGTCTTTCTTCTGTAACACTTATTGCAGAAATAACAACATCATATTTATCTGCATCAAGACCGGCAAAAATTGCATCAAATCCAACTTGAACAAATTCAACTTCTAATCCCATATCAGCTGCGATTGCTTTTGCAAGTTCAATATCAAATCCTGCAAGTTCTCCAGTTTCTTCATCAATATATTCCATTGGTGGATATGTAGCTTCAAGTCCAACTGTTAAAGTTCCATCTTTAACAAGTTTCATTTCTCCGTTATCTGCTGTTTCTTTACTTCCACATCCCGTAAACATTGCAAGACTCATTATTGCAACTGTTGATAATGCAATTATTTTTTTCAATTTCATAATAAAAATAATCCTCCTCTTTACCTATAACTTTATTAAAGTTTACTATGATTTTAAAAAAAAATCAACATGTTTTTTATTTTTATGCATATTTATTTATATTTATGCTTTTTATTTCTTCTGTTTATAGAGGGATTTTTTTTATTTTAGCTTGTTTCCTTGGATATTTTTTATTAGTTAATTCCATTTTCTTTATCTCTATGATATTTCTGTTTGAAAGAGAATAGGGGAGTTTTTCTTTATGGTTTTTTATGATTTTACAAGAAAGAAGATTCAATGCATTTTTGCTTTGTTCTATTTCTTCTTCCCCTTTACTGCCTTTTAAAGCTATAAAACTGCCTTCTTTTTTTATAAAAGGAATTGTATATTCTAAAAGAACATTTAATGAAGCAACCGCTCTTGCAGTTACATAATCAAATTGTTCTCTATATTCTTCATCATGTGAAAGTTCTTCTGCTCTTTGATGTATTGCTTCTATATTATTAAGTTTTAATTCTTTTATTGTATTATTTAGGTAGTTCACTCTTTTATTTAAACTGTCAAGAAGAAGAATATCTAAATCTTCTCTAAGTATTTTTATTACAATTCCAGGCATACCGGCTCCAGAACCTATATCTATAAGTTTTCCTTCATTTTTAATATATTTTATGGAAAGGGCGCTGTCGATGATGTGTTTTTCAATAAATTCTTTTTCATCGGTTATTGCCGTAAGATTAAATTTTTTATTTTCTCTTAAAACTATATCCATAAATAAAAGTAGTTTCTCTGTTTGTTCGTTAGTTATTTGTATATTACATTTATTAAGTCCCTCAGTTAAATATTCTTTTAAATTCATCATATTCTCCTTATTGTTTGTAAAAAATAGTATAGCAGAATTACTTAATAAGAAAAAGAGGTAATATATTTATTTTTTTTACCTTTTATGTTATTCTTTAATAATAGAATTTTTTTGATTGTGAGGAAAAAATGAAGAAAAAATTAGTTATTATAGATGCATATTCGATTATTTATAAATGTTTCTACGGAGTAAGACCAATGCACTCTCCAAAAGGCGTTTCAACCAATGCTATTTTTGGGTTTTTAAATATAATTTTAAAGCTTATAGAACAGGAAAAACCTAATTATTTATATGCTGCTTTTGATAAAGGACATAAAAATTTCAGACATGAAAAATACAGTGAATATAAAGCAGGAAGACAAAGTATGCCTGAAGAATTAAGAGAACAGCTTCCTTATATTGATGAACTTTTAGATGCTGCAAATATTATCTCTTTAAAAGTAGATAATTATGAAGCAGACGATATTATAGGTAGCGTAAGTGAGATAGCAGACTCAAAGGGGATTGATACTGTTGTTATAACCGGAGACAGGGATTCATTTCAATTGGTTTCTGAACATACAAAGATTCTTTATTCAAAAAGAGGAATAAGTGATATTGAAGTAATAGACGAAGCTTATATTATGGATAAATATTCTCTTACACCAAAACAAATGATAGATTTAAAAGCTTTAATGGGTGATAAATCTGATAATATCCCGGGTGTTAAAGGGGTAGGAGAAAAGACGGCTTTAGGTTTACTTGAAAAATATAAGACACTTGAAGGTGTGTATGAAAATATAGATGAAGTAAAAGGAAAATTAAAAGAAAAGTTAATAAATGATAAAGACAATGCATTTTTGAGTAAGGAACTTGGAAGTATTGTCGTAGATATGGATGTTGATATAAATCTTGAAGAAGAATGCGATTTTAACTTTAATAATGAAAAGTTTATTTCAATACTATCAAGTCTTGATTTGAAATCAATAATGAAGAAACTTGGTGTAGAAAATAATGCAGATAAAGAAGAAAAAAATGATGATTTTTCTAATTTAAAAGAAGAATATTTAAACATAGGTAATGACATAAAACCCGATGAACTTTGCAAAGTATTAGAGAAAAAAGACTATATTAGCATTTATTTTGTTTTAAATGATGAAAACAATAAATTAAAAGAAGCTATGATATTTGACGGGGAAAAGTTCTATCTTTTTGATTTAACTGTTTTACCTGTTTCGGATATGGCAGCAATAATGAATAAAAATAATAATATAATTACTCATGACTTTAAAAATGTATATAAATGTTTTAAACGTGAAGGATATGATGTTGAATGTTCATTTGATACTTATATTGGAGGATATGTTTTAAATCCAAGTGATGAAAGATACTCCCTTGAAGTAATGGGTAAAAAATATCTTGATGTAGATTTAAAAGAAGACAAAGGTGAAGCTGTTCAACAAAGTTTTCTTGATATTGAGGATAAAGAAAAGTATCTAACATATATTAAAAAGGCAAAATGTATATATTCATTATATAAACTTCTAAATGAAAAAATAAAAGAAGAGGGAATGGAAGAATTATATAATAATATTGAACATAAACTTATGTATGTTCTTGCGGATATGGAAATAGAAGGCTTTAAGGTTGATGTGAATATGCTGGAAGTTTTAGGAGAAGACTTTGATAAACGAGTTGAAAATTTAACGAAACAAATAAGAGAACTTGCAGGAGAAGATGAAAGCTTTAATGTTAATTCTACAAAACAACTAGGACATGTTCTTTTTGAAAAACTTAATCTTCCTGTAATAAAGAAAACAAAAACAGGATATTCAACAAATATAGAAGTACTTGAAAAATTAAAAGATCATCATCCTATAATTCCTCTTATAATCGAATTAAGACAGGTAAGTAAACTTAATTCAACATATGTAAAAGGATTTGTTACTTTAATTGATAGGAAAGAAGATAAAATTCATTCTACTTTTAATCAAACAATTACTACAACAGGAAGAATATCTTCTTCAAATCCAAACTTACAAAATATTCCTGTTAGAACGAATGAAGGAAGAATAATAAGAAAAGTATTTATACCTAGTAAAGAAGGTAATGTTTTAGTTGATGCGGATTATTCTCAAATAGAGCTTAGAGTTTTGGCACATATTTCTTCAGATGAAAAGTTAATTAATGCATTTAAAAATAATGAAGATATACATGCAAGAACTGCAAGTGAAGTATTTGGTGTTAATATAGAAGATGTTACAAGCGAAATGCGTAGTAGAGCAAAAGCGGTTAATTTTGGTATTGTATATGGAATAAGTGACTTTGGTCTATCAAAAGATTTGAACATTTCAAGAAAAAATGCGAAAGAATATATTGATACGTATCTTGCTAAATATCCAAATGTAAGCAAATATATGAAGGATATTGTTGAATTTGCAAAAGAAAATGGATATGTAACCACAATGTTTAACAGACGTAGATATATTAATGAAATTCATTCAAAGAATTTTAATGTAAGATCTTTTGGAGAGAGAACAGCTCTTAATACTCCTATTCAAGGAAGTGCAGCTGATATAATAAAACTTGCAATGATAAATGTTGAAAGTGAGATTAAGAAAAGAAATCTTAAATCAAAACTTATTTTACAGGTACACGATGAACTAATAATAGATGCACCTGAAAATGAAGTTATGGAAGTAAAAGAAATTTTAAAAGATAAAATGGAAAATGCAGTTAAGATGGATTGTCCATTAAAAGCCGATATAAATGTAGGTAAAAATTGGTTTGAGGCGAAATAATGAAAGTAATAGGGTTAACAGGTTCAATCGGAACAGGTAAAAGTTCCGTTTCAAAAATTTTAAATGAATATTATAATATACCAATTATTGATGCTGATAAAATAAGTAAAGAAGCTGTTCAAAAAGGAAGCAGAGGGTTAAATAAAATAAAAGATGTTTTTGGCAGTGATTATATTTTAGATAATGGTGAACTTAATCGTCCTAAAATGGCAAGTCTTGTTTTTAATGATGAAAAAGCAAGGCTTGCTTTAAATAATATTATCCATCCGGAAGTAACAGATAAATATAATTATCTTGTGAACAAATATAAACAAAGAGATGAAAAATATGTAATATACGATTGTCCTCTTTTAATAGAAGAAAAGCTTACCAATATGGTTGATGTTGTAATGCTAGTATATACTTCACAAGATATTCAAATTGAAAGGATAATGTTAAGAGATAAGGTAAAAAAAGAACAAGCCCTAATGCGTATAAAAGCTCAAATGTCCACAGAAGATAAAATGAGGTATGCGGATATAATAATAGACAACAGTTCTGATTTTAATGATTTAAAAAATAATATAAATAAAATATACAATAGTGAATTTTCTAAAAATAATACTTGCATAAATATACATTAATATGTATAATATATCATATTATGGAGGTATTGGAATGATTGATGTAGGTATTTTGGGTGCTACGGGATATACCGGGGCAATTTTAGTAAGTATATTAAAAAAACATAAAGAAGTTAGAAATATAAAACTAGGTTCTCACAGTTATGTGGGTAAAGAATTTAGCGATGTTTATGAAGCATTTAGAAATATAGAAGATGGACCATGTTTGGAAAGCGACATTAATGAATTTGCAAATGACTGCGATGTTGTATTTATGGCTCTTCCCCATGGAGTTGCATCAAAGGTTGTTACGAAAGAAGTTTTGGAAAAAACAAAGATAATAGATCTTGGTGCTGATTTTAGATTAAAAGATAAGGCTACATATGAAAAATGGTATAAGACAGAACATTTTGCAGAGGATTTACTTAAAGAAAGCGTATACGGTCTTTGTGAAATTGAAAGAGAAAGTATAAAAAATACAAGACTTTTAGCAAATCCGGGATGTTATACAACTTGTTCTATTTTATCACTATATCCATTGGTAAAGGAAAATATTATTGATGTGAATTCAATAATAATAGATGCCAAATCGGGCGTAAGTGGTTCAGGAAGAAAAGCAAATGTTGGTTCTTTATTCTGTGAATGCAATGAATCCATTAAAGCATACGGAGTAGGTACACACAGACATACTCCTGAAATTGAACAACAACTTTCAAAATATGGACATGATATTAAACTTTCTTTTACTCCTCATTTGGTTCCAATGAATAAAGGAATTCTTACAACTATTTATGCAAATGTGGATGAAAGCATAACGAAGGAAAAAATAAAAGAAGTTTATGAAGAGTATTATAATGATGAATATTTTATAAGACTTAGAGAGTCTGGTAATTTGCCTTCAACAAACTATGTAAAAGGCACTAATATTTTTGATACATCTTTTGTTCTTGATAAAAGGGTAAACAGAATTATCGTTTCAAGTGCAATAGATAATTTAATGAAAGGGGCTTCATCTCAAGCAGTTCAAAATATGAATATAATGTTTGGGTTTAGCGAAAAGGAAGGCATTGATTTTCTTCCTTTATATATATAAAAATATTTTAATTTAAAAGATTTATATATTTTATTTTAGTTATTAAGGAGTTTTGATAGATGAAGATAGTAAAAGGTTGTGTTGTTGCACCAAAAGGTTTTTATGCATCAGGAAAGTCAACAGGACTAAAAAGAAAAAGAAAGGATATGTCACTTATTTATTCTGAAAAACCTTGTAATGTTGCAGCAGTATTTACAACAAATAAAGTAAAAGCAAGCAGTGTGTTACATAATATGGCTTTATATGAAAAAGGTTTAAAAGCAAGAGCTATTATAGTAAATAGCGGTAATGCAAATGCATGCACAGGCGAACAAGGATTAAAAAACACAGATGAAATGGCAGCAGAAACAGCAAGATGTCTTGCTTTAAAGCCTGATGATGTTTATGTTAATTCAACAGGTGTTATAGGGGTACAGCTTCCTATGGATAAAATAATAAACGGAATAAGGGAAGTTTCTCTTGCTCTTGACGATGACATTGTTTCAGGTGTAAATTGTGCTGAAGGTATTCTTACAACCGATACTTTTATAAAAGATAAATCAGTTGAAATTATAATAGATGATAAAAAAGTAAGAATAGGCGGTATTGCAAAAGGTTCAGGAATGATTCATCCTAATATGGCTACAATGCTTTCATTCATTACAACAGATGTAAATATTGATGACAAAACTTTTAAAGATTTACTAAAAGAAATTGCAGATGATACTTATAATATGATTTCTGTTGATGGAGATACCTCTACAAACGACAGTGTAATTGCTTTTGCAAACGGTATGGCAGGTAATGAAGTTCTTACTAAAGACCATAAAGATTATAATGTATTCAAAGATGCCTTAATGTTTGTTTGCAAACACCTTGCAACTCAAATTGTAAAAGACGGAGAAGGTGCTACAAAATTCTTAGCCGTAAATGTATTAAATGCAAAAACAAAAGATGATGCAAAGAAGATTGCAAAGAGTATTATAGGTTCTTCTTTGGTTAAGACAGCATTCTTTGGCGAAGATGCAAACTGGGGAAGGGTTTTATGTGCGGCAGGATATTCAGGAGTTGATTTTGATCCTGCAATAGTTACACTTTCATTTAAAAGTGTTAAGGGTGAAATTGAGTTATATAAAGACGGAATAGCTCTTGAATTTGATGAAGATAAAGCTCTTGAAATTTTACAGCAGGTTGAAGTGGAAATTGATATAAACATGAACTGTGGAGAAGAAAATGCAACAGCATGGGGATGCGATTTAAGTTATGAATATGTAAAAATAAATGGAGAGTATAGAAGCTAATGGATGATAAATATTTTAAACAAGCCAGTGTATTAATAGAAGCTCTTCCTTATATAAAAGAATTTAACGGACAAATAGTAGTTATTAAATATGGCGGAGCTGCTTTAGTAGATAAAAAAATGGAGCAAAGTGTAATAAATGATATTGCTCTAATGAAATTAGTTGGTATTTTACCTGTAATTGTTCATGGTGGCGGTAAAGATATAAATAAAATGCTTGATAGAGTAGGAAAAGAACATAAATTTGTAAATGGACTTAGATTTACAGACAGCGATACAATGAATATTGTTCAAATGGTTCTTGCAGGTGGAGTAAATAAAGATTTAGTTTCTCTATTTACAAAACAGGGAATGAATGCAATTGGTATTACAGGGCAGGACGGAAAACTTTTAGAAGTTGAAAAACATACTCCTGGTGGAGATGATATAGGTTTTGTTGGAAAAATTAAAGGTGTAAATCCAATGCTTATTGCAAAACTTTTGGATGATGATTTTATCCCTATTATTGCACCTATTGGTGTTGACGAAACAGGACAAAGCTATAATATTAATGCTGATTATGTTGCTTGCCATGTTGCAAGCGCTCTTCATGCAAAAAAACTTCTTTTCATGTCTGATATTGAAGGAGTTATGGACAAAGAAAAAAATCTAATTAAACAAATTAATATAGATGAAATTCAAGGTTTAATTGATGATGGTACAATTAATGGGGGAATGATTCCAAAGATTAGAGGCGCAAAAGAAAGTGTTGAAAACGGAGTAAGTGGTGTTCATATCATTGACGGAAGAGTTGAACATAGTTTATTAATAGAATTATTTACAAACTGTGGAATAGGAACTATGATAAAGGAGTAGGCAGCAATGGAAGATATAGTTAAAACAGGTGAAAAAGTATTAATGCATACATACTCAAGATTTCCTTTAGTTTTTGAAAAAGGAGAAGGTGTGTATCTTTATGATGAAAACGGAAAAAAATATTTAGATTTTGTGGCAGGTATTGCTGTAAATGATTTGGGATACAATGATGAAGGTTTAAATAAAGCATTAGAAGAACAAATGCATAAGTTATATCATGTATCAAATTTATATTATACTAAAGCGAATGTAGAGGCTGCAAAAACTTTGGTTGATAATAGTGCTTTAGACAGAGTTTTCTTTTGTAATTCAGGAGCTGAAGCAACTGAAGCAGCTTTAAAATTATCAAGATTATATGCATATAAATTTAGAAATAAAGAAACAAAAATTATTGCTATGAATAATTCTTTTCATGGAAGAACTTTCGGTTCTATAACAGCTACAGGACAACTTAAATATCAAAAAGGTCTTGGTCCTATTTTACCTGATGTTGTTCATGTTCCTTTTATGGATTTCGAAGCAATTGAAAAAGAAGCAAGATGTGGCGCTTGTGGAATTATAATAGAACCTGTTCAAGGAGAAGGCGGTATAAGACCTGCAAGTAAAGAATTTTTGAAAAAGGTAAGAGCTTTATGTGATGAACTTGATATATTATTAATATTTGATGAAGTTCAATGTGGTATAGGAAGAAGCGGATATTTATTTGCATATGAATATTTTGATGTTGTTCCTGATGTAGTTTGCATGGCAAAAGGTTTAGGAGGAGGTTTCCCAATAGGTGCAATTCTTGTTAAAGAAGAAAAGGCAAAAGGTTTTGAACCTGGAAACCATGCTTCAACTTTTGGAGGAAATGCACTTGCTTCTACTGCAAGTAAATATGTTTTAAATAAGATAATAAATGAAAATATTTTAGATAACGTAAAAGAACAAGGAATTTATTTAAAATCTAAACTTGAACAGTTAAAAGAAAAATATGATTTTATTAATGATGTAAGAGGTATTGGTTTAATGCTTGGAATGGAATTTGAATTCCCTGTTTCTGACATTATTAATAAGGCTATTGATAAAGGACTTTTACTTTTAAATTCGGGACAAAACATTATAAGATTTGTGCCTCCATTGATTATTTCAAAGGATGAAATAGACGAAGGTATTACAATCTTAGACAGTATTTTACAAGAAATATAACATATTTTGTAAAATATTTCGTATTAGTATAAAAAAAAGAAAAAATTATGTATTTTTCTAATTTTTTCTTTTTTTTAATGTAAAGTTTGTGGTATTATATATTTATATATTGATATTTTATATTTTATAAAAGAATGGGTGATACATATGGAAGAAAAGAGTACAGCAAAAAACAGAGTGGTCGTTAATATTTTAGGGTCAAATTATACAATCATTACAGATAATGATGAAGAACAATTAAAAAAAGTTGCCGGTTTTGTTGACGAATTAATCAGACAAGTTAAGAAAAATAATCCTTATATGAATCCTTATACCGCTGCAGTCTTGTCTTCTTTAAATTTATGTGAAGAACTTTTCGAACTAAAAGATGAAGTTGAAGATCTTAGAAAAGATAAAGAGGAATATGAAATTCTGACTGATTATAAAGAAAAGTTAATGTCTGCACTTGAAGAAGCAGAAGCTAATGAAGCAAAAAGACTTTCTATGCAATATAAATATGAAAAAATGGAAATAGAAAACGAAGAGTTAAAAGATCTGCTTGAAGAGTACAAGGAAAAATTTACTTCAATGAGAAGTGAGATAGAACTTAACAGAAGATCTATAAGTGAACTTCAAAATAAACTTTTAGAAAATCAAATAGAGCTTGTTAAAGCAAGAAAGAATATTTTGGATTATTCAAGCTAGAATATAAAAAATAAAAAGATGCAGTTTTGCATCTTTTTTATTTGCTCATTATAACTGTAACTTTACTGGCTCTTTGGTATTTGTTTTCTCTTCCGTCTTTTATATCTTCCTCAGATACAAATACATCAACAAGGGTATAACCTTCTTCAGCTTTTTCATTAAGATAATTTTGCAATTTACTCATGAATAAATCTCGCTCAACAATATACTTCAACTCTTTTCCCTCCTGTAATTCCAGCTTGTTTTATTATAAAATACTATAACATAATTACATAGATAAGTAAATAAACATAATTATTATTTTTAACAAACTTCATTACAAAATCATTACAAAAAAAGAAGAGTTTTATCTCTTCTTTTTCTATATTGATTCATTATTTATTTTATTTTCTTCTGCAAATGTTAATGCATAAGAACCATAAGGTGCATATATTTTTATGTTTTTACTTCCATCAAATGCTGTAGAATCTATTGTTGAAAGACTATATGTTGCTTCTATTTTGGTAAGTTTTGGGCAGTTGCTGAAAGCTTTTTGATTAATGTTTGTTACTCCCTCATTTAAAGTTACTTCTTGTAAATTAGAGCAATCAGCAAATACATAATCTCTTAAATAGTTTACGTAAATTGGAAGACTTACTTTTGTTAAACTTGAACATCCTCTGAATACTTCTTTACCTATTGTATGAAGAGAATCAGGGAAAGAAATGTTATTTAGTTTTGAACAATTTTTAAATGCACCGCCTTCTAATTTTTGGAGTGTGTTAGGGAATTTAACCGTTGTAAGATTTTCGCATTCTCTAAAAGCATTGCTGCCTATGGTTATAACCCCATCTTTAAATGTTACACTTGTTAAACTTACACTTCCTAAAAATGTTTCTTCTTTTATTTCTTCTACATTTTCCGGTATTTCTATGTTTGTTAGGCTTCTGGTGTTGTAAAATGCATATTTACCTATTGATTTAAGTTTATTTGGAAGTGTGATGTTTTTTAAATATTTATTAGAATAAAATGCACTTTCTTTTATTGATGTCGTTTTTTCATTTACTGTGAAACCTTCATCTTCTTTGCTTATTGGGTAAGATATTAAAGTTTTCATGTTTTTTGAATATAATACACCATTTTCTGCCGTAAATTTTTTATTTTCTTTTGCTACTGTAAAGCTTTTTAAATTAGTACAATTTGTAAAAGCATTAGAGCCTATT
The DNA here is from genome assembly GCF_005844425.1 of Anaerofustis stercorihominis. Taxonomy (GTDB): domain Bacteria; phylum Bacillota; class Clostridia; order Eubacteriales; family Anaerofustaceae; genus Anaerofustis; species Anaerofustis butyriciformans. Next base: position 2,684 of record NZ_SPHL01000005.1, on the reverse strand, counting down.
TTTTTTACTGATGCAGGAATAGATACTTCTTTCATACCACAATTTAAAAATGCATTTTCTGCAATATTTTCAATTCCTTCTTCTAAAGTAATATCTTTTAAACTTATACAGTTTGCAAAGGCATATTCATTTATATTTTTGCATCCGTTTATTGTTACAGATTCCAATTTATTACAATTATAGAAAGCATAATCACCTATAGTTTCTACGCTGCTTGGAATTGTAAGATTGATTATTGAAGTATTTTTAAATGCATTATCTCTGATTTCTATAACAGGATAGTTATTAATTTTTTCAGGTATTGTAAGATTTTTTATTTCTTCTTCCTTTGTAGTATAAGAAATAATATAAGCTTTTGAATCTTTTATCATATAAGTAAAGCCATTTTGATTACCTTGAATTGTGTTAGCAAGATTTTGAGTTATTTCCGTTTCTGTTTCTATATCTGCATTTATATAATTAAATGTTGGTATTATAAAAAATGTTAATAATAGAATAAGTATTAATGTTTTTTTATTTCTCATAATTTAAACCTCTTTTCCATTGCTAATTATTCTATCATAAATACATTCATTTTTAAACTTTTAAAATTATATATTTGTTTTAAATTAAAAAATAATTAAAATTTTAAAGTTATATTGACAAATGCAAGTTATGATTGTATTATTGTATTAGTTGATTAATACAATAATACAAATTAAAAGAAAGGCAGGATTAATATGGGATGGGAATTTGAAAATGATAGACCAATATATTTACAAATAGCCTCATTTATTGAAAGAGATATATTAAAAGGAAAATATAAAGTAGGGGATAAGCTTCCTTCGGTTCGTGAATTTGCCTCTGTTGCTGATGTTAATCCAAATACAATGCAAAAGGCCTTTAGTGAACTTGAAAAAAATAATATAGTTTTTTCTTCAAGAACAAGCGGAAGATTTGTAACGGATGACGAAGAGATTATTCAAAGGAGGAGAGTATTGCTGGCTGAAGAATATGTTGATGATTTTTTAATTAAGATGAAAGAAATTGGATTTGATGAAAAAGAAATAACTTTAATTATGGAAGAATCAATGAAGGGGGAAGAAAATGAATAACTTAATTGAAATAAAAAACTTGTTTAAAGAATTTGACGGAAAGTTTGCTCTTAATAATGTAAATTTAAACATTGAAAGTGGAAAAATCGTTGGATTGTTAGGACCTAACGGAAGCGGTAAAACAACTCTTATTAAACTTTTGAATAAACTTCTTGTTCCATCTGGCGGAGAACTTTATATTGACGGTTTAGCTCCGGGAATAGAAACAAAAAAATAGTTTCATATTTACCTGATAAAAGTTATTTGAATGAGTGGATGGATGCAAAAGAACTTATCAATTTCTTTAGTGATTTTTATGAAGATTTTGATAGTAAAAAGGCATATCAAATGTTAGAAAGCTTAAATATTTCTCCAAATGATAAACTTAAGAATATGTCTAAAGGAACAAAAGAAAAAGTTCAGCTTATTTTAGTAATGAGCAGAAAGGCAAAATTATATCTTTTGGATGAACCTATAGGGGGTGTTGATCCTGCAAGCAGAGATTATATTCTTAAAACCATAATAAATAATTATTCTGACGATTCAACTGTGATTATATCTACTCATTTAATTTCTGATATTGAAAAAGTTTTAGATCAAGTAATATTTATAAAAAACGGTAGCATTGTATTAAACGGGGATGCTGATGAAATAAGAGAAGAAAAAGGTATGTCTATTGATAAATTGTTTAGGGAGGAATTCAGATGTTAAGTAAATTAATAAAGTACGAAATTAAAGCAACTAAAAGAATTATGATACCGGCTATAATTGCTTTAATATGTGTATCTGTACTTAATGGTGTTTTAGTTGGAATATCTACTAATAATATACTTCATGATAGTATTATATATAATATCTTTTCGGCAGTAAGCGGTTCAGTATATATGTTAGGAATTATGGCAATATTAATCTTGGCAGCAGTTTTAAGTATAATTAGATTTTATAAGGCAGATTTATCTAATGAAGGTTATCTTACTCATACTCTTCCAATCAATATTGGAAAAGAGATTTTAAGCAAAGTCATTGTTGGTACTTTATGGGTAATTTTAACGGGATTAGCAATAATTATTTCGGTACTTTGTTTAGTCATGTTTTCAAGTATTTTTGATTTTGCAAGTTTGGATATAAATGATGTAATTAATATAAAACGAGCCTTTACGATTTACGGAGGTGATATAGCAAAAGTATTGTTAGTAATGTTTTATTTATTGCTTATTATTATTTTAGGATGCTCAAATAAAATCTTGGCTGTTTATTCTGCTATGGCTGTTGGTTTCAGTTTTAATAAAAATAAAATTTTATTATCGTTTGTGTCTTACATTGCAATATCTGTATTAACTACAATTCTAACAATTATTTTAGGAGTAATATTTGTAAGTCCATTGTATAACTTTTTAAATAATACATTATCTCCAATAGCTATGGCTCATTTGGTATTTGTAGGATTAATTGCTTTCTTGTTAATTTTAAATATTATATATTTCTTTATTGTTAAATTTTTCTTTGAAAGGAAATTGAATTTGGAGTAAAAAAGAAGAGTATAAAATACTCTTCTTTTAAAATTTTCTATATTCAGGTTGTTCTAAATCTTCAAGTGTAGCAGATTCTATT
>NZ_SPHL01000059.1 GCF_005844425.1 Anaerofustis stercorihominis | reverse complement strand
ATATAAATACAAATATCAAACTATTAGATTATGCCTCTATTTTTGAATACCTAAATATTAAGCTAAACAAAAATCAAATAAAATACATCAAAAGATATAATAACTAAAAAAGAAAGCTATATTATTTAGCTTTCTTTTCAAATTCATTATTAAACATAGTAACATAAGCACTGAAAATCTCTTCATTATTTTTAATTTCTTCTTCTTTGTTTTCATTAAATATCTCAAAAGGCTTACCTGGATATTTATTATTATCTCCTAAAACACTTGCAATAGCATGAGATATATAAATACCATTTATCCATGAACTAAAATTGATTTTTTCAATTTCATTTTTTTTCTTTATTTCATATGCTTTAACAAAAAATGTAACTTCCTTAGGAGTAAGCTTCCAAAATAAATTATAATCAATTCCAATGGCAAGTGCATTAACGAGATATTCTTCCTCAATATAATCCTTTAAAGATTTTATATTAGATTTTTCTTCTTTTCTTTTTATACCTGTTAAGCTTCCTTCTTCGCTGTCTTGTTGAGAGCTTGAAAAAAACCGCTTTGTTCTACTGCATTATTAATCTCTTGTAGTATTTCATCAAGAGAACCTCCATTTTCAAGATGTGCTTCCAATTCGCTTCCCGCTTTTTCAAAATCACCATTCATACATAGTGCTAAAAAACCTCTTACAGTAGATAAAATCATTTTATCCATATTAGTTAAAGCAATCCCCATATCTTCCAATTTACAAATTGCATTAAAATTCAAATCAGGTATTGTATATGTTTTATTGTTAATAATCATTTTGTTTTTTCCTTTCAAAATATTTTATAAAATACTTTTTTATAGAGGAGTTTCCTCCTCTATATTTATTATCTACGCAATGCTTTTTGAAATTTTTGAACTTGGTAAAACAACAACTTTCATATCTACTGCAACATTTAAACCAGCACCTACGATTAATGCGTTATGTTTACCTGTGAAAGAATATTCTGTTTCACCAAAGTTAATTTTATATGTTAATTCTTCACCTTCTGCGCCAACTAATTGTTCAAAAACATTTGCATCATAATTTGCAACAAATTCCATAGCAGCCATACCTTTAATACCAGGGATGAATTTTTGTGAATCATCTGATAAGCAAGTTACTTCAATTGCTGCCGGTGCAGCTCCTAAATCAGGGAATGATTTAATCGCTACATCAATATTGATAGGTTCTTCTCCTTTTGTTCCTGTAATATTTAATTTTGTTCCTTGTGTACTAATTGCCATTTTTTAAATCTCCTTTTCTTTTTCTTTTGTTTGTTTTATTAAGTCAACTATTGCTTTTGCCAAATCTGGCTTTTCATTTTCTTTGCAGGTCATTTTTGGAATTATTGTTTCATATTGTTTTTTTAATATTCCACCTTCCACAAATGTCTCCTTTACCTGTAAGTTAATCAGAGCTTTTTCATAGGATTGTTTAATATTTTTTATATCATTTAGTAAAAGATTTTTCTCATTCTCTTTTTTCTTTAATTCTTCTTTCAAAAGTAAAATATCTTTTTTATTTTGCTTATATTTTTCATTTACTTCATCAAACCTGAATTTTGGAATCATAAGAACTTTTCTTTGAATAGGATTTTCTTTTACTGTCACAATCGTTTCTTCAAACATAAACAAATCATCTCCTTTCTGTTGTTTTCGCTGACATTCAGCGTAATTCATTTCCTTAAAATATCTAAGAAAAAGTTTTATATAAAAAGTATGAAATAAATAACATTAAAAACTATTTCTATATATAACTGCCTTTATTTTTTATTTATTCATACTTTTAAACTAATTAATTACTTTTTTTAGATAAGCCGTAGTCTCTTTTCTTTCTCCGCCACTGCTATGATACAAATTTGTTGTAATATCTATTATTTCAAACCCTTCATTCATAGCCTCTTCAAGCTTTGACTCCATATAAAATGGATCGCCTGAAATACATTTAATCTCAACCATAACTATCCTCCTTTTCTGACAATACAAGCAATCGTTTAATTTAAAAATTTGCAACATATAAAATCTACTTTGAAATATACGATTATTTAATTGTCAAATATTTCTCTTTCATATCTTTAAGGAAATTTTTATATATTTAAGTACCTTGTTTGATAAAAATTTCTAAGTTTTTTTATAATATTATTTTTTCGTTTATTTATTGCCTTTTGAGACAAATTAAAAAGAAGACTTATTTCCTTTTCTGTCTTATTTTCAAAATAATACAGATAAACAAGTCTTCTTTCATCTTTGCTTAAATCTTTAAGTATTAAATTCAATTTTTCTATTTCTAATTTTTTTATTATTTCGTCTTCACACTGAATATACATACCCTGATTATATTCAAACTGTATCCCATTTTCCTTCATATTTTCATATGAATACTCTTTGTCTTTCGCTTTTTTATAAAGATATCGTTCATGTTCTCTTTCTTTGTAGTAAGCTTTATAAACTTCGTCGCTTACATCAATGCGCTTTTTATTAACTAGTAAAGTTTTATTTTTCATCCCTTCTCCTTCCCAACAAAAAAGAGCCAAAGCAAATTAACTTTGACTCTTTTATTTGAATGATTAATATATAACAGCTGCTATTTATAATTTTTTACGATATCATTATACCATGTTTTCCCAAAAATTTTGTCCCAACTTTTTACAAGATTTTTAAACTATATTTAAAATAAAACATAAAAATAAATAAAATAAAAAAAACAGTTGACAAAAGCAAAATAATTTAGTATATTATATAGGCGGTGCTGATGTGGCTCAATCGGTAGAGCAGCTGATTTGTAATCAGCAGGTTGTAGGTTCAAGTCCTATCATCAGCTCCATTTTTATGCCTTTTAACTCTGAGTATTCAGAGTTTTTTTATTTACTTTTTATATAATAATTGTTATCTTTTTATCTCTATTGCAAATATTTAATACCAATTAATAACTTTAATAGTATTTTAAAAATAAATATTAAAAAACTTACATATAGTAAAATAATATTAATAATTGTATCTAAAAATTTTTAATTAATTATAAAAATATATTGAAGTTTAAGAATAAAATAGTTGACAAAACATAAATAATTTAGTATATTATATGAGCGGTGCTGATGTGGCTCAATCGGTAGAGCAGCTGATTTGTAATCAGCAGGTTGTAGGTTCAAGTCCTATCATCAGCTCCATTTTTATGAAATTTAAACTCTGATTTTTCAGAGTTTTTTTTATACAAAAAAAAAGCAGGCTAAAACCTGCTTTAAACTATCACTTTAAAAATTTGTCTTGCTGTATTTTTTAAATTTTTATACGCAGTATCTTTTTTAGTTAGTTCTTCCAGTTCCATAGGTTTATGAATTATTGAAAAATATCCATCAATAAACTCACTGTCAAGCTTATCTTCACTTTCGACACTACCTGCAAGCAGTATTGTTTTCACATTATATTCCTTTGCCATTATACAAAGACTAACCGCAGCTTTACCCATAAAAGATTGTCTATCAAATTTACCTTCCCCTGTTATAACATAATCACAATCTTTTATCTCTTCTTTTATCTTTGAATAATCTAAAACAGCATCTACTCCGGAAATAATTTTACCCCCAAGAAATGCCATAAAAGCAAACCCGATTCCTCCGGCAGCACCGGCACCTTCTTTATTGCTGTAATCTATTCCCCATTTATCATATGTTTCCTTTGCAAGTCTTTTAAGGCTGTAATCTAAATCAAATGCCATTTTTTCATCAGCACCTTTTTGAATAGAATAAACCATACTTGCACCCTCTTCTCCACAAAGTGGATTTTTAACATCAGAAGCCACAACGAATTTACATTCTTTTATTTCTTCCATAGCTCTGCTTTCATCAATATAATGAAGTCTATTTAGTTTACCACCACCGGCAGGAATTAAATTATTAAATTCATCATAAAATCTATATCCTAAGGCTTTTAACATGCCACATCCGCCGTCATTTGTAGCACTTCCACCAATAAATACTACAAAATTTCTAATACCTCTGCGAATAGCATCTCTAATCATTTCCCCAACCCCGAAAGACGAAGTAATCATAGGGTCTCTTTCGCTTTCAGGTATCAAATCAAGTCCAGAACATTTTGCCATTTCAATAAAAGCAGTATCATCCATAATCTCATAATAACTATCAATTATTTCTCCCAAAGGATTATGGACTTTTAAATCAATCCTTTCTCCGTTAATATCCTCCATAACAGACTCTATACTGCCTTCGCCTCCGTCAGCAAAAGACTTAACAACAACATCTATATTTTCATCAACACTAAGTATCCCCTCTTTTACGGCATTCCCTGCTTCAAGAGAAGATAGACTTTCCTTAAAGGAATCCATTGCAACCAATATTTTCATAACTTATTCTCCATATAAAAAATTTTATATAATAATCTTTTTTTAATTGTCAAGTTCTTTTGTAATTTTCCTCTTTTGTATATATCTTACTATTCCAAAAATAATATATAAAAACAAAGACGGTAATATCAATAACATACCTATAGTTCCTATAAACTCTATAATATCATAATCAGAATCAATAGCAAAAAACATAGTCATAAATGAAATTAAAAATACCATACCTGAAATATTTTGAATTGTCTTATATCTGATATACCGTTTAGTTAATAATTCTGCATATGTAATATTATTGTCGTTTTTATTTATTACCTTTCTTTCTTTTAAAGAAAATCCACACTCACTGCAACAATCATTTCTCCTGTTATTATCATAACCACATTTTGGGCAAATCATTTTATTACCTCAAATACAAATATTATATAATTTTATATAATTATAAATCAAAATAAAAAACTTTTCCATAATATTAGAAATAAAAAAGACAACATCACGTTGTCTTTTATTTTATTTCATCAAGTATTTTTTCTATGTATTTTTTAACTATATCTTCTTTCGGAGATGCTGTCATATTCTTTTTGTTTATTCCCGTTGTAACATGAAGTACTTCGTAAATATCATCTTCAAAAAGCTCATTTTGTTCTCTAAATTCATCTAAGGTTAAATCTTGAAGGAATTTATTTTCTCTTACACATTTTCCAACTAAATTACCAACCACAAAATGCGCATCTCTAAATGGACATCCTTTTTTAACTAAATATTCCGCAACATCTGTTGCATTCATAAAGCTGTTTACACAAGCATCTTTTAATACATCTTTATTTACGGTTATTGTATCAATCATTCCAGTAAATATGCTTAAACATTGTTTTACTGTATCTACACTGTCAAAAGTTGATTCTTTATCTTCTTGCATATCTTTGTTATAAGCAAGAGGAAGACCTTTCATAACTGTTAACATCGCCATTAAATTACCATAAACCCTGCCTGTTTTACCTCTTATAAGCTCTGCAACATCAGGGTTTTTCTTTTGAGGCATCATTGATGAACCTGTAGAATATTTATCTGAAACAGTAATAAATTTAAACTCATCACTAGCCCAGTAAATAATCTCTTCGTTAAAACGAGATAAATGCATCATTATTATAGCCAAATCATCTAAAAGCTCAATTACATAATCTCTGTCAGATACAGTATCAAGAGAATTTAAAGTAATGCTGTCAAAATCAAGTAAACTTGCAACATAATCCCTATCGATATCAAATGTAGAACAAGCAAGTGCACCTGCCCCAAGAGGCATAACGTTTGTTCTTTTGTATGCATCTTTAAGTCTATCCATATCTCTTCTAAACATTTCTACATAAGCACAAAGATGATGCGCAAATGTAACTGTTTGAGCTCTTTGCATATGTGTATATCCGGGCATTATTGTTTTTGTATTATCTTTTGCAATTTCAAGTAATGTAAAAATAAGATTTTTCACAAGCCCCATAACTTCCATTATTTCAGCTTTAACATACATCTTCATATCAAGAGCCACTTGATCGTTACGACTTCTGCAAGTGTGAATTCTCTTTGCACTATCCCCTATTCTGTCAGTTAAGATACTTTCAACAGCCATGTGAATATCTTCATATTCTTCATTAAAAGTAACTTTTCCCTCGTCTATGTCTTTCATTAAATTTTCTAAAGCTTCAACAAGCTTAATTTCATCTTCTTTTGTAATTATACCTTGTTTGCTAAGCATTTTTACATGAGCTATACTTCCTTTAATATCATATTTATATAACACTTTATCAAAATGAAGAGAGTTATTAAAAATATCAACTTCTTTTGCATTTTGCTCAGCAAATCTTCCTGACCACATTTTCATAACAATTACTCCTAAACATAACTTTTCAAATTTTCACTATTTATTACAATAACATATTATTTAATATATGACAATAACAATATTATACATGATTTTACAAAATTTCTGTAACTCCCAAGAAAATCAAAACTTCACTTTTTCCGTTATTAAAATATTTACAAGCAACAAGAGAATCTTTCTTTAAATTCTCATCATAAACAGAATCTTTCAATAAAGATAAAATATAAATATTTTCTTTTTTTATATAATCAAAAGATCTTGCCCAAATTTTTTCAACATAACCTTCTTTATAAGGTATAACTATATTTATATCATCTGGAAAAATTCTGCTTC
>NZ_SPHL01000058.1 GCF_005844425.1 Anaerofustis stercorihominis | reverse complement strand
TTTGAAGGAGGCTTAATAAATTTAATAGTATTTAACTCTAAAGGTGATAATCCTAAAATCGGAGATGCATATATATCATTTGAAAAAAATAAATTCTTAAATAACAACATTGATATTAAAAAAAATACATCGTTTAAAGAGGAAATTGATTTGAATGATGATGAAAATAATGATGATATTTTATTTAAATTATACGAAGAAGATAATAATGATGAAGAATTAAAAGAAATTGAAAAAGAAGAATGGTTTGAAAGTACTGTATATGCTTATATAGATACTATAAATGGTAAAATTTCAGATAGTGTAAGCATAAATAGAGGAAATAGAATAAAGAAAACAAAAAATCCAAATAATGATTATGCTATTCCAAGTAAAATTCCTTTTTGGAATGAGATTAAAGAAACCGTAAAAAATATAGGATATTTTGCTCCTGAACTTGAGTTTTTTGGTTTGAAAATAATGATAACAGATGATGGGTTTAAAATTATAAGTTGGGATGGTCATCCGGAATATCCTAAATCTGTTCCTTTTAGTATTGAAACATCAAAATATTTAAAATATAAAGTTGAGCAAAAAAGAAAAGCATATAAAGGCTTATCGGTAAAAACAAAAAGGGGAATGAAGAAAGTAAAACTTAAAGTAAGAGCCACATATGCAAAACTATTTTTCCCGAAAGGTTTACTTCCTTATCTTTCAATAAAATTTCCCAAAGAGCAGTTAAAAGACTTTATTACAAATAAGGATACTACATTTAAAGAAAAAATATGGGCAAAAAAACATGGTTTTATATCTTACAGATTACATCAATATGGAATAAATGATGAGAATTATAATAATTATATTTCTGATTTTGAGTATAGATGGTTAAGACATATAAATAATGAATACAGAAAATGGATGGAAGATAAAATAACCGTAAAGTATATTTGTTCTGATTATAATAATTGTTTTCCTGAATACTATTACCATATAATTCTAAAAAATGGAAATAATAAAGTTATTTCTATGATGGATTGTCCTGAAGGGTATACAAATACTTTTGAAGATATTTTTAAACTTGTAAAAGAAAAAAAATCACTTGCTTTAAAACCCGATGAAGGTTCTCATGGTGACGGATTTTATAAATTTGAATATTTAGACGGTAAATACTATCTTAATCATGAACAAGCAAAAAAAGAAGATGTTCTTAATATTTTAAAAGATGTTAATAATCAATACTTAATAACTGAATATATAAACATGCATCCTGTAATTAAAAATATATATTCAGGTGCTGTTAATACAATACGAATGATTGTATTTAAAAAAGATGGTAAAAATCCTCAAATTGGGAATGCTTATATGAGATTTGGATCTAAAAGAACCGGTGCCGTAGATAATATGGGAGCAGGGGGGATGTTTGCAAAAATTGATATTGAAACAGGAAAATTTTACGATGCAAAAATAATTGAAGATAATGAAATTAAACCATGTTTATATCATCCTGATACTAATGTAAAAATAGAAGGTTATTTGCCAAACTGGGAAAAGATAAAACAGACAGTTTTGGATGTTGCAAGAAATATTCCCGAGCTTGAATATTTTGGATTTGACCTTGCAATAACGGAAAATGGAATAAAATTTCCGGAAATAAATAGGTTCCCTGATTATCCAGCTATTGAAAAATTATCTCCAAAAACTATGGATTATTTACTATATAAATTAAAAGAGAAAAAAATTTTTTATGGAGATGAGAATTTTAGAGGGAAATATAGTATAGTTAAACTTCCTTTAAGGTAAAAAAGCTTCTTAATTGAAGCTTTTTTTAATTTAAAAGAATAATCATGAAATTTAAGTATCCTGCAAAAGTAACCCATAAAAGATATGGGATTTGCAAATAACCTGCAATAGGATTAATTTTATAAAAAGATATAATCATTTTTAAGATAAAAAGCCATAGTATTATTAAAATAATAAATGAAAGTATAAAATTATTATAATTGAAGAATATTATGCTCCATATAAAATTTAAAATTAGTTGAATAATATATATTTTTTGAGCATTTTCTTCTTCTTCTCCATCAAAAAATGATATAAAGTATGCACTGATTCCCATTAAAATATATAATATCGTCCAAACAATAGGAAAAATAAACCCTGGGGGAGATAATACAGGTTGATTTAGATTTTTATATATATCCATACTATTTTTTGTAAATAGTGCCGACACCCCTCCTACAAGAAGAGGTATTAAAATTGATAAAAGAAGTTTTTTATAATTAATTTTCATTTTTCACTCCTAAAGTTTATATAATTAATTTATGCTAAAATTATATAAATATGAATTTTAAAAGTGAATAATTAAAATTTTTATGTATTTTAAATATTTAAACTTTATAAAAAAAAGATATCTTGAGATATCTTTTTATTTTAGTTTATAAACGAATCTTCCATTCTCTTTCTCTTTTATTAACATATCATTTTCAATCATAAAAGAGAGAATAGAAGTTGTAAAACTTACTTTATCCGTTACGCCCAAACGGTTTTTAGAGAAAGGCTGGCTTACCTGAATATTTTTTACTACTTCTTGTATTTCTTTTTTTGATAAAGGACCTTTTTGTTTGATTGCCTTTTTTATTTTTGAAACGGCTTTTGAATATAACATATTCATTAAATCTCTTTGTTGTCGAGATGCACGCCATAGTCCCCATCCGTAAATTAGCATTGTTGCAACCATAAATAATAATAAATATGGTAGATAATGTAGTATTGACATTAATCAATCTCCTTCCAAGTTATAAAATTATGATTTTGAAGGATTTCCAAAAATTTAATTAATCTAGATAAGCTTTTTTCCATTTTTGGATAATGAGCATCTAATTTTTGTGAAATTTGATAAACTGTACTTTCACCATCTATATTAAACCAAATAAAACTTCCGTATTCATCTAAAGAGATGTTGCTGGTTTTAGGTTTATGAAAAAATTTTTGTGCAATTTTATTATAAAAACCAACCCAGTCTTTTTTTATAATTACAATACCATTTTCATCTGTTTCATATTCCATTTGAGGATTTTTGATTGGAATAAATTCAAGATAATTATTATTTTTTTTATTAGATTTACTCATTTATGGAGTTCCTTTCATTTTTATAAAAAGATGTAACTTATTTGAAAAGTTACATCTTTTTATTATTTAATCATTTATTTTTGTTCTTTTTTTTCTTTCTTTTTTAAACAAACCATTACAAGGGTAACAATTAATAGTGCAAATACTACTAAACTTCCTATTTGACCGATGTTAAATGCTTTTGAAACATCGATTGCTTCTGCTTTGTTTACTACAGCAAGAACAGCAAGAACAACACCCATTAAACCTTCACCGGCGATTAAACCAGATGTATATAATGTACCACGTTCAACAGATTCTTTCTTTTCTTCTTCGCTTACTTTTCTTTTATCCATAGCTAAACGAACAAGACCACCTGCCATGATACCAGCGCTTAAGCTGAATGGTAAGTACATACCAACTGCAACAGGTAAAACAGGTACACCTAAAATTTCAATTACGATTGCAACACCGGCACCTGCAAAGATTAAAGCCCAAGGTAATTGTGCATTCATAATACCTTCAACTATCATTTGCATCATGGTAGCTTGTGGTGCAGGGATTTCAGCAGAACCGTAACCCCATGCTGCATTTAATAGGTATAATACATAACCGATTGCAGCAGCTGAAGCGATAACACCGATGATTTCACCGATTTGTTGTTTCTTAGGAGTAGCACCAAGAATGAAACCTGTTTTTAAGTCTTGAGAACAGTCTCCGGCGATAGCTGCGATAACACAGATAATAGCACCGATAGCAATAGAACCAACCATACCATCAACACCTGTTGTTCCTGTAGCTTTAAGAAGAATAGTTGCAATAATTAATGTTGCAATAGCCATACCAGAAACTGGGTTGTTTGATGAACCGATAAGTCCAACCATTCTTGATGAAACAGTTGCAAAGAAGAAACCGAAGATTACGATAATTAATGCTCCAAGGAAGTTAACTGGGAACATCGGAAGTAACCAAATAGCAACAGCAATAATTAATAATAATATTAATAATATTGGCATTGGTATGTCGATTTCTGTACGAAGTGTATTTTGGCTTGTAGCTTTTTTACCCATACTCTTCATAGCTTGAGAGAATGTTTTAACAATTAAAGGTAAACTTTTGATTAAGCTTATAATACCACCTGTAGCAACCGCACCGGCACCGATGTATTTTACATATGTACCCCATAAGTCACTTGGTGCTAAAGATGAAATAACAACATCTCCAGGGAAGATTGTTGCATCAGCACCGAATAGAGCAATTATAGGCATGATTACAAACCATGATAATGTACCACCGGCAAGCATGTAGCTTGAAATTTTTGGACCACAGATATATCCAACACCTACTAATGCAGGAAGTACTTGGATACCAATTGCCGAACCTGCGTAACCTTTAATATCATATCCGATTTCACTTGGGAAAACTTTCATTCCATCAGCAATGAATTTATATAAAGCAGCAATACCAAGACCTGTAAATACAGTGCTTGCTTTGCTTCCTCCTTCTTCTCCCGCAAGTAAAACTTCAGCACAAGCTGTTCCTTCTGGGAAAGGTAATACTCCGTGTTCTTCAACAATTAAAGCTTGACGAAGTGGAACCATGAAAATTACCCCAAGGATACCACCAACAAGTGCTATAAGGAAAATTGTTATTATGCTTGGAGCTGAAATAATACCTTCGTTTGCCCATAAGAATAAGGCAGGTAATGTAAAGATAGCTCCTGCGGCAACAGATTCACCGGCTGAACCAATTGTTTGAACCAAGTTGTTTTCAAGAATTGAATCACGGCGTAAGATAACTCTGATAATACCCATAGAAATAACTGCCGCTGGGATTGATGCAGAGATTGTCATACCAACTCTAAGACCAAGATAAGCATTTGCAGCACCGAATACTATTGCTAAGATAATACCAATAAGAATTGATGTAACTGTAAATTCAGGTGCAACTTTATCTGCTGGTATATACGGTTTAAAATCGTTATGTTTGTCAGACATAATTTAACCCCTTTCTTTTAATTTTATTATAGACAATCAAACTGAATTATATAATAAATTTACATAAAAGTAAATATATTATTAATTTACAATTAAAAATGATAAATTTTTACAATTCTTTATTAAAAATGCGTAAAGCTATTCTTAAATTTAAGAATAGCTTTGATGATAATATTTAATATTAAATTAATTTTTTAAGCATTTGCTTCTTTTTTTAGAACATCGCATAATAATTCATAAAATCTTTCAAATGAATCAAGAGGAATTTCTTCATCAGGTGTATGAACGCCTCTGATTGTAGGTCCAACTGCAATTGCATCAAGACCTTCAATTGATTCAGAGAATAAACCACATTCTAATCCTGCATGGATAGCTTCGATTTTTAAATCTCCACCGAATAATTCTTTGTAACTTTTTATAAAAGTATCTCTAATTGGAGATTCTTCTTTAAAACTCCAGCCAGGATAAGCACCTGCGATATCACAATTAAAACCAAATGTTCTTGCTAATAAGTAAAGTCTGTCAGTTGTATCGTCTTGTAATGAAGCAACTGAACTTCTTGGAGCAAAAACAATTTTTGCAACATTATCGTTTGTGCTTACTACACCAAGGTTTAGAGATGTTACTACAAATCCGTCCTGTTTAAGATTTCTTTTTAATACTCCGTTTGGCGCTAAGTATACAGCACTTACAAGATTTGTTGCATCTTCTTTACTTAATACGTTAGTTTCTCCTTCTTCTTTTGTAACATTAACAACAAAATCAGGTTCAAAAGGTACAAGTTCTTCAGAAAATTCTTTTGATAATTTATTAACTATTTCTTCAACTTTATTTACTTCTTCTTTATTTTCTATTAATAATTTAGCTTCGCTGCTTCTTGGGATTGCATTGTCTTTACTACCGCCGTTAAATGAAGCAACATATGTATCAGTATTACTAATAACTCTATTTATTAATCTTGCTAACAATATATTTGCATTTTGACGTTCTTTATTAATATCCATACCTGAATGTCCGCCTAAAAGACCGTCTACGCTTACTGTTAAAATTGTACCGCTTTTATTTTCTTTAACAATATCTTTACTTAAAGTAAATCTCATTCCGCCTGCACAGCTTACAGTTGCGATACCTTCTTCTTCAGAGTCAAGATTAATCATTGTTTTTGCATTGATTTGAGATTTGTCTAAATGATCAGCTCCGCCAAGACCTGTTTCTTCTTGTGTTGTAAATACACATTCAAGATCAGGATGAGAAAGAGTTTCATCATCTAAAATTGCAAGCATTAAAGCAACGGCAGCTCCGTTATCTCCTCCAAGAGTAGTTCCGTTTGCAGTAATTATTCCATCTTTAACAATAATATCAATACCGTCTTTTGTGAAATCATGATTTGAACTTGAAATTTTTTCGCAAACCATGTCAGTATGACCTTGAAGCATTATTGGAGCTTTATTTTTTGCATCCTTACTTGCAGGTTTTTTTATAATTACATTAAACAATTCATCTTGGTAAACCCATAAATTTCTTTCTTTTGCAAATTCAACAAGATAGTCACTTATACCTTTTTCATTGCTTGAACCACGAGGATTTGCGCTTATTTCTTCAAAAAAATTAAAAAGTTTTTCAGGTTTGTAACCTTTTATTTTGTAGTCCATTTTTGTACCTCACTTATATATTAAATTTTTAATTAATTTATTTAATTAATTTACAATTTACATCTATTATATAAAAAAATTTAAAATAATACAATATTAATAAAAATTTGGTAAAAAAACAAAATATTTGTTATATTTTAAATAATGAATAAAAAGTTAAAGAGGCTAGAATATGATACTTAGTGTAAGCAGGAGAACAGATATACCTTGTTATTACTTTGATTGGTTTTTAAATAGGTTAAAAGATGGATATGTTTATGTTAGAAACCCTATAAATAAAAAACATGTAAGTCTTATTGAGTTTAATGATAGTAATTTAGATTTTATTGTTTTTTGGTCTAAATATCCTATAAAAATGTTAAATAAAATAAATGAATTAAAAAAATATGATTATTATATACAATATACAATTACAGGATATGGAAAAGAAATAGAGCCTTTTTGTAATAATAAAGATGATATT
>NZ_SPHL01000057.1 GCF_005844425.1 Anaerofustis stercorihominis | reverse complement strand
ATAACATCTTCACCTATATTTTCTATAGGTAAAACCAAAATATTAATCTTTCCCTCTATCTTATTTAATTTATTATAAGAAATATTATAATCATATTTTTTATACTTTAAAAATTTATTAAGTCTGATAAATGTATCTTTAGAATATACTACAAACACTTTATCTTTATATTCTTCGATAGCTGTTTCAAAAGGATACTCTAAAGCATTTTCACATGGATAAAAATATTCTTTTAATTTAAGATTATTTATAAAGTAATAATAATTAGCTTTGTCAAAATCCCTTAAATTAATATCGTGATAATCAATATCTTTAAGCTCAAACTGAAGTTTTTCTATTCCCTTATATGAATTTATAGATAAATTAAACACAATATCAAAGGTCTTTGTAAAATCATACTCGTTTACATAGTGTCCCATAGAAAAACCTATGGCATCATAATAATTCCCGTTATATAAAATACTTAATTTTAAGTGGTCAAAATTTTTACCTATTGCCCTTGCATGATTAATTACTACATTTCTAAGGCAAAGCACACTTCTTGAGTTACCGATTCCAAAAGGAGCAAACCTTTCAAGCTCCATAGCTGATGGAATATTCAAATTAGATGGTATTGCCGTTGTATCATAATATACTCTTTTATAAAATAGATTTTCTATTTTCTTTTCTTTTGCATAATTGTTAGATTTTTTTATAAGTATTTCAAGATTTTCATCTTTTATGCTAAATCCAGCAGCAGCAGAATGACCGCCAAATTTTATAAATAAATCCCTGCTTTCATTCAAACAATCAAATATATTAAAACCTGTTATACTTCTACATGAAGCTTTAATAACTCCCTCTTCTGATTTTGTCATAATCACAACAGGACGGTTATATTTTTCCTGTATTTTACTTGCAGCAACACCCATAACCCCTTCATTGAAATCTTCACCTAAAATAAATAAAATAAGGGAATTATTTAAAAGGTCGTTTTTTTCTATGTACTCTTCACTTTTAGCAAATATTTCCTCTTCGATATCTTTTCGTTCATTATTTAATTCACATAATTTAGAAGATAGTATATCTACTTCGTTGTCATCATCCGTTAAGAAAAGCTTGCAAGCAAGATTTGCATCAATAAGTCTGCCGGCAGCATTTATTCTCGGACCTATTTGAAAACTTACATTACCACAGTTTATATTATCTATATTCAAATCAGCTTTTTTTATTAAAGATACAAGCCCTTTATTTTTAGTATTTCTTAGTGCTTTTAATCCAAGAGATGCTATTATTCTATTTTCACTTGTTAAAGAAACTATATCGACTATTGTTCCAACCATTGCAAAAATAAGAATTTCACTTATATCATAATCAAGCTCAAAATATTTTTTTATTCCAAGAGCTATTTTAAAAGCAACCCCTGCCCCACATAATTCACTAAAAGGATAATTATCTGATTCAACTTTAGGGTTTATTATTCCATAAGCCTTTGGGAGTTCTTTTGGTGGAGTATGGTGGTCGGTAATAACAACATCAATACCTTCACTTTTTAAAATTTCAACTTCTTTAACAGACGTAATTCCGTTATCAGTTGTAATAACTAAATCAGGCTTAATTGAAATTATTTTTTCAATACTTTCGGTATTTAATCCATAACCGTTTGTAAACCTATTTGGTATAACTATTTGCACGTTAATTTTCATAAAAGTCAAAATTTTATAAAGTATTATGCTTGAAGTTACCCCATCACAGTCATAATCTGAAAATATAACAACACTCTCATTATTTAAAATTACTCTCTTTAATCTTTCCATGAATACTTTCATATCCTTAAACATAAAAGGATCATACAAGTCTTCAATTTTAGGATTTAGATAAGTTTCAACTTCTCCAAATGTAGTAAACCCCTTCATGTTAAGCAAGAGAGCACTCAAATAAGATATATCAAATTGTTCTTTTAAATTTTCTATAAAATCATAATTTATGTTTTCTGAACTTTTTTGTTTAAAAATTTTATATTCCAATTCTAAAACCCCTAAAAAAATATAAATAAATTTTAACATATAATAAACAAATATTGTAATGAATTAAAAAATAAAATAATAAATATTTAATATAAAATATACGAAAGGATTAAAAATCATGACAAAAAACAACAACATAAAAAAACTTCTAAATGGAGTAATGATAGGGTGTGTATTCTGCGTTATCAGTGTTTTTGTATTTTCTCTTTTTATGTATTTTTTTGATTTCCCCGTAAGTGTGGAATCAGGGGGACTTTATATTTTACTTAATTTGGGGCTGTTTATTTCAAGTCTTTACGCAGGAAAAAATGTATCAAAAAACGGTTATCTATACGGTATTTTAAACGGTATAATTTTCCTTTTTATTATGCTTGTTTTAAATATTTTTCTTAATCAAGGTAATTTTAACTTTTTTAATTTTCTTTTAAAAATACCTTTATTTATCCTTCTTTGTGCCGTAGGAGGAATATTCGGTGCAAATCTAAAAAAATAACAATTTTACGACAATATAATAATTTTTATCCATTTTCCCGATAATTTTAAATACTTCAAATTTAGCCTTTTTGCATGCAGTTTTACCGAAATTGCATGCAATATGTTAAAATTTGCATGCAGTTTTCAACAAAGTAAAGTAAAGAAAAGTATAGTAAAGTAAAATATAAAAAAGACATTGCAGGCAATGTCTTTAGGAAAGCAAATCAACAAGCTCCAAAATATTTTCAAAATCTTTATTTCCTTTAAAATCTTTTTCTTTATTATTGTGCTCAGCTAAAACATTAATTTTTTCATTTTCATTTTTATCAATATTTTCAGGAAGAAAAACACTTTTTAATTCTCCCATACTGCTAAGCAAAGGAAGCATATTTATCATTGATTCTATCTTATTAAAATCACTTCCAAGAGAATGCTTTAAACTTTCCATTAAAAATTTATTTGTTCCTTGTTTTCCCTCTTTTTTTATTCTTAAAGTTTTATTTTTTATATTTTGTGCATGAGAAAAGTAATTATCAACATATTTCAGCTTTTTTCGCACATTATGTATATTAAAATTATCTGTAAATAAATGCTTGTTTTTATGGTATTTATTTGTAGCTTGAATAGAACTGTCATTATCCCTGGAATTTTCAATTACATATTTTGCTTTTACGTAAGATGTATTGTTTCCACCCCCAAATGCAGAGTAAAGCAAAATTAAAACCAGAATTTCACCAAATGATATGTTTTTTGGGCTATCCATATTTAATCTCCTTTAAAAGGGGCCAAGGCCCCTTTTTTTAACACTCATCATCACAGAAAAGTAAAAATAATACTAAAATAATAAGAATTATGTTGTTTCCATCAAATATGCCTCTTAGGAAACCTCCCCCGCAGCCACAATCATTATTATTATCACCGCATAAAAATAGCATTGCAAGAATGATTAAAATTATTAAATTATCATCTTCACACAAACAATCCAAAAAATTACCTTTCAAAAGAAAGTACCTCCTTTATATTAATAGGATAAAGATATCTATCAGCTGATTATTCAGTAAATAAAACGATTAATAGTAAGAAGAAGAATAGTAATGAACAAGGGTCGTCGCCGAACATTTCACAGTCATTAAATAAAACTACCAAAAGTAAGAAAAACATTAATAAACATTCACAAGAACAATCATCTAAAAAATTACACATATAAATTACCTCCGAGTAATAGATTTTAATAGGTGCTTTTTTTAAGCTCCTAATTCATAGTACGCGGCTATATAAGATTGTGTGATGAAATAATTAAAGTTATTTCAAAATTAAAATTAAAGGAGGTTTAAAACTTGAAAGAAAAAGATGTTTCAAAGATGATAAATATGGCAAACAGCCTAAATATCAACGAAAGTTCTTTTGAAAAGTTAAAAGATGAAGCAAACAGAAAAGGAGTAATGGAAAAGGCAGAAAGACTTGAAGAAGAATACGCTCCGAAATTTAGACAGTTTTTAAAAGAAAACGGAGATTTATCGAATTTAAGCAACGAAGAAAAAGCAAGAGTAATTCTCGAATACAAGGAAAAACTACCAAAGAAAGAGCAGGAACAATTTGAAAAAGTTCTCTCTCTTTTAAAATCTTATGTAAAGAAAAACAAGTCAAGGTAGAAAAAATGAAAAGAAGAAAATTAAATAATGAGAATAATATTCAAAATGATGAGAATTTGAATTTATCAAACGTACATAATAAAAGACATAAAAAAAGAAAGAGGAACAGAAAAATGGAAAAGAAAAAAGTAATTGTAAATAATGACGATACTGTAAGAGAAGTCATAATAAAAAATAACAAAAATCATAATATAAAAAACGAAAAAGATAACGATAAAATATTAACAAAAGAACAATTTTTAAAAGGAGAGGATTATTAATCCTCTCCTTTTCCTTTTTGGTTAAATAACATATAAATAAGTAAAGACCAATATGCAAATATAATCAAACATATAAAAATATCAAATGTAAAATGTCTTATCATACATGCACTTCATTAATTTTAAAATATAAAACATTAAAAGAAGAAATAATGTTTATTTCATGGTTTTTAAAAGTAAATTATGGTGCATTTTATAAATACTTATGCTATAATATTTAATTGATTAAAATTATAAAATGTAGGAGAAAAAGAAAATGGGTAAGAAAAAGAAAGTAGAAGCTATAACCCCAATGGGTGAAGATTTCGCTCGTTGGTACACAGATGTAATAACTAAAACGGAAATGGTAGACTATGCCCCCGTAAAGGGATTTATGGTTATTCGTCCTTATGGTTATGCACTATGGGAAAACATTCAACAAGCTTTTGATAAAAGATTTAAAGAAACAGGACATCAAAATATGTATTTCCCGTTACTTATCCCGGAAAGCTTTTTAAATAAAGAAAAAGAACACGTTGAAGGATTCGCACCTGAAGTTGCATGGGTAACACACGGAGGAGAAAACGAATTAGCAGAAAGATTATGCGTTAGACCTACAAGTGAAACAATTATATGTAGTATGTATGCAAAATGGTTAAAATCTTATAGACAACTTCCTTTCCTATATAACCAATGGGCAAACGTTGTAAGATGGGAAAAAACAACAAGACCATTCCTTAGAACAAGCGAATTCTTATGGCAAGAAGGTCATACAGTTCACGCAACTTTTGAAGAAGCACAAGAAGAAACTTTAAAAATGATTGATATTTACAGAGAAATCTGTGAAGATTACCTTGCAATGCCTGTTGTTGTAGGTCAAAAATCTGAAAAAGAAAAATTTGCCGGTGCTCATGCTACATACACAATCGAAGCATTAATGCATGACGGACAAGCTCTTCAAAGCGGAACAAGCCACAACCTTGGAGATCACTTTGCTAAAGCTTTCGAGATTAAGTTTTTAAATAAAGAAGAAAAAGAACAATACGCATACTCAACATCTTGGGGAGTATCAACAAGATTAATCGGTGGAATAATAATGGTTCATGGTGATGATTACGGATTAGTACTTCCACCAAAAATTGCACCAACACAAGTTGTTATCATTCCTATTGCACAACATAAAGAAGGCGTACTTGATAAAGCAAACGAATTAAAAGAAAGATTGAAAGATTATAGAGTAACACTTGATGATAATGACTCATATTCACCTGGTTGGAAATTCAATCAATGGGAAATGAAAGGTGTTCCTGTAAGAATTGAAATCGGACCTAAAGATATTGAAAACGGTGAGTGTGTAATTGCAAGAAGAGATACTTCAGAAAAAATATCTGTTTCTCTTGATGAAGTAGAAACAAAAGTAAAAGAACTTCTTGAAGAAATACAACAAAATCTATTTAACAAAGCTTTAAAACACAGAGAAGAACATACAAAAGTTGCAAAAGATATGGACGAATTCAAAAAAGTTCAAAGTGAATCTCTTGGTTTTGTAAAAGCTATGTGGTGTGGATGCAGAGAATGTGAAGATAAAATCAAAGAAGAAACAGGCGCAACACTAAGATGTGTACCTTTCAAACAAGAAGATATCGGAAGTGATAAATGCGTATGCTGTGGTAAAAAAGCAGATAAACTTGCGTACTTTGCAAGAGCATATTAAGGAGAAAAGAAAATGACTTTATACGAAGAACTGGTTGAAAGAGGTTTAATAGCCCAAGTAACCGATGAAGAAGAAATAAAAGAACTTATTAATAACGGAAAAGCCACTTTTTATATAGGATTTGACCCAACAGCAGATAGTCTTCATGTAGGACACTTCATGGCTCTTTGCCTAATGAAAAGACTTCAAATGGCAGGAAACAAACCTATCGCTCTTGTAGGAGGCGGTACTGGTATGATTGGCGACCCATCAGGAAGAACTGATTTAAGACAAATGATGAGCGTTGAAACAATAAATGAAAACTGCGAAAAATTCAAACAACAAATGAGCAGATTTATTGATTTTTCTGACGGTAAAGCATTAATGGTAAATAATGCTGATTGGTTAAGAGACTTAAACTATATAAATTTCATAAGAGATATAGGTTCTCATTTCAGCGTTAACAGAATGTTATCATTTGAATGTTATAAGCAAAGAATGGAAAGAGGCTTAAGCTTCCTTGAATTTAACTACATGATAATGCAAAGCTATGATTTTTACAGACTATACAAAGATTATGGCTGTAATATGCAATTTGGCGGAGACGACCAATGGAGCAACATGCTTGGCGGAACCGAACTTATCAGAAGAAAACTTGGCAAAGATGCTTATGCAATGACAATTACTCTTCTTCTAAACTCAGAAGGAAAGAAAATGGGTAAAACAGCATCAGGTGCTGTATGGTTAGATAAAAACAAAACATCTCCATTTGATTTTTATCAGTACTGGAGAAACGTTGCGGACGAAGATGTTATCAAATGCTTAAAAATGCTTACATTCCTTCCTCTTGAACAAATCAAAGAAATGGAAAAATGGCAAGGAAGCGAACTTAATAAAGCTAAAGAGATATTAGCATATGAATTAACAGAACTTGTTCATGGTAAAGAAGAAGCCGACAAGGCAAAAGAAGCTGCAACTGCACTTTTCAAAGGAGGCGTAAGCAGTGAAAACATACCTTCAACAGATATTACAAAAGATGAATTAAGTGAAGAACCTACCCTACTTGACATAATGTTAAAAGCAAAATTAATCCCTTCAAAAAGCGAAGGAAGAAGACTTATTAAACAAGGTGGAGTCAGCGTAAATGATGAAAAAGTAACAGACGTAAACAAAGCCATAACAATGGAAGATTTTAACAATAACGAAATGATAATAAAGAAGGGTAAAAAGGTATATCATAAAATAAATATTGTATAATAAACGTTGACATAAATAACAATATTTAGTATTATTGACTTGATGTAAATAAGCTATTTTAAACAATTAATAATTAAATTTTTAAGGAGAAAGATAAAAATGGCAAGAGAAAAATACGAAAGAACTAAACCACATGTAAATATTGGTA
>NZ_SPHL01000056.1 GCF_005844425.1 Anaerofustis stercorihominis | reverse complement strand
AGCTACGGTGATAATATTTATATTTACTCTTACACCTTTAAACATATATAATATTTCAAATTTTAACCAGGAAGCAAGGCTTATAAGCATTCTCAAAGAGAATAATATGATAAAGGGAGAGGAAATAATAAAATCAAACAATATAAGCGAAGAAGATAAAGAAAAAATACAAAGCGCCCATGAATATCTTACAGTCTCAATCGGTAAAAAGTCAAACTTTGTAAAAAACATAATAGAAAAAAAAGATACAGAAAACTTATATGGATTTAAGTTTAAAGAAACATATGAATTTTCTGATTTTGTAGACGAAGAATATTATGAAGATGAAAATACAGAATATTTTTCTTTTTATCATGATTATGAAAATGAAGAAATAAACATAAAAGAATACAACAAGATGTATGAATTATATATTGAAGGAACAAAAATAGATAAATACAACGTTAATATTGACTTAGAAAATTACTTCAAAGAATTATATAAAAACAATAAAAATAATTTAGATAAAAAGTTAATATATGACATAGATAAAAATACAAGAATAGTCTTTACTTCAATAGATTTTTCTATAGAAGAAGAAAAAATAGCAGATTGTAGTTTCTATATTTATCTACTGAAAAAATAAAAAGCAGGTTTAACCTGCTTTTTTTATATAACTTTTTATATTATTTTTTTAATTCGTTTTATATTTTATAAATAAAAAAAATCGGATAAAAATCCGATTTGATTTCTTTATGGCAGGGGCAGAAGGACTTGAACCCTCGGCACGTGGTTTTGGAGACCACTGCTCTACCAACTGAGCTATACCCCTATTTTTGACACTATAAAATTATATCAAATTTTGTAAAAATGTCAATATATATTTTTAATTTATTAAGCCTTATTTTTACTTCCACAAACTTCAATAAGTTCTTTTACTCTTAATTTTAAAGTTTCAATTCCCGCTTTATTATATTCTTTTGGATCATATACATTTTCCATTTTTAAACAATCTCTTACACCTTTTGTAAACGCAGCTCTTAAATCCGTTGCATAATTTACTTTACACATTCCAAGACTTATTGCCTTTTTAACATCTTCATCTTTAGTTCCGCTTGTACCATGTAGAACCAAAGGAACACTAACCATTTTATTTATTTTATCAAGTCTTTCAAAATCTAAATTAGGAGCTTTTTTATAGAAACCATGAGCCGTTCCTATTGCAATTGCAAGAGATGAACAATTTGTTCTATCAGAAAATTCTAAAGCTTTGTCAGGGTCGGTTAGAAGTGCGTCTTTATCATTTACTATTATTTCGTCTTCTTTTCCTCCTACTCTGCCAAGTTCACATTCAACTGGAACATTACACTTTGAAGCATAATCAATAACTTTCTTTGATAGAGCAATATTTTCCTCAAAATCAAGTTTTGACCCGTCAATCATAACAGAAGTATATCCTGAGTCTATACATCTTTTGCAAAGCTCATAACTTGCTCCATGATCAAGATGAAGAACAACATCAATATTATATTCTTTCGCATAATAATTTACTATTTCATAAGCTATCTCAGGAGCAATATACTTAAGAGTTGAAGTTGTTGTCTGCATTATTACAGGAGAATTTTCTTCGCTGCATGCTTCGATTATTCCTTTTGCCATTTCCATATTTTCAAAGTTAAAAGCCGGAATAGCATATTTTTCTTCTTTTGCTTTTTTAAATAACTGTGTTGATGATATAAGTGCCATAATTACTCCTTACCTAAGTTGTCTTTACTTTTTATATTCTCTGTTTTATTATCTTCACAAATTTTTTCTGTATTTATATCAGTTACATTATCTTGTTCATTTTTCTCTAAACAAATATTCTCATAAGCTTTGTCTTTTATATTCTCTTTTTTATGTGTTTTTCTTATTATAACAATTCCAACTATTCCAATAATTATAAGTGCAAGACTTACAAGCTGAGCTGTTCTAAGACCAAATATCATAAGTGAATCAGTTCTTAAACCTTCTATAAAAAATCTTCCTATGGAATAATATATGAAATAAGAACAAATAAGTTCACCATCATATTTCTTAAACTTCTTATCTATTATGAAATACAAAAGTAAAAATCCCAGAAAATCCCAAATTGATTCATAAAGGAATGTAGGATGAACCATAATTGAACCAAGAACAGGATCAATAACATTAATTGCCCAAGGAAGAGTAGTCTGTACGCCGTGAGCTTCCATATTAAAGAAGTTTCCCCATCTTCCTATACTTTGAGCTAACAAGAAACAAGGAGCTACTATATCCAAAATGAAAAGCACATTTAATTTTTTGCTTCTACTTACTAAATATATACCTATAAAAGCACCTATAAGTCCTCCGTGGATGGCAAGTCCGCCGTTCCATATTTTATAAATATCAGATAAATGATTACTATAATAAGACCATTCAAATAATACATAATAAAGTCTTGCTCCAATAATTCCAAGAGGCAGACAAACTATCAAATAATCATATATAATATCAGTATCAATACCAAGTTTTTTTAGTGTTCTTGAACCTACTAAAAGAGCAAGAACTATTCCCGTTAGTATACATATTGCATACCATCTTATTTCAATTCCAAAGACTGAAAATGCTATTGGATTAGGTGTCAACATTTTTTCCCTCCTAAAAATACATATGGGAATTATATCACACATACATTCATTTATAAATATTTTTATATATATATTATTTCAATTTTATCTAAAATATTATATAATAAATTTTAGTTTTTTGATAAGGAGATAAAATAATGTCAATACCATTTACACATTTACATGTACATACAGAATACTCATTACTCGATGGATTTTGCAGAATAAAAGAACTACCAAAATACGTTAAAGAAATGGGTATGGACAGTATTGCAATTACCGATCATGGCAATATGTTTGGTATTATAGATTTTTACAGAGCATGTAAAGCCGAAGGGATAAAACCTGTTCTTGGATGTGAAGTATATATGACAATCGGAGATAGAAAAGGCAGAGACCCGATAAACGACAGGCAAAGATTTCACCTTATCTTATTAGCCGAAAATGATATTGGATATAAAAACCTTATGAAAATTGTATCAATTGCTTACACAGAAGGTTTTTACTATAAACCAAGAGCAGATTTTGATTTACTTGAAAAATATTCAGAAGGTATTATTGCAACCAGTGCATGTATAGCAGGTGTTATTCCAAGAAAAATCAATTCAGGAGAAATTGCCGAAGCAAGAAAATACCTTGAAAAATTTATAGATATTTACGGTAAAGACAATTTCTTTTTGGAAATTCAAGACCATGGTTTGAGAGAAGAAAAAACTGCAAATGAAGAATTAATTAAAATGGCAAAAGAGTATGGTGTAGGACTTATTGCCACAAACGACTCTCATTATTTAAAAAAATCAGATGCAGAAGCACATGATGTTCTTCTTTGTGTGCAATCTTCAAGTAACCTAAATGATGAAAACAGACTTCGTTTCCCAAATGACGAATTTTATATAAAATCCCCTGAAGAAATGAGTGAACTTTTTAAATATTGCCCTGAGGCCATAGAAAACACTCATAAAATCGCCGAGAGATGTAATGTTGAAATAGAGTTTGGACATTATCACTTACCTGTATTCCCTCTTCCTGAAGGGATGACTTCACAGGAATATTTAAAAAAATTATGCACCGAGGGTTTATATAAAAAATATAAAAACGTCACAAAAGAACTAACAGAAAGACTTGAATATGAATTAAGCGTTATTAACGATATGGGTTTTAACGATTATTTCCTTATTGTTTGGGACTTCATAAATTATTCCAGAACACATGGTATACCGGTAGGACCGGGAAGGGGTAGTGCCGCAGGAAGTATCGTTAGTTATACCTTAGATATCACACAAATTGACCCAATAAAATATTCTCTTATCTTTGAAAGATTCTTAAATAAAGAAAGGGTATCAATGCCCGATATTGATATCGACTTTTGTTATGAAAATCGTCATAGAGCAATAGAGTATGTTATTGATAAATATGGATTTGATAACGTAAGTCAAATTGTTACGTTCGGAACATTAAAACCAAAAGCTGCCGTAAAAGATATTGCAAGATGTATGGGAATCAGCTTTGAACAATCAAACAAAATTGCAAAAATGATTCCTGATGAAAATAAAATTACTGTTCAAAAAGCAATAGAAATGAATCCGGAGCTTTATCAATTATACGATGAAGACCCTACTATTACTAAGCTTTTGGATACGGCAAAAGCCGTAGAAGGTATGCCTAGACATTCATCAACTCATGCAGCGGGGGTTATAATATCCGATAGACCTGTTAGCGATTATGTTCCCCTATATCTTAATAAAGACAGTATAGCCGCACAATTCAACATGATTACGGTTGAAGAATTGGGGCTACTTAAAATGGACTTTTTGGGACTTAAAAATCTAACGGTAATTAAACATACTTTAGATAATATTAAACTATCCAAAGGTATTGATGTAGATATTGATAATATCAGCTTTAAAGACCAAAACGTTTATGACACAATAAGCAGAGGAGATACAATAGGTGTATTCCAATTAGCAAGCCCTGGAATGCAAAACTTTATGCAAAGGCTAAAACCAAACACTTTTGAAGATATCATAGCGGGTATCTCCCTTTATCGTCCGGGACCTATGGATATGATTCCTACATACATTGAAAATAAACATAACCCTGAAAATATCACATATCTTCACCCATCTCTAGAACCTATCTTAAACGTAACATATGGTATAATCATTTATCAAGAACAAGTTATGCAGATAGTTAGAGATTTAGCCGGATACTCTATGGGACGTAGTGATAACATTCGTAGAGCCATGGGTAAGAAAAAACATGAAGTAATCGCAAAAGAAAGAGAAGTATTCTTACACGGTAACGAAGAAGCTTATAACAAAGGCGAAGATAAAGAAAAAGTTCACGGATGTGTTGCAATTGGAATAGACGAAAAAACAGGTAACGAAATATATGACTTAATGGAAAAATTTGCTTCCTACGGATTTAACAAATCCCATGCTGCGGCATATGGTGTTATTTCATACCAAACAGCATATTTAAAAACATATTATCCTGCTGAGTTTATGGCTGCCCTAATTACTGTTTATATTGGTTCTGATGATAGAATGTTATACATGAATCACTTAAAAGAACAAGGAATAGAGTTATTACCTCCTGATGTAAACAAGAGTTACGCAAGATTTACGGTAGATAACGGAAGTGTAAGATTTGGTTTACTTGCTCTAAGAGGTCTTGGAGAAGGTGCCATAGAAGAAATAGTTGAAGCAAGAGAAACAAAAGGAGATTTTACGTCCTTCCCTGATTTTGTAAATAAAATTGAATTCCACTCCTTAAATAAAAAAGGTGTTGAAAGTCTTATTTTATCAGGTGCATTTGATTCACTTGGAAACAATAGAAGAGAACTTTATACTATTTATGAAGAATTTTTAAATAACACTTTAAAACAAAGAAAACAAAATATATCAGGACAAACAACACTTCTAGATATGCTTTCACAGGAAGAAAACGAGCAAATTGAAATGCATATTCCTACAATGAGTGAATTTGAGAATGCCGATAAACTTAAATACGAAAAAGAAGTTCTTGGAATGTACATAAGTGGACATCCTTTAAGAGAGTTTGAAGAGGATCTTAATAAATATACTAGCATGAAACTTTATGAAGTATATGATATGTACGGCAAGAAAAAAAGTGAAGATGAAGATGAAAGTGAAGAAGAAATAGAACCAAAAGTTCAAAATAAATACTCAAAATATAATAACAATAAAAGAGAAAGCATAAGCATTGGCGGTTTAATAACAAACGTTAAAGTAATATATACAAAAAAAGATAATAAACAAATGGCGTTTATGAGTATTGAAGATTTGACTGATGACATGGAAATAGTTGTTTTCCCAAGAACCTTTGAAGAATACAAAAACATATTGCAAACTGACAACAAAGTAATAATCAAAGGTCAAGTAAGTGTTAAAGAAGAAGATGAAGAAGTAAGCGTTTCGATTATTGCAGATAAAATTTACGACCTTGAAGATAAAAGAACAAGACCACCTGCTGTAAGAAAGAAAACAAAAGCACCAATAGTCAAAACAATTGATAAAACAGCTCAGTCCCCTGAAATCAAGAAGTCCAACTCAAATAAAATAATGGGAAAATCCCTTATACTTGTTTTAAATAAAATAAGTCCGAAAACTATGAGTGATATTAGACAGCTCTTTGTTAAATATAAAGGAGATAAAAAAGTTGTGTTATTCTCCCCTGTTTCAAAGAAATCTTACGTTGCTGATAAAAGCATGTGGGTAAGTCTTGAATTTGGATTAATTGACGAACTAGCTGAACTCATCGGAAAAAACAATATAATAATAAAATAAAAGAACCTACTTAGGTTCTTTTTTTATAAAATAATGTTTTATTTAATTTTATTATTAATATTATTAAATTTTATGATAAAATGTAATATATATTAAAACGTTTCGATAATTTTATAATATTATAAAGTGAGGGATGGAAATGGATAACGAAAGCAACAAAGATTATTTAAACAGCGAAAAGGGCGAATTTATCGTAAACAAAAAAGTTGATGAAGAAGGTAATGAAGAACTAAATACTAAAGAAGAAAAAGGAGAATTTATAGTAAATAAAAAACCAATAGAAGAAGAAAACAGCAATATTCAAGAAGATAAATTTAATAATAATGAACAAAACGAAAATATAAATACATCTTCTAATTATGAACAAAATTATAATTTTAATAACCAAAATCATTACAATTTTGAAGAAGAAATGCAAAAAATTAAAGATAAAAACAAAAAGAAAAATAAAAAAATTATTGGATTTTCCATTGCTGGTATTTTAATAATTGCCTTAATAGTTTGCTTTGCACTATTTGGAAATAACGGTCCAAGCTCTAAAGATTATGCATATAATGGCATAGAAATAAATAACTATTTTGAACTATCTCCCGAAGATTTTGCTAAAACATTAGACTATATAAACGAAAATATTTATTATAGTGACTTTGATGGAGTAACAATACCTACAATCGGTGAAATAACATTTAATGATGAAAAAGGATGCTATGAGAAAATTATCGATGATGAAAGTGAACTATACATAAACATATACCCTTCAAAAGATTATAAAAGTATAGAAAAAGTTGTTGTGTCTTATGATGAATTTTTCACATTAACTGATAGTGATAAACTAGATGAAATAAATCAAATATATTCAGCTTATGTAAATATGTCGATGAATATTTTTGATGGATATAATAATTTTGAACAAAGTAAAAATAAAAAAATTTGGGATAAATTAAATTCAATTAAATATAAGTACAATGATGAAGGCATAGGTTATGGTAAAATTTCTTATGAAGATTATAAAGTAACATATACTAGAAACGATTTAGAAGATGGAACAACATCAATTATAATGGAACCAAACAACTAAAAAGC
>NZ_SPHL01000055.1 GCF_005844425.1 Anaerofustis stercorihominis | reverse complement strand
ATATAAGCATTTATATCCATGTTTATATTTAATTTATCATTTTCTATTTTATCTTTTGTTTTGTTTAAAGATATCTTTGTGTTTACTATGTTATTATCAATATTTAATTTTAATTGCATTGAATCTTTTTTGTTTAATAGAAAAGAATAATAGTTTACATCTTTGTCTTCTATATATCCAAGTAATTTATCACTTTTAAATACTGCAATCTTGTTTGCATAAAAATTCTTTTTTTCATTTTCATTTGTTTTTTTTATGACTGGTAATGTTAATTCAATACCTTGATTTTCTATTGAGTTGATTACTTTGTATGCTCTTGCACTGTTATTAAATAATTTATTTTTGCTTAATTGTTCTAATATTTCAAAACCGTGAAAAGTTCCGTTTTCTGACGAAGTATTTAAAATTTCCTTTGCTGCTGAATTATATGTTGTTGTAAATGTTGTATTAAATCTTAAATTATTTTCTTCAAATACTAAATTTAATATATCATTTATTCCGTCTTCTTTTGCATATTCTTCTCCTACAATAATAAGCCCACAGTGACTTAAATTTACTTTGTTGTTAAATTTACCATCAAGTTTGCTTAATGCATCATATATTGAATCGCCTGTTGATGTAATAACTTGCGGTTTAATAGAAAGCTGACCATCGTAATCTTCAGACTGCAATGTTTCTGCGCTTACTTCGTATCCTGTTTGAGTTTTATCTATCCCTATTGTAAAAATAAGTATTTCTCTTTCAAGTTCAGTATAATCAAAACAGGAAGTAAAAATGCAAAGAGATATTATTAAAAAAAGAACAGAAATTATTTTATTTTTCATATTATTTTATCCTATCTTTTTTTTCTGACATATCGGTAGGTCTTGTTATCATTTTGTACCATGGGGATCTGTAAAATGAATCTTTAAATTGTTGTATTGACTGGAATGTAACATTTGCCATATAAGACATACCAAAAGATTTTAATGATGATAAGTGAACAATTAATAGTAAAAAAGCAATGGTAAATCCGTATAATCCAAGTATTGAAGAAAGAAAGATAAATATAAATCTAAATATAATTGTTGAACCTTTTACATTTGGAATCATTAGTTCGCTTATTGCGGAAAGAGCTACCACTATTATCATAGGAGCGCTTATAAGTCTTGCTTCAACTGCAGCCTGTCCAACAACAATACCTCCAACAATACCAAGAGCAGTTGTTGCTCCGCTACCGCTTCTGTTACCTGCTTCACCGAGAATTTCAAATATAATTATCATAAGAATGCATTCGGTAAAAGTTGAAAAAGGTATTCCTTCTCTTGCTCCTATTATGCTTATTGCAAGAGAACTTGGCAAAATCTCTTTATGAAAAGTTATTATTGCTATATATAA
The DNA here is from genome assembly GCF_005844425.1 of Anaerofustis stercorihominis. Lineage (GTDB taxonomy): Bacteria > Bacillota > Clostridia > Eubacteriales > Anaerofustaceae > Anaerofustis > Anaerofustis butyriciformans. The sequence goes on along the minus strand of NZ_SPHL01000055.1, from coordinate 6,348 downwards.
TGCAGGTATGCATATAGATAAAAAATAGCTTATAATTCTTATCATTCTTGTAAAAGAAGCAAAATAATAATTTAGATAATAATCGTCGCCCGACATAAAATTTTCAATAAATAAATAGGGAACAGTCATTACTATTGGTGTTCCGTCAACAAATAAAGCAACTCTTCCTTCAAGTATTTTACTTGCAATGACATCAGGTTTTTCATAAGTTCCAGCTGTTTTAAAAGGGGAGAATCTGTTATCTTTTACGGATTCCAAAATATAATTCACATCAAGCACTGAGTCGATGTATATTTTTTTTATTCTTTTTTTTAATTCCTTTAAAACCTTTTTATCAACTATTCCGTCGATGTATGCAAGGCAGGTTTTTGTTTTTGTAACATTACCGATAGTTGAAAATTCAAATTTTAAATTTGGGCTTTGTATTTTTCTTCTAAGCAATGATAAGTTTGTAAGGATATTTTCTCCAAAGCCTTCTCTTGGTCCTTTTGCAATTTTCTCACTAGGGGGTTCCATTATTGCTCTTAAAGTAAAACCTTTTGTATCAATACTTAAAGCTTTATTTTGCCCTTCTATTATTAAAATTGTATTTCCGTAAAGCAAATCGGAAAAGATATCTTCAAATGTATTTTTTTCTTTTACATCATTTGAAAATAGTATATTTGTTTTTAATTTGTCTAAAATGTTAAATTTAAAAACAATTTTTTTATTTTCTAAAATTGGTTTTATTATATCTTCGTCGATTCTTTCACTGTTTGACATTCCGTCAATAAATAAAAGAAGATAACTTATTCCTTTGTTTTTAAATTCTCTGTATCTTATTGTGTCGTCATTATTAAATTGATTTTTTATTATTGCCTTGTTAATTTTTAAATTTTTATATAATTTATTCATTGTATACCTTTGGGAAAATTATTTATATAGATTATTTTTTCCAAAATATTAATTTGTATACTTTTTAATAAAATAAAAAAGCACCTTTTATAAGGTGCTTTTTTTTAAAATAAGCTATAAAACATATTTTTTATACTGAACGTATTAGAACTTTTTAAACTTGCTTGGGTTACTTTATTATTTCTGATTCTTCCTTCATTATCTTGAACATGTACAGTAAATGTTTTTTCTCCAAGTTTTGTTCCGTTATAGCTTACAGAGCAGGTCATTGAATATGTTCCCGGAGATTCACTGTCAAAGTCATCATCATCTTCTATTGTTACGGTTCCATAATCTGTAGAACCATCAGACAAGCTTATTATAGCAGTAGGTGAATAATAATCTTCGCCTTTACTTATTGTAATTGATGAAGGACTTAGTGAGAATGACGATACTGTAGGACTTGATGAACCACTAACACTAATTGTAGCACTTGCAGTTAATGTTGTTCCTTCTTGTGTGTATTTAGCGGTAATTGTTGCACTTCCGCTGCTTACACCTGTTATTGTACTTCCTGATACTCTTGCTACAGAGCTGTTACTTGAAGATAGACTTGCACTAATATTTTTAGTTGAGCCATCGGCCAAAGTTCCGGTTACAGTTGCTGTAGCTGTTTGTCCTGCCTCAATAGAGCCTGGGCTTATTGTTAATTTTATAGAATGTACAGTTGATTTTCCATGTACATCACAAGAACCTTTTAGACTGTATTTTGCTTGTGATCCAATTTCATTTTTACCTGTTACTCCAGGTGGATAAGTTATCTTGCTTAAATCCAGTAATACAGATGTTTTTACTTGATCTTTAGGACAATACTCTGTTGCTTTTTTCTTTGAAGCTTCACATATTTTTGCAGAAACATGAATGTTATCACTTCCGCTAGGTCCTTTACCTGTTAAGAAGTACTCTGTGTATACTTTAGAGCCTCTTGGGTCTTTTGAAGAAAGGGAAGTAGGGTTTTTACCTGATACTCCGTCTACTTTTGCTTGGTAAACATCATCTGGTTGAGATGCAAACTTACTGTTTTCTATGTCTTTTTTATCATATATTTCACTAAAGGCTTCTTTCCAGAAAGCTGCAGGTCCGTTTGTAGAACCCCCATAAGTACCGATATTCAAGTTATAGGTTGTTCCATCTACCGTGACGACGTTCTGGTCGTATCCATACCAAACAGCTCCGGAATATTCAGGAGTATAACCACAGAACCATGCATGTCTGTTTTCATCTGTTGTACCTGTTTTACCGGCTACTTCTGTACCATCGATTGAAATATATGTTGTACCGCCTTTTACAACATTTTTAAGAATATCTGTGATAATAAAAGCTGTTCCTTCTTCAAATACTTTTACTTTTTCAGATTTATTACTTAATATTATTTCACCGTTTTTATCGGTTATTTCTGTATATATAATAGGAGTTTGTCTAACTCCACCATTTGCAAAGGTTGTATAGGCACTTGCCATCGCTAGTGTTGATTGACCATGAGTATAACCACCGAGAGCCAATGCGGCAGGGTTTAAGTCATTTACATCATTTTCATCTTTTACAATATCAAGTCCAAGTTTTTCTGCATAAGGAAGAATTGTTTCTGTTCCGGTTTGTAACATTGCTTGAACTGCTACTGTATTTACAGAATTTGTTAGGGCATTTCTAACTGTCATTAGTCCTTGATTTCCTCCACCGGAGTTTTTAGGTGACCATCCTCCGTAAGAAATTGTTGTATCATTAAATGTTGTGCCTGCGGTAATTTTTCCCGAGTCAATTCCCGGAGCATAGGTTGTAAGTGGTTTTGTAGATGAACCAGGTTGGAATTTTTGAGTTGCCCTGTTCATAGATAAGCTTGCAGATTTTTCTCTACCTCCAACTATTCCTACTACATTTCCTGTTTTATTTTCAATTACAGTCATACCAACTTCCGGATTATATTCTACTTCTTCGCCTTTTTGTTTTGTCATTGCAGCACTAGCTTGACTTGCAGAATATGATTGAGAAGGGAAGATAGAATCATCTTTTGCAGTTTTTTCAAGTGCATCTTGAACATCAGGGTCAACTGTTGTTTTTATTGTTAATCCATTATTAAGAATAAATGTTGATGCATCTTCTTTTGAATAATTATATTTTTCTGCAATATCATTTACAACTTGTTCATATACAGCATCTGTGAAATAAGAGTATACTGTGTTACTTTTGTTTTCAACCAATCCAATTTTGTTATTCTTTAATTCGTCCACTGCTATATCGTATTCTTCTTTACTTATATGATTTAAATCATACATTTTTTGGACTACTTCTAACGCTCTTTCTTGGTTGTTTTCATCGTATGCAAGAACTGTTTTTCCTTCAGAATTTTTTTCTTTTACAAGGGTATATTCACCATCTCCGTTTTCATCTTCATATACAAGAGGGTTGTAATATGTAGGAGCATTGATTATTGATGCTAAAACAGCCGCTTGAGCAATTGAAAGTTCATCAACATCTTTTTTGAAGAAATATTGTGCTCCTGATTGAATACCCCATGCTTGGGACATGTTTACTTTATTTAAATAGGCTTCAAGAATTTCTTCTTTTGATAGTTTCTTTTCAACTTCGATTGCAAGTTTCCACTCTTGAACTTTACGTTTTATTGATGTTTCACTTGTTAAGTGTGTTAATTTAATTAGCTGTTGTGTTATTGTACTTCCACCCGGACCATCAGTGCTTCCTGATGTTAAAACTCCAAGAATAGCTTTACTAGTACCTATAAGGTCAACGCCTCCGTGTTCATAGAAACGTTTGTCTTCTATTGATACAAAAGCTAATTGAACAATTTCCGGTATTTCTTCTATACTTACAGGTTCTCTATTTTCAGAACCTTGAAGTTCCTGATAGTATTTTCCATCTTTATCTAATAAATGAGTTGCACTCGCATAATTAAATTTATCTAAATCAAGTGCAGGTGCTTGAGCCATCCATACAAGCATTAGAGCGAACCCACCTATAAAACATACAATACCTAAAGTAACAATAGCTGCAAGAACTCTTTTGAAAGTTATTTTTTTGCCTGGTCCTTTTTTGAATTTTCCTTTGCCAGCTTTATTTTTACCTAAGATGTTTTTCTTGGTAATGTTGCTTTTTTTCATGTTGTCTTTAGGTTTTTTAACTCTGACTCTTTTCTTACGCACTTTTACTTTTTTTTGCATATTATTAGGAGTCATGTTGTCGTTTGTGCTCATTTTTTACCTCCAAATTTATATGACATAGCATATTCTTTAACATTATATAGCATAGAAATATTTTTATCAATGCTATATGTTCCATTTTGGAAATATTTAATAAAATTTTAACATTATTATCACTTTTTTGTAATTAATTTTATTTATAAAAAAAGTAAAATATTTAAATTTATATAAATAAAGTATTTATAAAAAGAGCAAAATTATATATAATATATTTTTATGATAAGCAAAAAAAGAATACACTTGGAGGTAGAAATGAAATTAGAGCAAAATAAAGTATATTCAAACTTTATGTTGAAAAATATAAAAAATGTTCATGAAATAAATTCTGTTTCATATGAATTTGAACATATAAAATCCGGTGCAAAGCTTTTATATATTGAAAATGATGATAATAATAAAGTATTTAGCATATCTTTTAGAACGCCTCCTGTCGACAATACAGGAAGTGCTCATATTTTAGAGCACAGCGTTCTTTGTGGTTCAAAAAAATATCCTTTAAAAGAGCCATTTATTGAGCTTATAAAATCATCCCTTAATACTTTTTTAAACGCAATGACTTTTTCAGATAAAACGATGTATCCAATTGCAAGTACAAATGAAGCTGATTTTAGAAATTTAATGGATGTATATTTAGATGCTGTTTTTAATCCTTTAATATATGATAAAGAAGAAATATTAAAACAGGAAGGATGGCATTATCATATAGAAAATAAAAATGATGAAATAAAATACAATGGTGTTGTTTATAATGAAATGAAAGGTGCCTTTTCTGATCCTGAAGATATTCTTGCAAGAAGCATAGAGTCCAATTTATATAAAGACACTCCTTATTTTTATGAATCAGGTGGGGATCCTGAATATATTCCTGATTTAACTTATGAAGAATTTTTGAATTTTCACAAAAGATATTATCATCCGATTAATTCTTACATTTATATATATGGTGATACTGATATTTTACGTCACCTTGAGTATTTAGATAAATCTTATCTTTGTAATTATGAAAAAATAGAAATAGATTCAAAAATTAATGAACAAGTTGATTTTACCAATATTGAAAAAAGGGTTGAAAAATACTATTCTGTAAATTCAAATGAAAATATAGACAATAAATATTTACTTGCTTTAAATTACAGCATAGGTAATGTTTTAGATGTTAAACTTGGTCTTACTTTTGGAATATTATGTAAGATTCTTTTTGATTCTGATTCTTCATATTTAAAGAAAGCCCTTCTTGATGCGAAAATCGCTGATGAAGTTGTTCTTGATTATAACAATGGAATACTTCAACCTGTATTTAGTATAGTTGCTAAAAACGCAAAGAAGGACAAAATAGAATTATTTAAAGAAACTGTTATATCTACATTTAAAAAAATCATTAATGATGGTATAGATAAAGATATTATTAAATCTGCTATTAATAATTTTGAATTTGAATTAAAAGAAGCTGATACAGGAACATATCCAAAAGGTCTAATTTACGGTATTACAATAATGGAAAGTTGGTTATATGACGGAAATCCGACTTTACTTTTAGAGTATGAAGATGCATTAGAGCAAATAAAAAAAGAAGCCGAAAATGGTTTGTTTGAAAATGTTATAAAAGAATTTATTGTAGAAAATGATAAATATAATTTTGTGATACTCTCACCAAAAGAAAATTTATCAGAAATAAATGATAAAATTTTAAAAGAAAAACTTGGAGAATTTAAAAAAGCGTTAAATGATAAAGAGTTGGAAAGTTTGGTAGAAAGTACAAAATCTTTATTAAAAGCTCAACAAACACCTGATAGTGATGAAGTAAAAGCTTTGGTTCCGAGAATTTCAATAAAAGATATAGATGAAAATCCTATTGTTGTAAATGATGTTGAAATTATTCATGAAGGTAATAATGATATTTACGTAAGAGTAGACAATACAAAAGATATAACTTATTTAGATATAAATTATGAAGTATCTTTATATTCAAATGAAGAAATTCATGCTTTGTCTCTTCTTACAAAATGTTTTGAAAATTTTGATACTAAAAACTTTGATATGATTCATTTAAATAATGAAATAAATGAAAATTTAGGTGATATTTTATTTACTGTTTCACCATATCAAAACGTAAAAAATCCTGAAGATTTTAGATCATTTTTCACTTGCTGTATAAAGGCATTTAGTGAAAAAGAAGATAAAATGTATGATATAATGGAAG
>NZ_SPHL01000054.1 GCF_005844425.1 Anaerofustis stercorihominis | reverse complement strand
ATATAAAATAGTAATATCTTTAATGGATAAATATTTTGTAAACAATATGTAAATAAAATTATTGACTTTATAAAATTTTTTTTAAATTTTTTTATCCTTTTTTATAAAAAAACACAAAATACATAAAAATATATAAAAATTTTTAATATATATTGTGTTTTTTATGTATTTTTCACCTGTTTATAACTCAAAATTTAATTGTTGATAAATTGTTTTTTTTTGCTATAATAGGTAAAAAGACCACTTATCTACATATATTTTGTAAAGTTATTAACAATTTGTTGGTGTTTTATGGATAAGCCTTATTTTTTTTCTGCATTTTTCCTAAAAATACGCTTTTTTCGTTCGTTTATATGTTGATAACTCATATGTGAATAATTTGTCAAAAAGAATAAAAAAAATTAGATTGATTTATATATCAATATTATTTTGGAGGTTGTAATGTCTTTTGAACAAGAACTATGGAATAACGCACTAGAATATCTGGAAGATGAACTTTCGGATTTTGTATTCAAAGAATACTTTGAATCATCCATTACACCCCTAGCCTTTGAAGATGATACTTTCTATCTTCAAGTACCGGATGAGGGAAATAAAATTTTACTTGAGGGGCAATATGCGGTACTGGTTGAAAACGCATTAAAATACTATACTCAAAGATACATAAAAGTTAAGTTTGTGGTCGCTTCTTCAAACGATATGGTATATACAAAAGAAGAAGCACTAAAAGAAATAGCAGCAACAAAAGAAAATAAAAAAAACGTTGAATATAATATATATAATACTTCATATATTCAGCTTAATCCTAAATATACATTTGATTCCTTTGTTGTAGGTGCAAATAACAGATTTGCTCACGCAGCATCAGTTGCGGTTGCAGATGCTCCGGCTAAGAAATACAATCCGCTTTTTATATATGGAGGAGTTGGACTTGGTAAAACTCACTTAATGCACGCAATAGCACAACATATTTTAAGAAAAGACCCTACAAAAAAAGTAGTGCTACTATCAAGCGAACAATTCTTAAATGAGTTTTTAGATGCAATACAAAATAAAACAAACGTACAATTTAGAAATAAATATAGAAACGCAGATGTACTTTTAATAGACGATATACAATTTATTGCCGGAAAAAACGAAACACAAAATGAATTTTTCCATACATTTAACGCACTTCAAGGTTCAAATAAACAAATAGTGCTTACGTCTGATAAACCACCTAAAGAAATACATAATCTTGAAGACAGACTTCGTTCAAGATTCTCTCTTGGACTTATATGCGACATATCAATGCCTGATTTTGAAACAAGACTTGCAATTTTAAGAAAGAAAGCTAAAGAAGAAAACTATCAGGTAAGTAACGAAATACTTAATTATATAGCAGAAAATATTGAATCCAACATAAGAGAACTTGAAGGCGTACTTTTAAAGGTAATGGCATTAAGCGAATTTTATAATAAACCTTTAACATTAGACCTTGTAAAAAAAGGATTAAAAGATATAATTGATATAAGTGATAAAAAAATATCTCTTGATTTAATAACAAAAGTTGTTTGTGAATATTACAATATAACAAAAGATGATATTTTATCAAAAAGAAGAACAAAAAATATAGCATATCCAAGACAAATATGTATGTACTTATCAAGAGAACTTACTGATAACTCTCTACCTACAATAGGAGAATATTACGGAGGAAGAGATCATTCAACAGTAATACACGGATATGACAAAATAAAAGAAGATTTAAAAACAAACGGCGGACTTCAAGAAGAAATAGATAAGATAACATCAAGCATAAAAAACAGTAAATAACAACTTATTAATAGACTTATCCTATAAATATTTTGATTTATTAACATTAAAAAACAGTCAAAAAATGCTTATTAAAAAGGATAAATGAAGTTATCAACATTATCAACACTACTAATACTATTACTTTTTAATAAAAAATAAATATTATATAGATAGGTCCCACTAAACATGAAAGGATGAAAACATGAATATAAAAGTAGACAGAAATGAATTTCTAAAAGCACTTGTAACAGTAAGTAAAGCAACAACACTTAGAAATGTAGGCTCTTTAGAAGGAATACTTCTTGAAAGTTATGATGATGTACTTTCCCTATATGCTACAAATAAAGAAATACAAATATCTACAATAATAGATGCAAAAGTAATAAGAGAAGGTAAATTACTTATTAATTCAAGAATACTAAGTGATATAGTAAGAAGCTTTGATAATGGAGAAGTTGAAATAGATGCAGATGAAAATAACAATATTAAACTTACTTGTTTAAATTCTAAATTTAATATTTCTGCCATGGATTACAGAACTTTCCCAAATAAAGAAGTTTATAATATAAATGACTTTATAAAAATGGATAACGCTACAATAAGAAACATGATTAAAGAAACATCATTTGCTTGTGCAAGTTCTGATTCTGTTTCACCTATTTTAACAGGTATACTTATAGAAAATAATGATGAAGATATTAAATTCGTTGCAATAGACGGCTTCAGAATGGCTATAAGAAGCGAACAGTCAAAGGAAAGATATATGAATAATATAAAATGTGTCGTTCCTGCAAGTACTTTAAACGAGCTTAATAAAATACTTACAAATTATGAAGATGATGTATTCTTAAATATTAATGATAAAAAATTCATAGCAAGTGTTGGAAGAACACAAATTGTTTCAAGTTTATTACAAGGTCAATTTATTGATTATGTAAATCTTCTTCCAAAAGAAAGCAAAACAATTGTTAAAATGAACAGAATGGAATTATTGTCAGCTTGTGAAAGAGCTTCAATCATTTCAGATGAAGGAAGAGCTCATCTTATAACAATGCATTTTAGCGAAAATAATTTACTTCTTACAAGTAAATCTGCTTTTGGTAATGTAGAAGAAAATATTTCTATTAATTTAAGCGGAGAAGATCTTGATATATCTTTCAACAGCAGATATATAATAGATGCTCTTAAAGTTATTGAAGATGAAAAAGTTATACTTGAATTTAATTCTTCAAACAGTCCTTGTTTGATAAAACCGGTAAATTCAAAGAAATATACTTATCTAATAATGCCTGTAAGACTTTCTTAAAAAGAACCTTTTTGGTTCTTTTTTTGTTAAAAGTATTTGAAAAAATATAAAAATATATATAATAAATAGAAATACATAAGGAGAAAGTTATGAAATACAGTATATATTATAATTCTTTAACTGGTAATACAGAATTTATTGCAAATAAAATAAATGAAATATTAAAAGATAAAATTGTTAAATTTGAAAAATATAATGGTGTTTATGAAGACAATAATGAAGATATTGTTTTTGTGGGATTTTGGACAGATAAAGGAAATGCAACCGATGAAATAAAAGAACTTTTAAGTAAGATAAAAAATAAAAAGATAGTTTTATTTGGTACTGCGGGATTTATGAGTAATAAAGAATATTACGATAAGATAATAGATAATGTAAAAAAATCAATAAATGAAAGCTGTGAATATATTGATTACTTTATATGTCAGGGTAAAATGGGAATGGGAATAAGAAAAAGATATGAGAATATACTTAAAGAAAATCCTGATAATGAAGGAATAAAAGATATGATAAAAAATTTTGATATAGCTCTAAATCATCCAAATGATGAAGATGTTAAAAATTTGGAACAATTTTTAAGTGAATATAAATAAAAAAAGAATAACTAATGTTATTCTTTTTTTATTTGTTATTTTATAGCTTCTGTTTTATATATAAATTTAACGCTTCCATTCATACCGTCACTAAGTCCTGAAAAGTTATCATAACTGTTTGCATTATCTACTACACTATGAATTCTTCCTTTTAAACTATCAAGACTTCCAAGTGTACTTACTAATTTTTCTATTCCTTCTTTATCAAAAGTATCCATTCCTTCTTCTAATTCTTTAGAACCTTTTTCAAGGGATGATATTCCTTCAATTAGTTTATCGCTTCCTTGTTTTAATGTTGTAAGTCCGCTGTCTAAATCTTTGCTTCCTTGAATTAAAGGATTAATACCTTGATTTATAAATTGATCTACTCCTAAAACTATCTGGTCGCTTCCCTCAGTTTTTAATCTATTACTTGATAAATATAATGTATCAAGACCGCTTTCAACACTTGAAGCACCATTTAAAATAGTACCTTCTTCATTACTAGTTAAGCTGTACTGAATTTGTTTTTGTGCATTTATAGTTTGTGATAAAGTAGATTGCATTGTTTTTAAATTTTCAAGTAAAGGACTGTCAGGCTGAGATTTTTCAAGTTGTTCAATTGTTGTATTTAATCCGCTTAATACTTGCTCGTTGTAGCTTATTGTTTCACTAAGGCTGTTACCTGCTTTATTTATTCCATCTTTAAGTTTAGTGCTTCCGTTTTTTGTAGCTTCTATACCTGATGATAGTTTTCCTATATTATCAGATAAAAGGCTTGCTCCGTCTTTTAAATCATTAGCACTGACTTTTAGTTGTTCGCTTCCTTTTGCAAGTTGTTTTGCACCGCTGTTTAGTTTATCTATCCCTGTTGTAAGAGTTCCTGATTTATCTATTAAAAGATTAATACCTTCGTTTAATGATTTTGAACCGTTAACAAGTTCTTTTGAAGAACTGCTTAACTTATTTAATGAATTTGTTAAATCCATAATACTGTCAACATCGTCTAAGTTAATGTCTTTATATACTTCATTTGTTACATAACTCATTGTTCCGTCCATTGTAAAATCTTTTGCATCAAAAGTTATTTCTGCATATGAAGGAATATCAAAACCTCTTACTGAAATAGATTCATCAAGTCCCGGAAAAGCATAACACATTACAATCGTATTTTCTCCTTCATCTACACTTTTTCCGTTTGTAACTTTTATATTACTTATTTTATTTGAATCTAAAATCATTCCTGATACTGCCATAAAAGCATTATTCTCAAATGTTACGTTATCATAGTCTATTCTTATTTTTATTTTACCGCTTTTATGTGCAATATCTTTTGCAGATATTTTTTCACCGTTTAAATAATAAGTCATTTTAATATTTACTGGAAGTTTTTTATTTGAAGTTCCTTGATATGTTATATCTTTTCCTTGTGAATTCCATACTACTTCTGAAAATTTTTTATCAAAAGTTTCATTTCCTTTTAAATTTTCAATATCATTTAAGTTTGTTTTATCTTCTATTTTTTCTCCTTTTTTACCGCCTTTTAATGTTACGCTTACGATTTCTTTATTAACGTTTCCGTTGGCATCTGATATAACATAAACGCTTTCTTCTTTACTTACGTTTGAATCTTTTGCAAATACGCTTGGAGTACAAATTGATAAAGCAAATAAAGATGATAATATTAAAGATAATACTTTCTTTTTATTTTTCATTTTTTATTCTCCTTCTTTTACTTTAAATTTATAAGTTGTTTTTATTATTAATTTATCGAATATCATAAGTGCACTAGGAAGCATTAGTATTACTACAAACATACTTATTATTGCGCCTCTTGATAAAAGAGTACAAATTGCACTTATCATATCTATTTTTGAATATAAAGAAACTCCCAGAGTTGATAAGAAAAATCCTAAAGCACTTACAATAATTGAGCTTGTTGAAGTTTTTAAAGCTAATAATACCGCATCTTTTTTTGTCATTCCTTTTTCTCTTTCTTCTTTATATCTTGTAGTCATTAATATTGCATAATCAACAGTTGCTCCAAGTTGTATGGTTCCTATTACTATTGATGCAACAAAAGGAATTGTAGTATTGGTGTAGAAAGATAGTCCCATATTTATAAATATTGCAAATTCGATTATTGTTACCAAAATTACCGGTATTGAAATTGATTTGAATACTGTAAGTATTATTAAGAATACTGTGGTTATTGATATATAATTTACAACTTTAAAATCATGGTCTGTAACATCAATAAGGTCTTTTGTACAAGGAGCTTCACCTATAAACATTGAATTTTTATCATATGATTTTGTTAAATTTTGTATTTTTGTTATTTGATTATTTACTTCATCTGATGCTGTTTTATAGTTAGAATTAATAATCATTAGTTTATAGTTATTACTTTCAATTTGATCTTTTAATTCATTTGGTATTATTTCATCAGGCATTGATGGATCAATTATTGTATCCATTGATAAAACATCTTTTACTCCATCAATATTTTCTATTTTTTTTGTTAGCTCATAACTTTCTTTTCTTGAAATATCTTTATCAAGAAGAACCATATGAGTTGAACCTATATTAAATGTTTTTTCTATTTCGTTATTTGCTTTTATACTTTCACATGTTTGAGGTAATGTATCGTATAAGTTATAGTAAACTTTTGTATTGTTGTATCCGTATATTGAAGGTATCAATATTACTAAGAATAGAATTGCAAATACTTTATAATTTTTTATGACAAAATTACTAAGCTTATCAAAACTTGGCATAAAGTTTCTATGTTTAAATTTATTAATAGATTTTTCAAAAGTAAGTATTAGTGATGGAAGAATAGTTACACAAGATATTATTCCTATTACAACCCCTTTTGCCATTACTATTCCAAGATTAAGTCCTAAAGTAAATGTCATAAAACAGAGTGATAAAAATCCTGCTATTGTAGTTATTGAACTTCCTACTATAGATGTAAAAGTATTTGTTATTGCATGAGCCATAGCTTCGTTTTTATCTTGGTAATTAGCAAGTTCTTCTTTGTATCTGTGATATAAAAATATAGAATAGTCCATCGTAACAGCTAACTGTAAAACAGCGGCAAGAGCTTTGGTTATAAAAGATATATCATCAAAGAAGAAGTTACTTCCAAGGTTGTATATTATTGAAATACCTATACTAAGTAAGAAAAATACAGGTATCATAAAAGAATCCATTGAAAAACCTAAAATTAATCCAGTAAGTATAGCGGCAATGATTACATATACAACTGTTTCATGGTTGATAAGATTTTTTATATCCGTTACTACAGAAGACATTCCGCTTACAAAACATTCTTCGTTTGAAATATCTCTTATATCTTCAACCGCCTGCATAGTTTCGTCTGAACCCATTGAAGTATCATAGAATATAGCCATTAAAGTTTCATCTTTATTATTAAAAGTGCTATAAATATTATCCGGCAGTATTTCTTTTGGTACGGATAAATCCAAGATATCGTCATACCATATTACTGAGTCAACATGGTTTACTTTTTCTATTTTTTCTTTTAAATTTTCAACTTGTTTATTATCCATTCCTTTTACTATATACATGGAAAATCCACCTTTACCGAATTCATCCATAAGTACATCTTGACCTTTCATCGTCTCCAAATCTTTTGGAAGATAAGAAAGGATATCATAATTTATTTTTGTGTTTATAAACCCTATAACAGAAGGTATTAACAGTAAAACAGCAATTAATAAAATAAGAATTCTATGTTTTACTATTTTTTGTGATATTTTATTCATTAGCTCTCCTCCTTTTATAATAAAAATGACTATTAGTCATTTTTATTATATGGGATTATAATACAAAAATGACCAATAGTCAATATTATTTATATAAAAAATTGACTATTAGTCATTTTTTATAATTTAATCAATTGACAAAATATTTTTAATGTGCTACTTTTTTATTAAGGGAGAGATTATTATGGGTATTATTGAAGATAAGAAAAGAAAAAAATTGGATAATCTTCTTGATTGTGCTTTTATTTTATTTACCACAAAAGGAATAGAAAATACATCTGTATCCGATATAACAAAAAAGGCAAAGGTTGCAAAAGG
>NZ_SPHL01000053.1 GCF_005844425.1 Anaerofustis stercorihominis | reverse complement strand
ATAAAATCTTAAAATAAACATTTTGTTCTCCTATATGATATATTCGATTGAATCTATTTGTCCTTCAATTATTAATTCTTCACTGATTAATGTTGATAAAAGAAGATCTCTTCCTTTTATTGACAATAAACCTGACGAAGAGTTTATTCTTATGTGTTCACTGCTGTAATAAATAATTCCTTTATGGTTAATTATGTTCATTTTTTCGTTTCCGAGAATTTCTATATTTAGTTTTTCAAGTAAAATCTCTTGTGGGAGTTGAAGAGATTTTGTTATTTTTTCTTTTGTGTTATTAAATATTTTTTTCATATTAATATATATGATGATATTTTGATATTATGAAAATATGTCATTTACATTATATAAAAACTTATTTTGTGATATAATAAATATATATAAGGGAGGGATTAAAATGAGTGATTATAAAATAACATGTTGTTCTACTGCAGACATGAGTTATGAGTTCTTTAAACAAAACGATATCCCTTTAGCCTATTTCCATTATATTTTAGATGGTAAAGAATATAAGGATGATTTAGGAAAGACGATACCATTTGATGAATTTTATAAAAAAATTGAGCAGGGTGCCATGCCTACGACTTCTCAAATAAGCCCTGAAGAATATATAGAGCTTTTTGAAAGTATATTAAAAAAAGATATGGATATTTTGCATATAAGTTTATCAAGCGGTATTTCCGGAACAATTAATTCTGCAAATATTGCCAAAAAGACGCTTGAAGAAAAATATCCAAATAGAAAAATCTATGTTATAGATTCTCTTGGTGCTTCAAGCGGATATGGTTTACTTGTTACATTAGCAAATGAAAAGAAAAAAGAAGGTAAAAGCATTGATGAAGTTGCAAAATGGGTATTGGATAACAGACTAAATATACACCACTGGTTCTTCTCAACTGATTTAACAAGCTACTTTAGAGGTGGAAGAATTTCAAGAACATCTGCTATATTTGGTACAGCTCTTAAAATTTGTCCATTATTAAATATGAGTTATGATGGGAAACTTATTCCAAGAAATAAATACAGAGGAAAGAAAAAAGTAATTGAAGAAATCGTAAAAAGAATGGAACAGCATGCAAAAGATGGTCTTGATTATAGCGGAAAATGTTACATATCAAATTCTGCATGTTTTGAAGATGCAAAAGCCGTAGCAGATAAAATTGAACAAAAGTTTAAAAATTTAGATGGGAAAGTAGTTATAAATAGTGTCGGAACAACAATAGGTTCTCATACTGGTCCCGGTACGGTTGCTTTGTTCTTTGTTGGAGATAAAAGAGAAGATTAAAAGCCGATATATATCGGCTTTTTTATTTGTAAATAAAATGTTAAAATATATTATATATTAAACAAGGAGGATGGTTATGTTATATACATATCCTGATTATTATAAAAAGTTTTATTGTCTTATGGATAAATGCCCTAAAAGCTGTTGTGAAGGGTGGCAAATTGTAATTGATGAAAATACAATTGAGAAATATATGAGTTGTGAAAGCTATTTTGGGAATAGACTTAAGAACTCTGTTGAATTTGATAAAGGAGTTTATAAACAATATAATAAAAGATGTGCATTTTTAAATGAAGATAATCTTTGCGATATACATATAGAAGCGGGGAGAGAAATGATGTGTGATACATGTAAAAATTATCCATATCATACAGAAGAGTTTGAAAATGAGAGGGAGATTTCTCTTGCATTGTCTTGTCCTATGGTTGCTAAAATGGTTTTAAGTAATAAAAATAAGGTTTCATTTATAACAGTAGAAGATGATAAAGAAGATGTTGAAGATGATGATTTTGATTTCTTTTTATATTCAGCCTTAGAGCAAAGCAGGAAAGTAATATTAGAAATAATTCAAAACAGAAATGAAGATATATTTATTAGAATAAATAAGGTATTTATTCTTTGTGAAAAAATACAGGAATGCATAGATGAAAATAATATTTTTAATATAGAAAATATCTTAGTTGAATACGAAGAAAAATTTAAAAACGAAGAAATAGAAACAATATATGAAAAATGGATAAATAAAGACAATGCAAAAAAAATACTAAGATTATTAAATGAGTTTGAACTTTTAGATGAGAAATGGAATGAGGATAAAGAAAGATGGAATAAACTTATTTGTGAAAAAAATATTGATTTAAGTTTTGAAGTCAATTCACAAATACAGCTTGAACAAATATTAGTATATTTTATATATGTATATTTTTCTGGTGGAGTTTATGACTATGATATCATTTCTAAAATTGGTATTTCTGTTTTAAGTACATATATTTGGGATATTATTTGTAAGCTACAAAAATCAATATTAAAAGATAGGTTTTGTGAAAATGATAAAGTAGAACTTGCATGGAGATATTCAAGAGAGCTTGAACATTCTGATATAAATATAGAAAGAATGGAAGAAATTATTAACAAATACAATTTGATTAACATATATTTATAAAATTATTTTGTAATTAATGTAAAATTATTTTTATTGTATGTTATAATTCCTTCTTTTTTCATTTTTGATAATTCTCTTGATAACGCACTTCTGTCAACTGCCAAGAAGTTCGCCATTTCTTCTCTTGAAAAAGGTATTTTAAAAGAATTGTTATTTGCACTTATAGCTTGTTGAGATAAAAATGTCATGACTTTTTCTCTTATGGTTCTTTTTGACAGAAGTTCGTTTTTTCTATTTAGCATTAACGTTTTTGTGCTTATTATATTCATAAGGTTTTTTATAAATATAAAGTTTCTTGTTTTGTTTATTATTTCATTTACATTAATAAATAATATTGTTGAATCTTCATTTGATATAACACTTACATTTAAAGGTATATTATTTTTTAAAGAAAATATTTCTGCAAAAATATTCCCCTTAGATAAAGTTGAAATTATATTTTTATTTCCCCAAAAGTCTTCACTAATAACACTGATTTCTCCTTTTAAAATAATTCCTGTATTAGATGTGAAGTCACCTGCTTTTAAAATATATTCATCTTTTTGATATGATTTTATATATGATTGGTCTATTATTTCATTTATTTCTTTTTCTTGTACATTGTTGAATAAAGGTATTTTTTTTAATTTTTCATATAAATTTTTCATAAAAATCCTTTCTTGTTGCATTTGCAACGTATATTTTATATACATTATATTATAATGCCATTAAATAATCAATTTATAATTTTGGAGGGAAATAATGATTAGAAAAATTATTAAAATAGATGAAGAAAAATGTAATGGTTGTGGACTATGTGCAAAGGCTTGTCATGAAGGAGCTATAGGAATGGTTAACGGAAAAGCAAAATTACTCAGAGATGATTATTGTGATGGGCTTGGCGATTGTCTGCCAGTTTGTCCGACAGGTGCTATATCTTTTGAAGAAAGAGAAGCATTGGCTTATGATGAAAAAGCTGTTATGGAAAATCAAAAGAAAAAAAACAATCTTCCTTGTGGATGTCCGGGAAGTTCTTCAAAAGCAATAAATAGGAAAGAAAATGAATTAGATGAATCAATAAATAAAAATGAATATGTAAATGTTAATAGTAAATTATCACAGTGGCCTGTTCAAATTAAATTAGCTCCTGTTAATGCTCCTTATTTTGAAAATGCAAAACTTCTTATTGCAGCAGATTGTAGTGCTTATGCATATGGTAACTTTCATAATGATTTTATAAAAGACCATATAACACTTATAGGTTGTCCTAAATTGGATAGTGTTGATTATAGTGAGAAACTTACAGCTATTATAAAAGAAAATAATATAAAAAGTGTTAAAGTTGTAAGAATGGAAGTTCCTTGCTGTGGAGGAATTGAAAATGCAGTAAAAAAAGCAATTTTTGAAAGCGGGAAATTTATTCCATGGCAAGTTGTTACTATTTCCACAGATGGTAAAATTATAGATGAGATATAAAAGAGCTTTAATGCTCTTTTTTTATATATATCATTGTAGTTATAATTTTTTTATGATATATTTTTAAAAAAACCAAAATATATTGGAGTAAATGTAATGAGAAGAAAAAGACGCAGAAGAAATAGTTCTTTAAGAAATTTATTTTTTGTTATTATTGTTTTTATAATGTTGCTTGGATTGCTTTTCGGCTGTATAGCTTTTTTTATTTCTAACTATTTATCTAGTGAACCTTCTAATGTAAGTAATAGTGCTTCATATTCAACTGAAGAAAAACAAAATGGTATAGTAGAGTTTTTTAATAATATTTTCGGAAAAAAAGATGAAGATGAAAAGTTTAAAGATAAGAACATTTATATAAGTAATATTGAAGATGGACAAACTTTTTCAAGTGGAGCAACAATAAAACTTCAATTAAAAGCAAAAGATATATTTGAAGAGGGGAATACAAACATATTTTTGGGTATATATGATGTAAACAATGAAACATACGCTTACAATAAAACAATAAATAATGTAACCGGAGAGATAAGCGAAGAAATCATAGTAGAAACCGGAAATTTGAAACCTGGAGAATACTATATAGATGCAATTATAAGTGATATAAATAAAGATGATGTTGATTTGGTTGACAGCGGGTGTGTTTACAGTATCACAATAAATATAGAGTAAGACTGATAAAAATCAGTCTTATTTTTTTATAAAACTACAAATTATTTGAAACCCATTTTATAAACTTTGTATGAGGTGACAAATATGAAGTTATTAAATGGATTTTTTGTTTTATTGTTTTGTTTTTGTAATTTAATTTTTGGTTTGTTTAGTTTTATATCTTTTATGAACAATACATTTGTAGATGAAATGAATTACATATTTTTAATTTGTTTTGCTGTTAGTGTAATATTAACATTAATAAGTGTAAAAAAATATGTAAAATAATATGAAAGTACTGGATTATTTTTTAATAAAGGTATAAAATAAATTTTGTTAAGTGTTTTTTTAGTTTTAAATAATATAAAAAAAATCGTTGAAATGCCGATTTTTATTGACATTTCAAGTTTTTTTTGATAAACTTTTTAGGCTGACTGTGAAAAGGAGTTGAAAAAATGCTTAATGAAATACCTAAATCACAATATGTGGTTGGCACAAAACAGACTTTAAAAGCGGTTGAACAAAAAGAAGCTTTAAAAGTGTTTTTGGCTAAGGACACAGATACGGCAATAAAAGACAAAATTGTTAATATTTGTCAAAAAAACAATGTGACTATAGAATATGTAGCCACAAAAAAAGAATTAGGTAAAGCATGCAACATAAGCATAGATGCTGCTGTTGCTTGTATATTAAAAATTTGAGGAAGGAGGAATAAGGTTTAATGCCAACAGTTAATCAATTAGTTAGAAAAGGTAGAAAAGACTTAGTTTACAAAACTAAATCTCCTGCTCTTAAATCTAATCCTCAAAAAAGAGGAGTGTGCACAGTTGTAAGAACTGCTACACCTAAAAAACCAAACTCAGCTATGAGAAAAATTGCCAGAGTTAGACTTGTTAACGGTATGGAAGTAACTGCTTACATTCCAGGTATCGGTCATAACTTACAAGAACATAGCGTTGTTATGGTTAAAGGTGGTAGAGTAAGAGACTTACCAGGTGTACGTTATAAGATTATTAGAGGAGCACTTGATACTCAAGGAGTTGCTGACAGAAAACAATCTAGAAGTAAATACGGTGCTAAGAAATAATTTATAATGTGTGTAACTATAAGGCAAGCCTTATACCTATATATCTAATATATAGAGCACAACGATAAATTTTTACTTATCGAGTACCAATGAAAAAATTTAAATTATTAGGAGGGAAGTACAGTGCCAAGAAAAGGTCCAGTACCAAAAAGAGAAGTGCTACCTGATCCAATGTATAATTCAGTTTTAGTAACTAAGTTATTAAACAACGTTATGCTTGATGGAAAAAAAGGTGTAGCTCAAAAAATTGTATACGGTGCTTTTGACATCGTAGCAGAAAAAACAGGAAAAGAACCATTAGAAGCTTTTGAAGAAGCTTTAAATAATATCATGCCTTCACTTGAAGTTAAAGCCAGAAGAGTTGGTGGTGCAACATACCAAGTTCCAATGGATATCAGACCTGATAGAAGACAAACATTAGGTCTAAGATGGCTTGTAACTTACACAAGAGCCAGAGGCGAAAAAACAATGAAAGAAAGATTAGCTGCTGAAATTATTGATGCTATCAATAACACAGGGGCTTCAGTTAAAAAGAAAGACGATACTCATAAAATGGCAGAAGCTAATAAAGCATTCGCTCATTTTAAATGGTAAGGTGAATAAAAGATGGCAAGAGAGTTTAGTTTAGATAAAGTTAGAAATATCGGAATTATGGCTCATATCGATGCTGGTAAAACTACAACTACTGAAAGAATCTTGTACTATACAGGTAAAATCCACAAAATTGGGGAAACTCATGAAGGTGGAGCTCAAATGGACTGGATGGAACAAGAACAAGAAAGAGGTATTACAATTACTTCTGCAGCTACAACATGTCATTGGAAAGGTCATGAAATTAACATCATCGACACACCGGGACACGTTGACTTTACAGTAGAAGTTCAACGTTCACTAAGAGTACTTGACGGCTCTGTTGCAGTTTTCTGTGCTAAAGGTGGGGTTGAACCTCAAAGTGAAACAGTATGGAGACAAGCTGACAAATATAACGTACCAAGAATCGCATTTGTAAATAAAATGGATATCATGGGTGCTGATTTCTACAATGTAGTAAAAATGATCAGCGAAAGACTTGGAGCAAATCCTGTTCCAATTCAATTACCTATTGGTAAAGAAGAAGATTTCGTAGGTATTGTTGACTTGGTTAAAATGAAAGCATTTATTTATCATGATGACCAAGGTAATGATATTGAAGAAACAGATATTCCTGAAGATATGATGGATTTAGCTGAAGAATACAGAGAAAAATTATTAGAAGAAATCTCTGTAAACAGCGAAGAAATTATGGAAAAATACCTTGAAGGAGAAGAAATAACAGAAAAAGAAATTATTGCTTCTTTAAGACAAGGTGTTCTAAATCTTGATTTTATACCTGTATTATGCGGTACAGCATTCAAAAACAAAGGTGTTCAAATGTTAATTGATGCTATCGTTAACTTAATGCCTTCTCCACTTGATGTGCCAGCTATGATTGGACATGATCCAAAAACAGGTGATGAAATGGAAAGACATCCTAAAGATGACGATCCATTCTCAGCATTAGCATTTAAAATTATGGCTGACCCATTTGTTGGTAAATTAGCATTTACAAGAGTTTACTCTGGAACACTTCAAAGTGGTTCATATGTATATAACTCAACAAAAGGTAAAAAAGAAAGAGTTGGTCGTATTTTAAGAATGCATGCGAACGACAGAAAGCAAATTGAAGAAATCAGAACTGGTGATATCGTTGCTTTAGTTGGTTTAAAAGATACAACAACAGGTGATACTTTATGTGCTGAAAATGCTCCTGTATTACTTGAATCAATCGAATTCCCAGATCCAGTTATTTCTGTAGCTATTGAACCAAAAACAAAAGCAGGTCAAGAAAAAATGATCGCTGCTTTAGTAAAATTAGCAGAAGAAGACCCAACATTCAGATTTAAGACAGATGATGAAACTGGTCAAACAATTATTGAAGGTATGGGTGAACTTCATCTTGAAATTATCGTTGATAGACTTCTTAGAGAATTTAAAGTTGAAGCTAATGTTGGTAAACCACAAGTTGCATTCAAAGAAGCAATTACTAAACCAGCAAGAGCTGACTATAAATATGCTAAACAATCAGGTGGTAGAGGTCAATACGGTCATGTTGTTATTGAAATCGAACCAAATGAAGAAGGTAAAGGTTATGAATTCACTAGCGAAATCGTTGGTGGTGCAATTCCTAAAGAATATATCGAACCTGTTAGCAAAGGTATTCAAGGAGCTATGGAAAATGGTATCCTTGCAGGATATGAAGTTATTGATGTTAAAGTAAGATTAGTAGACGGTTCTTACCATGATGTCGACTCTTCTGAAATGGCCTTCAAATTGGCTGGTTCTATGGCATTTAAAGAAGCTATGGCTAAAGCAGGCCCTGTTTTAGTTGAACCTATCTTTAAAATTGAAGTTGTTGTTCCTGAAGAATACCTTGGAGATGTTATGGGTGACTTAACAGCAAGAAGAGGTAAGATTGAAGGTATGGAACTTCATAATGGTGTTCAAACTCTTAGAGGATTTGTTCCATTATCAGAAATGTTCCAATACACAACAGACCTTAGAAGTAAAACTCAAGGTAGAGGAACTCATACTTTGACATTCTCTCATTATGAGCCAGCACCTCAAAGTATGTTAGATAAACTTAAAAACGAATAATATACAATTAATGATAGATTAAGGAGAATAAAAATGGCAAGAGAAAAATACGAAAGAACTAAACCACATGTAAATATTGGTA
>NZ_SPHL01000052.1 GCF_005844425.1 Anaerofustis stercorihominis | reverse complement strand
GCACTCGGATTTCATGAAAAATCTACCCGATTTTTCTATGAACGAGTGCTACCGCTGTCCCAACTAATTTAGCTTTTTATGTACGGTAGTGGGGCATAGAAGTGAAATATAGGTCTATTATTTCTTTATGTGCTAGAGAATAGAAGATATCAATGAAATATAAGTTTGTTGTTTTATTTCTTTGTGGGGGATTTGATCATTGAAGTAAAATATGGGTGCAGGCATTTAAGGAATTGGTTTATGATGCTTTCAGTAAAATATTTATCTCTTCTCCCTAAAAGGTAAAAAAGACTTCAAGGCGAAGCACTTTATAACGTGGTCGGATTTTCTAAATATTTCTAACCAAGATTTTTGAAACGATCACTGCCTTTATCCAATTAATTTAGCTTTTTATGTTATAAATTTATATATAAAATTTTAATGATAGTTTCTTTTTGTGTTGAAAGTTAAAATGTTATTCTAATCTTATAGATATATTAGAAGATAATATATTATTTTTATATAACAAAAAATATATATTATAAATAAATATTAATATTATCTAAAATATGTTAAAATATATTTAAATTATAATTATATATTTAAATGAATTTTGTAATATTTCTATAGGGGATTATGGAGAATGAAATTTACAAAATATTGATTATATTTTATATTTTGTAATATGTAAAGGGAGAAAGAAAATGGAAAATATTTTAAAAATTTTATTTGTAAGCATTATTGTCATTGTCGTTTGTATGTTATTTTTTTATAATTATAAAAAGAAAAATGCTCTAAATTTCTTAAAAAGAGGTATTATGGCTCATTCTTGTGGAGAAATTGACGGAATACATTATACGAATTCAAAAGAAGCTTTTGAAAATACAATAAATAAGGGAATAAAACTTATTGAGGTAGATTTTTCTTTTACTAGTGATAATAAAATTGTTGCACTTCATCCTTATCACAAAAAAATATATGAAACTTTGGGACTAGGGTATCTTAAAAAAGGTCAATTATTATCTTATAAAAAATTTAAAAAGATTAAAATATGTGATAAGTATACTACAATGGATTTTGATGATGTTATGTCACTTTTAAAAAAATATAAGGATATATATGTTCTTATAGATATTTCAAAAGATTTGGATATAGAAACAACAGAAAAAATGTATAAAATAATAACACAGAAATTATTGAAGAAGAGACTTATTAAAAGAGTTGTTGTTCAAGCAGGTTCAATCGATATGTTTGAAACTATTGAAAAAATATATGATTTTCCTATTAAACAGTTTTATATTCAAAGGAAAAGATATGAAAATAATGAACTTGATGAAATATTAGAGTACATGGATACACATAACGGATTTGTAACGGTTGGATGTCATAAGGGATATGCAAACGAAGATTTTGCAAATGAAGTACATAAACACGGTTATTATTTTAATACTTTCCCTATAAATGATTTGGAAGAAGCTGAGAAGTTATTTAAAATGAATGTAGATTATGTTTGTACTGATGATTTGAATTATGATGAAATCAATAAGCTAAGGGAAGAATTAGGAAATTAATAATATCCATTATAAAATTTAGTTTGATATTTTAATGATGTTTATATTAGGTTGTAGGGTAGAAGATAAAAGAGATTTTGTTCTTATAATTTTTATGTAATCAATTATTGTTTAAAATACAAAAGACCGGCTTTTATACCGGTCTTTTTGTGTCTACAAATATATAACTTTTATCAATTTATTAAATTTTATTATGGATTTATATAACAATTACAAGTTGCTTTTTATATTAATCGGAGTAGTGTTTTTTAGTTATATATTTGTATTAATACATAGAGTGTTGTTAGATATGTTTTTATTATTTATTAATATAAGTTTTATCATACATTAGAGTTTTATATCGTATTTTTAAGTTTATTATGCTTTTTTATATCCACATTTTGGACATATGCCTTTTTCGTTTAGTGCTATTCCGCAAAGTGGGCAATGTTCGATATTATTTTTAGTTTCAAATTCTTCGCTTGCTGCATTTACACCGCTTGTAAATGTGATTTTTGCAATGTTAAGTTTATCTTTTAATAAATCGTATACGATTTTTATCATGCCTTCAACTGTCAATGTTTCTTTAGTTACAACTAGGCGACATTCTGGATAGGCTTTTGCAAGCTCAGTTTCAAATTTAGGTCCTTTCATTTGATTTTGTGGTGAACCGTCTTTTATACCTTGTTTTTCATAAACGTCCAAAACTGCAGGTAAAAGCGGGTCGTCTTCTCTTAGAATTAGTGCATGGTCAAAGTTTTTTAAAACTTCCCAAGCTGTTTTTTGAATTTCGTTACAAGGGAAAACCATGTTTACTCCTTCTTCGATTGAATCTTCAACTTCTATTGTTAGAACTCCTGTATGTCCATGAAGATATTGTGCTTCTCCTTTAAAACCGTAAAATCTGTGTGCGTATTGTAAGTCTAATGTTGTAATACTTCTCATTTTTTTACCTCCTTTATATGTTTAAATTTTTTCTCATGGTTTAATTATGAGTTTTTATGTATTACACTTTCGATATATTTTATATAAGTTATATTTTTGTTTTTACCTTGAAAGTTAATATATATTTCATTACATTTTATGTTTACCATTTTTACCCATTAATTTATTTATATAAACATACATCAAAAGTGTTTTTAACGAATGTATTTATATATTTTGCTTTTAAATTAGAATGATTCTAATTACAACTTGAATATATAATATTTTTGATTAATTGTCAACGAATTATCGTTTATTTAATTAACTTGTAATATTTGTAATAAAGTTGTAAGTTTTTGTTTTAAATAGAGAGTTATTTCAAAATAGTATTTAAAATGAAAAATTTGTATAAAAAACTAATAAATATATTAAGTATATTAATTCTTAAAAGTATATTAAGACTTTTTTATAAAAGGGGAAATCAATTTTTATTATGGTATAATTTGTAAAATTGTAAAAGGTGAGTTTAATAAATGAAATGTCTTGATTGTGGATTAGAAATGGAAGAAGGAAGTGTAATTGCTTATAGTTTAGCCCTTGGAGTATGGAACGAGTTTATTTCAAAAAAGGAAGCGGAGAAAAAAGGATTTAAAGCCATGTTTAGAAAAACCATTACAATTCCTTTAAAAATGGAAGAGCAAAAAGCTTGGCACTGTCCAAATTGTAAAAAGGTTTTAATGTGGGTAGATTCTAAAGAGTAGTAAAATCTGCTCTTTTTTTTATAAAGTTAATTGAATAATATGTAATGAAAACATTAATACATATAAGATAATATTAAATATTGGTATATGATTGTTAGGATGTTATAGATATTGATAATTACAAAATAGTATAAAATTAATAAAATATTTATATTATATTTTATAAAAATAGATTTACTTTATTTTTTTAAGGGGTACAATATATTTATAAAATAGGAGAAGATTATGAATTTTAATTCTTATGTTGCAGCATTAATAATTATAATACTTTTTATTTTTGCACTTTACAAAAGCATAAAAAACAAAGGTAAATGCAGCGGTGGGTGTGATGGGTGTATGTATAAGGATAGTTGTCGTAAAAAATAAATAAAGGGGCTTTGCCCCTTAAAAACTCCACTCTTTTTTTGCTTGTCCAAAAAAAGAGGTAAAAAGGACACTTCTCGGCGAAGAGCCTTATAACGCTTTTCGATGACTGCGTAAAACTCTACCCGAGTTTTACTGTCAGAAAAGCTACCCCGAACCGACCTAATTATTCGGTTTTATGTAGTGGGGTGGGACATATAAGTGAAATTTAAGTTTAGTTTTTTAATGTTTCATATTATGTGATGGGGGTATGACATGGAAGTAAAATAGAGGTTTAGTTTTTCTTTTTAATATTAGAGAGGGGACATGGAAGTAAAATAGAGGTTTAGTGATTTTATGGTTGTGGGGAGGAATGTGTAAGATAAATAAAGTTTTTTTGTTGCTTTTTATTGTAGTTTGGGGTATTTTAGGTTATAAAGGTTTAGATTTTTTATGTAAAGATATTGGATATAGAAGATAAATATAGCATTAATGTTAAATGAGTTTTATGTCAGTGTTTGGGGCATGGAAGTAAAATATAGATTTGGTTTTTTATGTTTTATATAAGTTGATGAGACCTCATTTCAGAATATAGATTTGGTTTTCTATTATGTTTATGTAAATAGTTTTTATAGAAAAGTAATTAATTTATTATTTTTAGTTTTTAATACATTTAAAAATCATTTTATTCAAAAATTTTTAATTAAAATCTGTACGTTCTTGTGTTCTTATTTTAGTTATAATTTGCTTTGTAGTTAAAAATAAAAAATTTTAAATATACATAAAAAAAGGAAACTTTTGTTTCCTTTTTTAAGAGTATTTATGGGGTATATATTTTAACGGATTAACCGATAAAATCGTTATTTATTAAAAATATTTTTGAAAAAGTCCGTTAATTTATTATTATTATCTTTTTCTTTTTTATATGTTTTAAGAGAATTATTTAAAAACCAATCTTGTGAGTCTATCATTTCCATTCCGAATGGATCTTTCTTTCTATATGTGTCGTCTGTTTGAAGTACTCTTGCTTTTACATTATCCCTTAGTATTATTTCAAGTATTTCATCAATTTGATTTCTTATGTTATAGTCAAATATCGGGCAGGCTATTTCAACTCTTTTATCTAAGTTCCTTGTCATAAGGTCAGCAGAAGATATAAACATTCTTTTATCTTCTCCGCTTCCGAAAACGTAAATTCTAGAATGTTCCAAAAATCTTCCTACAATGCTTGAGATGGAAATATTGTCGGTTTTATTGTATATTCCGGGTCTTATACAGCATATTCCTCTTATGATCATTTGAATTTTAACTCCTGCCTTAGATGCTTCTATAAGTTTATATATTACATCAATATCCGTTAAGGAATTGGCTTTCATTATTATTCTTCCATTACTTCCTTTTTCTATCTCTTCATCCATAAATTTAAGTATATTTTGTTTTAGAGAATTTGGAGCAACAAGCAATGTTTCATAGTTACCCTTTAAGTTTCCGATTAGCATATTTTGAAAGAAGTTTGTTGCATCTTTTCCTATATCCTTATTCATTGTTATAAGGCTTAAGTCCGTATACATTGCTGCTGTTTTTTCGTTATAGTTTCCCGTTCCTATCTGAGTAATGTATTCAATTCCATTTTTATCTTTTCTTGTAATAAGGCATATTTTTGAATGGCATTTAAAGCCCTCTTCTCCATATATTACCCTGCATCCTGCTTCGCTTAATCTTTCTGCCCAAAGTATATTATGCTTTTCGTCAAACCTTGCTCTAAGCTCCATTAACACTGTTACTTCTTTTCCGTTTTCAGCGGCTTTTAAAAGCAGATTAGCAACTTTTGAGTCACTTGCAAGACGATATATGGTTATCTTTATTGAAAGCACGTTTGGGTCTTTTCCTGCTTCTTCAAGGAGTGCTAAAAATGGGTCTATTTTTTCAAATGGGAAGAATAGTAAAACATCTTTATGTCTTATTTGCTCTATTATGCTTTTTTTAGGATTTAAACTTTCCCACTGTCTTGCGTTTAATTTTGGGTAAGTAAGTTCGCTTTTTAACAGAGGTGAAACCATATGTTCTATACCGTATACATATTCAAGTTTAATAGGGTAAAGGCTGTAGAAAATTTGATTTTTTTCTATCTTTAAAAAGCTTCTTAAAATTTCCGTTAGGTTATCGTTATATATACCTTGAATTTCAAGTCTTACCGGTAACAGCCAATCCCTTTTTTTAAGAAGTTTATTCATATGGTCAAGATAATCATGTTCGTTATCTTCAAATTTATCATCATCATAGCTTATATCGGCATTTCTTGTAACGGAAATAATATTGCTTGAAACTACTTCATATATATCAAATATTTTATCAATATGTTCCATTATTACGTTTTCTATTCGTATATATCTATTTCTGTTTTCTTTACTAGGTAATATTCTTGGAAGAGATGACGGGATTGGGATTATTCCAAGTACGGTTTTGTCTTTCTTTGTTTTTAATATTGAAGCTATGTATAGTCTTCTGTTTTTAAGATGTGGGATAGGGTGTCTGTTATCCACAATTTGAGGAGACAAAATAGGGTTTATGTAGTATTCAAAGTATTTGTTTATATCCTTTTCTTCTTCTTTTGAAAGTTCATCAAAAGAAAGGTCATAAATGCCTCTTTGTCTTAACTCCATGGATACTGTTCTAAATGCTTCGTCTCTTTTTTCCATTAAAGGAGGTATTGAGTTAAATATTGCTTCAAGCTGTTCTTTGGGACTCCAGCCGGTTTTATTGTCAATTGTATCTTTATTGCTAAGTAACATTAAATCTACAAGGCTGCCTACTCTTACCATGAAGAATTCATCTAAGTTACTTGTAAAAATGGAAATAAATTTTAGTCTTTCAAGAAGGGGAACGGTTTCGTCCATTGCTTCTTCCAAAACTCTTTGATTAAATCTAAGCCAGCTTAGTTCTCTGTTTTGAGTACAGGTTGTATCTTTTATAATTTTTTCTACTGCATAATCTTTTGACATAGGTAACCCTCTCTTACTCCGTATTTGCTTACTACAATTTCTTTTGCGTTTGTTCTTTTTAGTATTTCATCAACTATTAAAATGCCCGGTATTATTGTATGAACTCTATCGGGACAAGCTTTTATTATGATATTTTTTGCTTTTTGCGGTTTATTTAAAAGTATTTTTTTTATTTCTTCCATTTGTTCTCTTTTTATGATTGTGTTATCTTTATTTAATTTAAAATAAGAATTTGTTAATTTTAATGCTGCTTTTATTGTTCCGCCTACACCGCAGATAGTATTAGTTTGTTTAATATCAACATCTTTTAAAATTTTTTGTATTTTGTTTTTTATGTTTCTTTGTTCTTTGTCCGTTGGAAGAAATTCGCTTACATACATTGAATATAGGTTTAGGGAGCCTATTGGAAGACTTTGTGCATAATTTACTTTATCTTTTTCAAAGTCTACAATTTCCGTGCTTCCTCCTCCAATATCTATAACAATTCCGCTTTTAGCCTTAACTTTAAGTTTTGCACCTGTAAATCCGTATAAAGCTTCATCTTCTCCGCTTATTACTTCTATTGTTTCACCTGTAAGTTTTTCTATTTCCATTACCACAAATTCTGTATTTGTTATATTTCTGAAAGATGCGGTTGCGAAAATATGGAAATTTTCTATATTGAAATTATTTACCAGTTCTTTAAATTCGTTTATGACGTTGCTTGCTTCTATTATTCCTTGATTTGACATTTCATCATTTTTCACATAATAAGCAAGTCCTGCCATTACTTTCTTTGTAAAAAGTGTTTTAAAATTATTCTTTGTTCCTTCATAGACGCATAGTCTTATTGAGTTTGCGCCGATGTCAAGTATTGCGTATTTCATTTTTCTCTCCTTTATCCTTAATATTTTATAGAAAAATAGTTTCTTTAAATAGCTTTATAATGTATAACTTATGTAAAATTTTGGTAAAAGTATTTTTATATTTCGCTCTAAAGAGCGACCAGTATTTAAGGGGTGCTACCCCTTAATACCCCTCTTTAAGGGCTGTCTGCCCTTAACAACCCGATATCAAGGGGCGTTGCCCCTTAAAAACCCCACTCTTTTTTTGCTTGTCCAAAAAAAGAGGTAAAAAGGACACTTCTAGGCGAAGTGCCTTATAACGCTTTTCGATGACTGCGTAAAACTCTGCCCGAGTTTTACTGTCAGAAAAGCTACCCCGAGCCGACCTGTTTATACGTTTTATTAAAGGGTGGGGAACAAAGCTGTAAAATTATAGTTTTGTTTTTATGGTTTTATGTTAGTGTGTGGGACATTATGGTGAAATATAGGGGTCGTTCTTTATGATTTTATGTAGTAAGGTGGGAATTTTATGGGATTCTTTCTTAACAATCCGTATTTAAGGGGTGCTACCCCTTAAGAACCCCTCTTTAAGGGCTGTCTGCCCTTAACAACCCGACCAAATATTTGCTCGCCCAAATATTTGGATAAAAGGGCGCCACTGGGCGTGGGTTTTTAGTATTTCGCTCTAAAGAGCGACCAGTATTTTTCCAAAGCAAAAAATACTGGATAAAATGCTTTCACTCAAGCGCCGTGATGGCTTATAACGTGGTCGGATTTTCTAAAAATCTCTACCCGAGATTTTTGAAACGACCACTACCGCTACCCAATCTTATTATTATATTGTGGGGTGGGATATTTTACGATAATGAGGACGTTTTTTATGTTTTTTATTTGAGGGAGTAGGATATTTAAGGAATTCTTTCTTAACAATCCAAATTTAAGGGGTGCTACCCCTTAAGAACCCCTCTTTAAGGGCTGTCTGCCCTTAACAACCCGACCAAATATTTGCTCGCCCAAATATTTGGATAAAAGGGCGCCACTGGGCGTGGAGCCTTATAACGCTTTTCGATGACTACGTAAAACTCTGCCCAAGTTTTACTGTCAGAAAAGCTACCCCGAGCCGACCAGTTTATACGTTTTATTAAAGGGTGGGGAACAAATCTGTAAAATTATAGTTTTGTTTTTATGGTTTTATGTTAGTGTGTGGGACATTATGGTGAAATATTAGGACGTTTTTTATGTTTTTTATTTGAGGGAGTAGGATATTTAAGGAATTCTTTC
>NZ_SPHL01000051.1 GCF_005844425.1 Anaerofustis stercorihominis | reverse complement strand
ATACATTCTTTAATAATATAGCAGTTTAAATTATCTAAAAACAACTCTTTTAAATATTTATTGATTAATTTTACCATACTTTCCATATCATCATACTTTGTATAAAGGAAAAAATAATTTTCTTTTAATTCTATTTTGTTTTTCTTATCTTTAATTACTTTTATTATATACTTTCTACCGAATACAGAAATTTTTCTTCCATTAATATCATAAACTTCACTTTTATTATTTATAGCTTTTAAACGTTTTTGAATCCAATCATCTTTTTCATTTAATAAATCATAAATATATTTATCTTTTACCCTTTTATTTGCATTTACAACCACATTTCCATTATCATCAACTCTTATATAAACATTTTTAATTTTTTTTCTGTTTATTATCACATTATAATCCATACTCTTCTCCATTTAATGAAAATGCTTCTTTATAAGATAATATCCAAGTCCCACTACGGATAAACTAAGAGCTATTACAAAAAAATATCCATACCTCCATGTAAGTTCCGGCATATATTTAAAATTCATCCCATACCACCCTACAATTAACGTAAGTGGAGAAAACACAGCCGTAATAACTGTTAAAGTCTGCATTGTCTTGTTTTGCCTGATATCAGCTTGAGCTTGATATAAATCTCTAAGATGTCTGGTATACTCCATTAATGTATCAACTTTAGAGTTTAGCCTGCTGACTTTATTCGTAAAAATTTTAAAAAGTCCTTTATAAGAATTATTGAATATATCCTCTTCATGTTCTTCAAAAACAAGTCCCATATCTATAAGTTGATCGTAATAATTATTAAGGACTAAAAGCTGCCTTTTCATAGAAACAATAAGATAATTAAAATTTCTTAAATCGCCGTCAAGAACTTTATCCTCAAGGTTATTTATATTCTTTTCAAAATGCTCTAAGTAATTTAAATCTTCACTAATTAAAATATCCAAAAAATCATATAAAAAATGAGCTATTGATGGATTTTTCCACTGTCTTTGTTTACTTATTTTTTCAATAATTGGAAGAACTATATTATCATTATCAATAAAATAAATCCTATGTTTTTTTAGATAATACCCAAACTTACCATTTAAACATTCTTCTCCCTTTTTAGGAATAAAAAATGTTCCCGCTATTATATCTTTATATACTTCAGACTTTGAAAAACTAATATTTTCAAAATCTATATAATAAGTATATATGGCATTTTGTTTACATGTTTCTTTCCACTCTTCAAGGGTTAAAACAACTAAAACATCTTCACTTTCAGATAAATTTTCTATACTGTCTATTTGTTCAAGTACATTAGAAACTCTATAATACATCCTATCACCTCATTAAAATTATGATACCACATATTATAAACTTTTATCATATAAATAATAAAAAAGGATGAAAGAATCATCCTTTTAAACTAAAGCTATTATTTCAACCTCAACTAAAACATCTTTTGGAAGCTTGCTTACTTCTACACATGAACGAGCAGGTTTGCTTACAAAATATTCGCTGTATACTTCGTTGAAATCATTAAAGTCATTAATATCACTTAAGAAACAAGTAGTTTTTACTACTTTAGAAAAATCACTTCCTGCTTCTTTTAAAATTTCACCAATATTTTCACAAACTCTTTTAGCTTGAACCTTAATATCTCCTTCCATTATTTCTCCGCTTTCAGGAATGATAGGAACTTGACCAGATGCATATAACATGCCATTTACTATAATTCCTTGTGAATATGGTCCTATTGCGGCAGGAGCCTTTTTTGTTGATACTACTTTCATATTATTACCTCTCTTTTATAAATTTTTTTCAAAATTTTCCATAAATTCATTTATTCTGTCTTCATTTGCTTTCATAGCTTCCAAAGTGTCACTTAAAAGTTCATTTAATTCAACACCCATCATTTCTGCACCTTTTTGTATAACATCTCTGTCACACCCTGCAGCAAAACCTCTGCTTTTAAATTTTTTCTTTAAGCTCTTAAGGGGCATATCTTTTGTACTTTTTGAAGGACGCATTAAAGCAGCAGCATTTATTATCCCGGTAAGCTCATCTATTGCAAACAAAACTTTTTCCATTTTATCTGTGGGCTCTATATCACAGCATATTCCATAACCGTGAGAACAAACACTATGTATTATATCATCATTTACGTTTTCTTCTTTTAATATACTAACGGCCTTTTTACAATGTTCATTTGGATATAATTCAAAATCAACATCATGAAGAAGTCCTACGATTTCCCAGTAATTTTTTTCATCTTCTATACCTAATTTATCACAGTACCACCCCATAACCGAAGATACCGTAATTGCATGTCTTATATGAAAAATATCTTTATTGTATTTTTTTAATATTTCAAAGGCTTCATCAAATGTAATATTACTTTCCATTTTTCCTCCTATACGTTAAAAAATATTATAAACCCATTTAAAAGCATTATCAACATAAAAATTTACAAAAAATTGCGACAATTAAATTTAATTTATCACAATAAAAAAATAAATGAATATATTATATTGAAATCAAATTTATCGGGAGGATTTAAAATTGAATGAAAGAAATTACAAACCAATGGTTCCTTATATGCCTATAATTCCAAAAGTTGCAAATGCATATGTGCCATTTCAATTAAACAGCGATATGTATGATGCACAAGAAGGTTTAATGAAAAAAGGAACAATGTTTGAAGCTTTATATTCACCATTTAACACAAATTTAAAAGGAAGTGATACAGTATGCAAATAGATATGGGACACGGATGCAGCGGAGCAGACGGAACAAATAATAACGAAAATATAAATAATATGAGCATGGAAGAAATTTACAATAAAATAAAAATATATACTTTTGCAACTCAAGATACCGCTCTTTATTTAAATACACATCCAGGGGACATGGATGTACTAAAAAGACACAACGAATATTCAAAGAAATTAAAAGAAGTAAACGAAGCTTATGAAAAATTCAATAACCCTATTGACAATACAGGTAGCAGTGAGGGATTTTGGAAATATATAGAAGGTCCTTGGGCCGCTCAAAACATGAACTGGGAGGATAATGAATAATGTGGATTTATAAAAAAATGTTGCAACATCCCGTTACAGTTTCGGGAAAAGATTTGAGAATGGCAAAAAACGTATTAACACAATACGGCGGACCTGACGGTGAACTTGGTGCGTCTTTAAGATATTTAACACAAAGGTTTTATATGCCGCTTAAAGAAGGTACCGCCACACTTACAGATATAGGAAGCGAAGAACTTGGACATCTTGAAATGATAGGAACTATTTTTTCAAAACTCGTTGAGGGAGCAACCAAAGACGAGCTTATAAACAGCGGTCTTGGAGGATACAACATAGAACATGGATGCAATCCTTTCTATGTTAATGTAGACGGTGTGCCATGGACTGCAAGTTATATAGGCTCAAAAGGAGATCCAGAAGTAGATATGTATGAAAATATGGCTGCGGAACAAAAAGCAAGAATAACCTATGAAAACTTAATAAAAATGACAGATGACCCTCTTCTAATAAACACTTTAAAATTCTTAAGAGAAAGAGAAATCGTTCATTTTCAACGTTTCGGAGAAGTATTAAGAATGGTTCAAGAAGACAAAGAAAAGAAAAAAATATTTTAAATAATAAAACCTTTAAACTTTTTCGACAAATTTATATATTTTTATATCTCCTTTATGCTAACATTATAATGAAAAAATTAAGGACTTGATAAAACATATTTATTAAGTCCTTTTTAAATAAAATTAAATTAAAGGTGGAAAAATGAATATTAAAGAAAAATTATCAAAACCATATCTTATGAACGAAAAAATAGAATATACCACAAATCAAATAAGAGAGTGTGAAATGTACATAGAAAGGATTTCTTCATATATAAATGAAAGTGGAATAAAAACAGAAAAAAACGAAGACAAAAAGACAGAAAGCATAATTAATTTAATTTTATATAAACAACAGCTTATAAAGGAAATAAATACATTATATAAACATAAAATGGACGTAAACAATATTATAAATTCTCTTGAAAGTGAACTTGATAAACTTATAATGAAAAAACATTATTTAAATTATGAAACATGGAGTAAAATTTCAGAAGATTTATCAATAACCTATCAAACCGTACATGCACACCATAAAAAATCTATAGAAACATTGGAGAAATTTTATAAAAAGAAAAAAATGCAATAGGAAGCAGGTCATATAAAATGACCTGCTTTGAAGAAAACAAATAGACTTTAATTGTATGTAATAAAGTTTTTAATAACTTTACCTTCAGAATGTTCAATAAGAGCTTTTTCCAAATCATCAAGTTTATATTCGTTTTGAACAAAATCTTTTTCGTCAATAACATGCATTTTCAAAAGCTCAAATGCTTGATTTACATATAAAGGTGTTGTATGGAAAACGCCTTTAATTGTAATTTGGCTGTAATGAAGTAATTTTGTATCAACTGTTATTGTATCTCCTGCTTTTGTACCACCGAAGCAAAGAACAAATCCGCCAGGTCTTGCCATTTGAATTGCAAGTTCCCAAACTTTTGCAAGTCCTGTTGCTTCAACAGCCACGTCAACACCTCTCTTATCAGGTGTTAAATCTTTTACTGCTTGTATTTGATCATCAACTTTGTTTAAATCTACAATATCAAATGCACCAAGTTTTTTAGCCATTTCAAGTCTATTTTCACTCATATCACAAGCTATAACTCTTGCACCTTTCAAATATAATAATCTTACAAACATTAAACCTATTGGTCCACATCCGTTAACAACAACATAATCACCTTGTTCTACAGGAACATTTGCTGTTCCATATACAGCACAAGAGAATGGTTCCAATAATGCTGCTTGTCTATAACTCATATCATCAGGAATATGGAACATATTTTGATTTACAATTCTTTCCGGAATCAATATGTATTGAGCAAAGGCACTGTTATTTTTGTTGTTTATAATTAAATCTTCACACATTGAGTGAAGTCCTTTTTTACAAAAATAACATTCATTACATGGAGCTGAGTTATGAGAAACAACTCTATCTCCTACTTTGAATTTTGTTACATTTTCTCCTACAGCATAAACAGTTCCGCTTGATTCATGTCCCAAAGGGAAAGGAGGTGTCATAAGAGGATATCCTCTTTTATAACTTTTTACGTCAGTACCGCAAGTTAGCGATATTTCATTTTTGATTACCACATCACCAGGACCAGGAACAGGAATATCAATTTCTTCAATTCTCAAATCTTCTGGTCCGTAAACAACGGCTCTTTTCATTTTGCTCATTTTAAAAATCTCCTTTATTAATTCGTTATCATTACCTATATTATACCACCATTTTTTTTATAGTCAATAATTTTTAATACTTTTGTAATGTAAAGTTTAATTAAATTGTTACATTTGTAATACATTTTACAAATGCATTATATTTTAATTTGTGATATAATAAAACAAACAGAAAAAAAGGAGATACATTTTGAAAGCAGCATTTTACACTCTGGGTTGCAGAGTAAATAGTTACGATACACAAGCAATGATAGAATTATTCAAAGAAAACGGATACGAGATAGTTGATGCTCATGAAAAAGCCGATGTATATGTTATAAATACCTGTGCGGTAACAAACGAAAGCGAAAGAAAAAGCAAACAAATTGTTAGAAGATTAAAGCACCAAAACGAAGATGCCATAACAGTATTAACAGGATGCTTTGCTCAAAGTAACTTTGAAGAAGCACAAAAAGTAGAAAGTGCGGATATCGTATGCGGAACCCATAAAAGAGAAAAAATTATAGATTATATTAATGAATTCAAATTAAGTAAAAATAAAGTATATAACATAGAAGAAGACAGTAAAGATTTTGATAAAGTAGGAATTACAACATATGAAGGCAAAAGCAGAGCTTTTATAAAAGTTCAAGACGGATGCAATATGTTTTGTTCTTACTGCATTATCCCCTACGCAAGAGGCGTATTAAAAAATGCATCAGTTGAAAAAGTCTTAAATCAAATTGAAGAACTAAGCAAAAGAGGATATAGGGAAGTTGTAATCACAGGTATCCACATTGCATCATATAAAGCAGACACAGGAGAAAACCTTATAGAATTACTTGAAATAATTGATAACCAAAACCAGGTTGACAGAATAAGACTTGGGTCACTGGAACCTAAATTATTAAGCGATAATTTTCTAGAAAGATTAAGCAAACTTAAATCTTTCTGTCCTCATTTCCATATTTCTCTTCAAAGCGGATGTGATAAAACATTGAAGGAAATGAACAGACATTACAACACTAAAGAATACTTTGACATAGTAACAAAAGTAAGAAAGTATTTCGATAATCCCGGAATAACAACAGATATTATAGTTGGTTTCCCAAATGAAAATGATGAAGATTTTGAAACAACAAAAAAATTCGCAGAAGAAATTGGATTTTCATATATTCATATCTTCCCATTTTCACCAAAACATGGAACACCTGCCAGTACAATGAAAAACCAAAACACAAAAGAAACAAAAAGTAAAAGAGCAAAAGAATTAAAAGAAATAATGCTTAAAAAAAGACATGAATTTTTAGAAAATATGAAAGGAAGCACCCAAAAAGTATTAATTGAAAAGAAACTTAGCGATAATATTTACGAAGGTTACAGTGAAAATTATATATATGTTGAAGTTAAAAGCGAAAAAGACATATTTAATAAAATAGTAAATGTAAAAATAACAGGTCAAAACCAAACACATTTGGAAGGGGAATTATTATGAAAATAGATTTACACATCCATTCAAACGCAAGTTCTGATGGTGAAGTAGAAGTCGAAAAAATAATTGATATGGCAATTGAAGAAGGACTTAAATATATTGCAATAGCAGACCATGAAAGCATAGCAAACGTAAAAAAAGCTTTAGAATACGCAAAAAACAAAGACATAACCGTTATACCTGCAACGGAAATATTTGTCTCACACAATGGTAAACTTCTTCATATGCTTGGATATGGAATAGATGTAGAAGATAAAGCTTTAAATGAAGAAATAGATAAAATATGGCAAGGAAGAAAAGACGGTATACAAAAACAAATTGATTTAATTAGAGAAAAAGGACTAAAAATAAATGAAAAAGAGGTTTTTGATTATGCAACAGGCGATATACCTCTTTTATCAGCATATATTCATGCTATATTAATTGAAGAAGAAAACAGAAACCACCGATTAATACATGGATTACAGCCAAATATTGAAAGCATAATAACTCTTTCCAGAGAAGCTTTCGGAGTAGGCAAAGAACTTTATGCCCCTACTTATATGCCAAGTAGTAAAGATTTAATAAAAGTTATAAAAAATGCAGGTGGAGCCTGTGTAATAGCTCATCCTGGAGTCGATATAAAAGATGAAATACATATACTTGATGAGCTTAAAGAATATGGAATTGATGGTGTTGAAGCATATTATACATCACATACAAATGAACAAAGTGAAAAATACAAAAATTATGCAATAGAAAATAATTTATTTTACACTTGCGGAAGTGATTTCCACGGAAGTTTTAAACCTAAAAACGCACTTGGATGTGTACAAACAGACAATAACGAACAGGCTATAAAGGGAATATACAAACATTCAAAAAATTTAAAATTAAACTAACATAAAAAATCCCGATATATTTCGGGATTTTATTTTTGATAAATTTATGTTATAAAATATAAAAACTATATAACTATAAATTCTTTAAACATATTTAACACATATGTTATCATGTTTACTTTTTCAACATTTTTTTCTATAACAAGATCCACGCTTCCTATAAACTCACTTCCTTCTTTTATATTTATCACCCCTACTTTTTGACCTTCTTTTACAGGTGCATTCATAACGATACCATCTAATTTTATATCGGTTGTATATTTTTCATTTTCATTTTTACCGCTTAAAACCGTAAAATTATCCTTTGCAACTACCTTAACATTATCCTCATAACCTTTGTTTATTTTAATTTCTCCAAACTCTCCTCCCTTAGTTACAATATTTGTTCCTTTGTAATTGCTAAAACCATAGTTTAAAAGCTTGTTTGCTTCTTCAAATCTTGTTTTTGAATCGGGAGCATTTAAAATAACAGCAATAAGACGAAGATCTCCTTTTTTACCCGTAGCAGAAATACAGTGTCCCGCATCAGCTGTATACCCTGTTTTTAACCCATCAACATTATCATTCATTTTTAAAAGTTTATTTGTATTATTAAGAAGTCTCTCTTTATCATTATTTTTACCTATTTTTATGGTTTTCTGCCAAGTGGCACTTATTTTAAAAACATCAGGATACTTACACACTTCTTTTGTCATTAATGCAATATCATAAGCACTTGAATAGTGATTATCCACGGGAAGCCCATTTGAATTTACAAAATGAGTATTTTTCATTCCGAGACTCTTTGCTTTTTCATTCATCATAAGAACAAATTTCTCAATGCTCCCCCCTATAAATTCTCCCATTGCAGCACAAGCGTCGTTTGCACTTTCAATTATAATTGCATTCAAAAGATCTTCAACACTTCGCATCTCTCCTTGTTCAAGATAAAGCTGACTCCCTCCCATGTTACTTGCGTAATCTGATATTGTAACCATATCGGACATATTGATGGTTTTATTATCAATGGCTTCTAATATCAATAGTATCGTCATAACTTTTGTAACGCTTGCCAAAGGAAGTTTCTTATTCATGTTTTTTTGATACAAAACCTTTCCGCTTGACGAATCCATTAAAACTACAGCCTTACTTTTTATGTTCAAATCTACTTTTTCCTCTTCTGCCCCTTTTACAAAAATAGGCATAATATTAAACAAAAAAGCAAATATTAATACTATAGAACTTATTCTTTTTAACATAATTTTCTCCTCCCTTTTAATATTTATTAAAGTAAAATATAAATATTAATGTTATTATAAAAAAGAAGAAGAAAATAATACCATAAGCATCGGAGCAATATAACTTTCAAAACATATCCCCATAACATTAAATAAAAAAGCTATTACTATATATATTGTATATCTAAGATAAAAAGAGGAATTTCTCACTTTACCATATTTATTTTTATTATTTTTTTGAATTGAACTTTTAAAACAAGAAGACATCACAAAAGCAAACATCAGTGCAGAATTTTTAATTATATTTGGAATTATCAAAACACAAATTAAAAATAAAATTCCTTTAAAACCATAAGAAGATATAAAAAACGTTATTACAAAACCAAACAAAAAACCTTTGTAAAACATT
>NZ_SPHL01000050.1 GCF_005844425.1 Anaerofustis stercorihominis | reverse complement strand
AAGAATTTTTTTATGTTTATTTAAGATATCAACCTTATCTCTTTTTTCTTGTTTCAAAATATATTTTATATCTTTTAGAGGTAACATAAGATCTTTATAAAAAATAATTTCTTGAAGCAATACCAAATCTTCATCTGTATAATATCTATATCCGTTCTCTTTTTTCTCACTTGGGTTTAATAAGTTTATTTCATCATAATAATGAAGTGTGCGCACACTAATATCAAATAATTTAGAAACTTCACCAACAGTTAACTTCATATCTTACCTCCAAATTTAAAATACACTATTACCTAACGTTAGAGTCAAGAGAAAATTTAACTTTACTTATATAATTTTATTGAAGATACCAAAGCATACAGTATCGTACATAATATTAAACACCATATAACATAATCGAAAATCTTAATTTTAAATATAATATTAATTAAAAGACATAAGAAAATTGCTGATAAAATAAAAAAACTATTCCTGTTTGTCTATAATGAGGCTTTTTATTCATATTTTCTCTTTCCCTCTTTGAAGCAAAAAGAAAAGCGTTATTTAACAACGGACCTTTACAACTTAGCTGCAAAATACTTATTGTTAAACATATTAAAAATAATATTAATACAATAAAAATGGAAATTATATTATTCATATCTACCTCAATTTAAAATTAATTTTACATATTATACCATACAAAAAGAAAAGCGAGCTTATATTAATATAAACTCGCTTAGGAATACTATTTATCATATTTCTTTATAAATCCATGTCCTAGAGCATAAGGACCTGTATGAACACCAATTGTTGCTCCTATTTGTATCATATGTATTTCTTCTAATTTAACATTAGAATATTCTTGTAAAGATTTATGAAGTTTAAGTCTATATTCTTCTCCCTCTTCTTTACTGTATCCATAACCTACACAAAAAACATAATCATCAGGATTTTCATTTTTACGTTCAAAGAATTTTTTTGTATAATCCAAAACTTGTTTAATAGATTTTTTTCTGCTTCTTGCTACACCTGCTGAACAAACCTCTCCATATTTAAGCTCAATAAGAGGTTTCAAACCAAGTGCACCGGCAGCAAATCCCGCAAGTTTACCTATTCTTCCTCCATGTTTAAGATAATCAATACTTCCTACCGTAAAATGAATTCTTCCATATTCTTTAAGTTTTTCAAGTCTTTCATAACAATCTTCAAATTCAATGCCATTATCTCTCATTCTTATTGCTTCACCTACAAAAACTGCCTGCGAAGCTGTTATATTAATTGAATTTATTACTTTTATTTTAGCACTATCATATTTATCCTCTAAAACTTCTTTTGCCATTCTCGCACTATTAAAAGAACCGCTTAATTGTAAATCTGTACAAATGCATAATATAGGAATATTCTTTTCTACAAAAGGAGTAAATACATCTATATAGTCGTTAACGCTTGGAAGAGATGTTTTTGGGAAAACCGTAGGGTTTTCAACCATTTTAGTATAAAACTCTTCAACAGTTATAAAACTACCCTCTTTGTGTAATTCTTCATCTCCAAATGAAACATAAAAAGGAACAAGTTTTATATCATTTTCTTCCACATAACTTTTAGGTAAATCACAAGCACCATCGCTTATTATTTGAAAGCTCATATCTTTATTCTCCATTAATTTGAAATCTTAAATATTATACATCTAAAAAATATAAATAGCAATGTAGTAAAAACATATCTTTAATTTACAATGAAGTTTATTAAGAAAAAATTAAACTTTTTCATATTAATTGTTTTTTGCTTTTCTTTATTGTATCATTAAATAGCATTTTTTAGAAAAGAGGTAAAATTTTGACAGGAAAAAACAAAAAAGTAAATTGGCTTTGCTTTTTAATTTTATCAATATATCTGCTTATTGTATTTTCAATGACGCTAGTTCCTTATGTTGGAGAATATACATATGAACAACATTATAACTTAGTTCCTTTTCTAAGTATTAAAAACTACTGGCAAAGTTTACAATATACTGAACTTATAAATGGAGGAAAGCTTTCCATGATAGCTTTCATCAATTTATTTGGTAATATTGGGTTGTTACTTCCTTACGGATTTTTACTTCCTTTAACTTTTCCAGGAAGAATAACTTTTAAAAGAACTGTAAAAAGTGCATTTTTTATAACACTATTTATTGAGATAATGCAATTTTTCTTTTTAGTAAGCCGTGTTGCTGATATTGATGATGTGATATTTAATACAATAAGCGCTGTAATCGGATATATTTTATATTACATAATATGTCATAAGCACTATAAAAAATATAAGTATAATAAACCAAACGGTAAATATTTTAATTAAAAAAACACCCAAAAGGGTGTTTTTTTTAAAGTGCTTTTGTATTTATTTCATTTAAAGCTTTTTCAATAAATTCATCAACGCTCATTGCTCCTAAATTTTCACCATCTTTTCTTGCACGAACAGAAACAACGTTACCTTCCATATCTCTATCTCCTGCAATTAACATATAAGGAACTTTTTCAAGTTGAGCTTCTCTGATTTTATATCCCATTTTTTCGCTTCTATCATCAATTTCACATCTAATGCCTTTTTCTTCCAATTTATCTTTAATTCCTTTTACATATTCAAGGTTTCTGTCTGTAATAGGAATTAATTTAACTTGAACAGGAGCTAACCAAAGTGGGAATGCACCTGCAAAGTGTTCTGTTAAGATACCAATAAATCTTTCAATTGAACCGAAGATTACTCTGTGAATCATTACAGGTCTGTGTTTTTCCCCATCATGACCTACATATGTAAGGTCAAATCTTTGAGGCATTTGGAAATCAAGTTGGATTGTACCACATTGCCATGTTCTTCCAAGACAGTCTTCCAAGTGGAAGTCAAGTTTTGGTCCATAGAATGCACCATCTCCTTCATTTACAACATAATCCATTCCTTTTGCTTCCATAGCTTCTCTTAAAGCTTCTGTTGCCATGTTCCAATCTTCATCAGAACCCATTGAATCATCTGGACGTGTAGATAATTCTACATGATACTTAAATCCAAACATATTATATACATAATCAATAAAATCAATTACGCCAATAACTTCATCTTTAATTTGTTCAGGTAACATAAAGATATGAGCATCATCTTGAGTAAATGTTCTAACTCTCATAAGTCCGTGAAGTGCTCCTGAAAGTTCATGACGATGTACTTGTCCAAGTTCACCTATTCTTAAAGGTAAATCTCTGTATGAATACATTTTTCTTTTATATACAAGCATTGAACCAGGGCAGTTCATTGGTTTTATTGCATAATCGTTTCCGTCAATTTGAGTAAAGTACATATTGTCTTTATAATGATCCCAGTGACCTGATGTATGCCATAAATCTTCATTTAAGATAAGAGGAGTTTTAATTTCTTCATATCCTCTTTTTCTATGTTCTTTTCTCCAGAAGTTTTCAAGTTCATTTCTTATAACCATTCCTTTTGGAAGGAAGAAAGGAAATCCCGGACCTTCTTCACAAATCATGAATAAGTCCATATCTTTACCGATTTTTCTATGATCTCTTTTCTTTGCTTCTTCAAGCATTTCTAAATATTCTTCAAGCATTTTTGCTTTAGGGAAAGAAATACCGTAAATTCTTTGAAGCATCTTTTTGTTGCTGTCCCCTCTCCAGTAAGCACCTGTAATAGATAAAAGTTTAATTGCTTTTACAGGTTTTGTATTAAGTAAATGAGGACCTGCACAAAGGTCTGTAAAGTCTCCTTGTTTATAGAAAGATATAATGCTGTCTTCAGGTAAATCTTCAATTAGTTCAACTTTATAATCTTCTTTTTGTTCCTTTTCAAAATCAATAGCTTCTTGTCTTGGTAAAACGTATTTTTCAATTGAAATATTTTCTTTTACGATTTTTTTCATTTCTGCTTCTATTTTTTCAAGATCACTTTCAAGAAGCGGTATTTCTGTATCGAAATCATAATAGAAACCATTATCTATACTTGGTCCAATTGCAAGTTTTACTTTATCGCCATATATTCTTTTAACTGCTTGAGCTAAGATATGGCTTGTAGTATGCCAAAATGCTTTTTTGCCGTCTAAATCATCAAATTTATAAAATA
Organism: Anaerofustis stercorihominis; assembly: GCF_005844425.1. GTDB lineage: Bacteria > Bacillota > Clostridia > Eubacteriales > Anaerofustaceae > Anaerofustis > Anaerofustis butyriciformans. Next base: position 5,842 of record NZ_SPHL01000050.1, on the reverse strand, counting down.
CAATGCTAACGTCTTTATCTAAAGTGGTTCTTATATCCACAATCTCATCATTTACTTTAGCGCATAAAACATCTCTTTTAAGTGCAGGAGAAATACTTTCAGCTACATCTAATACACTTACACCGTTTTCAAATTCTTTAATGTTTCCATCCGGAAATGTTACTTTTATCATTGTTATTTCCTCCTTTTATCACGGTAAAAAAATACCTTTACCTAACAAAAAAGTATATCAAAATATGTTATCAAAGTCAATTATACAACCATTAAAACACTGTATTTAAACAATATTTTATTAATACAATAATACATCAAATTGACAAATTTACAATATAGATATATCATTAAAAAAAAACAAAAGGCAGAAAACATGCAGCTTGATTTAACAAAAGGAAACATCACAAAAAAAATATTATTGTTTGCTTTTCCGATGATAATTGGAAATCTTTTGCAACAACTATATAACATAGCAGATACATTAATTGTAGGAAAATTTATCGGAAAAAATGCTCTTGCGGCAGTAGGTTCTGCCTATACATTAATGGTTTTTATTACATCAATTCTTTTGGGTTTATGTATGGGTAGCGGTGCAGTTTTTTCCATAAGATATGGAGAAAAAAATGAAGAAAAATTAAAAGAAAGTTTATTTGTTTCTTTTTCCTTAATTCTTTTAATAACAATTATATTAAATATTTTAGTTTTCATTTTTATTGATCAAATACTATATTTTTTAAATATTCCGGAAAATATTTTTATGATAATGAAAAGTTATACTTTTATTATTTTCTTTGGAATAACGGCAACTTTCCTTTACAACTATTATGCTTGTGTACTTAGAGCAGTAGGAAATTCAATCATTCCTCTCGTATTTCTTGGGATATCTGCAATTATTAATATTATACTTGATTTATTCTTTGTAATAACTCTAAATATGGGAGTAGAAGGAGCAGCCATAGCCACAGTATTTTCTCAGTACATCTCAGGTCTTGGAATAACAATATATACACTTTTTAAATTCCCTGATTTTAGATTCAAAAAGAAATATATGAAATGGAATAAAAATATTTTAAATGAAATATTTAAGTTTTCCTTCTTAACTTGTATACAACAATCTATAATGAATTTTGGAATTTTAATGGTACAAGGTTTAGTTAATTCTTTTGGTGCTACAATAATGGCAGCCTTTGCCGCTGCTGTAAAAATAGACTCCTTTGCTTATATGCCGGTTCAAGATTTCGGTAATGCATTTTCAACATTTATAGCTCAAAATTACGGAGCAAAAGAAACTGAGAGAATAAAAAAAGGAATAAAAAGTGCAATTGCTTTATCAAGCATTTTCTGTTTAATTATTTCCTTTATAGTTTTTGTATTTGCAAAACAATTAATGATGATATTTGTAAATGCAAATGAAACAGCAATTATAAATGCAGGAATAGAATACTTAAGAATTGAAGGTGCTTTTTATATAGGAATAGGATGTTTGTTCCTACTTTATGGTATTTACAGAGCAATAGAAAAACCTTTAATGTCCGTTATTTTAACAATTATTTCTCTTGGAAGCAGAGTCTTCCTTGCCTATACTTTATCTTCTATTTCATTTATAGGAGTAAAAGGTATATGGATGAGCGTGCCTATTGGTTGGGCGCTTGCCGATATTACAGGGATTTTATATTATTTAAAAAATAAAAATAAAATTGAAAAGAAACTTTTATCAAAATAAAAAAGACACTTAAGTGTCTTTTTTATTTTAACTATGTAATATTAATTGAATTTAAAAATTCATAAGTCCTAATTATTTTTATCAACAGCATTTACAGGACAAATACTATAACAATTTCCACATTCAAAACAATAGTTATCAATTATTTTATAAGGATTTCCTTTCTTTATCGCTTTAAAGGAACATACCTCAAAACACTTCCCACACCCTATACAATCTCCATTTATATGATAACTTGCTTTTCTAACATTTCCCCCTCCAATTGAAAATGTTTTTCTTAAAATGGGTTGTTGTGACATATCAAGATATTCGCCCTCCATATCGTATACCTTGAATACTTCAAGAGCCATTTTACTTTCTTCACTTGTATAAATTTCATTCATATAAGTATTTTTCTCAAATATTTCATCGAGTTTATCTCTACCTATATTCATTACTTTAGCTTTCATCATAATGGCTTTTGTAGACATTGTATCCATTCCTTTCATTGCAGATATGGAAACTACCTTTTTATCCATAAGTCTATCATAAAAAGGCTTCCCTTTTGCTGTTAAGAAATAAACACTGTCTTCATCATAAAGCATTAAATCTATAATGCTCGTTTCAGGTTCTCCGTTTTTATCTACTGTTGCAAAAACCGTAGAATGAACTTCATCTACCAAAAATGATAAATAATCTTTGGCTTTTTCCATTTTTTACTTTTCTCCTTTTAATATAGGACTTACCCCTTTATAAATAAGCATAGCAAATAATGAAATAATCAGACCTTTAATAATATTTGCAGGAATTGCACTAAATAAAATTACTTCAAATTTAGTCTGAATGAAAGGTATTATTTCTCCAAAAGAAGCAATAACCTGATCAATTGGCATAAATGCACTATACATAGGAAGTAAAACAAAATAATTAAGTAATCCTGCAACTACTCCCATTACTACACTTGCAATAATACAAGCAATTAAAGCAGTTTTCTTTGTTTTATTTCTTTTGTAAATTAATCCTGCAGTAAAAACAAAAGAAGCACCCATTGCAAAATTTGCAAGTTCCCCTATTCCGGCTGTTTGTGTTGAAAATACTTGAAGTCCGTTTTTAATTAGTTCAATTACAACACCAGCCATAGGTCCAAAAGCAAATGCACCGATTAATGCAGGAAGGTCAGATAAATCCATTCTTGCAAAAGATGGTGATAAAAGCATTGGTACTTCTAAAAATGCGAGTAAGAATGATACAGCAGCTAACATAGCCGTACATACCATTACCCTTGTACTGATTTTTGAGTTTGTTGTTTGATTTGTTGTTAAGTTTTCCATTATTCTCCTTATTATAGATATGAGGTGAATTTAAAAAATGCCTGTTATACTAAAATAACAGGGCATTAATTATCATATCTTCTTTCATCCGGACTATACCGTCGGTTATGGAATCACACCATATCAGCTTTCGCTCCCAGACTTTACTGGCGGTCAGGAATTACACCTTGCCCTGAAGATAAATTCTTCAATATTCAATTTTCTATAAAAATTTATTTATAAGAATAATTGGAGGATTACACCAATAAATAAATTCATTACTAAATAAGTATAACTCTTTTTTAGATTATTGTAAATATAAAATTTATATTATATAATCAAAATATAAAATAGGACTAAACAAATTATAAAAGCCCTTAAATAAAAGGAGGAAAATTTATGATAGAATTCAAATTTGATACACAGCTTCTTATTGCCGGAGAAAATTTAGACGAAGATGAAATCCATGATTATATAACAAATAACTTTAAAGGAGACTGTCTGCTTGCAGTCGGAGATGAAAAATTAATAAAAATACACTTTCATACAAATGAACCATGGGATGTATTAAAATATTGCAACTCTCTTGGCGACATACACGACATAGTAGTAGAAAATATGCAAAGACAAGCCGATGGTTTAAAAGGATAGAAGAATACGCTAAGCGTATTCTTTTTTCATATTAAGTTCATTTTATTTTTTATTTTTACCACTTATTTTTTAGATACAATATAATCAAATATTCACATTTTAACAAACTTATTTCACACTTACCCTTTATAATAAGTTTCACAAAAGTATTTAAGAAGTTATATTATAGCAATATACCATAACTAATTTTATAATAAAGGACCCTATAACTAATAATGCTCTAAATATAAATACTTTTTTAGATATTTGTTTTTTATTAAATCTCCTCTCAGTGTTTCAAATATACATTTTTATATCTTAAAAGATATAATTGGGAAGAATTAATTAATTTACCAAAACCTAGGTAAAACCATCCTAAAATTCATTTTGGGAAATATATGCAAGTAAAATATTTTGTATCAACCTACAAGAACTATAATATAACCCTATTTAGAGAAGTAAAAAAAGCAGTTACAACTGCTTTTTTTATTTTAATCTTATATTAGTAAAAACATCCTTACCGATATATCTTGCCTTATCCTTTAGCTCTTCTTCAATTCTTAAAAGTCTGTTATATTTAGCAACTCTTTCACTTCTGCAAGGTGCTCCTGTTTTTATTTGTCCTGCGTTAAAACCAACAGCCAAATCAGCAATAAAAGTATCTTCCGTTTCACCTGACCTATGAGATACAACCGTTGTATAATTATTTTTTCTTGCTAAATTCATAGTGTCTAACGTTTCGCTTAATGTTCCTATTTGATTTAATTTTATTAATATAGAGTTTGCAACCCCCATATCAATACCTTTTTTAAGTCTTTCTTTATTGGTTACAAACAAATCATCTCCAACAAGCTGAATGCTGTTATTAAGTCTTTCACTTAAGAATTTCCAGCTTTCAAAATCATCTTCCGATATACCGTCTTCAATAGATATGATAGGATATTTACTGGTAAGTTTTTCATAATATGCTATCATCTCGCCGTATTTTCGTTCTTTTATTTCATAAAAATACGAATCAATCTTTTTATCATAAAGCTCACTGCTTGCCATATCAAGAGCTATATATACATCATCTCCCGGTTTATATCCTGCATTTTCAATAGCTTTCATTATAAGCATAATAGCCTCTTCCGCACTATCTACATCAGGGGCAAATCCTCCTTCATCACCAACGGAAACACTCATCATCTTTTCAATTAAAATATCTCTTAATTTGTGATAGATTTCACTGCCCATTCTTAAAGCATCTTTAAAAGTATCTGTACTATGAGGAAGTATCATAAATTCTTGAACATCTAAATTGTTATTTGCGTGTTTTCCACCGTTTAAAATATTCATCATAGGAACCGGAAGTAATGTCGCATCATTATTAGATAACTGCCCTATATAACTATATAAAGGAAGTTTTAAAGATTTGCTTACGGCATCGGCACAAGCAAGAGAAACGCCTAAAATTGCATTTGCACCAATATTTCCTTTATTCTTACTACCATCTATTTTACATAATGCAGCGTCAATATCATCTTGATAAGCAGCATTCATTCCTATTAAATGAGCTTTAATATAATGATTTACATTTTCTACCGCTTTTAATACTCCGTTGCCTACATATCTATTTTCATCTTTATCTCTAAGCTCAACAGCCTCAAACTCACCCGTTGAAGCACCTGATGGAACAGCAGCCCTGCCAATAGAACCATCTTCAAGAACTACATCAACTTCAACGGTAGGATTAGACCTTGAATCCAAAATCTCTCTGGCATAAATATCATTAATTTTTGTATTTTCCAAAATATTTACTCCTCCTTTTTGTAAATATTTTTCTCTTTAAAATGAAATTTATACCATAAAATTTATATTATTAGACTCAAGAAATTAAAAAAATAACCACAATTTTGCGGTTATTTTTTTAATTTTATACATTATTATTTAATCTTTTACATATATCTAAGATTATTTTTAAATCATCTTCATTCATAATTAATAAGTTTTTACTAATCTCATTATACAAAATAGGCTCTTTAACATCTTCATTAAAAAAAAGTTTTGGAGTAACCTCTAAATAATCACAAATATATAAAAATTCTGTCATAGAAGGTAATGTTCTACCAGAAGCAATACTTTGAATATATCCTTTACTATGCCCTAAATCAGTACTCATTTTATATTCTGATACATTTTTCTTAATTCGTAATTCTGTTATTCT
>NZ_SPHL01000004.1 GCF_005844425.1 Anaerofustis stercorihominis | reverse complement strand
AAAGCAGAATCGTATACAATTCCTTTTCCTTTTATAGGAGTTCTAATATGTATTTTTATGGTTATGTGGCAAAGCGAAACTATAAATGACAATAGTAATATATTGTTTATACATACATTAATTTACTCCATTATTATTCTTATACCTTTTTTAATAACAACAATATTAAAAAAGATTAAAACAATAATATGGAAAAAAATAACTGTTTTTCTGTTTATAGTTGTAATTTCTTTTTGTACAGTATCACCACTAAATTATATACTTACATTTAGCGAACCTACTTATGAACAAGTAACAGTATTAGAAAAATACATGAGTTCATCATCTTATGATGATAGTTATTATTTTACAGTAATATTAAATGGAAAAACACAAGATGTATCAGTAAATGAAGAAATTTATGAAAATACAAAAATAAACGATAAAATAAATATATGTAACAAAGAAAGTATTTTTGGATATAAATATTTTACGGTACAAAAATAAAAGCAGTACATAATGTACTGCTTATTTATTATCATTTTTTATAAGTTCTCTTATTGCTTCAATAGCAACTTTTATAACTTCATTGGTATCATGAACCTGAACATTATCAAGTCCGGCTTTTTCTCTTTCTTGATTTGCTATTGCCAAAAAACAGGCTCCGCATCTTACTTTAAGATAACTTGCAACTATAAATAAAGCGGCACTTTCCATTTCACTTGCTTTGCAACCAAGCTTACACCAAGCATCCCACTTTGATAAAAGCTCATCTTTGTTTGGAAGAGTTTCGGGTCTATGTTGTCCATAAAAAGAATCTTTGCTTTGAACAACCCCAATATGATTTCTTATTTTAAGCTTGTCTGCTGCATTTTTAAGAGCCATAATTATTTCAAAATCAGCAACGGCAGGATACTCAATCGGAGCATATTCCTTTGATGTTCCTTCAAATCTTATTTCACCGCTTGCAATAACCATATCTCCACCTTTTACATCAAGATCCATTCCTCCACATGTTCCAACTCTTATAAAAGTATCCGCTCCACATACTTTCAATTCTTCCATTGCTATTGCCGCAGAAGGACCACCTATACCTGTTGAAGTAACGGAAACTTTTACTCCGTCAATCTCTCCTGTATAAGTAACAAATTCTCTTGAATCGGCAATAAGTTTTGGATTATCAAAATACTTTGCTATTTCCTTACATCTTTTAGGATCTCCCGGAAGAAGAACATATTTTCCTACTTCTCCCTTTTTTACACCTATATGGTATTGTTTTCCGCTACCTTCAGCATAATCAATCATATCCATATCCTCTCTTATTAATAATTTTCCAAATAATTAAACATATCATCTATATTATCAGTTACAAAAAATAAATCAAAAACTTTATCATTCATCATATTTTCACCTGACATTTTTTTCATAAATGAAAACATATCGTCAAAAAAATTATTATAGTTAAAAACAGCGATTGGTTTATTTATAATTCCTTTATTTTTAAGTACAAGAACTTCAAAAAATTCATCAAGAGTTCCTATTCCTCCGGGAAGAATAATAAATCCGTCACAATTACTTTCCATATAAAGTTTTCTAACACTCATATTTTCCTTTGAAATTAATGTAGTGCAATCTTTATATACAAATGTTTCCATGTCAGAATCGTCTAAAATTATTCCTATTGTCTTGCCATTATTATCATTTACTTCCTTTGCAAGTCCACCTAAAAGACCGTTTTTCCCACCGCCGAAAATTAAATCATGTCCTCTTTTTGCAAGAGTTTTTCCTATTTGTTTTGAAACTTCTATCATTTCTTTATCTAAATTTTTTGAATAAGAACCGTAAATACATATATTCATATTACCACCTCAAATTAATTATATAATATATAATAGATTTATTTACGTTTATATTAAGTTTTTAATAAAAATATATAAAAAATATAAATATAAGAATTTAAATGCACAAACTCTTTAACCAAACATATAAAAACAAAGTTTCTTTATAAGTGTTTATTTTTATATTATATGTTATTATATTTATATATTAAATTTTTCGGAGGAAATAAAATGGAAAAAATAGCAAGTTTTATGGTAGACCACACCGTACTTGAACCGGGAATATATTTATCAAGAGAAGACAAAGGAGTTATTACATACGACTTAAGATTTATAAAACCAAATACACCTCCTTTTCTTTCAAATGTAGCACTTCATACAATAGAACATCTTTGTGCAACATACTTAAGAAACTCTTCTTACAGTAATAATATTATTTATTTTGGACCTATGGGATGCAGAACAGGATTTTATCTCTTAACTTTGGGTTTAACACATAAACAAGTTATTGAAATAATAAAAGAAACAGTAAATAATTTATGTGAGTACGAAGGAGAAGTTCCCGGTAAAAGTGCTGTTGAATGCGGAAATTACAAAGAACTTGATCTTAACGAAGCAAAAACAGAATTAAAAAAATACAGAGAAGTCATAAAAAATTTAACTGAAGATGATATTTATTATGAAAAATAAAAAAGACACTTAATAGTGTCTTTTTTATTTGTTTCTTCCACAGCATTTTTTATATTTCTTTTTCGAACCACATGGACAAGGATCATTTCTTCCTATTTTGTTTTTATTTACAACAGGTTTTTTCTTTGCGGGTTTGTCAGGACTGTTTGTAAACATTTCTTTAGGAGCTTCGTTTACTATTTCTTCAACTTTTTTCATATGGAATAAATATTTTACCGTATCTTCCTTAATTACTTCGTTCATTTCTTCAAACATTGCAAAACCTTCTTTTGTATATGCTTGAACAGGGTCGATTTGTCCGTAAGCTCTTAAGTTGATACCTTGTTTTAATTGATCCATATTGTCTATATGTTCCATCCAATTTGAATCAACTACTTTTAATAATACAAGTCTTTCAAGCTCTCTTAATTCTTCAGTTGAAAATTCGTTTTCTTCTTTATATTTATATAATGCATAAACGCCGTCACTTATAATATTTTTAAGTTCATCAGTATCTGTTATGCTTTCATCAATATCAATATTTAAATCGAAAGTTGTAAATATATTTTCCTTGATTTTATCAAAATCCCAATTATCATTATAGCTTTCATTTGTTGTATAAGCATCAACAATATTTTCTATAACATAATCTATCATTTCATGAATTGCACTTGAAACATCTTCGCCCTTTAATACTTTCTTTCTTTGAGCATAAATAACTTCTCTTTGTTTGTTCATTACGTCATCATATTGAAGAACATATTTTCTTATACCGAAGTTTTTGCCTTCGATTTGTTTTTGAGCATTTTCAATTGTCTTTGTAAGCATTTTACTTTCCAAAGCTTCATCTTCTTCAAGACTTGTTCTGCTTGCAAAGTTTTGTATTCTTTCTCCGCCAAATAATCTCATTAAATCATCTTCAAGAGAAATAAAGAATTGAGAAGAACCGGGGTCTCCTTGTCTGCCTGCTCTACCACGAAGCTGATTATCAATTCTTCTACTTTCATGTCTTTCAGTACCTAATATATGAAGTCCGCCAAGTTCTTTTACACCTTCTCCTAAAACAATATCGGTACCTCTACCTGCCATGTTTGTAGATATTGTTACAGCACCCATTTGTCCTGCATCTGCGATTATTTCCGCTTCTTTTTCGTGATACTTGGCATTAAGTACGTTATGCTTAATTCCTTCTTTTTTAAGAAGTTTACTTATTCTTTCACTGTCTTCTATTGCTATCGTACCAACCAACACAGGTTGTCCTTTTTCGTGTCTAGTTTTAATTTCTCTTATAATTGCTTTATCTTTACCCTTCTTTGTAGTAAAGATTGCATCTTTCATATCAACCCTTATAAGAGGTTTATTTGTAGGAACAGGATATACATTCATATTGTATATTTCTTTAAATTCTTCTTCTTCTGTCTTAGCAGTACCTGTCATACCTGCAAGTTTATTAAACATTCTAAAGTAGTTTTGGAATGTTATTGTAGCTAAAGTTACGCTTTCTCTTTCAACTTTAACTCCTTCTTTTGCTTCAATTGCTTGATGTAAACCTTCAGAATATCTTCTTCCTTCCATTATTCTTCCGGTAAATTCATCTACAATTAAAACTTCACCGTCTCTTACAACATAGTCTCTGTCTTTAAACATTAAAGTGTTTGCTCTTAATGCTTGGTTAAGGTGATGTTGTAATTCCATATTATTTATATCAGAAAGGTTTTCTATATTAAAAGCTCTTTCTGCTTTTGCTATACCTGATTCAGTTAAGTTACAAGTTTTATCTTTTTCATCAACTGAATAATCTTCAGGTTTTAATGTTTTGATAAATGAATTAGCATCATAATATCTTCTTGTACTTTCATTTCCGCTTCCTGAAATAATAAGAGGAGTTCTGGCTTCATCTATAAGAATACTGTCGACTTCGTCCACTATAGCATAATTAAGCTCTCTTTGAACAGTATCATCTATTCTTTTAACCATGTTGTCTCTCAGATAATCAAACCCGAATTCATTGTTTGTTCCATAAGTTATATCTGCATTGTATGCAGCTTTTTTTTCGTCAAAGTCAAGTCCGTGTACTATCAATCCCACACTCATTCCAAGATAATTAAACATCTTACCGTTCCATTCGCTGTCTCTTTTTGCAAGGTAATCATTTACGGTTACTATATGTACACCTTTACCTTCAAGAGCATTTAAGTATGCGGGAAGAGTAGCCATTAACGTTTTACCTTCACCGGTTTTCATTTCTGCAATATTTCCTTGATGAAGAATAATACCACCAATTAACTGTACTTTAAAATGTCTAAGTCCCAAAACCCTGTCCGAAGCTTCTCTGACTGTGGCAAAAGCTTCAACCAACAAATCGTCCAAAGTTTCTCCGTTTTTTAATCTATCTTTAAATTCATTTGTTTTATTTTGAAGTTCTTCATCACTCAAAGATTTGTATTCATCAGACAAAGCATCTATTTTATCTGCAATTTTTTCAAGTTTTTTTATTTCTTTATTATCCAACGATTTTGCAACCGCTCCAAGTAATCCCATAATCTTCAATTCCTCTCTAATAAAAAGATTTTCGTAAATTATATTGTATCATAATATATCATGAAATATGTAAAATTTAAGTAATTTTTAATAAATTATGTATCTTATTTTAATGAAAACATTAATTATTAAATTATTCATATTGATAAAAAACATTTATATGATATACTGACTTTAAAATATAATTATTATACATTATACATCCTATCGGGAGGAAAACAATGATTTTATCGGGAAAAGAAATAGAAAAAAATATCGGAAAAGATATAATAATAGAACCTTTTGACAAAAATAAATTAAATCCAAACAGCTATAATTTATCTCTTTCAAACGAACTTTTGGTATATGACAATTACGTTCTCGATATGAAAAAAGAAAATAAAGCGCATAAAATAATAATACCAAAAGAAGGATTAATACTTGAACCAAATAAACTTTATCTTGGAAGAACAAATGAATTTACCAAAACCAATAAATTTGTTCCTATGCTTGAAGGACGTTCTTCTACCGGACGATTGGGACTTTTTATTCATGTTACGGCAGGATTTGGTGATGTTGGTTTTTCCGGTTATTGGACTCTTGAAATATTTTGTATCCAACCTATTAAAATATATCCAAATGTTGAAATATGCCAAATATACTACCATGATATTAAAGGAGAATACGAATTATATAAAAGCGGTAAATATCAAAATAATACGGGAATACAACCAAGCCTTATGTTTAAAGATTTTGAAAAGTAAAAAAGGAATACAAAGGTATTCCTTTTTTAATGATAGATTCTTTTATTTTACCTAAAGAGTTATTTTTATTTAAAATTTTCTTACATCTAAAGATATAATATTATTAATTCCCATTTTTTCACATACAGGCTTTAATAAAAAATAAGGACAATCAGAAATTATTACATCATCTTTTTTTCTTTCTTCTAAATAAAATACCTATCATTAAAAATATCGGTGCATAAAAAATACCGTTTCTTGTATAGTCGAAAAATTTGAAAAGAAAATCATAAAAACACTTTATGTATTTTACATTATATATAACTCCATAGTAACTATCTCCCAAAAGTCCCATAACATATAAAATCAACGTTATTACAAAAACCTGCTTTAAATTAAATTTTTTACTTAAAATAAATATCAATATACTTCCTATAATGACAGATGGCATATACCATAAATGATAAAATGTTCCGTCAAATAAAAACATTTTTAAAATACCGCCTATACTTTTAATATCTTCAAAACTGCCGGCATACAAATTTATTGGAATATATAATAATGTTGCAAGCAAATATAAAACAACAATTCTCTTTATAAAAGCCATTAATATATTTACACCATTAGAATATGTTAACACTTTATAAAGAACAAAATACCCTGATACCATTAAAAAAAACGGTACTGCAACACGAAACAATACATATGTAATATAAAAATCAAGACTTTCATTAAAAGAAGATAATGGAGAGATATGTATTGCAACAACCATAAACGCAGCAATTAACTTAAAAATATCAATTCCGCCATACCCTATTCTTTTTTCCATTTTAACTTCTCCAAACAGTAACAATAAAACCGTCAATATTGTTACCTGATATCGTATAAGAAATATTATTGGGTATATCTATATATCCGTCCTTTGCAAATGGAACATAAAATATTTCTATCAAATTATTAATGTCACTATAAAACAAACTTTTTTCTTTATGTTTAAAAGATTTAACATATTCGATATACTCTTCCAAACACAAATTTTCTTTTTCCATAATTAAAGAATGCGGATATCCAACATATCTAAAATGCCACGGTTCATAAGATATTCCAGTTGTTTTTTCTTTATTCTTTTTATACCTTTCTATAAAACCATATTTAACGGCTCTTTGTTTAAAAATTTTAAAAATTCCGCTGCTTGGAAAATCAGGTCTTATAAAATCAACATCTTCACATCTTTTACCTATATCAATAGCAAGCCCTGTTTGATGTTCACTACACATAGGATAAGCTACATATTTATTTGTAAAATTAACACCATTTTCTTTTATAGAACTTTCATAAATATTTTCTTGTTCTGTCAAGGTTCTAAAACCGCTTACATATACAAATTCATCTTTAACACCAATATCAAAAAGAAGCTCTTTAAGCATAAATGCCATTTTACTTTTTACATAAATACCATTTTCAAAATCTATATTTTTCATACCAGACTTTAAAGGTTCATTTTTTAAAGGGTAGTTTCTATTTACTAAAACCAGTTCACCGTCATAAACCATATCATTATTAATAAATAGTTTCATTACCGCCACCCATTTCAATAAGTGTATTTACAATTGCATCAAAATTTATACCTACACCTTTTAACATATTTGGATATCTGCTATGAAGGGTAAATCCGGGAATGGTATTTATTTCATTAAAATATATGTTGTTATTTTTATCTATAAACATATCAACTCTTGCAAAATCTTTGCAGTCTAAAATTTTATATATTTTTTCTGCTAAAGCTAAAACTTCTTTTTCAAGTTCATTATTTATTCTTGCAGGCAAGTGAATTAGTGATTTTTCCAGAGTGTATTTTTCGTTATAATCAAAGAACTTTCCTCCGGTTTCTATTTCATCTATCAAACCTGTAACAATTTTTTTATTACCAAGAATAGCTACCCCTACTTCAAATCCATCAATATTTTCTTCAATTACAACTTTATCATCATAACGAAAAGCTTCCTTTAATGCTTTATATAATCTTTCTTCACTTATTACTTTAGTAATGCCAAAAGACGAGCCTGATTTTAAAGGTTTTACAAACACAGGAAAGCCTACATCATCAATAAAATTTAAAATTTTATCTCTATCCTTAATATCATCTATCAATATACTACTTGGAACTTTACACCCAAAATCTTCAACTAGCTTATGAGCTCTATATTTATCCATACATAATGAAGAAGACAACACACCGCACCCAACAAAAGGAATACCTGTAAACTCTAAAAGACCTTGTATTGTTCCATCTTCTCCGTTCTTTCCGTGAAGAACGGGAAAAACAACGTCTATATGTTTAAAATAAACCTTATCTTCTTTTATATAATTAATCCCATTTGCATCCTTAGCCATAGGAAGAAAAACTTTATAACAAGTTTCATCATCAAACCATCTATCATCTTTTATTAGATTCACATCACCTTCATACAAATAACAATTTCCATTTTTCTTTATTCCAAGTAAATGAATATTATATTTATCTTTATTGATTGACTTAATAACATAGTAAGCACTTTCTAAAGAAACTTTATACTCAAATGAAGCTCCTCCAAAAACAACTAAAACATCTTTTTTCATAAATTCCACCTTCTAAAAATAATATAAAACTTTGCAAAGTATATAGTAATTCTGTAATATCATTATAAATTTTTAAAAGAATAAAATCTTGAAGCCTAGTTTAAGATGTTATTAAATTTTTTTAATAGTTATTAAGAAAAATTAATAAAAAAAGAACCATAAGGTTCTTTTTAATCAGATATAAAGTTTAATAATTTTTCATAAGCTTTTTTTGCATCATTATAACCAAGATTATACAATGCCTCAAGTTTATATTTATTTTTTTCAAGTCTTGTTATATCCAAACTTTCGCTTGGTCTTATAACAAAAACATTTCCCTTTTCCTCTTCTTCCTTAATTTTATCTAATGAATTATTATAATTAATATGTCTGTTTGCCATTGAATTTATAAAATTTGGATATTTTTTATATTTTATTTTCATTATAGGCAAAAGCTTATTTTTTTCTTTTCTATATCCATTAGGCTGAGTAAGCACAACAACGTTTTTTTCATTTCCATCTTTTATTGCTTTCTCAATAGGAATAGAATCTGCTATCCCTCCGTCAAGATATTCTTTCCCATCAACCTTAACAATCCTTGAAAGTAAAGGAAGAGAACTGGAAGCTCTGACATAAATAATATCTTTATCCATATCTTTAAGTTTTATATATTCAGCCTCCCCGGTCTTCATATTTGTAACAACAGAATATAAATTTCCTTTATATTCTTCAAAAGTTTTTTTATCAAAAGGATATAATTTGTTTGGAATATCTTCATATACCATTTTTACCCCAAAATAATCCCCTGTTGTAACAAGACTATAAAAACTCGCATACCTCTTATCATCAAGATAATCAACATTTACCCTGTAAGCCCTGTCTCTTTGTTTTGCAAGATAGGAACAAGCATGACAAATCCCTGCAGAAACTCCATAAGTATTTTCAAAATATATATCTTTATCAATAAAAAAATCCAAAACACCTGCAGTATAGACACCTCTCATACCGCCGCCTTCAAGAACAAGTCCACCTTTATACATAGCTACCTCCACGTTTGTTCTTATATTTTAACAGATATTATAACACCATTCTTTCATCTTTCAAACAACATAGAAACTTTTAAATTCAAAATATTTTATAATATCTTTTCCATAAATTTTATACATAATAATGTAATTTCAAGCATTAACATTATTAAAATCTAATATTTAATTACTCATTCAAACTTAGCTCTGTTTATATAAAGGAATTAATATACACTTATATAAGTTTAATTTAAGTATAATAAAAAAGGAGCATTACGCTCCTTTTAAAACATTCCCGTATACAACGTTCTCTCTATTATATTTTCTATAACATAACATACGGGATCGTTATTATTATCAAGATCCAAAACAACATCACTTGCTTCTTTTAGTTTTTTACTGCCGTTTGCAACACTTACACCAAGCGCAGCATTTTCAATTAAAGGAAGATCATTGTCACTATCTCCCACTGCGATAATTTCTTCTTCTTTTACATCTAATTTATCGGCAACTTCCATTAATGTAACAAATTTATCTATTCCTTTAGGATAAAAATCTATCAACACTCTGTAAGAAACACATCCCGTTATTGTTTCATATTCCTTTGATAATATTCTATTTACATCTTCTTCGGTTTCATAATATGCACAAATTTTAAATGGATTTGGAACATCTAAAATATCTTTTAATTTGATAAAATGAGCATCACCATTATTTGGACGCATTGTAGTAACGCAACTTTTATCTTCAGTTTCATACCACATTCCCATTTCATTTGTAACCACAAAAGATTTACATGTTTTTCTCAAATGTTCTACAAGACGTTTGTAATCTTCTTTATCAAAAACTTTTATAAAGTTTACTTCTCCCTTTGTATTAAAATAACTTATACCATTATCCGCAACATGATAACAATTATCAAGTTCAAGACTTTCGGCAATAGGAAGTACACCTTTATAATATCTTCCGCTTGATAAAACAACATACACACCTAAATCTTTACATTTTTTTATCGCATCTACGGTCTTTGGTGTTACTTGTTTTTTATCATTAAATAATGTTCCATCTATATCCAGCGCTAAAATTTTATACATATTTATCCCCTATCTTAAAATTTTGCATTATTTACTGTTCTTGGGAAAGGAATAACGTCTCTTATGTTTTTCATTCCTGAAAGATACATAACAAGTCTTTCAAAACCAAGTCCAAAGCCTGCGTGTTTTACTCCGCCATATTTTCTAAGGTCTAAATACCACTGCATACTTTCCTTGTTCATTCCAAGTTCATCCATTCTGTTTTCCAAAATATCAAGCCTTTCTTCTCTTTGACTTCCTCCGATAATTTCACCAACGCCCGGAACTAATAAGTCTACAGCAGCAACTGTTTTATTATCATCATTCATTCTCATATAGAAAGCTTTTATTTCTTTTGGATAATCTGTAACAAAAACAGGAGCTTTAAAATGCTTTTCTGTCAAATATCTTTCATGTTCTGTTTGAAGATCAAGTCCCCACTCTACAGGGTACTCAAATTTTTCTTTTGCATTTTTCAAAATTTCAATAGCTTCAGTATAAGTAATTCTTTTAAATGTTGAATTAACTATACCTTCAAGTCTTTCAATAAGTCCTTTATCTATAAATTTATTGAAAAATTCAATTTCATTTTTTGCTTTATCAAGTGCATAACTTATAACATATTTCATCATATCTTCTGCCAAATTCATATCATCATTTAAATCAGCAAAAGCAATTTCAGGTTCTACCATCCAAAATTCCGCAGCATGACGAGGAGTATTTGAATTTTCAGCTCTAAAAGTAGGACCAAAAGTATATACATTTTTAAATGCCATAGCATAAGCTTCTGCTTGCAATTGTCCTGATACTGTCAAATATGTTTCAGCAGAAAAGAAGTCTTTTGTATAATCAATATTATTTTCATCATTTAAAGGTGGATTTTTCATATCAAGTGTAGTAACTTGGAACATTTCACCGGCACCTTCACAGTCACTTGCAGTAATTAAAGGAGTATTAACATAAACGAAGTCTCTTGTTTGGAAAAATTCATGTATTGCATATGCAAGTAATGAACGAAGCCTAAATACTGCATTAAAGCTGTTTCCTCTTGGTCTTAAATGAGCAATCTCTCTCATATATTCAAAAGTATGTCTTTTCTTTTGAAGAGGATAAGAGTTATCACTATCTGCAAGAAGAGTAACACTAGTTGCTTTTATTTCAAAATCTTGTTTCATATCAGGAGTAACATTTAATATTCCCACAACCTTAACACCGCTGCAAGCATGGAATTTTGTTACCTCATCATAGTTTTCGATTTTATCTTTTTCTATAACAACCTGTACGTTTTTAAAATTGGTTCCATCGTTTATTTCCATAAAACCAAATTGATTTGAAGAACGAATTGTTCTAACCCATCCGTCGACAATAACTTCTTTACCGTCATACATATTATAGTTTTCAAATAAATGCTTTGTATTTATTTCCATAAATAATCTCCTTAAATCCCTAATTTATTTTATTATATCACAATTTATAATAAATAAAATTAAATTTGCATCACATATATTTATTAATGAATAAAACCCTTTTATAATAGGCAAAAACACTCTTTCATATTCGTGTATAATTTAATAAAAAAGAAATATTTAAAAATATTAAATATTTTTTTAAAAACGTGTTGACAAGATTAAAATTATGGGGTATACTATTTAAGCATTTGTGAGATGCGGGTGTAGCTCAGTGGTAGAGCCCTGGCCTTCCAAGCCAGTCGCGAGGGTTCGATTCCCTTCACCCGCTCCATTAATTTAAAATATGCGCCTGTAGCTCAGCAGGATAGAGCAACGGCCTTCTAAGCCGTGTGTCAGGGGTTCGAATCCCTTCAGGCGCGCCATAAAAACAAAAATAAACTTTGATGTTTGATGGTGATTGTAGCTCAGCTGGTTAGAGCGCTGGATTGTGGCTCCAGAGGCCGTGGGTTCGAATCCCATCTTTCACCCCAGAACACAGGGGTATAGCCAAGTCGGTAAGGCAACGGACTTTGACTCCGTGATCGTAGGTTCGAGTCCTGCTACCCCTGCCAAGCAGATAATTAATCGAATGAGCAATCATTCGATTTTTTTATTTTATATTTGTTTTTTATTTTCTACTTGATAAATATATTTTGTTGGTATATCATATTTTATAAATATAGGGGTATCGCCAAGTTGGTAAGGCAATAGATTCTGGCTCTATTATTCGCGGGTTCGAGTCCTGCTACCCCCGCCATAAAAAATCAAAACTTTTTTATAAAAAAGCAGAAGTTTTACTTCTGCTTTTAATCTTTTCTTCTTATTGTCGTTGGAGGAATACCCATTTGTCCCCTATATTTATTAACGGTTCTTCTTGAAATTACATACCCTTTTTCCTTTAACATTTTAGATATTTTTTCATCACTAAAAGGCTTCTTCTTATCTTCCTTTTCGATAATGATTTTTATTTGATTTTTTATTTCATCATCAGTGCATTCATTCGCATTTAATTCACTGCTACCACCAACTGTCTGTTTGAAAAAGGACTTAAGAGGGAATACACCTCTTTTTGTTTCTACATATTTTTCATTTACTATCCTGCTTACGGTAGAAACATTTATATCACACGCATTTGCTATATCAGACATTTTTAGAGGTTTTAAATTGCCATTTTTTAGAAATCCACCTTGAACCTTAAATATCTCTTCGGTAACATTAAGCATATTATCTTTTCGTTTTTTTACTGCACTTATTATAAACAAAGCCTTATCATAATGTTCTTTATAGAAACTCGATAAATCTTTGTCATTTACAAAACGACTCATTTCTATTAAAGAACTTTTATCCATTTGTATTGAAGGAGTGTTATCTTCAATTAATGATACTATAATTTTCCCGTTCTTTTCAACGACCCTAAGCTCAGGATATATGTATAAATTATCCTCATCTTCAATAAACTCACTAGCTATATTCAAGTTACAAGACTTTATATCTTCTATCAAATCATTAATATAATCTATGTCAAAACCTGTTTTTAAATGTATTGAATTTATTTTACCATAAGCTATATTTTCCATATAGCTGTTTAATAGTATAGAATGTTCTTCTTTATAAATTCCTTTTTCTTTAAGTTGTATTTCGATTCTCTCAATTGGGCTTTTAGCACAGACCCCACAAGGAGAAAAAGACTGTAAAATATTTATATATCTAATAATACTTTCTTCTTTTAAAGATAAAACAGAACTTACGGCTTTAGTATCTATATTCAAGTATCCTTTTGAGTCAACATCATTTATTAAATATTCCAAATAAAACTTATCGTCTTTATTTATATCTAAAAGCCCTACTTGAAATAATAAATTTTCTTTTAAAGTCTGTCCTGATAAATCCTTTACAATACTTTCGTTAAATCCGCTGTTAGAAGTGAAAACATAAAAGTTCCCGTCATCTTCCTCGCTTTCAGTTATTATAGATTCTTCCCTTTCCATAGATCCTGTAATATCTTTTTTTATGGGATTTTCATATTCTATAAAAATATTCAAATCAGCCTCATTTTCTATAAAAGAAGTGAGTTCAAAGACATTAAAATGTAAAAGTTGTATAGCCTGTTTCATTTCATGTGTCATTACTAGCTGCTGCTTTTGTTTTTGAGATTGCTCTAACTTTATCATAAGCCTTTCCTCCTAATACCATATATAACATATATTAAAATTTATTGCTACAAAATTAATTATAAAAACACACCAATTATTTACATAAGTTTATAACAGCACCAAAAGGAACTATTTTACATAGTTCCTTTGACAATTTTAATTTTAAAGTATTTATTATTTTTATTCGAACATTTTTATAATTAATCTTGAAGTAGTACGCTTACTCTATACATACCAGGTTTTGAAGCCATTTCAAAGGCTTTTTGCACATCATCAAGTTTAAATTTAGTTGGCTCAATAATTTTTGAAACATCTACGCTTCTATCACTTAACATTCTTCCAGCTGTGAAGAAATCAATTGAATCTGCTGCAAATGTACCGATTAGTTCAAGTCTCTTATAATGAACTAAGTTTGAATCAAACTCAAGCTGTGGAGCAGGATATCCGGCAGCAAAGAATAATACTCTTCCGTCTGTTGGTTTTAACATTTCAATAGCTTGATTATTTGCAAGTGTTAAACCTACAGCAACGATAACTGCATCGGCTCCTACACCGCCTGTAAGTTTTTTTACTTCTTCCACTGGATCACAGTTACCTGCATCGATAACTTCAAAGCCCATAGCTTTAGCAGTTTCAAGTTTCTTTTCCATTACTTCTGAAACAATAACTCTACATCCGTTTGCTTTTGCAGCTTGTGCATTAACAAGTCCCATTGTACCTGCACCTATGATTACTACATTTTCCATAGGTTTTACTCTTAATTTTTTAAGTCCTTTTACAACAGTTGCCAATGGTTCAAGGAAAGCAGCTTCGCTAGGAGATAAATCTTTACTTACTTTGATAACGCTTCTTGCATTTCTAACAGCATAATTTGCAAAACCAAAAGCACCTAAATAACCATCTTCTGTTCTTCCTGTTATAGAAGTATCACTGCAATGTAAAACATCACCTTTTCTACAAGATTCACATTCTCCGCATCCATCATAAGCCATTGCAACTCTGTCTCCGATTTCAAAATCCATTACTTTTTTGCCTTTTGCTACGATTGTACCAGAGCCTTCATGACCGCCTGCCATAGGATAGCCTTGATGTTCTCTAAGTCCTAACCATTGACCATAGTCTGTTGTACATATATTACAAGCTTCTTGTTTAATTAAAACTTGTCTATCTCCAAGTTCAGGTAAAGGTCTTGTTCTAACTTCTGCATGCCCTTTTTCTGTTAAAACTGAAAATTTCATTTCTTTTATGTCCATTTTATTTCTCCTTTTTACCATATAATTTTATTCTAAAGCACTTTTATAAATACTTATTACATCTTCTTTGCTTAGTGAAACGAATCCGCCTACATTACCGTTCTTTGTGCATTTTTCTGCCATTTCAACGATTTTTTCATCCCCTACGTTTACGTCTTTTAAACATGTAGGTTGTCCAACTGATTCAAAGAATTCTTTTGTTTTTGCAATACCTGCAAGAGCTGTTTCTTCAGGATCATCATAGTTTTGTCTGATTCCCCAAACCTCTACTGCATATCTTACAAAACGCATTACATCATGTTTATATACATATTTCATCCAATAAGGAAGAATAAGAGCAAGTGTTGTTCCGTGAGTAATTTTATATTCACCGCTAAGTTCATGACCTATCATATGAGCCCCCCAGCATTCGTCTCTGCCTACTCCTAAAATTCCGTTATGAGCAATTGTTCCAGCCCACATTATTTCTGCTCTTGCTTCATAATCTTTTGGATTTTTTAAAACTTTATATACATTGTCAATAATTGTTTTAATTGTGCTTTCACATAATCTATCAGTAAATTCAACATGTTTTGTGTTTGTAAAATATCTTTCAAAAACATGAGATATAATATCTACACAACCTGCTGTTGTTTGGAATGGAGGAAGAGAATATGTAAGTTCAGGATTCATAACTGCAAATACAGGTCTCATTCTTACATCATCAATGGCTCTTTTAGAATTACCGTTTGTTAAAATAGAAGATATACTTGATTCACTTCCAGTTCCAGGAATTGTAAGAACAACACCTACTGGCAAAGTATCGTTTATTGTTCCAACTCCTTCATAAATATCCCATACATCACCATCATAGAAAATACCTATACCAATTGATTTTGCAGTATCTATAACACTTCCGCCACCCACTGCCAAAATAAAATCAATGTTTTCTTTTTTACAAATGTCAATACCTTCTCTTACAAGTTCAACTTCGGGATTTGCTTTAACACCGCTTAATTCTATAAATTCTAAATTTTCTTCATTTAAAGAATTTACAACAGAATCGTATAAACCGGTTGTTTTTAAATAATCCCCGCCGTCATTTACAAATAAGACTTTTTTACCATATTGTTTTATTTCACTACCTACAGTTTTTTCGGTTTCTTTACCGAAAATAAACTTAGTATCACATAAAAAATTAAAGTTGTTCATAATATCTCCTTATATAGTTTATTTTAATCAATTTTTTATAAATTAAGCTTTTCCGTTTGAACCAAAAAGTTTAATGTAATGTTCTAAAGATTCAACAAAACCATCTTTTGCGGCAATTGAAATATCGCATAAATTAGCTTTTAAGTTACCAAATTCACCTTTTGAACCGTCTTGTTTCATACCGTCCCAATCAAAGTCAAGATATTTAACCATTGCATTTAATGCTGCTGTACTTAAGTCTGTAAATAAGTTAACTTTTTGAATACCTGTTTGTACTGCTTTTTGTAAGTTATCATCTCCTGTACCTGAACCACCATGTAATACAAGAGGAATATCAATTGATTTACTTAAATCATCTAATAATTCAAACTCTAAATGTGGAGTTCCCTTATATGTACCATGTGATGTTCCAACTGCAACAGCAAGACAATCAACACCTGTTAGGTCAATATATCTTAAAGCATCTTCTTTTTTTGTAAGACCAGCATCTCTTGTTTGCTCATATTCAAAGCCTTGTCCTACATGCCCAAGTTCAGCTTCAACAGAAACATCAGCACCATGGGCAATTTTTACAACTTCTTTTACTTCTCTTACATTTTCATCAAATTCAAGAGTTGATCTATCTATCATTACAGATGTGAAACCATATTTAATCGCATGAACAATCTCTTCAAAAGGACCGCCATGATCTAAGTTTAATGCTGCAACAACATGTGGGTATTTTCTTTCATAAAATCTTACGATATCCGCAGTTTCTTCAAGGAAAGGAAGTCCGGCACAATCTAAAATAATTGGAGAGTTTAATTTATCAGCAGCCTCGTAACAAGCTTTTACACTAATATCGTTATAAACATTTGGCGCCGCAACCCCATACTTTCCTTCTTTGGCTTTCTTTAAAATTTCATCCATTCTGACTAACATATCCGTCTAAATCCTCCTAAAAATTCATCTAATTTATCTATTATTTATATATGTATCTATTTAAAATAATCCTATCATTGCACCTAAAATTGATATTGCAACTATACCGATTGAAATAAGTCCATATTTTTGTGTTTTATTTTTAAGAATGTAATAAATACCAAATACAACACCAAGAGGTAATAATCCAGGAGCAATACTATCCAAGATACCTTGAATTGTCATTTCCGTGCCGCCAACTGTAAAGGCTATTGGAATAGTCAATTTAACGTAACTTGATGCTAAAGCACCCATCATGAATAACCCTAAAATAGCTGTACCTGAAATAAGTTCATTAATCCAACCAGATTGAAGAATATTCTTAACTGATTCTTTTCCAAGTTTGTATCCCATATTCCATAAATATTTACCAATTAAGAATGTAATGATTGTGAATACAAATGGAATAATCGCACCAAGAATACTACCTGTTATACCGAAAGTAACCGCAATACCTGCAATAATTGTTTTTAATGTGCCCCAGTCAATGGTATCTCCAATACCTGCAAGAGGTCCCATTAAGCCGGTTTTAATACCTGTAATTGCATTTTCTCTCATTTCTCTATCACCGTCATGAAGTTCTTCTTCCATGGCAATAGCCATACCGTGAATAGGTGTTCCCCATGTACCTTGAGTATTAAAGAAGTTTAAGTGATTTTTCAAAGCATAACTTAAATCTTCTTTTTTCTTATATAACTTTTTAAGAATTGGTATCATTGAATAACAAAATGGAATACCTTGCATTCTTTCATATGAGCTTGCAACTTCAACGTCAACCCACCATCTAAAAAATGCTTTATTAATATCTTTTTGTGTTATTTTTTCTGCTTGTTCTTCTTTATTTTCAACAACTTCATTAACTTCTTCGTTAACTAAATTTTTTTCCATATTTTCTTGTTTCATTTTAATCTCCTTTTAGGTTGTAGTATTTTGATTTTCTCTTCTTAAGAATATGATAAGTAATGCCATACATGTTCCGAATATTGCAGCTGCCATTACACTAATTTGTAAGTATTGAACCATAAAGAATCCTAAAATAAAGAATGGTAAATATGTTTTCTTTCCAATAATAAATACTGTAATAGCAAAACCAAGTGCAGGTAATACGCCGCCTGTAACTTCTAAACCATGAGTTAACCAAACCGGTATAGCCGCTAAAATATTTTCAACAACACCCGCTCCAAAATAATTAGCTAAAAATACAGGTGGGAATCTTAAGAAAAATCCTAAAATTAAAGGGAATAATATCGCACATCTTTCTATTCCTTTAATATTGCATTCTTCTGCATATTTATCTGCTTTATGAGCAAAACTTGCTTGAATTGTTCTTCTGATTTGATCTTGTAATACACCAAGTAAACCAAAAGGAATTGCAAGTGTAACTGCTGTTGCAGCAGGAATATCTGAAACTAAAGCTATTGGAATAGCAATAACTCCTGCTAAACTTTCATCTGCTGGAATATTTGCTCCGGCAGCAACCATACCAAGATATACCATTTCTAGAGATGCCCCTATAATCATTGCTTTTGCAACATCTCCATATATAAGACCAAAAGGCAGTGCCATAACGATCGGCTGACAAATCGCCCAGTGGAATGTATAACCTAATTTACTTTGACTAATCCAGTACCAAAGACCGGCTACAATCGCTAATGTTAATAACATAATTTTTTCTCCTTAATTATTTCTTATTTTTTTTCTTCGAATTTTTTAATCATATTTTCATAGTTCATTTTTGGTTCTTCAGGAATAATATGTATATTTATTTCAACTCCTGCATCATGAAGTTCTTTTAATTTTGAAACATCATCTTCATCAAATGATACTGCTCTTAAAATAACAGTTCTGCCCGGAGCACTTGGAAGTCCTCCAATTTGGATATTTTCAATATTCACTCCCTCATTTTTAAGTTCATAACATGTTTTAATATCTTTAAATAAAATTAATAAACTTCCGTTTCCAAGTTCATTTTCCATCCAGCCCTTTTTAGCATCTTCTACACTAAGTATTTCTACGCTAACGTCTTTTGGAGCTGCAGTTGTATAGATAATAGACATAAAGTCATCTTTTGCAAGTTCGTCATCAACGATGATTATTCTGTCCGCACCTGACATTTTTAACCATTTTGTTATTACCTGCCCGTGAATAAGTCTGCTGTCGATTCTAACAAGATTGATTTTTGCCATTTTTACCTCCTCCTTTTATTTTTACGAATAATGACAATATAAAAAATTAATTAAACATAAGATTTCTTAAATCTTTAATTCCTTGAAGAGATGAATCTTTTGCAATATTTACCAAATCTTTTAA
Source organism: Anaerofustis stercorihominis (assembly GCF_005844425.1). GTDB lineage: Bacteria > Bacillota > Clostridia > Eubacteriales > Anaerofustaceae > Anaerofustis > Anaerofustis butyriciformans. Next base: position 60,303 of record NZ_SPHL01000004.1, on the reverse strand, counting down.
GGAATTATTTTCTCTTGAAGCAATCGCTTCTATTAACATAGGTAAGTTTACACCGGTCAAGCATTCGATATTGTCAGAACCTTTTATATTCTTACCTGTTACGTTGCACGGACTTCCGCCAAGTAAATCAACCAATACAAGAACTCCGCTTCCATCATCAAGCTCGGCTGATTTCTTTGCTACCTTTTGTTCAAGTTCATTAATATCATCCCCATGATTTAAAGATAACGCATCTATTTTTTCTTGATGCCCGATAATTAACTCGCTGCTTTTTACTAATTCTATTCCGGCATTTCCATGTGTTACTACTAATATCCCAATCATGAATTTACCCCCTTTCATTTTTCTTTTATCATTTGCCATATATAATGCAAAAAGCGTGCCAACTTTTGTGTGTAATTAGAATTTATAAAAAAATAAGCCAAATAACAGGTATTTGACTTAAAAAAATTTTTAAAAAATTTTTTTTAATTACAGTGTGTAAGTTTTACTGTAAAATAATTTTACTGTGTATCAATGTAAAAGCTCTATTATATAAGAAATTTCATCCTTTGGTATAAAAATATTAAAATCTTCTTCGCATTTAAAGAAAGCTTCTTTTATTATTTTATACTCTTCTTTATGTTCTTCTATAAATTCTCCTGCATTAAGATGGGGAATAGATTCATTTTTTATGACTCTTTCAAGCATACATCCTGTATGCATAATAAATCTTAAAAATACATCTTTCCCCACAGAAAGTGCCAATTTAGAAAAGATATCATTAAAAGCGTCAATCAAAAGTACACTTGCTTTTTCATAATTTAAAAATGTAAGTATATTTTTTAAAGTTTCTTTAACAACTGTTTTATTAATAATTGTATCTTCTTGATTTTGAATATACTTTTGTCCATTTAACAACTGATGCAAAATACTTATTCCGTTTCCTACTATAAGTTCATTTATTGGAATAAATGGAATATTATTAATTTTTAAATCCACTGTTCCAACAACAGCTATAACATCGCTTATTCCTTTTTCTTCTAAAACCTTGTCAATATTGTCTGCACTTAATATATCCAAATGTTTTATTACTACATTATATTTGTTTACATCAATGGATTCTTTTATTATATTATCAATTTTTACTGCAACACCTTTTCCGGAAATACAGGTTGTTATAATTGTTTTTTGTTTTTCATAAGGTGCAGGTAAAACACTTATTTTACTGTGTAAATTTTGATAAATATTTTCTAAATCATTTTTTAAGGAAATTAGATCCGTATCTCTTAGGCTTGCCTTTCTGACAGCCTCTATAACAAGTAAGATAGACACCATTTCTACAGTACAAATATTCTTTCCTGTTTTTTTCATGGCCATTTCTCCCATCATATTAAGAGAACCCATATCTACAAGAAGAAGTACCCCTCTGCCCTCATCGGTATCATTTATCATATCGCAAAGGTTATTTAATGCAGTGCTTGTACTCATATCCATAGGCATATCCAAAGCTCTGCAATGGTGCGTATTTAATAAATTATTTACAAAATCAGCCATACTGCTTGCTGTAGAGTTTCCGTGAGCCATTACAATAACGCCTATATTACTTTTGTTTTCTATTTCTTCCGGCGCACATAAAAACATAGTTAAAAATCCAATTTCATGTTTTGGAATTTTTATACTCAAATCCTCTTCCAGTAAAGCAAAAATAAATTTGGCAATCTTTAGTTCCTTTGGATTATTTAGTACAATTTCATTTATCTTATCATTTTTTATGTATGTTCCGTTTGAAACTCTTGCAACCATGGAATTAATATGCATTATCATTCCTATTTTTATTCTGTCAGAAAGCTTTCTTCCAAGCTTCATTTCCGCAAATTGAATTGCATCTTCACAAGTTTCCAATACTTTAATATCAACAATTTTTAATAAACTTTCTTTGTGAATATCTCTTTCATCTATTTTGTATTTTTCAAAAATTTGATTGAAATATTCGTCCAAATCAGAATTTATTATATTGCTTATCTCCATGCTGCTTCTTCCCATTTTGATAAAATCGTTATATTTATCATTGATATGAGCAACAAGATTAGAATCACTATTTTGTTCTACTGCAAATTCTTTATTATTAAAATAATGATATTCTTCCGAATTTTTGATAAAGTCAATCAAATCATTTTTATTCTTTGAATATAAAAGACCTTCTTGTATATGTTCAGGAAGTATAGATGTACAAATTTCCACGTATTTTTTATTGTGCACTTTATAATCCAAAAAGCCTCTTGCACACAAAAGTTGAATATCAGCTTTAAGCTGTCCGACATTACCCTTACACTCATATAATAAAAGAGCAATCAAAGCATCTTTATGAACTCTTATGGAAACATCCATATTTGTCTGCTCACTTGACAATATGCTTTCTATAAGCTGCAATCTTTCAGATAAATGCCTTTCTTTTAACGAAGGGAGATTAATTGTAACAGGCATTCTTCTTAAAAAAGTTTGAAGCAAAGAAGCATTTATATCTTCGGTGGTTGCACCAATAATAAGAACATCTGCTTTTCTTTGTCCTCCTGTTTCTCCAAGTCTTCTAAATACATGCTTATCCATTAACATAAACAGTAATTCTTGACACTCGGGAGAAAGTCTATGAATTTCATCTAAAAAAAGAACTCCGCCGTTCGCTTCATCAATAAGTCCGCTTTTTTCTTTATCTGCTCCCGTAAAAGCTCCTTTAATATGACCAAAAAGCTGAGACATTACAAGTTGAGGATTTTCTGCATATTCAGCGCAGTTAAAAACAACAAATTTTGCATCGCTATCTATTGTCTTCATTTCCATTGCATATTCATATATTTTTTCCGCAAAAGTACTTTTTCCTGTACCTGTGGGACCTGTAATTAAAGTATGAAGCCCTCTTGGCGGATATAATACTGCTGACTTTGCCTGCTCAATATGAGATTTTAAAGATGAGTTAAAACCAATTAGATTTTTAAAAGGATCCATATCGTCTATATCATTATTTTTTTCGTTTATAAAATTATTGTATATTTCTTTTTCAACAAACTTTACAGGTCTTCCATCTAATTTTATAATTTTTTCTTCTTTCACAAGTTCGTTAAGATACCTACTTGTATTACTTCTATCAGCATTAATTAGCTCAGATATTTCACTGGCATCAAGACCAATATCTTCTACACTTTTTACATTTTCTCGTTCATATTGATATTTTCTTAAAATATCATATACTAACTCCTTTCTGTTCATAAGTTTACCTCTCCATTTTACACACTCGATATTCTATATATAATATAATACACACTATCTATATATAAATCAACAAATATATTTTATTCGTTTACACATATTAAATAAATATCATATACATAAAATCTATCCCCTATTATCAAGAATAAGTGATATAATATAATTATTAATATGATAATAATGATAAAGGAGATATATAAATATGAAAGTATGTATGGTAATAACAGACGGATTTGAAGAAGTTGAAGCAATCGGAACATATGCAATTTTAAGAAGAGGCGGAGTTGAAGTTGATATTTATTCACTACTTGATAAAGATGCAACAGGAAGATTCGGTCTTACATGCACAAATTTAAAACCTTTCTCAAAACTAAACGGTGATGATTACAGTGCTTTAATATTACCTGGCGGACCGGAATATGTTACAATAGAAGCAAGTAAAGAAGTACAAGCATTAATAAAAGAATTTAATGATAAAGATAAATTAATATGTGCAATTTGTGCTGGTCCTACTATTTTAGGCAGAGCTGGATACTTAAAAGACAAAAATTACACATGTTTTACATCAATGAATGAAGATTTTGGTGGAACATATGTTGATAAGTATGTTGTAAAAGATAAAAACTTTATAACAGGAAGATCTGCAGCAGCAAGTATTGATTTTGGATTTGAAATTCTAAAAGCGTTAGAAGGCGAAGAAAAAGAAAAGGAAATAAAAGAAGAAATATACTATTAAGAAGCTTCTTAAAGAAGCTTCTTATTTTAAAAAGAAGGAGATAATATGAGATACGAAGGAATTGTATACAGACCACCAAGCGAAGCATATAGCCTTATTGTTCAAGTAACAATAGGATGTTCACAAAACAGCTGTACTTTTTGCAGTATGTATAAAGATAAAAAATTCAGAATAAGAAATTTAAATTATATACTTGCAGATTTAAGCGAAGCAAGAAGGACATATGATAATGTAGAAAAAATATTTTTAGCTGACGGCGACGCACTATTTAGCGACATGGAAACTTTAAACGAAGTTCTAGATTATATAAAAGAAACTTTTCCGGAATGCAAGCAAGTATCATGTTATGCAACAGCAAAAAGTATTTTATTTAAAAAGCCAAGAGATTTAAGAGTATTAAAAGAAAAAGGATTAAAACTTTTATATATAGGACTTGAATCAGGAAGTGACACAATACTAAAGAAAGTTAAAAAAAGAACATCTGCAAAAGAAATGATAAAAGCAGCAAAACAAGCTAAAGATGCAGGACTAAAAATATCTGTGACTGTTATATCTGGTCTTGGAGGATGTGAATTATGGGAAGAACATGCCATTAAAACTGCAGAAGTTTTATCTGAAATGGATCCTGAATATATAGGGCTATTAACTCTTATGGTTGAAGAGGGTACAGTATTAAAACAACAAATTGAAAATGGCGAATTTAATTTATTGGAACCTAAGGATATTTTAAAAGAAACGAGATTATTAATTGAAAATCTAAACTGTTCAAATGCAGTATTTCGTTCAAATCATGCCTCAAACTATTTAAACTTAAAAGGTACTTTAAATAAAGATAAAGAAAATCTATTAAAAACCTTAGATGATGCAATAAATGGAGAAATAGCTTTAAAAGAGGAATATTTAAGGGGTTTATAAAAAAAATATAGACTTTTATATTTTTTATGATATACTAAATAAAAATGTCTAAAGGAAAGGGAAATAATGAAAAAATTTTTAACTTTTATTTTAGCAATTATTTTTGCAATGAATATTTTTATTGTACCTATTTCGGCTCAAACACAAAATCAAAATACATCAACAAATCAAGAAGAAATAAATGAAGACGAAAACAATACAATAAATCAAGAAGTTCAAACAACAACAAAAGAAGATGAAAAAAAAGAAGGTTCAGATACAAATAAAGAAACTGAAAAACAATCTAATCAAGAAACAGAAAATAGCCAAAAAACACAAAATCAAAATGACTCTGTATCTTCTCAAAATAACTTAACAGAAGAAAAAGATATTACTAATGATGACCCTCAACAATTTAGAGCAAACGGAGATATTTCTGATGAATTTTATTCAACAGGTCCAATGGCAAGAAGTACAAATAGCGGATTTAATTTAAAAAGTCCATATGATAATAAAACATATACTCATAACAGTAAATTTAAAGATTATAATGTAACGTATGGTATTGATGTTTCTTATTGGAATGGAACAATTAACTGGCAAAAAGTAAAAAACGATGGTATTAAATACGCATTTATCAGAGTTGGATACAGAGGATATGGGAAAATGGGAACAATCGACAACGATTCAACTTTTAAAAGAAACATCACAGAAGCTAAAAAATATGGTATAAAGGTAGGAGTATACTTCTTCTCCCAAGCAATAACAACTGCGGAAGCAAGACAAGAGGCTAATTACACATTAAAGCAAATAAAAGGTTATGGTTTAGATATGCCTGTTGTAATCGACTATGAATATGCCGGCGGAAGCGATGGTAGATTAACCAATGCAAATTTATCTAAAACTGCAGCAACAAATATTGTTATGGAATTTTGCAAAACAGTAAAAAATGCAGGATACACTCCTATGGTATATGCAAATTACAGCATGCTTAATTATGATTTAAACAAATCAACAATAGATTCCACATATAAAGTATGGCTTGCTCATTATACAAGCTCTACATCATATAGCGGTAAATATGAATTTTGGCAACATACAAGCAGTGGAAGTGTTGATGGTATTTCAGGGAGAGTAGATATAAATGTTTGGTATACTCCAAAATCATCTGAACCATCAATATCTACTCCAAAACTAACTTTTTATTCAAGTAGTGATAATGCAATAAAATTAACTTGGAATAAAATAAGCAATGCAACAGGTTATAGGATTTATAGATATAATTCTAAAACAAAAAAATATGATGTATTAAAAGACATAACATCGGGAAGTACCACAAATTATACTGACTCAAAAAGAAGTAGTGCTACAACATATATTTATAAAATAAGAAGTTTTTATACAGACAAATCAGGTTCTAGAATATACAGCAGTGCATCTTCTGCAACCTATGCAACAACAGATCCTAAAAAAGTTAGTGGTTTAAAAGTAACTACAACATATACAAATAAAATAAATCTTACATGGTCAAAAGTATATGGAGCAAGCGGATACAGAATATATAAATATAATTCTAAATCAAAAACCTATGTATACCTTGCAACAGTAAAAGGAAATACATATCAAGATAAAAAAGTTTCAAAAAATAAAACTTATTATTATAAAGTAAGAGCTTATAGAACTTTAAGCGGTAAAAACTATTATGGTTCATATTCTTCTTCGTTAAAAGCAAAAGCCGTGCTAAAAACATACTTGTCAATGACTAAAAAAACAGCAAAAGTAAAAGCTTTAGTTTTAAATGTAAGAAGCAATGCAGGAACAAGTTCAAAAAGAATAACAACAATAACATATAATAAGAAAGTTACAGCCTACGGATATAAAAATGACAGCAAAGGCAAAAGATGGTATAAAATTACCTTTAAAAAAGGGAAAAAAACTTATTATGGATATGTACATAGTAAATACCTTAAATTTTAGAGAGAACAAAATGTTCTCTCTTTTTTTTATAAAATTATAAAAAATAAGATATAATAAAATTACAGAGAGAAAGGATATAAAAAAATGAAAACAATATTTTTATCAAACAATATTATTAAAATGGAAGATAATATACATTGTAACGCAATTCTAACAGAAAACGGAATAATAAAAAAAGTAGGAACAAAAGAAGATATTTTAAAATTAAAGGATGAAAATACACAAATAAAAGACTATGAAGATAATTGTCTAATGCCTTCTTTCATAGATGCCCACAGTCATATTACAGCACTAGCAAAATCTCTTCTTATAGCAAACTTATCAAATGCAAAAAATTTTGATGATATTATTAATTTTTTAAATGAATATAAAGAGAATAATAAAATAAAAGAAGGAGAATTCTTAATAGGGTTTGGATATGATCATAACTTCTTAAAAGAAAGAAAACATCCTACAAGAGATATTCTTGACAAAGTAAGTAAAGAAATTCTAATTTCTCAGTTAAAATTTCTATACCCCTTGAAAACACTGGTGTTTCCAGCGTTTTCGCCACCTCGGTTTGGCCCTTTTCCCTCATTTTTTCCCTTGCGAGAAGAAATGAGGGAAACTTTTTTCAGGCCGTCCCTACAACCTTATCCAGCAGCCTTGCGGAAGTTCGCTTGGCCTCTCTGGTGGCGTGGGCGTAAATGTTCATCGTGGTACTTACATCAGAATGTCCCAGCAGCTCCTGCACATCCTTGGGTGCCGCCCCGTGGGAGAGAAGGTTGGTCGTATATGTATGCCTCAACAGATGGAAGTGAAAATCATCCATATCCCCGATCTTCTTTCGGGAGTATCGGCATACGCTGCTGACCGTTGCAGGGGCTTCATAAGCTCCATCGGGCCGCAGGCAAACAAAGGAAACCTGGGTGTAATCTTCCGGCGGTGTCTCTGTCCGGGGCAAGGAATAGACCTCGTAGTAGGTGCGGTTCTTTTCCTTGATGATGCGATAGTAGTTTTGGGAGTACAACGGCCCGTATTTGATGCTGTTCAGCATTTGCTCCTTTTTGGCTTCCCGCAGGATGGCCGCCAGGGTGTCGCAGAAATCCACTGTACGGATTTTTTTGCGCTTGGTGGGGCCGATCTGCGTTTTCTTCCTTACGGAGTCATACCGCATACTCCGGCGGATGGTAAGGCACTGTTCCTTCAGGTCGATGTCCTGCCAAGTCAGCCCGCACACCTCGCCGATACGAAGCCCGGCGTAATAGGCAATCTGGATAGGCAGTAACGCGGGATTGTGCTTTTTCTTCAAAAGCTCATTCAGCGCCAAATACTGCTCATGGGAAATTGTCGGCGTTTCAACGGGAAGGTCGCCTGTGCCATCTTCGGTGAACAGCTCATATTCATCGTCTTTGACCCGCTTCACCACATACTGCATCGGATTGAAGGTAATCAGCCTTTTGGGGAAAACCGCAAAGCGGAAGGAATTTTGAAGCACTGCCGAATACTGGCCCAGCGAGCCTTTGCTCAACGCCTCAACGGTTTTTCCATCGGGGCTTGTCCCTCCGAAGCTCAACAAATCCATGTAGCTTTGCAGATGGTCGGAAGTTACCGTCTTGAGCTTGCGCTTACCAATGGGGTGCTTCTTGATGCGGGAAACAGTGTTGATGTAGGCTGTCACCGTCCCATCACTCAACGAGCCGGGTTTCAGTTCTTCCTCCACCCACATATCCAGCATATCTCCCAAAGTGATGTTCTTGGCCTGTGCCAGAAACATTTTGGTTTCATAGTCCTCCATCGCCTTGCGGAGCAGAGACTCGGTTTCACTCTTGCTTTCCGTTCCCGGAAATTCCTTCTGGACACGGTTGCCGCTGGCATCCTCTACATAAAAGCGATAGTACCACTTCTTTCCTTTCTTTCTTACAGATCCTTTTGCCATAGCAAACTCCTTTCTATGCTGGCAAACGGAACCGTAGTGATGTGTCACCCTGATTATAGCAAAGGGTGGCTTTCCTATCAAACATACCGCTTGCTAAATTTCAAAGTTTCTATGTTCAATCCACCGCAAGGACCTGATTGCGGTCCAGAAGGTCACGGCCCTCGTTGATCTGCATGAAACAGCAAATCACATCCACACGGACTATGGACTTACGCCCAATCCGCAAGACCGGGATTTTCCCCCAATCCACAAGGCGGCGGAGAGTGTTGCGTCCAATGCCGGTATAGTCGGCAGCTTCTTCAATCGTCATGCCGATCTTACCAAAGCCCGCAGGCTGAACAGCGGAGTATCTTTCTGTATGAGTACGCCCGGAACTCCCGGACGGAATATTCGCATAACAAACAGGCGAATTTGAAGTCATAATTGTTCGCCTCCTTCGAGAACAAAAAAGCAGCCGCGCCGATCTGGTTGGAGCCGTTGTAACATACGGCGCACTTCGGCGCGGCTACCTTGATTTTTCAGTAACTTCAAGCCCGCTGTATTTGCCACGCATCCCCAGCGGTGGGGATATTACAGGCCGCCCTTGGCAGGGCTGTCATAACTCCGCAGCATCGCTCAAAGCGTGTGCCGCAGGGTTCCCCCTCAAGTCTGTGGGAGGTCGTGAGAAAGTATCTTTAACCCCCGCGCTGTCATCGCGCCCGGAGTGCCTGTCCGGGTCTAAGGTATGCGTTGATCGCTCGGATAGCTTGTCCCATCACCTCCTTGAAGCTATCGTCCTGGCGGCGCACCTTATGTCGCTCATCACGCGAGTTTCGTACCTGCAATACCGTATATTCAGTTGTCATGGTTCTGTGAAGGGTGAGGAAAATGTGTCCTTCACCTATCACATTTTTTAAGGCCGTTTGTTAGCTATTTTTGAGGCCCGCCGCGAACTTTTTTGAAATTTTTTTGATTGCCCTGGCAAGTGAGAGGGAGACGCTGGCCTTCGTCACTCCTTCAAGCCTGGCAATCTCGGTGACAGACTTCCTTTCAGCATAGTACAGCCAGATCCGGCGGTACTGCTTTGCGTTCAGAATGGCTTTCAATGCAGCCAGCCGTTTCTCACGCAAAGCCTTTTCCTCTGCCTGGACATCCGCCTTCAGAAGCTCAGAGAAAAATTCATCCTCGGCAGACTGAACCGCTCCGACCACATCCAGGTAATCATCCAGAGCCACCCGATTATCGTTGAAGCTCCGACCTTTCTTTTCAGTCTCGTGGTAGTCTGCATCAGACCAGGTTTTCCATTTCAGAAATTCTTCCTCACTGGAAAAGTCCGCGCGAGTGAGCCGGATGCGGCCGCTTACACTTATGTATATAATGCTGTCCTGATCGTATTTGTTCAGGGCGTATTCGCTTTTCTTATCAAACATACTTGTCCTCCATTTCAATTCAGGGGTTGACGGGTGAATTGAAATGGGGCGGTGGAGAACGGCACCCAACGGAGAACCGCAGGATATGACAAAAAACGCCTGACTGGATATAATCCAGCCAGACGCTATCTGGTGTATTTTGATATTGACTTACATCGTATAGTTCATCTTCTTGGGTATAAGTCCCCGCTGCCAGGGACAGGCATTTTTGAGGCAGGTAAATTCCTGCCGGATTATGTCGAAGCTCTCTGTGCTTCACGGCGGCTCCCTCCTAAAGCCGCCGTAACATTCAGCATAGGGTCGTCATTCTCATAAGGGCATGAAGAACGGCGGCCTTGAAATGTATTTCAAAACCGCCGCTTGGGTGAAAATGCGAATTGCGCGCACGAAACCACCTGCCCCGCAACGGTTTTTTTCTTTCCCCGTTTAGCGGGGCAGGATAGTTTGGCGTATTCGGTTCAATTCTGTTCCTGCGTGGCCGCCTCTTTCAACCGCGCAAAGCTCTCATTACTGATGATGTGTTCAATCCGGCAGGCATCGGCCTCCGCAGTCTTGGGGTCAACACCCGCCGCAATAAGCTGCTCGGTAAAGAAGCAATGGCGCTCGTAGATTTTCTCAGCGACCTCACGGCCCACATCTGTCAGATGGAGAAAGCGATCTTCGTCCATTATGAGAAAGCCTCCATCCCGCAAGGTAGCCACCGCATGGCACACGCTGGGCTTTGTAACCTCCATGTACCGGGCTACATCTACGGAGCGCACCATGCCCATCTTCTTATGGAGAACGAGGATAGCCTCCAGGTAATCTTCTCCCGATGCATGGAGTTTCATTGTATTATTCCCCCTTTTTTTATTCTGCGGGTTCCAGAGACAGAATATCAAAGAAGCAAGGTGTACCTGTGAAGGTATAGCCTGCAATCTTGTCAGTGTTATAAACAAGCATATCCTTTTGATAAGTAAGCGGAATATCCAGCACATTGCCTACATCGTAGTTAAACAGGTAGGTATAAGTATCCCGGACTTCCTGCTCATCCGACATATTGGTCAATTCTTTGATGGTAGCAAGGAACTCGTCAGAGCCTTCAATACCAGGCAGAGAGGGCGTTTGCGGCACCATGCTGTCCATAGGGGTAAACCAGCAATGGGGAGATGCAAAGGCGTACTGGCAATGCCACAAGGTCAGATCGAACTTGCCTTCCAGATAATCGGCATACCATTGCATCTGCTCAGTCCCGTAAATCGTAATATCCATTCCCACTTCTGCAAGCTGGCTCTTGATGACTTCGGCAGTAGGCATACTAACAGATGTGCTGCCAGTCTCCAGTGTGAGCAAGAGACTCAACGGTTCTCCATCTTTTTCACGGATACCGGTGCTTTCATTCATCAACCATCCAGCCTCATCCAGAAGCTGATTTGCCATATCCGGATCATAGTCATAAGTTGTTTCCAACTCCACATCCGCATAGGGAGTATCACGGGTGGCCGGGATGTCTGCCGGAGGTTCATAACCGTTAGAAATAGCTACGGACATTTCCTCTTTATCAATGGCATAGGCTATGGCCTGCCGTACACGAATATCAGACAAATAGGGGCTGGTAGCATTGGTCGTGATTACTTGCACACGGGTATCTTTTTCGGCCATCTGCCCGTCGATACCATCCATAGCAAGAGCCTGGTCGTATTCCTCATAGGTCAGAAGCGTGCCCCCGTAGATCATGTCAATCTCGCCGGTCTGGAGAGCCTGGAGGCGGGAGGTCGAGTCAGGAATGTATTTGACGATAATCTCATCCCAATAGGGTGTTTCTCCCCAATAGTCCTCGTTCCGAACAAAGCGAGTGTACTCGCCGGCCACATACTCGTCATAGATATAAGGGCCGGTGCCTGCCACGCCGGAGATAGTCTGGAAGTCACCGGGGATGATGTACTCTGGCGCGCTCATGGGGTTTACATCTGGCCAGCAAAAATCCTGAAGGTAGGCATAGAAAGGATGGTCGTAATGGAGCGTGATGGTGTATTCATCGACAATCTCAATCTCTTGAATATCGGTAATGCCCTTCAAACTGTAAAAGGACGGGTTAGATTGCTTATGTTCCAGGTTGGTCTTGACCGCCTCCGCATTGAACGGCTCTCCATTGTGGAAGGTAACTCCCTGCCGCAGATGGAAGGTGAGCTCTGTCTGGTCATCATTGTATTCCCAGCTTTCGGCCAAGCCGGGGACAATTTCTCCGTTGTCAAAGTCCACCAGATTCTCATACACCAACTTGGATGTGCAGCACAGGGAGTTGTTCATGTAGAGGGTGGAGAGGTCTGTGGTTTCTGCTCCAATAGCGTAGGTCAGCACTTTCTTTTCAGAGTCTGCCGTAGTTGATCCATCGCCGCCAGACTCCGCAGGTGTCTGATTACTGCTGCAAGCAGCAAGGAGCATGGCGAAACAACAAATGGCCGCAATGAGACGAGCAAGTTTTGATTTTTTCATGGTTTACTTCCTTTCTTGTGAATTTATGTCAATATTAGATTGACCGATATTAACGATTTGCCCGCTTTCCAGCTCATAAATGCGCTGGGACAGGCGATAGGCGAATTTCATATCGTGGGTGATAAGGAAATAACTGCACCGGTATTCCCGATGGTATGCCTCCAGAACCTCCCGAATCGCCTTTTGAGAGATCAGATCAAGTCCGCTGGTTAACTCATCCAAAATAAGATAGTCAGGCCGCACAGCCAGCGCCCGCAGCAGTGCAACGCGCCGCTGCTCACCACCGGATAGGTTTTTGGTTGGCGTATCCAATAGTTTTCTGCTGGTGGCCGTCAGATCCATCAGTTCTAAAATTCTCTTTTTACGCTCCTCGGAAGATAACTTGGTCAAATTGCGCAATGCTTCCTCCAAGTTATGCCCTACGGAGAGCCTGCGGTTCAGGCTGCCAGTGGCATCCTGGAAAACGGCCTGTATCTTTGTGCGATGGCTACGCCACTGTCCATAACTCCATTTGGCAATGTTCTCGCCATCCAGCAAAATCTCGCCACTGGTGGGGCGTTCCAAACCGATTAAGAGGCGGGCCATTGTGCTTTTTCCACTACCGCTTTCCCCGGTAAAACTGATATTTTCCCCTTTTACCCATGTAAATGAAATGTCTCTTATCGCATGAAAGGGCTTGCCAGAGGCGTCCAGAAAGTCTTTGCTCACATTTCGGACTTGGATTTCTTCCATGTCCAGCCACCTCCTTCCTCAACCATAGCCAGACGCACGAACTCTTTTGTCCACTCCTTATGAGGGGTGGCAAACAAATCTGCCGTTGTGCCACGCTCCACAATGATTCCGCTCTGCATCACAAGCAGCTCATCACAGAGAGTGCGAATAGCTGCATCATCATGGGACACAAACAGAATTGCTGCCTTTTGTTTCATTTGCGTCAACTCTTGGTTCAGATACGCCTTGTTTTCTTCATCCAAAGCGGAGGTCGGCTCATCTGCAAAGATGTACCGAGGGGAAAGGCCAATTAAAATCGCCATAGTTGCCCGCTGAAGCATACCTCCGGATAGCTGGCCGGGATAGGAACGATAAACCCGATTCGTATCCAGAAGATTGACCTTTTGCAAAACATCCATACTAAGTTTGCGGGCAGCATTTTTGTCTAATCGAAGCCGTTTCCGAAATGTCTCTGACATCTGTGTCCCAACTGGCACATGGAGATTGAAAGCAGTCATCGGGTTTTGCGGAATAAATCCCAAAGTTGTCCCGCAGAGATCCCGCCGCACTTTTTCTGGCTTTTTTAGCAGGTCCTCTCCATCCAGCAATATTTGTCCAGAGTTAATGGATACATCCCCATCTGATACCCCCATCAGCGCCTTTAAGAGGGTGGTTTTGCCGGAGCCGCTGGCACCGGTCAATCCAGTACAGACACCAGGGGTCAAGGTAAACTCCACATGATCCAGCAGAACGACTCCTTTTGATGTTTGAACAGACAGGTTTTTGACCTCTATCATGCCGCGTCACCTCCCTCCAACTGTTTTGCCAACAAATTAAAGGCCAAGGTACACAGGAAAATAAATAGTATCGGCAGGAAAAGCAACGATGGATGGGTCATCAGCATACTGCGCCCCTCGGAGAGCATCGAACCCCAGTCAATCACATCATCGCCCAAGGTTAGCCCGATAAAGGAAAACGCCGAGATATTCATAATCATTTCCGCGCAGGACAGGCAGAGGAAATGTACCAAGGGTCGGATAATGTTCGGCAAGATATGGACAAATAACACCCTGCTGCGGGAGGCCCCGGAGGACACCGCGCACAATACATAAGCCTTATCCAGTTCAATCTCTGTCTGTGTTTTGACCAGTTTAATCATCCTCAAAATCAGAGAGACCGTCAGCGCCACCAGCATCGTAGGGATGCTGTTTCCCCATATCCCGACAAAAATGATAAGGTAAGCTAAAGGTGGGATCGCTGTCACAGCGTCCAGCAAGCTACTGAACACCAAACTTCTGGCGGCATTTGCTCTGCCCAGCCATAATCCGATCAGCGTACCAAGAACAAGCACAATGCCTCCGCCCAGCAACACAATACCGAGGGTCACATAACCGCCATACAAAAGTCGGGATAATTCACAGCGACCAAACTGGTCGGTCCCCAAAGGGAACTCTGCACTGAATGGCGCATACTTGTTAACAATATCCATCGCCTCCGGGTCATGTGGTGCGATAAGAAATCCGAGAAAACAAAAAATAATGATGAGGACCGGAATTATCCATTTCAAATGTTTCATTACAGGTCCCCCTTTCGTGTCTGGAGCAGGCGCTGGATAATGTCTGCCAGAATGTTGAAAATCACCAGTGCAAAAGCAAGAAACAGCACCGTTGCATAAATCACGGGCAGATCACGATTTGTCAGGCTGTTTACAATCCGATACCCCAATCCTGGAAGAGAAAAAATGTTTTCCACTATGGCGGACCCCGCCATACACATTCCCATCATCTGCATAAATGTCGGAACCGTAGAGATGATAGCCTGGGGCATAGCGTAGCGCACTACAATATAAGGATCGCTTAACCCCCTGCAACGGGCGTAGAGAACACTGTCCTCGCTCATGGCCTGCTGAATTGCCTTTGAAAGCATTTGTCCGAAAAAAGCAATCCCGCCAACCGCCAGACAGAGTGCCGCCGGAAGGTATCTCATTAAACCTGTATTTCCGGATACACTAATCAGGTTCCACCTCACGGCTACCACATCAATAAATGAAGTTGCCAAATAAAACGCTGGGATTGATATTGCCGCGATGGACGCAAATGCCAGGATTTTGCCGATCACATTCTTTCGTGTCAGATAGAGCAGAACCCCCAATATCAGTGCCCCAACCGCTTGAAGAACCGCAGATAGTAGCACAATACAGGCAGTTTCCTTTAGGGCTGACCCGACAATAAGGAAAACATCCCGATTGTCCACATATGAATTTCCCAAGTCAAAATGAAGCAAATCGTTCAGCCAGTCCAGATACTGGACGACAATCGGGCGATTCAATCCCATCTGCTCACGCACTGCTTCAATACGCGTCTCATCGACCGTGAATATACGGCGCGAGTAGGCTTCGGCGGCATCGATGGGCGAAAGCTGCATCAGGATAAAAGTGATCGCCGTTACCAGAAATAAGGTTAAAAAAAGTTGTAAAATTTTTTGGAGTAGAAATCTTTTTGTACTCACACCTCCGCCTCCCTGCACTATGCGTTGATTTTCCAGTCAATCGCAGCTTTACGATTCAAAATGAAATCAGCGTAAATGCCCTTTTGCTGGATGAGTTGGTCGTGGGTGCCGTGTTGAACAATCCTTCCGTGATCCACCACTAAAATCTGGTTTGCATGGCGCACCGTTTTCAGTCGATGGGCGATCATAATAATGGTCTTGCCTCCGGTTAATGCTTCAATGGCCGCTTGAAGTTCCGCCTCATTCTCCGGATCAACATTTGCGGTTGCCTCGTCCAAAATTACGATGGGAGCATCCTTCAGCATGGCTCTGGCTATGGAAAGCCGCTGACGCTCACCGCCGGATATTGTGGCTCCTCCTTCACCAATCACCGTGTCATAGCCGTCAGGCAGCGCCATAATGAAATCATGGCACCGGGCGGCTTTTGCCGCAGCCACCACTTCTTCATGACTGGCCGCCGGCTTACCAAACTTGATGTTATTTTCAATACTGTCGTTGAACAAATACACATTCTGAAAGACCATACTGAAATTGCTCATCAAGCTGTCCAGCGAATAGTCTTTTACATCAATACCGCCCAATTTCACGGAGCCTTTGTTCACATCCCAGAACCGGGCCATAAGGCTGGTAAGCGTTGTTTTGCCGGAACCGGAGGGTCCCACAATAGCGGTAGTCGTGGCTTCTGGAATTGTGAAGCTCACATCATCAATGATTTTCCGATCTCCATAGGAGAAGTCCACATGCTCAAATGAAATGTCATGGCTTTTCGGCACCTGAACAGAGCCGCCCTCATCCATCCTGGGTGCCCGGTCAATTTCCTCTACCCGGTCAATGGAAGTATCAATCATCGGCAGCATAAAGAACATCTCACCAGCCGATTCCAATTCGCTATATACCAGGAACGCAGATACCACCATCATCAAGCAGGTGAACAGCGACATATTCCCTTGCAGGAAAAGCCAGATGGAAAGCAGGATTGCCAATACAGAAGTAACACGCAAAACAACCTGCTCCAGCACATTGTAGGGGATGCGTTTGCGCTCCAATTTGAAGTTTTGATTTTCTGTTTCTTTGATGGTATTGTTTAGAGTTTGTTTTGCCGCTTTATCCCCGTGGAAAGCGCGCACCACACTCATGCCCTGTATGTATTCCAGCACAGCATCCACCAATTTAGTCTGTGCAGTCAATCGCCCTGGGGAAAGCTCACGGGATTTCTTAAGTAGTCGGGAATTGACCCAAAGGAACAGCAGTATCCCAACAAAGAACACCAGACCGATTCTCCAGTCGAAGCACATGGTCGCCAGAGAAAAAATCGTAGTCCGGATCATACCCACAACTGTCCGGGCGATCACTGCAAAAGACATACTCTCCAAATCGGACATTGTAGAGGTGGCTGCCGCAGTAAGACTGCCAAGGCTCTGTGCGTTGAAATAACCCATCGGCATATATTTCATGCGTTCACCGATGTGAATACGCTTTTCTCCGCACATTCGGTAGTTGGCATGTCCCTCGCTATTGTGGGCCAGATACCAGCAGAACGCGGCACCAGCCACACTAATCGCCATGATTCCCAAAGCTGTCCATGCGGTGGTTCCGGTCATGTTCTGTTCTACCAATGCCCGCAGCACTACCAATAGAGCGACAAATTGTAACGCCTCAAAAATGCTCCGCAGCAGTTCAAAGGCCATGCCTTTATACCAGGTGCCTTTCTCTGTCCCGGAAAATCGAAAGAACCGTTTATATGCGTCAAACATACGCCGCACCTCCTTCCATCTGATCGTTGTCTCGCGCCTGCGTGTGAGCTGCCCACATTTGCTGATATAGCGGACACCGCTCCAACAGTTCTCCATGCGTCCCGGCATCCAAAATCTTACCGTGATCTACCACAGCAATTTGTTCCGCTCCGGTAATGGTGGACAGGCGATGGGCAATCACAATGAGTGTCTTTCCGTGAGTCAGCCGTCCTATGGCATCCTGAATGACCGCCTCGTTTTCCGGGTCCGTGTAAGAAGTTGCCTCATCCAAGATAACAATGGGTGCATTTTTCATCATGGCGCGTGCAATAGCTACTCGTTGCCGTTCGCCGCCGGAAAGATGTCCGCCAGCACCTCCCACAATCGTGTCATAGCCGTGATCCAATCCCATGATAAACTCATGACAGCCCGCAGCCTTTGCCACCGCCTCAACTTCGGCATCCGTTGCCTCTGGCCTGCCCATGCGGATATTCTCACGGACGGACAAATTGAACAGAAAATTATCCTGGGATACATAACCAATCAGATCCATTACCTGCTCTGGAGGAAGTTCTTTTGCGTCAACACCACCAATGGTGATATGCCCGCCTCCTACATCCCAATAAGAGGCGATGAGTTTCGCAATCGTGGATTTACCAGAGCCGGACGGTCCTACTAACGCCGTTGTGGTTCCTTGTCTGATGTCCAGATTGATACCGTTCAGAACCTGCGTATCCTTATAAGCAAAAGTCACATCCCGCAGAGAAATATCCAATCCTTTGAGATTTTTCCTCTGGGACGGACGATTCAGATCAGGCTCGGACAATACAGCAGTAATTTCTCCGGTGATAGTTGCAATTTTAGAAAAATCATCCGTCAGAAAGATAGCGGCAACCAGCGGCCCCATAATGCCAAGAGAAAGAATGGCAATGGTGATAAAGTCCGGAGCAGACAAAGAGCCGTTCATATAGAACAGGCATCCCACAGGCAACACACCAATCAGTACAGCAGGCCAAATCGTCATCATCAGAGCAGAATAGCCCTGGGTGGATTTCATCCAGTCCAGCATGAGATCCACGCTCTGACGGACAGCCTGTGTAAACTTTCCATAGGAGGCAGCACTTTGATTGAACGCCTTGATAACCTCAATCCCATTGATGTACTCCACAGTGGTGGCGCTCATATACTTACTTGCCTGAACAACAGCACCGTATTTTTTAGGGTATTCCTTCATCTGGGCCATGTAACAGAGCATCCCGATGGGTATCGTAATCAGGGATACCAGTGCCATTCTCCAATCCAACACAAACAGGTAAATAATGATGGCGATGGGGACAAGCAGGTTAGAAGTCATTTCCGGGATGATATGTGCCAGAGGGACTTCCATTTGCTCTACACGCTCTACCATTGTTGTTTTCAGCCGTCCCGAAGGTGTATCCGTCAAATATCCCATAGAAACACGCGTTAATTTATCCGCAATCGCCTGTCGTATTTCTGAAAGCACATGGAATGTCGCTTCATGGGAACATCTGGTAGATAACCCATGAAAAACGGACTTCATCAGATAAGCTATAAGGGCAACAATTCCCCATGTTAAATAAGCAAAAAAATTCGTTTCACCTCCAATCAGCAGATTTACGATCCTTGCCACAGCGAAATATGGCACGATACCACTTGTGACGCTGATAACAGCAAGAATGATAGAAAGCAAAAAGCCTGATTGATGCGGTTTAATGAATGTCATCAGATTTACAGAATCTTTTTGTCGCTGCATACAATTCCCTCCTTTTAGTTAGCAGAACCTAACCATAGGTTAAAAGTAAAAGCCGACAATCCACAGGATTTATCCTGTAAATTATCGGCTCTGCGTCTTGGCGTCTGGCTCTGATAATATGATGCTTTGTCCCTGCACATCTACGATGTGTTCTTTCCCGCATTTAGGACAAAATAGCGGAAAGTGTTTGAGAACAGTATCCGGATTTACTTTCGTGCGGGTTTTGTTGCCGCAGGTAGGACAGTGAATCCAACCGTTGCGGTCAATCCAACCACTCATACGACATCACCTCCATCCGTAGAAAAGATGGTCTGCCATCCAGCGGTATAGAAACGCCGCATTTTGCGGATATGCTCCAATGCCTGGGCTTTCGGCATATCGTGAATGATAACCTCAAACATTCCCGTATAGAAAGCACTGGAAAGAAGATGATTTAGTTCCGGCGTGAGCCGGCCGCTTGTTATTGCATCATTTCCAGATGCCTCAATATACTTTGCAGTACATTCTGTATCCAGCTCAACAACACGATGAATAAACTCTTGATAGACACTATTCTCTCCACTGGTAAGCAACAGCTTAAATTCATCGAAATGATCGTAAAGATAGTCCACTACTTTAGGAAAGCCATCATTGGAATATCGAAGCATTTGCTCTGTCTGCTCATTACCTGGCATCGTGGTAAACCCGGATAATACGGTTTGTAACAATTCACAAAAACCGTCCGCCGCCGGTTGAACCAGGGACCGATATAGGCTTTCTTTATCAGGGTAGCGAATATAGATTGCGCCTTTACTCGATCCAGCCTTTTCTGCAATTATCCGGAGAGAAGCATTTTCATATCCATTTGCTAAAAACTCCTCTTTAGCACATTCCATGAGCTTTTCAGTCACTCCCGCCACTCTTTTTGCCATAGTTCGCCTCCCTTCATTCAAGACCACCAGTTTCAATCCATCGGTCTTAATATATCATATCGAGTAACCGGTGTCAATAGGTCATTCTAACTTTGAGTAGTCAAAGCTAACAGTGCATTAACAGGTTGAGTTTTCTCTATCGGTATCCTCAGTGTAATCCGCTGACTTTCATCATAAAATTCTTTACATTGGCGGAATTATAAAATGAAGCTAAAGCGCATATCATATCATTCCCAGCGCATCCTATGAACAATAGAATGTAATAGGGTGATGTGATATGCCGAATGTGAAAGATTGCCCTGGATTTGAAACCTTCGGAGCAGATGTTCAGCAGGCGCGTGAAGCTGTAAAAATGTCCCGCCGGGAGCTGGCTGAAAAGGTCGGTATCGACCCGCGCTATCTTGCAAATATTGAGCTGTGCGGCACAATACCCAGCGTGCCGGTTGTGATGCAGCTCATCCGCATTTGCAAGCTGCCCGCAGAACGCTACTTCAACCCGGAGTTACTTCGGGAGGACAGTGAGCTGCGCCAACGGACAAGCCACAAATTACAGCTTTGCCCGGAGAAGTATCTGCCCATTGTGGAAGGCGTCATTGACGGAGCCATCAAATTAAAAGATGCGGATGATGAGAAGGAGGATGTGTAAGCGTCCTCTTTTCTCATTTGAAGAAATACCGCCCGAAAGGGCAAAAATACGGGGTACGAGAAACCGGCAAGCAATGCCTCGTGGGACCCACCGAGGCCAAACCTGGGATTTTCGCTGGCGCGAAGATCCCAGGTTGCTTGTTGAGGGCGCTGCCCCCAAACCCCCATAAACAGCTCCATTTTGGAGCTGGCTGCGCGTTCTGGTAGAACGCTTTTTCCATCGCCCAGGCGATGGATAGCACAGGACAGAAACCGCATCAAGAGCAAGCCGCCGGTGGGCGGATGCTTCGCACTCTTGACCCGGTTCCCGTCCTGCGCCGGTGAGCAGACAAGAGGGAAAGCCGCCGCAGGCTTTCCCTCCCGAAAAGCCCAAATCCATGAGTCAGTCATCGTCCCTGGCTCTGCTCCTGGGCGTGTTCTTTTTCTGTCTGCTTTTCTTCCTCATAGCCCATGATGCGGTCTACATTGGCCTTGACGGTCAGAAGCTCCTTCATCTCATCACGGGCCTTTCGGTAGCCGGAATAGGCTGCCTTTTTTTGTGCCATCAGCTCCGCATATTCCGCCTGCAAGCTCTTGACGGTGGGGAGCTTTTTCATTCCCAGCTCATCAAATGCTTTCTTTGCGGTCTGGTGTAAAAGGATGTCTGCCTCATGCTCGGCGCGGAACTTCTTTGAATATCCGGCCTTGCGATATGCGACATAGACCTCCCGCGTTTTGGCGTAGTTGATGATGTGGGTGCGGAGGACCGCAATCTCCGTCATTCGCTTTTCCGCTGCCTTGATCTGCGCGGACAATTCATTGTACAGGGCGGTGGCTGCCGCTGTCTTTTCCGACAGCACTTTATAATCAAGCAGTTTATGCTCGGAGAGATAATTCATGGTCTGCGCCATCTGCTTCAGATTGAAGCCGGTGGCCCATCGCTGATAACCGGCCCCCTTGCCAGCGCGAAGCTTTTCCTGAATATCGACCATCAGGCTCACAGCCTGTTTCGGCTCCGGGTGGGGCGTGGTCCTGGTGGGGGTATGTTCCTTTTCTCCGGCCAGAACCGCACGAAGCTCGGCTTCACTGTACCCTTTGCCCAGCTTCTTACTCATGCGGGCGGCATTGTCCCATCCAGGTGCTTTGATGCTGTACGACTGCCCACGGCGGGACACCTCGCAGCCCATCCCTTCCAGCAGCTTCAGCAGGGCATCGAAGTCGGCGGGTTTATGCTCCAGGGCCTGGTCGATCATCACACGCAGCGTCTCCCGCTGAGATTGTTTGGCCCGATCACCCAGCCACTTGTTATAGCTCTTTCCATGCGGCTTCGGGTTCTCTACAATGGAATATCCGTTCTCTATACAGATGGTATCATTAAGCCGCCGGACCGCGCGGGTGCTGCCCCAAAAGTTCCGAAACTTTCGCTGGTAGTCCAGCGCGGTGGCATCGAAAATGATGTGATTATGGATGTGTTTTCTATCAATGTGAGTGCAGACAATAAAGGCGTGTTTCCCCTTGGTGAAGCGCCGCGCCAGCTCACAGCCCAGCCGGTTTGCTTCTTCCGGCGTGATCTCACCAGGGACAAAGGATTGTCGGATATGATAGGCAATCACATCGTCCTCACCCCGTACCCGGCCGGTGGCGGCGATGTACTGCCGCTTATTGAAAAGGAACTCCGCATCTGCAATCCGGCTGTCACATTGATAGCTGGTAATGAGCCTGCCGTTATCTGTTTTCTGCGGATTTTGAACATAGTCGATGATGTCGCTGATGG
Organism: Anaerofustis stercorihominis; assembly: GCF_005844425.1. GTDB lineage: Bacteria > Bacillota > Clostridia > Eubacteriales > Anaerofustaceae > Anaerofustis > Anaerofustis butyriciformans. The sequence goes on along the minus strand of NZ_SPHL01000004.1, from coordinate 37,613 downwards.
CCGTCCCCACCGTCCGGCCTTTGCCGGTGTGCAGGGGCATGAGCCGCGTGGTTGCCATGAAAAAGCCTCCTTCCATGATGAGGGCGGCCTGCATCTGCAGGCCACCCCTGTTGATAGTTTCTTATTCTGCCTTAACGCAGTTTGCGGAGCTTATGGAGCGCCGCAGCAATAGAACGGGACACACTGGCTTTAGACCGTCCTTCAATCCTGGAGATCTCTGTGATGGATTTTTCTTCGGCCAAACACATCCAGATCCGGCGGTACTGCCTGGCGGTCAGAAGGGCTTTCACCTTAGCCATGCGCTCCTGACACAGAGCTTTCCGAGCCGCTTCGATTTCATCAGCCAGAAGCTCACGGAAATAAGCATCCTCCGCAGACTCCACCGCACCTGCCGCGCTTATGTTTTCATCCAGAGGAACCCCGTTATCGTAGTATCCACGCCCCCGGCGTTCCGTCTCATAGTAGTCCTCATCGGACCATTGTTTCCAGCGAAGAAATTCTTCCTCACTGGAAAAGTCTGCGCGGGTGAGCCGGATGCGTCCATTCACACTTATGTAGATGATGCTATCTTTCTCGCGCTTATTCTGCGCGTATTCACTTTTCTTATTGAACATACTTGTCCTCCATTTCAATTCAGGGGTTGACGGGTGAATTGAAATGGGGACGGTGGAGAACGACACCCCACGGAAAACCGCAGGATGCGACAAAAAACGCCTGACTGGTCATACGCCAGCCAGACGCTATCTGGTGTGTTTTGCTGCTTACCTACATAGTATAGTTCATCTTCTTGGGTATATGTCCCCGCTGCCGGGGACAGGCTTTTTTTGACAGGTAAATTCCTGCCGAATTATGTCGAAGCTGTTCTCGCTTCACGGCGGCTCCCTCCTAAAGCCGCCGTGATCTTTAGCTTGTGGTCGTCATTCCTTTGAGGGACAAAAGAGCGGCGGCCCTGATTTATTCAAAGCCGCCGTGATATATAATGATGGCATGATGATTGCCTGCTGAACGACGGCTTTTTTTCTTTTGCCGTCGTCCGGCAGATGATAGAGCATTATGGTTCGGGGTTATTCAGTGCTTTTATTTTCGCAATCAAATCATAATCGGTTTTGCAGCAAAAAACGCCGCCATAAAGTTTTGTCTGTTGTACAAGCAGGTAATCGTCATTGCCAGACATAAGTAGGAAAGGAACGGAGATCCCTCGTTGACGAATATCTTCAAGCAAATCCAATCCTGTGCCGTCTTTCATATTGAAATCGGAACATATCGCATCTACTGTAATCGCTTGAAGAATATCCAATGCGTCCTTGACGCCCGTAGCCTTAATCGTATCAAAATCACCTGATAACACGGATGACAGGAATTGCAGATATTCCGTATTATCGTCCACTACTAATAGTCGTTTCATAACTTTCTACCGTCTATTCCACATCAATCTGGATAGCGCCTGAATAGTCTGTGCCGGTGATCCCAATATAGTTAGCTCCCGCTTGAAGTTGGACGGTAACGCTACCGCTGTCGGATTTAGAAAGCACTTTTTCCTCTAATTCCGGGGAAATGTAAATGAGTTGGCAATTTCCAGATTGAACATCAAAACTATACTGGATGGTGATTTCCCGGCACTCATTTTCTTTGAGGTCGGTATCCGCTACCAAAATATCCTGTCCATCGAAGCCCATTACAGAAGCGTCATAAGTAGCTTGAAAAGCATAACTATCCGAAGTACGACTGCCCTCAAAGGACTGATAAGGCGTTATGAGCGCGTTGCTTTTCCCGATCACCACATCGTCACTTAGCTGCGTTGCTCCGTCTTTTAGATTTTCGCTTAATCTATCGAGGCCAGAGCAGGCAGTACAGGCCAGCAAAGTAACAGCAATCAGACAACATCCAAAGATTTTTCCAATTTTGTGCATAACCATTTCCTCACTGAACGAAAGTAAGGAACAAAGCGAGTGCAACAATTCCCACCATCAGCAACAACCAAAAAGCACTGATTGCTGTTGATACGATATTGATAACGCTACGGCTTTCCCTGTTACGCACACAAATTACCGAAAGAATCAGGCCCAGCAGAACAAAAACGATATTGGCTCCGGCCCAAACAGTTCGGATGCCGTCCGACAGCGAAAGGTGCAGAAATGACGGAATAAGGGCCGCCAGCGGCAGGATGCTCACAATGAGCGCAGCTATACTGATTGATTGAAGTTTTTTCTTTTCCATAGTATTTACCTCATTTCTTTTTTCCCAAATCGGGTGACGGCCAACGCGAAAAACAGACCGAACACTATAATCGCGCAGGGCAGGAACGGAAACATCGAAAAAGCGGCGTCGGAAGCTTCTGCTGTAAAATCATGGAGAGAGCAGGAAACGAGATAACCGCTGTAACAGTACGGATAAACAATCCACAGCGGCGTATTCGCAACCAAGATACCGGGAATTACAAGCAGCAAATTCAACCCAACGGAAAGAAGCGGCTTTTCAAACAGAACCGTGATTGCCCACATAGCCGCAATACACGGCAGCATTGTCAGAAACAGCCCCAAGCACCATTTCAGCAGATACAGGATCGGCAAGGTTTCTGTTACTCCCATCGTCTGTGTCGCAATCAATCCCGCAATTACAAACACTGCAAGAAACACCACCATTTCCATGAACAGGTAAAATGCCAGCACACAGAACTTGGCAATCGAAAGCGCGTATCGGCTGACCGGCAACGCCAGCATTTTTAAGATGCCATTGTTACCGGTTTCCCGGCCTGCAATCATCACACAGACAACAATCATACTGAACGGCAACAGGTAATACGCATAAACCAATGCGCTTTGAATGAACATGGCAGGCCATGCGTTTGTATATTCCGGGGTGAAATAGCGGCTCAGGCTTGCAACCCCGGAGGCAACCACCAACAGTGGTGCGATAAAGATCAGTGGTACGATCTTTGAGCGTTTCACCTTCATAAACTCAATTCTGAGCAATTCCAAAAAGCTCATTTTCTCAATCCCTCCTTACTCATAGCGTTTGCTTTTCGCCAGCCACAGTGCAATAGCAAGGAACAAAACAGTCTCCATCAAAGATACCGCGCTCACAGTCATATCGGGCTGGGCGCTCATGGCAACTGCCGGTTTCAGCATAAGCACAAAAGGATGAGCCATCAGGACAGCAAGATTTGAACTGGCCAGCGCCATACCGCTTAAAAATCCTGCGACCCCTACACCGAGAGGTATCCACATATTTTCAAAGCGCGAAGAAATCAGCAGCATAAACGACAACACCGGCATAGATGTGAGGAAAGAATATCCGGCAAAGCGCACCAGTGTTCCCATCTCAAATGCTCCTTCCGGCAAATCTGTCATGCCGATCTGCATAAGTGCTAAATTTTGCAGTACGATTGCAACCAAAAACATGACCGTCAGAATCAGGAATTTGCACAGGTACATAGCCGGAACGCTCATGGGGAGCATATACATCTTCTTGATGGCGCTGCCCTTAAACTCCATGTTGTAGACCATGCAGGTGGCAACCACGATACCGAACAGGTTCAGGATCATAATCACACCGTAAAGCTGGGTCAGCAGAACATCCATCGGGGCCAGCGGCAAATTCAAAAGCGTATCTTTCCGCACAAGGAAATTAACAAATGCGTATGCAGCTCCTAACACTCCAACCGCCAGCAACACAGGAATGACGCCGGTCCGCTTTTCTTTCCGAAGTTCGATTGACAGTACATTCATAGCTGTGCCCTCTGCTTTCTGGCCGCGTTATCTTTCTCCACCATCGAGAGGAACATATCCTCCAGATTGTCCGCCGCAAAACCAGCCCGTAAAGCACTTTGGCGAAGCTCATCCAGACTTCCTTCAAACAAAAGCCGGCCATGATTGAGAATGCCAATGTCATCCGCTATCAGCTCAATCTCGGACAGCATATGGGACGAGATCAGGATTGTGCAGTCGTACAGATCCGGCAGAGATTTCACCAGGTTGCGGATCTCATGGATGCCGGAAGGGTCAAGTCCGTTTGTCGGCTCATCCAAAATAAGGATAGGGGGCCTGCCCAGCAGCGCACCGGCGAGGCCGAGACGCTGTTTCATTCCCAGCGAATATTTCTTTGCCAGCCTGTCACCAAATTCCGTCAAGCCCACAAGGTCCAGTGCGTCCTCCACAGCACTTTTCGGCAGTCCCAAAATCCTACGGATAATATCGAGATTTTCCCGGCCAGTCAGGTTCGCATAAAACGAAGGGGACTCAATAAACGAGCCGACCTCCTTCAAAATCGCAATCCGGTCAGCCGGGAATTGCTTTCCATCAATGGTAAAACTGCCTTTTGTGGGAGCTGTCAGGCCCAGCAGCATTTTCATAGTGGTGGATTTGCCTGCTCCGTTCGGGCCGAGAAAACCATAAATACTGCCTTTGCGGATATGAAGCGAAACATGGTTGACAGAAGTGAAGTTCTTATATTTCTTCGTCAACTGTTCCGTAGTGATAATGTAATCCATAAGAACATCTCCTTTCATTGACTCCATCATAAAACATTAACCTGACTTCTACATTCTCGCGTCCTTACTTTTACCTTACTTTTTCGGGATACCCACCGCAGGCTAGTCATCCTGTGCTATAATAATTTCAGGAGGTGAAGCTATGGATAACTCTTTTCTGCATCGAAAAAAGCTCTTGCTTGTAGATGATGAGCCGGATTTGCTGAAAATGGTATCAGATATTTTGAAGGATGCCGGTTTTGAAGCCGTCCTTGCTGCCGCATCCGTGAAAGAAGCCGTCATGGTGGCAAAACAGGAAAAACCTGATTTGATGATATTGGATGTAATGCTGCCAGATGGAGACGGTTTTTCCCTGATGGAGCAGCTCCGTACATTTACAGATGTGCCGGTAATCTTTTTAACAGCAAAAGACGAAGCCGCAGACAAGCTGGCCGGTCTTGGCCTTGGTGCGGATGATTACATTTCAAAACCGTTTATGCCGCAGGAACTATTGCTGCGTGTCTATGCGGTCTTGCGCCGCACTTATAAAGAGGACAGCCCGCTGGTTATCCTGGATGGATGTACGATTGATTTTAGTCGGGCAGAGGTCAACAAAGGGGGCGAGGTTATCTCCCTGACCGCAAAAGAGCATACCCTGCTGGAAACGCTGGCCCGCAATGAGGGAAAGATCGTCACGCTTGACGCTCTTTGTGAAGCGTTATGGGGTGACAACCCTTTCGGCTATGAAAACAGCCTGAATGCCCATGTGCGGCGTATTCGGGAAAAAATTGAAGCCGATCCATCAAAGCCGGTTTCTTTGATTACGATCAAGGGGCTGGGCTATAAACTGATTACAAGGAAGTGACGCCATGAAATCTTTTGGAACATATATTTCAAAACATTTGGCGTCTTTCGCTGCGTTTCTCCTGATACTGGTGCTTATCAATATTATTCTGTTTGGAGCGACCTTCTATCACACAGTTTCAGAGGATTACGGAGAAGCGTCCCCACGCGCTATGCTTGAGATGGCCTCCGCTGCGGCAACCACAGAGGGCCTGACGGATGATGCGGTACAGAAATTGCGTCAGTACAATATCTGGGCTATGTATTTGACACCAAATGGAAAGTGCTTTTGGACCCTCGATGTGCCAGAAGAAGTGCCGCGAAATTACAACATTCAGGATGTAGCTTTGTTTTCAAAAGGTTATCTGGAAGATTATCCTGTTTTTGTCTGGAATACGGACGAGGGCTTGTTGGTTTTGGGGTATCCAAAGGATAGCTACATGAAGATCACCAGCAACTACTATTCCATTGAGGCAATTCAAAAAATCCCTTTCTATGTGATGGGAATGTTAGGCATGGATGCGCTGTGCCTGTTTTTGGCCTATTACTTTTCAAAACGCAGGATCATCCAGAATACAGAGCCGATTGTAGAAGCCATTGAAACATTGGCAGATGGCAAACCCGCTTCGCTCCATATTGACGGAGAGCTATCCGAAATTGCAGCCAGTGTAAATAAAGCCTCTCAGATAATAAGCAGGCAGAACGAAGCCCGCGCCAACTGGATCAGCGGCGTCTCCCATGACATCCGTACACCGCTTTCTATGATTATGGGATATGCTGGTCGGATAGCCGCAAATGAAGCAACCACTGATAAGGTTAGAGAACAGGCCGAAATCGTGCGAAAGCAAAGCGTCAAAATCAAAGAACTTGTGCAGGATTTGAATTTAGTATCCCAACTGGAATACGAAATGCAGCCACTTCACAAGGAGCAGATACGCCTGTCCAAACTCATTCGTTCCTATGTAGCCGAATTGCTCAACTCCGGGATTTCTGATGCCTATACGATTGAAATTGATATTGCACCAGAAGCAGAAAATGCCATGTTGGAATGTGATGCACGCTTGATTTCACGGGCAATCAACAACCTTGTTCAGAACAGCATCAAGCATAATCCGCAAGGTTGCAAAATCCTGCTTTCCCTTAAATACACCGAAGAAACGCTTACTCTATCTGTTGCTGATAATGGAGTAGGGCTTACCCCTGAAAAGTTACAAGAATTAGAGGAAAAACCCCACTATATGGAAAGCACCGATGAACGACTTGATTTGCGGCATGGACTGGGGCTTTTGCTTGTGCGTCAAATTGTTGAGGCGCATGATGGTTCTATGAAAATAGATAGTGCGCCAATGCAAGGTTATGAGGTAACACTGTCTTTCTCTCCGCTTCTAAAAAGTGGAAAAAATAATGTCTCTATTCATTCAAAGTGATATAATCAAGGCGGCCTGCATCTGCAGGCCGCCTTTGTTGATGGTATTCTGTTCAGTCTTTGCGCCGGATCACGGGAACCTGTTTTACCTTTTTCCCCACAGTCCGCCGTTCCAGAGCAAACACCATGTCGCTGGTGCGCTCAAAAAATCCGATGTCCTTTTTCCAGCTCATGCCGCATTTACAGTGCTGCAAGCCGATGAACTGCTGTTTCATTTTCCTGCCGCAGACCGGGCAGACCTTGTTGCTGGCCCCCATGACGCCACCGCCTTTCCATGTTCCGATTATACCATATCCGGGCGGCGCGTTCACCTGTAAATGCGGTCCTGAATTGCATACCGCAATCCCTGGACCTTTCCCAGCAACCAAGCCGCCGCAGTCGGCAGTCCCATCGGGCTGATAAGAAAGGCAATCACCAGCAGGATGATGCCATTTTGCAGGGAGTAGGTTACAAGCACAGCCACCCCTAAAAGGGCGACTACCAAAGCGGCCAGCCCAAGGACCATGCCGGTGCAGTACAAAAGGATGGTACAAATCCAGACGAACAGGGTCAGGGCGACCACCAGGGGCGCGGCCAAAATCTTCAAAATCAGTCTCATCACAGTCCCTCCTTCATACATTCCTCATACATCGCCTGCCGCTTCTTTTGGATTTCCCGCATTTCCTGCTCGGTGGGGTCCCGGTCCTCATCGGTGACAACATATTCCAGGTAATTCACATAGGCATCTAACAGGGCATCCCGCAGGTCCTCCGGGGTCTTGCAGAACTCGGCGCTGAACCATTCCTCCCGGCGGTTGTTCCAGGCCAGCAGCGTATAGCCCCGGCTGGTCTTTACCACCTCATAGTCAGGGTCAGCATCCAGATACGGGCCGAACACCTTCAGCACTTTTTCATGTGTCAGCATATCGCAATCAGCTCCTTTACCTCGTGCGCTGTTTTCGTTTCTGATTTCAGCATAGCGGCCCCAGCTTCTTTTTGCAAGGATGCGGCCAAAAAAGAAAGAGGGGCGGCAAGCCAAAGTTCTGGCCGCCGCCCGCACCCTTATTTCAGGGCCGCCAATGCCGAGAGGATATGTTCCGCCGCCTCCCACAGCTTTTCCTGTCCCTGCCGTAGATCTTCCAGGTCGGCATCATAGATGCGTCCTGTCTCATGGACGCGCCGGGTGAGCTGGTTTAAGTTGTTGCTGCTCCGGCGCAGCAGGGATACCATCTCCCGAAGCTCCGGCAGTTCCAGACGGACCACATACCCATCCAGGGCCATCTTCCGCAGATAGGCCGCCATGTTCTGTGTGCCGAGCTGGGCCATCTTTGCCTCGATCAGCTCCCTTTCCTCTGGAGTGACGCGGAATTTCAGTTGGATTTCCCGTTCCCGGTTCGCCATATCAACGCTCCGCCTCTTTCTTCCTGGCTGGGGCAGAGCGCCGGGGAGCCGCCGGAGCCTTTTGCAGTTTCTCCCGGACAGAGGGTTTTTCTCGTTCTCCGGCAAGCTGCCGCACCTGCTTCAGAAACAGGTCGGTCAGACCGGGATTGCAGCGGTCCACCACCAGATACTCGCTGTGCCGGTCCTGGGGGCTGCCCTCCGGCAGGGGCATCGTGCTGGCCCATGCCTTATTGTCGCGGGAGATGCGCCCATCCCATTCCTTATGCCGGACCGTGTTGGCCAGCACATACTGTACCCGGTCCGCCCCGAACTGTTCTAATACATCGTTCACAGCGGCTTCGGCATCCAGCCGGTTATTGCTGTAATGGCGGCCGATTGCCTGTTCGATGGCCTCCTTGCAGGCATGGCTTGCCTGAAACGAGGCGTTGTATTGTGCCATCTCCCCATGCTCGGACGCATACGCCGCCGAATGGGGATAGAGGGGCGTATTTTTCAGTGTTTCCTGGGCCTGATACAGCTCGTTTGCCCTGGTTTCGATGGTGTCCCGTATCACATCCATGTAGCTGGTTTCCAGCTTCTCAAAGTCCTTGTAAACATCGGCCAGCGGCGCGGGCGAAGCCAGAAGCGCCTTTGCTTGGGCTTCGGTCAGCTCCAATTCCTCCATGCACATCACGATGTCCTCCCGGACCGTGTACTCGTAGGCATGGTTTAAGACCTCCGCCGCAGGCTGGTTTTTCAGCCAGTCGCGGTACTTGTCCTGTTCAGCAGCCATCTTTTCATAAAGGGCTGTCAGCATTTCTTCCTGTGTCATAGTTATCGCACCTCCTCATGGTTTTTGGATTTTTTGTCTGCCGCTCTCGGCGGCATGGGACGGCGAAGCCCCTCCAGGACGGAGGGGCGTGTACTTTTGGCAACGATGGTTTCCTGGGGGCCGGGGGCCTTGCTGTCGATATTGAGCAGCGTGTCCAGCTCTGTAAGCCGGGCCGATTTCTCCCGCAGTTCATCCTCATAGGGGAAGGGCCTGCCGACTTCTTCCTTTGCGGCGGCCTGCTGCTGGTAGAGGTTATCAAGCTGGGCTTTCACGCTTTCCAACCGCTGGGGCATCTGCGCCAGGGCATTGTCAATGCGAGTCAGGTTGCCGCGCGGGTCTACGCCAAGAGTGGCCTGATGGGTCATCTGGCCTTTCAGTTGCAGGGTGTATTCCTGGCGGAAGGCATCAAAGGACACCGACATGACAAAGCCCCGGTAACTTCCCACCTGGACCGGCTCGGCGTTTTTCACTTCCTTACAGGCGTCTAAAAGGGCGGCACCGGCATTCTCCTTGTCGGTAAGGGTATCGCCCCGCACCTCCATCCCGGCAAAGCTGTCCTCCGGGTGGGGATGGGCGGCCAGTATTTCCATATCCGCCTCAAGCCCCTTAATGAAGCCTTTGTGCTTTTCGATCTGCTCCGGGAAGTATTTCAGAAGATTATCCTCCATCTGGTACTGCTTGCTCTGGTGGTCGGCCTTCATCAGCTTCAGACGGGACACATCCACATCCAGGTCCATGCGCTCTTTGATGCGGGGGTCCCCGGCGCAAAGGGCCTTAATCTCGGCAAAGGAGAGCGCCGTTTCATCCACATCATCACAGCTTCGCACCGGCGATTTTGAGGACATGATCTGGCTGATGAATTTCTGCTTGTTCTCCACCGTCTGCCAGAGGTAGGCATCAAAGGTCCCCTCGGTCACATAGCGGAATACATGGACCTTTTCATTCTGGTTGCCCTGGCGCTCAATGCGGCCTTTCCGCTGGGCCAGGTCGCCGGGCCGCCAGGGGCAGTCCAGGTCATGCAGCGCCACAAGGCGATCCTGCACATTGGTCCCGGCCCCCATCTTTTGGGTACTGCCGAGCAAAACGCGCACCTGGCCGGTACGGACTTTAGAGAACAGATCCTTTTTCCGCACTTCAGTATTGGCCTCATGGATAAACGCGATCTGTTCGGCGGGCATCCCCTGGGCGATGAGCTTCTGCCGGATGTCCTCATACACCGTAAAGGCCGGTTCCGGCTCCGGCAGCGGCACCGCATCTTCCAGGGCGTGCAGGGTCGGATTGTCCAGCGCCTTCGCCACCTTTCTGGCGGAGCTTGCCTGGGGTGTGGAAATATCGCAGAATACGAGCTGGGTCAGCTTATCCGCCTGCCCGTCCCGCCAGATCTGCATGATATTGTCCACGCATTGATTGACTTTGGTTCCCGGCTCATCCGGCAGCAGCGGATTGATGATCCGCTGGTCCAGCCCCAGCTTGCGGCCATCGCTGGTAATCTTGAGCATATTGTCCTCCCTGGGGTCAATGCTCCCGCCGTGTACCTTGGCCGCCCGCTCGGAGAGGGCCTTCACCATCTCTTTCTGGTGTTCGGTGGGCTGGGCCACGATATTGTGGTATTCCACCTCCGGGGTGGGAAGATGGAGCTGGTCGGCGGTCTTTATATCCGCGATCTCTTTGAACAGGTTCATCAGTTCCGGCAAATTGAAAAACTTGGAGAAACGGGTCCGCGCCCGGTAGCCGGTTCCTTCTGGGGCAAGCTCCAAAGCGGTCACCGTCTCCCCGAAGCGGCTGGCCCAGCAGTCAAAGTGCGCCATGCCCAGCTCCTGAAGCCGGTCATATTGGAGATACCGCTGCATGGTGTAAAGCTCCGTCATACTGTTGGAAACCGGCGTGCCGGTGGCAAAGATAACGCCCCGGCTGCCCGTGATCTCATCCATATAGCGGCACTTGGCAAACATATCGCTGGATTTCTGCGCGTCCGTAGTAGAGAGGCCCGCCACATTCCGCATCTTGGTATAGAGGAACAGGTTTTTGTAGTTGTGCGCCTCGTCCACAAAGAGCCGGTCCACGCCGAGCTGTTCAAAAGTTACCACATCATCCTTGCGGCCTTCCGCTTGCAGCTTTTCCAGCCGGGCCTCCAGGGATTTCTTGGTCCGTTCCAACTGTTTCACCGTGAAGCGTTCCCCGCCGCTGGACTCCACCTCGGAGATGCCCTCGGTGATTTCCCATATCTGTTCCTGTAAAAGCCGCTCCTGGCGTTCCTTGCTGATGGGGATTTTCTCAAATTGCGAGTGTCCGATAATGATGGCATCATAGTCGCCGGTGGCGATGCGGGCGCAGAACTTCTTGCGGTTGTGCTTCTCGAAGTCCTTTTTGGTTGTCACCAGGATATTGGCCGAAGGGTACAGCCGCAGGAACTCCGAAGCCCACTGTTCGGTCAGGTGGTTCGGGACCACGAAAAGGGATTTCTGGCACAGCCCCAGGCGCTTGGCCTCCATCGCGGCGGCCACCATCTCAAAGGTCTTGCCCGCGCCCACCTCATGGGCCAGCAGCGTATTGCCGCCGTACAGCACATGGGCGATGGCGTTTTTCTGATGCTCCCGCAGGGTGATGGACGGGTTCATGCCGCCAAAGACGATATGGCTGCCGTCATACTCGCGGGGGCGGGTGCTGTTCATTTCTTCATTGTATTGGCGGACCAATGCCTGCCGCCGCTCCGGGTCCTTCCAAATCCAGTCCTTAAATGCCTCCCGGATGGCCTGCTGCTTCTGCGCGGCCAGAGTGGTTTCCTTGGCGTTTAACACCCGGCGCTCTTTTCCGTCCGCATCCTCCACCGTGTCATAGATACGGACATCCCGCAGGTTCAGGCTGTCCTCCAGGATTTTATAGGCGTTGGCCCGGTTGGTCCCGTAAGTGGTGTAGGCGGCCACATTGTTGTAGCCCACAGAGTTTTTCCCCGTCACCTGCCATTCGGCGGTGTAAGGGACATACTTCACCTCGATCACATCCCGCAGATAGGGCGGGGTCTTGAAAGTCTCGTACATAAACTGCTGGATGTATTCCTTATCAATCCAGGTCGCACCCAGCCGCACCTCAATCTCAGAGGCATCCAGGTCCTTGGGCTGGGCGGCAGTGAGCGCCTCCACATTGATGGAAAACGCCGGATCGCGCTCCGCCGCCCGCTGTGCCTGGCGCAGCTTCTGCCGGACATTACCGGACAGGTATTCATCGGCGGTCACATAATGGGGTGTTCCATCCGGCTCCGTAATCCCCGGCACCTGGAAGATCACGCCCCGCAGTTCCTCGGCCAGCTCGTTCCCGGTCCTGCCGGTGAGCGAAGCCATATAGCCCATATCCACACAGGCTTTCTCCGAAATGGAGACTGCCAGGGCTTCGGCGGCGGTGTCCACGGAGGCCACCGCCTCATGGGGCTTAATGGTCCGCTTGGTGAACATATCCGCCTTTCGTTCCAGCCTGCCATCCTCGTCCAACACTTCCAGCGCACAGAGCAGGTAATAGCTGCTGTCATCGGAAAAGGCCAGCCGGTTCGCCCGGTCATTGATAAGGCCGTACTTGGCAGAAAAGGTATCATAGAGCCGGTTCAGCTCCGCCATCTGTTCCCGGATAGCGGCATCCGGCATGGCGGCGTTCATTTCCAGGTCGATGAGCCGCTGCACACAGTCCCGCAGCTCCACCAGCCCCTTGATGCGGGCCTCGGCGGTAGCGTTTAAGTCAGGGCGCACCATGCGGCTGTTTTCCCGGTAGTACACCGCGCCATCGACCACCGTGTAAGAATAGTTTTTCACATCCGGGTCTGCCGGGAGGGAGGTGTCGATGTCCTCGCCTTCGCCCAGCTCCGGCAGCGCGGCTTCGGTATAGCGGCCCTGGATATGCTGCATCGCTTCACGGAGCTGCTGTTCCAGGTCTGCGCCTTCCCTCGGATTGCAGACGAGCTGGGGGCCAAACGGCCCGGTCACAATATCCAGGTCGCCCAGCACCATTTCCGGGTGGGTACGGAAGTAGCGGTTCATGGTCACATGGTCGTGCCGTTCCCGCCCGTCCTTATCTGTATAAGTGTTTGTGCGTAACAGGTCTGTCTCCACCCATTCCGGCAGCGGCTCTCCCTGCATCCGGGGAACCTCCCGCTTTTGCAGGAAAACGATGTCCATCGCAATATCTGTCCCGGCATTGGCCCGGAAGGTGGTGTTCGGCAGGCGGACCGCGCCCAGCAGGTCGCAGCGCCGGGCCATATACTCTCTGGCGTGCGCGTCCTTTTTATCCATTGTGCCGCCGCTGATGCCGTTGGAAGTGATGAAAGCAATGATGCCGCCAGCCCGCACCTTGTCGATGGTCTTGGCAAAGAAGTAATCGTGGATCAGCAGATTGTGCCGGTCATAGGGCCGGTCACTCACCCGGTAGTTGCCAAACGGTACATTTCCGATGGCAAGGTCAAAAACGCCATCAGGGTACTGCGTTTTCTCAAAGCCGTTGACCTCGATGCGGGCATTGGGATAGAGCTGGCGGGCGATACGCCCGGTGATGCTGTCCAGCTCCACGCCGTACAGCTTGCTTTCGCTCATGCTCTCCGGGAGCATCCCGAAGAAGTTGCCCACGCCGCAGGACGGTTCCAGAATGTTGCCGCTGTGAAAGCCCATCTGCTCCACGGCCTCATAAATGGCGCGGATCACCATAGGGCTGGTGTAGTGGGCGTTCAGGGTGGAGGCCCTGGCCGCCTCGTATTCCTCCGGGGTCAAAAGCTCCTTCAGCTCGGCATACTCCTTGGCCCAGGCGGTTTTGGCCGGGTCGAAAGCCTCCGGCACGCCGCCCCAGCCCACATAGCGGGACAGCACTTCCTGCTGTTCCGGGCTGGCCTGCTGGCCCGCAGTCTCAAGCTCCTTCAACAGCCGGATGGCCGTGATATTGGCCTGATATTTGAGCCTCGGTCCGCCTTCCCCCAGGTGGTCGTCTGTGATGTGGAAGTTCTGCCCGGTTCGGCGGGGCTGGTCCGTGTTTTCCTGATGGTCAGCCTGCTCCGCAGAAAAGGCCGGTTCCGGCGGCGTGGGTTCCGGCTCGTCTATGTGCAGCCGTTCCACCACCACATCATAGGGAAGTCCGTTTTTGTCCCCCGGATAGACCGTTACCGGCTCGGAGGTGATTTCCGGCGCAGGGGGTTCTTTTTCCTCCTGCGTGAACAGTCCGGCGTTTCGCTCATCCTGGCGTAGCCAGGTTTCAAACTGTTCCCGGCTGATGACATCATAGCTCCAGGCATAAGGCCCGGTATAAATGCGGACCGTTGTATCTTCAATGGCATCAATCGTGCCGGTGATGGGGTGGTCAGGCGCAGGGAGCGTTACCTGATCGCCCACCTGGTAAGATGGAGTTCCTTCCAATGGGGATGTGTGCCGGTCTGCGAAGCCTTCCGGGTCCTGAAAGAAGCCGTCCAGCTCCTTTACATACATTCCCCGAAGAAGCGGAGCCAGTTCATCCCATCGGTATGCCAGGGTCGCAAGTTTTCGTTCCTCATGGTCCAGGATCTCCACCTCAACGCTGGTGGTGAAGGTGCGGTAGTCTGCTATATCCCCGGTCACAAAGTCCATCGTCTCCACGCGCCCGGAATACAGCTCAGAAAGGCGCTGGGCGATTTTGGTATTGCCCTCGCCATCCCGCAGCCAGCGGGAAATGTACTCCTTGTCCTGCCAGGTAAACAGCCCGGAAGTCAGCACTTCCCGCAGGTCCTGGTCCGTTTTCTCCGGGTCAGCAGAAAGGAACTCGGTAATGGGGCCGTTTCGCAGGTCGTTTTTCAGAAGCTGCTCAAACCGTTCCCGGCTCTCGGCCCGGAAGATCGGGTAAGCCATGCCAGCGGGAAGAAGCTGTACCGTATCCTCCCGCAGCTCTGTGATCTGGTATTCCTGATTGTCCAGATAGACCATATCGCCTACATGGTAGACCGGTGCGGAGGGGTCATAGACCTTTTTCTCCGGGATGGCCTGCTGGATGGCCTCGTATTCCTCATCGGAAACGGTAATGTCGATCTCATGGGTCGGCTCCCCATTCCCAATGGTGATGGTGTCTCCCTCGCGGGTGACAGGCTGGCCGGATAAGTCCGGCGCAGGCGGCTCTGGCTCCGGCTCGGCGTGTTCCTCGGCTGCGACAGCCTCCACATCCTGCATCACCTGCTGGATGAACAGGTCGTTGTCCAGCTTTTCCGGGTCTGCCACCTGACCGTTCACAATCCCGCGCTCGGCCAGGGCCTCCCGGATGGCGATAGGGTCGATGTTGTCAAAGCGGTCCTGTTCTTCTTGAGTATAGAAGCGGTCCTCCTTAATGAGCTGGGCGATCCGGCGCTGCACTTTGGGCCACGGCACATCGCCCGCCGCGCCATCCGCCGTGACAGGAAAGGCAGGCAGCGCATCGCCGTATTCCTGCCGCAGCCAAGTAGCGGTGTCCTTTTCACGGGCATGGTCCTTCATGTAGCGGACAACCGCGTGCTTGCTCTCGATATTGCCGTTCCATTCCTGGATGGCGGCATCAATGTCAGCCTGGGTAAGCGCCCGGCGAGGGACCGCTGGTGTTGGCGGGGCCGGTTCCGGCTCCGGGACAGCAGAAGGGCCAGACGCGAAAACGCCTGGCCCTTCATCAATCCGCCGTATTTGTTCCTGTTCCGAGGGAAACAGGGTTAGCTGTATATAAGTTCCGTCAGAAGGATTTCCTCCGCCTGGGCTTTGCAGTTGTTCATCAGCCCCACCCAGGTCATCGGATCGCGGGCTTTCAGTTCCTCCGTCACGCCCGCCGCCTGCATCAGCTCCGGCATCATCTGCTCCAGCCGCCGGTTCATGGTCTGCTCGATCTCGTTCAAGTGCGGGTACAATTTCCCGCTCACCATCATGGCGTTGAACAGGACCGGCCGATGCTCCTTCAGATAATCCCGGCGCATCCTCCCGTACCGGCCCAGGGGCTTCGTTTCCTCCAGCTTCAGGTCGGGGATCAGATAATCTCCGTTCTTGGTGTAAGTCAGGTTGTTCTCCATGTGTGACGCTCCTTTCCGCGAATTTGGCTCGTTCATAGTTTTGGATAGTAATGCCGATCTGCCGCAGCACCTGTTGGTTGCTCTGGCTGACCGCCGTTCCCAGGGCAGCTACCGCCTCCGGGGTGTTGAAATCGAAGATACTTAAAAAGTCCTCATGGTCGAAGTAGCCTTCCGGCTCCAGTCCACACCGGGACAGCAGCGAGTAGGTAATGCTGACCGTTGCGGCATTTCTGAACTGCACTCCGATGTTAAATTCATCATAGCCTTCCAGAAAGCTCCCGTCAACGATGTCGAGGATGTCCCGCTTGTGTTCCACCCAATACTCGCTGACAAGCTGGGCCGCGATGCTTTCAAGCTGTTCCGCCAGGTTGTTTTCGGGCGGCGCACCAAACCGCTCGGCAAGCGCCTGAGCCACCGCCGCCTCATGCTCCGGGCGAAGCTCCCACAGGAAGGGGTGGCGGGAATTTTTCCGCAGGCCGGTGTCGGAAATGTCGAACACATACCGAAGCCGGGGCTTTTCGCGGGAATTGTCCACAAGGGCGATGCCCTTGGAGCCGCGCCGCACATACCGGCGCATGGTGTCGTTCCAGAGGTCATATTCCGCACAGGCTGTTGCATCCGGGCGCTGGGCGAAGATCATAAGCTGCTCGTGGAAGGGGTACTTATACAGCCGGGAGGCGGTGGTGAGAAATGCGGTCCACCTCTGCCAGCTATCCGTCAGATGGGTGGCGGTGTAGCTGGCCATCGCAGAATAAAATTCCAGGTTACTCATCATAGGCATTGTCCTCGCTGTCAAAATCCGGGTACAGTTCCAGCTCGGCAAATGCTTCATCGGTCATGGCGGACAGCTTTGAAAGAGCAGAGTCGGTAAGCTCCAAAAGCTCCGTTTCATCTGCGCCCAGGTAGCCGCGCATCTCGGTGAGGGCCTCGATCAGCTCCTGGCGGGTCCCGTCCCCGGAATTGTAAATGCACATCAGGTTGATTTCTTCAAAGGTAAAGTTGTTCATATCAAAGCTCCCTTTCCGCGCTCTTTTTGGGCGCTGTCTTTTTCCGCTCCTGTTTCGGACTCTGCCGGAGCTGTTCCATCACAGATTTTTTCTTGTCCCGTTCCTCCCGGTGGACGGCATCTGCCAGGTCCATCAGGGAAATGGGCTGTCCGCTTCTTGCCTGCGCCTCCAGCTCCGCCACCGTTGCTTTGGGGCCGTTGTTGATGATGCCGTCAATCATGCCGTAATCATCTTCAACGGTCATTTCCGCATTTTTCAGCGGATTGGACGGAAGAAAGCCGGGGATTTCCTGAAAGCCAACGCTGTCGCAGTAATGGCAGGATACCACGCCATCCCTTTTTATCGCAACGATGTCGCTGACGCTCATGGATGGGCTGTGGAAGTCTGCCGGGCGGTGGAAATTGAACTGTTCAAACAGCTTGTGAAGCCGCCCGTCCATGCTGCCGGTTTCCGGGAGCGGGGCGGTATAGACCAGATCATAGTTGCCCCGCTCCACAGAAAGGTCATGGGCGTTCAGCCAGTCCATATTCATAAAACGAAGCCTCTGCGGGTCATTCTCGGCCACCTGGTAAATGGCGAAGCAGTCCCCCTCATGGGAAAGAAATGCCCGTTCCCGTTCTTCCTGGTGGTTCAGGCGGTTCTGCACCCGCGCATCGAACTCCGGGCTTTCCTCCCATTCCTCGCGGGAAACGGCATACATGGTCCCGGCGGCCTGGGTGTCAAATTCTTCCCGGTCAAACAGCATCTCCGCGCTACCGCCATCCACCACCGCATACACGGTCAGATCCCGCTCATAAAGCTCCATCGCCCGCTCTTTGGAGAGGGGGAGCATATCCCCGTCCCGGTAGCCGCACTTTTCCAGATCATCCAGCGTGAGCATCGGGTCCGGCATGGGGTACTCATCCAGCGTCTGCTCCGGGGCATCCGGCAGCATGGTACTTTCCGGGACGGCAGCCTGGGTCGCTGCCTCCTGCATCTGCCGGTAGGCCGCCTCCTGCAAAGTTTCAATCATGGCAAGGGGCGCATACTTGATGGACTGGCCTCCCAGGTCGTGCATCTCACAGATTTCCAGGGCGGCGGTGGAGATGGGCAGCTCCGGCGCGTCCAACTGACCGCCATCCATCTGGCGGAGGGTGTCTTTATCATAGAGAGTGTAGTCATAGCCATCCTCGGTGGTTTGCAGATGCAGATACACCGCCTCATCCAGAAGCAGCAGCTTTTCCTGCACAGGCGCAAGCTGGTCCAGCCGCTGCATCAGCTCCGCAGCCTTTGCGGTATCTTCACCGGGTTCGTTTTCATCCAGGACGCTTTGGAGCCAGTCCTGAACACCTCGCGCCCCGCCATGCCGGAGAGAAGCCGCCAGGTCCTTCACCGCAGCCTCCCGGTCCTCCACTTGGTCCCGGTATTCATAAGGGTCGAAATCAAAGGCAAACTGGTCGATGTCGGAGGCAAGCTGGTCGATGGGGTCCAGCTCCGGCGCAGCGGGTTCCTCCGCTGCCGGTTCTTCCGCAGCCGGGACCGTCTGCTCCGGCTCATTTTTCTGCTCGGACAGGTCAATGCCCTGTTCCTTGCAGACCTCGGCAAAGTGCTTTTCGATACCGGCGATCATGCTGCCAGCGGTTTTATTGATGGTATTCAGGCAGGCCCGAAGCTCCGACAGCTCCCGGTCTTTGCAGTAGGAGGCCACATAGCCGAAGCTGTTCTCCCCGGTTTCGATGCCGAAATACTGGCAGACCATATAAGAAGTGCTTTCCGCCTCGATTTCCTCAATCTGGTGGGGCTTGGGCTTTGGCGGCTCCTTGGACGGGTCCCCGGCAGCGGCCTCCATCCGCTGCTTTTCATAGTTGTGCAGGGTGGCATGGGTCATCTCATGGATGCAGGCGCATACGGTCTGGACCTCGCTCATCCCTTGTCGGATGGCGATGCGCTGGGCGGTGGGACTGAAAAAGCCGTCCATGTTGTCCTGCATCGGCTCGATGGTCAGGGGAACTGGCGAAGTGCGCCGCAGGGCCTCCATGAAAGCCTCGTAATGCTGGACATTCCCGAACAGGTCGGCGGCAAGCTGGGGCAGCGGCTTTCCCTCGGTCTGTGCGTAGTCAAACACTTTGATGGGCCGGAACGTGGGGATTTCAATTTCCTTTTCCTCCATCACTACCTTGCCGTTGGCATCCAGCACCGGGGCCTTGGTGTCCGGGTCGAGCTTCTGTTCCTCGATTTTCTTCTTGTAGGGTGTGGGGGCGATAATCGTAATGCCATGTTCGCCCCGCTTTACATGGCGCTCAAATTGCTGCCACTTGTTATAACCGGCCACTTTGGTCGCGTTAGGGCGCTGTAAGCGGATCAGCATCTGGTTGTTGACGGAGTAGGTGGGAAAGCGGGACATGACTTTCAGATACTCGGCATACTTGCCGCTGTCAAACACTTCCCGGATGCCTGCCTCGATCTTCTCACCCAGTTCTTTCAGGCGTTCCTTGTTGGTGGGCTTATCGGCCATGAGAGTTCAGCTCCTTTCCTGAAAAAATAGGCCCCCGCAGGGGAAGAAAACTCATCCCTTGCGGGGGCGGAAATGTAACGGTTTCAAACACGGTTTTGAGGGGTTCAGGGGAAAACATACGGCAACGCACAAACGGGGCCGGAAATGCCTTGAAATACCTGGGCTTTCCGGCCCCGAAAGCGTTACATCTGCCCCCGGTGGCGGCGCACCCGTTCACGGGTTTTCTTCCGCTGTTCAAAAGCGGCGCAGCGGGGACAGTACAAAGCCCGATTGCTTCTGGCCTGGAAGGGCTTGCCGCAGGCCCGGCAGCGTTTCAGATCATCGGCTCCCTGGCCGATGGCCGCGCACAGCTCCGCATCCGCAGGCAGAACCGCCTCCTTAAAATACCGGCAGAGAAGGGAGTAGGAAATGCTCTGCACACAGACGCATCCCTCGCCTTCATCCAGGGCCAGGCAGTTTCCTTCATCATAGTTGGCGCACAGGCGGCGGATCAGTTTCCGGGCGCGCCGGAGCTGGCCCTCCGTCATGCGAGGCTTATCCATTCCCGAACACCAGCTTGAAGTTGGTCTTTTCGCCGGTGTCCTCCATCACCACCGTTGCATCATAGGTCTTGCCGGTTTTCTCCGAGTAGCAGCCGGTGAGCTTCACACGGCCATCCTTCAGGAGAGAGGCGGCCACCGCCTTGGTAAGGTTCTTTTTCTTGGCTGTGAAAAACTTGCTGTTTTTCCAAAGGGCAAACCGGCAGCCAGCGTTTTCGCAGAAAAATCCCTGCTTGCGCTCGGTGACAGCCCCGCCGCAGCGGGGGCATTTGCCCACCGTCTCCCGGTCAGAGGGGAAAAGCACCTGGGAACCGTCAATCACCTTGTAGGTCCCCACCAGGTCCCGGAGCATATTGCAGATACCGTCCATGAACTCGCTGGGCTTCACTTCACCGCGCTCCACCTCTTTGAGCTGGTGTTCCCATTCCGCAGTCAGAAGCGGCGATTGAAGCTGCTCCGGCAGGACAGTAATCAGGGAAACGCCAATCTGCGTGGGGATGAGGTTGGTGGTCTTTTTCTGTTTCTTGCGCTCCACAAAGCCGGTGGACACCAGCTTTTCCAAAATACCGGCGCGGGTGGCCGGTGTGCCGATGCCCTTGCGCTCCGCATCCTCCGGCATATCCTTTGCGCCAGCCGTTTCCATCGCGGAGAGCAGCGTGTCCTCGGTGTAGTGCTTGGGGGCGGTGGTCTTGCCCTCTTTGATGGTGACAGCGGTGACGGGGAGCGTCATTCCTTCTGTCAGTCCGTCCGGCAGGACGCTTTCTTTTGCAGGGTCTACCTTTTCCCGCTGATAGGCTTTCCAGCCCGGATCGGTGATGGCCTTTCCTTTGGCCAAAAATTGGTTCCCGCCGCAGGACAGGGTGACAGCCGTTTCCTGGTAGCGGTAAGGGGAGCCGGTGGCACACAGAAGCTCCCGCGCCACCAGACGCAGGATTTCCCGTTCCCCGGCAGGCAGGGCCTCCACATCCGCCCGGCCAGCTCCCTCGGTGGGGACGATGGCATGGTGGTCGGTGACTTTGGCGCTGTTGCATACCTGGGCGGCCAGAACGGTGTCCGGCACAGCCACCCCGCAGATCTTCGCCGCCGCAGCCGCCAGAGCCGGAACCGTCCCTTCCATATCGGCGGTCAAATATCGGCTGTCGGTGCGGGGATAGGTGCAGAGCTTCTTTTCATACAATGCCTGGAGATAGTCCAGGGTCTGCTGGGCCGTGTAGCCAAGCTGCCGGTTGGCATCCCGCTGGAGGGTTGTCAGGTCATAGAGGGCAGGCGGTTTTTCTGATTTTTCTTTCTGCTCCACAGTCTGGACCAGGGCGGGCTGGCCTTTGCAGGCATCCGCCACCGCCTGGGCCGCCGCTTTCTCGGCACATTTCTCACCGGCGGCAGAAAATCCGCCGCAGTCCAGAACCGGCGTATAAAACGGGACCGGCTTGAAGGCGCTGATCTCGGCCTCCCGCTGGACGATCAGGGCCAGCGTCGGGGACATCACACGCCCGATGTTCAAAGTGCGGTGGTACAGTACGCTGAAAAGACGGGTGGCATTGATGCCCACCAGCCAGTCGGCTTTGGACCGGCACAGGGCGGACGCATACAGCCCGTCATAGTCGCCGCCCGGTTTGAGGGCCGAAAAGCCCTCCCGAATGGCGGCATCCTCCATGCTGGAAATCCACAGCCGGAGCATGGGTTTCTTGCAGCCGGTCAGGTTGTAGACGGTGCGGAAGATGGACTCTCCCTCGCGCCCGGCATCGCAGGCGTTCACCACCTCGGTCACATCGGACCGCTCCATTAGTTTTTTCAGCAGGTTAAACTGCTTTTTCTTGTCGGCGGCCACCGAATACTGCCATTTCTCCGGCAGGATCGGCAGGTCCTCATAGCGCCACTTGGCATAGTCCGGGTTATAGGCGGAGGCATCCGAAAGCTCTGCCAGGTGGCCGAAACACCAGCTCACCAGATAACCGCCGCCTTCCAGGTAGCCGTCCTTTCGGTTCGCAGCCCCCAGCACAGAGGCGATGCTCTGCGCCACAGAGGGCTTCTCTGCAATCACTAAGCGGCTCATAGGTTCACGCTCCTTCCTTTGGGTTTCATCGCCGCCGGTTCCATCACGCCCCGGTAACAGGGCAGGATGCAGCCCTCCCCGTAGCGTTTGCAGCCGTGGCAGGGGTGGCCTTTGGCCGGACGGGACAGGTCAGGCCCCCGCTCCTGGCGGGGGACCTGCATCATCATGCGCTCCAGAGGGTTGTCAGTGAAATATCTCATAGCTTCTCATCCTCCGGCTCCGCATCCATAGTAAACTCATCGTCCATTTCTTCCTCTGCGTCCTCGTCCAGATCTTCCTCCCCGGCGGGTTCCTCGTCCTCGCCGTAGTCGTAATCATTCAGGTCGGTGTCGCCTTTGGTCTTGGGCTTATTCTTGATAAATTTGATGTAGTAGAACGCGCCGCCGCCCGCCAGGGCCGCGATCAGCAGGATAATCAGCAGGCCGCCCATGCCGCCGCTTTCTTCCTCCGGCTCTGGCTCGGTTTCCTCGGCAGCAGGCGTTTCTTCCGGCTCCGGCTCTGGTTCCGGGCCAGCGCAGGCGGTCATATCCGAAGCGCAGATTTCACAGTTCATATTGACCGCTCCGGCTTGGCAGCGGGTGGTGCAGGAACAGGTGGCCGGTTCGCCATCATCGGCCAGGGCCATCAGGTCCGCCTCGTCCACCTGGTTCAAGAAGTGGACCGTTTCCTCTCCCTTATCGTCACGGTCAATAATCAGGTAAAAGACATTCCCGGCTTTCGTTTCCAGCGTGATAAACTGCTTGCCGGTGCCGGTTGTGCTGCCGTAATCGTCAACCAGGGTCAGGTTCCCGTCCGGGGTCAGGGCGCTGCCGCCCCCGCCGCCAAGCAGTCCCATCAGGGAAGAAAGTTCATCTTCTCCAAGAGAGAGGGAAAAGCTGCCATCGCCGGTACTGGTATCGCTGATGGTGAGGTAATCGCCGCACACATAGCCCTCGCGCTCCGGCAGGAGGATTTTCACCCAGCCGCCTTCGGTGCCGATCACCTCCACCTCGGTCCCATTGGGGAGCTGGGTGATGGCGGCATTGTCGGTCCCTGCGCCGGTGCGGACATTTAAGTTGCCGCCGTTGGTAGTGACGGTCCCGGTCCTGATGCTGGCCGCCTCGCCGCTGGAAGTGATCTGAAGGCCGCTGTCCGTAATGGTGACTTCCACCTGGGAGCCGAACAGGGAAGAAAGCAGCCCGGCCAAATCTTCCTCGGTCATGGTTTCGGTTTCTGCCGTATCAGAGGCATTTTCGTCTGCATCCGCAGTATCTTCGATGCCGCCGGTGGTGGGAGTCTTTGTTTCCTCGGCTTGTTCGGTGCTGGCCGTGGTTTCCGGCTTTGCCTCCGGGTCGTTCCCATTGGCAAAAGCCACCGTAGAAAAAGCCGTGAAGCAGAGCATCACGGCCACAAAGCTGGCAAGGATACGAGATTTAGTTTTCTTCATCGCCGGTTTCCTCCTTCTCCGTCATGGCAGGGGCCATCTGGCCGCTTTTGGACGCTTCGATCAGGGCCGCCAGTTCCTCCGGCGTCATGCCCATGCTGCGGACCATGCCCACAATGTCCAGGTTTTCCAGCTCGGTGCGCTGTTTGTCCAGTTCCTTCTGCCGGGCCTGAAGCTCCGCGATTTTCGCGGCGTTCTTCTCATACTCGGCATTGATTTTCTTGATTTTGGCGTTCATACAAAAGCTCCTTTCTGTTACGGCAGTCTCGCAAAGGTGTAAAAATGCTGCTGCCAGTAAGAGGTGTTGATATTTGCGTAAGAAATCGGGGACCCGCAGTGGATCATCATTCCGTCCCCCACATACAGCCCCACATGGGAGGCCCCGGCGGTGTCATAGGTCCCCTGGAAAAAGATCAGGTCGCCGGGCCGGGCGTTCTCGCGGGAAACAGGGGTGGATATGTTCAAAAGCCCGTTGGCGGTCAGCCGCCCCACATCCCAGCCAGAATGATTGATGACCCATGAAATGAAGCCGGAGCAGTCAAAGCTGGTGCTGGGAGAGCTGCCGCCCCACACATAGGGATAGCCCAGGTATTTTTCCGCCTCGGTAATCATGGCCCGGAAAGTTTCATCCTCCAGGGCTTCCGGGGGAATGTCATAGTCGGTAAATTCCAGGCTGCCGCTGTTGGAGGCGTTGGGATTGCCCTCAAAGAGATCGGGCCGGTTGCCCAGCGTTGCCATATAGACCGCATAGAGGCTCACCTGTTCCTCGCCCATGATGTAGACAGGTAGATGGGACAGGTCAAAGTTTTCCAGAGTCACATAACAGATGTAGTAATCGTAAGGGACCTGCTCGCTGGTGGTTTCGCCGGTTTCCGGGTCCGTTGAGGTTTCGGTGCGGTAGCGTGTCTCCACCACCACTTCCTCGGTGAGAATGTACTGCCGCTCAAAGAGGATGGAGAGGGTTCCTTCCACTTCGGCAAGGGTCCATTCCCCCTGATGGTAGGCGGTGAGAATGGAGATCAGCACATAGGGGTCATGGACGATTTCATCCAGATCAAAGTGATACTCGTCATAGTCATGGGTGGCTTCGTAGTTATCCAGGTAGTCCTGCAACTCTGCCTCCATCTGCGCGTAGGCGGCCTCGGCCCCCAGCATATCCTCATCGCGGGAGGGATAGGTGGAACCGGCAACGCCGGAACCCACGCTTTCAAACATCATGGAACAGGAGGACATGGTGTTGAGCAGGAAACAGAGCATCACCACCAGGGCGATGCCCACCAGAAAGCCCCGCCGGTGCCGCCAGACGAACTGTGCCGCCTGTTCACTCTTTTTGGCGGCGGTTTTGGCGGTCTTTGCCGTCTGTTCCGCAGCTTTGGCGGTACTGCCTGCGGTCTGGCCCGCACGCTTGGCAGCGGCATACTGTTTTTTGATGGCGTGCTTTTGCTGCCATCGGGACAGCGGATTGCTGGCAAGCTGGGGATTATCCCGCAGGCTTTTGTGGTAAAGGGCGTTAATGTTGGCCTTTTCCAGCCTTTTCTCGGCTTTGGCGGCCTCCCGGTAAGGTTTCAGCTTGTGGGAATGGTAGGCGCTCTCAATCATGCGCCCGCCCGTTTCGGCGGCTTCTTCCATCTTGTGGGCGCTCTCCACGCCCACATTATCTTCCTCGGACTCCCGGATTTCCTTGTGTACTTTGGAGAGAACCGCGTTCCCAGGCGCATCCCGTACTGCATGGGACAGCTTGGAAGGCGGCTTTTTCTTATCCACTTCCTCAAAGCGCAGGCGGGTGACGGTCTTGCCGGTGGCAGGGTCCGTTACCGTTTCCTCGAAGCGGATTTTCTTCTTAGGGATTTTCGCCCGCGCTTTTTCTGCCTTGTCCGCCGCCCGGTCTGCCTTGCGGATGGGCTTTTCCAGTGCCGGGGCAGCCCGTTCCTCTTTGGTAAACTGTAAGCGGGGTTCCTGCCTCATGCCGATACCTCCTGGGGCTTCGTGGTCATAATGCGGTACAGCTCGGTGTCCTTCGGGAACCGATCCAGGAAAGGCAGAATGACATTCCCGTAGAACAGAAGCCCCTCGCCCTCGCCGGAGTGGGTCACATAGGAAAGCTGGTGCGGGCTGATGTTGAGCTGCTTCGCCAATATCTGCCGGTCCCCGGATGCCTGATTGAGCATATAGATGAAGTCGCTGTTCTCAAAGATGTTCTCAATCTCGCGGGAGGCCAGCAGGTCCTTGATATTTTGGGTGATGCCGGTGGGGATGCCGCCCCATTTCCGAAAGCGTTTCCAGATTTCCACGCTCCAGCTTGCAAGCTCCCCCTTCAAAAGCAGGTGGAACTCATCGCAGTAGTAGCGGGTGGTCTTGCCAGCCGCCCGGTTGACGGTGACGCGGTTCCACACCTGGTCCTGGATGACCAGCATACCGAGCTGTTTTAATTGTTTGCCGAGTTCCTTGATATTGAAGCACACCAGCCGGTTTTCCAGCTCCACATTGGTACGGTGGTTGAACACATTGAGGGAGCCGGTCACATACAGCTCCAAGGCCGCCGCCACGCGCTTGGCCTCCGGCTCCGGCTGGCTCAGCAGCTCGTCATAGAGGTCTTGCAGGATAGGCATTTTCTCCGGGTCCGGGTCGGCCAGATAAGGCCGGTACACATTCCGCACCGCGCGGTCAATGACGGTCTTTTCCACCGGCTGCAATCCGTCCTTGCTCCCCACCACAATGTCGCACAGGGAGAGGATGAAGTCGGCTTTCAAAGCCAGCGGGTTATCATCGTCCGAGTAGTTGAGGTTGATGTCCATTGGGTTCACATACTGGTTGCTGGTGGGAGAAATTTTCACCACCTGCCCGCCCAGGCGGATCACCAGCGGGGCATATTCGTCCTCCGGGTCACAGATCAGGACATCATCATTCGTCACCAGGAACACATTGGAAATCTCGCGTTTTGCCGAGAAGGACTTTCCGCTGCCCGGTGTACCGAGTATCAGCCCGTTGGGGTTCTTCAGGAGTTTTCGGTCCACCATGATGAGGTTGTTGGAGAGCGCGTTCAGCCCATAGTACAGGGCCTCCCTGCCATCCTGGAAAAGCTCTTGCGTGGTAAAGGGTACAAAAATAGCGACGCTTGAGGTCGTCAAGCCCCGCTGTATCTCGATCTGGTTATAGCCCAGGGGCAGGCTGCTCATCAGCCCTTCTTCCTGCTGGAAGTCCAGCCGGGTGAGCTGGCAGTTGTGCTTTTGAGCGATGGAACTGGCCTGAAACACATTGTTGGCAAGCTGCCTCTGGCTGTCTGCGGTGTTGAGGACCAGGAAGGTCAAAAGGAACATTCGCTCGTTCCGGCTCTGCAAGTCCTGCAAGAGCTTTTTCGCCTCCGTCCCGTAAGTGGCAAGGTCGGAGGGAATGATGTCCATGTCATAGCCGCTGCGGACCGCTTTCTTTTGTTCCTCGATTTTTGCCCGGTCCAGGTCGGTAATCTTGCGCTTGATGGTCTTGATGGCGCTCACCTGGTCTACCGACTGGATATGCAGGTTCACGATCAGGCTGCTTTCCATGTCCAGAAAGTCCGCCAGCATCCGGTCATTCAGCTCCGGCGCGAGGATTTGGACGAAAGAGACAGCCCCGAACTTTCTCCCCATGCAGAAGGTCTTGCCGTTGGGGAAGGAGAAGGAGCTGGGCGCAATAAAGTCTTTGGTGGAGAGGCCGGAAGGGGCCAGCCAGTCCCAGGAGAATTGAAACGGCTCCTGCCCGTCCATGTGGAAAATCTGATGCAGCACCCGCAGGCGCTCCTTTCCGTTTAACGGTTCCACCACCACGCCCAGCCGCTTGAAGTTGTTTATCACATCCGTCTCAATGCGTTCCAGACGGGGCTTTGCCGCCTTCAGGCTGGCCGCCTCAATCCCGAAAGTCAGGTACTTGGTCTTGATAAGGCCGTTGTTGCCCTTGGCAAGCTGGTTTTGCAGCATTTCCGTGTACTCGGCCCGGATGCTGTCAAATACATCGCCCTGGGGCGGGATGTTGATGCTGTTCGCATAGCTGTCCCGGCTGGCGGTCAGGTTGAGGAAGGAAAGCTGAAATTTGATGGAGCTGTCGAAGTAGTTGAGGAAGTCGCACCAGCCCTCAAAGATGGCGGTTTTATCCTCATTCTGCGAAAGCTGGTAGTTAATGTCCTGGTACTGGACCGTCTTGGTGTAAAAGGTATCGGTGACACGGCAGATGCCGTCCGGGAAGATCCGCTGATAAGGGATGCTGTCCTGCGCCGAAAGATGCTTTTTATCGGTCTGGTTCGCCCTGGCGATGGCGGCCTCGATCTGCTTTCTCTCGGTGCGGGTCAGTTTTCGCTTTTCCGTTGACAATGTGATACACCTCCCTGTCTAACTGGTTCTGCCGCATGACAACGGCGTAAAAGTTCTTGGTTTTATAGGGCCGCTGCCGGGGCCGCAGGAAACACACCCGTATCATGTTGCGGAGTATTTTTTCCAGCGGCTGGCCGTTCTTCTCGTACATCGCCAGCAGGAAAAACGGCAGCATGAGGATGACCATGCACATGGCCGCTGTGCTGGTCCCCACAGGCCCTCTGAGCAGAAAGAAAAGCGGCACGCCGAGAAGCGCCCCGCTCCCGAAGCAGACAAGCTGCCTCTTGGTGAGATTGAACATGACCTTCGTTTTTACTTTGGTCAGGTCTTTTGGTACTGGTACATAAGCCATTTAGAAACCTCCCTCCCGATTTAGTGCGCCGAGAAAATGCTCTTGGCGAGGCTTCCAGTTTTGAACAGGGTAAAACACAGCAGCACCGTATAGCCCACACAGCTCCAGATCGCGCCGATGATGTCATCATCCAGGGCGATATTCTCCACCAGGACCGCATAGATGCCCACGCAGACGATGATGAGAAATGCCTGAAAGCCCAGGGCCATCAGGGAGCGCAGGTAGTTCTGGCCCATGCCGCCCCATTCCCGACCCATCATGGCCGCCATCGGGATGGGAGCCACAGAGGTCACGAGATAGATTTCCACCATCCGACCATAAATGACGATGAATATGCAGATGGTGAGCGCCCACATGGTAATGCCCACAAACAGGGATTGGAACCACAGGCCGAACAGCGGCCCCAGCTCCATCTCCATCAGACGACTCTCCATGTCAGTGACAACGGAGCTGATGTCGATGCTTGCATCCGAGATGATAACGCCGGATGCCTGATTGACAACGCCCTGCGCCACATCAAACACACCCATGACGATGTTCCAGGTATTGGTGACAATCAGGATGGCGCAGGCCGTTTTGAAAATCCACTTGAAAAAGACCGCTGTTTCGATCTCGTGGAAGTTATTCTTGTCGGTGATGATCTGGATCAATTCCAGCGTCATAACAAACGCTAAAATCACTCCGGCGATGGGGACAATGACCGTCTCCGAAAGGTTGTGGATCATGTTATAGATGCTGCCATTCCAGCCCTGGGGGGTCATACCCACCTGGCCGGAGATTTCAGCCACCTTCTGGTTGACGGAATCGAACATCCCGGACAGGTTGCTCGTAATACCGCCCACCAGAAGCTCCTTGAGCCATTCGGTTATGGCATCCCACAGAAAATCCATAGGGGTTTACCCTCCTTTCTGCCCCTCCCGCACAGGACGGGAGGGGCTGGGGTTTTGGGGTGACAGATTAGCCGAAAAGCCCGGTGAGCTGCGGAACGAGCAGCATACCGATCAGGGCAACGCCGCCGCCCGCCATGAGCTGTTTCATACCCTGGCTTTTTGCACCAGGGTTGTCGTTGCCGTAGCCTTCGAGAAGGTTAATCACGCCCCAGATACCAAGGCCAGCGCCCAGGGCAATCACGAGAGTCTGAAGAACATCCACAGCAGAGTTAAAGAATTCCATAATGTACCTCCATAAAATTTGATTGATTTTTGATTGATTACGGAAGGCACACATTTTCCTCGAAGGTAATCAGCCGCCGGTTTCCTCGGCGGCTTCGTCCCCGGACAGGTCAATCGAATAGGCTGCAAATTGTTCGTCCGGCCTCAATTTGAGCCTGGCAGACAGAAAACGCTCTATGTCGAAGGCGTTTTTCTTGTCGTAGTCGGATAGATATTTGTAGTTCGGATGTTTGGTGATGTCAAACTTATCCGAAAGAAACGGCCTTACGCCGCGCAGTTGCAGGATGCACTTGCCGCCATCCATAACGGCCAGCTCATCCTGGCTCATCAGTTCTTTTCCGAGCTTCTGGTAATTGAGAGAGTGGGAAGTTTCCCGCCCACGGCTTTCGCCGGTATTGTAGGTATCGATTGTCTCTTTCCCAAGGGATGCCGCCAGCTCCTTTAAGGTGGTCGGCTCCTTGCCGCCCAGGAATACCGTGGCATCCATATTTCCGATGATGGTGTCGGCGTTGTCTTTGTAAATCGCTTTAAGCTGGCTCTGCGCCTGGAGGACGAGGCAGGCGGATACCTCACGACTTCGGATGGTTGCGACCAGTTTCTCCAGCCGGGGGATCTGCCCGATGTTGGCGGCCTCGTCTATGAGGCAGCGCACATGAACCGGCAGCCTGCCGCCATACACATCATCAGCCTTCTCGCACAGCAGGTTGAAAAGCTGGGAATAGGCCATAGCGATCAAAAAATTCATACTGTCCTCGGTGTCGCTCATTATCAAAAACAACGCTGTCTTGCGATCTCCGAGGGTGTCTAATTCTAGCTCGTCATAGGCAGTCAGGTCCCGGACCTCCTGAATGTCAAAAATAGAGGTTCTGGCCGCCGCGCTGATAAGGATACTTTTGGCTGTCTTACCTGCGGCGAGCTTGTATTTTTTATACTGGCGTACCGCAAAGTGTCCGGGCTGGCGGCTTTCCAGCTCCTTGAACATCAAATCCACAGGGTTTTCAAATTCCTCATCGTCCTCCCGGACCTCCATCGCATTAATCATTTCCAGCAGGGTGGAGAAGTTCTGTTCCTCCGTTGGGGCCTCATAATGGATGTAGCCGATCAGCGCCGTAAACAATAGCGTCTCGGCTTTGACCCAAAAATCGTCCCCGCCTTTGCCTTCGCCTTTGGTGTTCGCAATCAGCGTTGTCACCAATTTCAGGATGTCCTTCTCCGAGTGGATGTAGGCGAAAGGATTGTAGTGCATGGATTTTTTCATGTTGATGGTGTTCAGGAAACGGATGCGGTAGCCGAACTTTTGCAGCATTTTCCCGCACTCGATGAGGATACTGCCCTTTGGATCGGTGACTACGAAGGATGTCGGATAGGTCTTGGAAGTACACTGCATCAGGTTGGGTTTCAACCAGAAGCGTGTTTTCTGATGTGATTACCGGGCCGCTTTTTATCAGCCCCTCTGGAGCTTTCGCCCATTTTCAGCGGCGTGTCCATTCACGCCCAGCATAGCATATCTTTTTGCCCTGCCGTATCCGGCAGGCCAGCCGGCAGCGCGGCCTCGTGGGGCTGTTATATTCTGCAAGGCAGGCTCAAGCCCTATGCGTTGCGTGTGTCCCGCTTTTTAAGGCGGGCCTTCCACTCCGGTCAGGACTGCAAAACCCTTCCAGATTTCTTCCGCGCTGATACTCTTAACTTACTTGCTGGCTTCGGTTAAGACGGCAATCGGCCCGTACCCCATGCAGGGTCAGGTGGGGGCCTTCTACCACTTCCAGATCCGCCGATAATCAAAACATTCTTATTCCTGGCTGTCCTGGGGTCCTTGGGGCGGCTGTTCATCGTCAGCCGTTCCGTCTGGGTGAGAATGATGTTATTCTCAAACACCGGGTCCATAAACGGCTTGATGTCCTCCGCCGTACCCCAGCGGGCCGAACCGTATTCCATGTTCTTGCGGTACTTCTTGGCGTTCTTGCCCTTGAAGTAAACAGCCAGACGCAGGGCAGCCCCGCAGCAGAGGCCCACCAGCAGGTCAACCGGGTGAAAGCTGGGGAGTGCTGACTGAAAAGCGGCGGCAAATCCATCCATTAAGCCCAGCAGCTTGGCCGAAGCGTCCGCGCCCGGAGCCAGCCGCCACGCCTCGCCCAGCTTGGTAGCATATAGGCCGATCAGCAGATAAGGCAGGTTGGGGAGCAGAAGTTTTTTCAAATCGAGCTGTCTCATCGTTCCTGTTCCCTCCGTTTCTCACGGTTCGGGACCGGGGCTTTCACCAGCTCCTTGAACTTCTTGAGCTTACCCAGCACAGACTCCCGGCGCTGCTCCTTTTTCAGCCGGTTCTTGGAATACTTCTGGAAGGCGGCGTTCATACTCGCCTCGCTGGGAGCCTTGAAGAAAATCTGATACTGGCCCTTTGCCGTTTTATAGACCGCATACTGGACCTTGTACTCGCGGGCAATCCGGTCAAAACTCCGAAGCCCCTTGTCTTGCAGGTCGATCTCCTTCATGTCGCCGTACTGCTTTTTCAGGTCCTCCATGCTGACCTTGCCGTATGGCTTTACATCGTCCGGGCTGTCCCGGCTCTTTTGCAGCTTCTTGTTCTTGCGGTGGGCCAGGTACTTGGAAAGCGCCGCTTTCAGGACCCGCCCGGTGAACTTGGTGGCATTGACCGTCAGCGTCAATGTCCTGTTTTCCACTTCTTCCTGCATCAAAATCACTCCCTTCTGTCAGGATGAAAGCGGCGGCCCCGTCTAAGGCGGGACCACCAGACGACGGAGCAGGTATTTCCCCCGCATGGGTCAGGCTCCCATTTTGCCGCCATCCTCGCGGCCCTGGCCCTTGACCGTCAAAATACCGTCCAGGGTGGTGGCGGTGATCCGCAGCCGCTCGGCTACGGCGATGTCGTTCTTCATGGCCTCATCCACCGTACCGCCGCAGACTACCAGCACAGAAGCGCGGCGGAGATAGTCGCGGGCCATGTCGATCCCGTCCTTATGCTCCTGGGGGATGCTGTCCTTCAAAAACAGCGGAAGGAACAGAAGCGGGCAGACCGGGGAAAATCCGGCCTCGTAGACCAGGCGGCAGTATTTGGCGGCGTTTTCGGTGTTCTCAAACTCGTTGTCGCCCCAATGGGCGGTGATATACGCAAGCGGGCGTTTCATGCAAAACTCCTTTCTCCCCATGCCGGGGTGCAGAAAAGGCGGCCCTTATGAGCCGCCTCCGTAAAGGTCGTGATTGACCAGCATCGTGTAGTGGTTGTCCAGAGAGGACGGTGCATTGAACAGCGCCGCCATCAGATATGCCTTGGTGTTCCAGACGCGGGTGGTGTTTTCGTGAATACCGTCCAGCACTTTCTCGATGTGGGAACAGGTGATCTTTGCAAACCGCTGCTGAACAAAAGCGGTGGGGTATTCCGCATCCCGCCCGATCTTGATGGTGGGGCTTTTGGTCAGCGCCACTTCCAGCATGATTTCCACGAACTCGTCTATCTGTTCCCGGTTCAGGGAATTGCAGATATGCTCGTACTCAATCTGATCCCTGATTTCCTCTCGTTTTTCCATTACTTCCGTCTGTCCGTCCGTCTCTGCCGCCGCAGGCGCAGAAGGAAAGAATGAATGAGTATTTGATCCATGAGTATTTGATTTTTGGATATTTGATTTCTTAGTATTTAATTGCGGCGGATTTCCCGTATCTGGTACAGCCATATCTGGTGTTTCCATATCTGGATTTACCATATCCGGGTTTTCCGTACCTGGTGAAGCCGTATCTGGCTGGGCCGGTTCCGGCTGGGGCTTGACCGGCTTCTCAAAGATGGTGTACTCGGTATCGGTGATCCGGCCATTCTTGCCCCGAAGCTGCCTGCGGGTCAGATACCCCGCGCTTTCCAGCTCCCGGAGGGTCTTGCCAATCGTCTCCACGCTTTCCTTGCAGATGGAGGCCAGGCCCCGCGTTGTGTAATTCCACTCATCCGGCAGGGAGAGCATCATGGAGAGAAGCCCCTTGGCTTTCAGGGTCAGGCCGGTATCTTTCAGGTGGTAGTTGCTCATCACGGTGTAGTCCCGTGTGCGCTCTACGCGAAAAACTGCCATATTCATCACTCCCATTCTGAAAGGGCGGCCCGGCCCTGGGGCCAGCCGCCTTACTGGTTACGGTTCATAGACCGGCTGGGTATGTTCATACACCGGGCCGCACAGCCCGTTTAAGTCCTCCACAAGCTCGCCCAGGTCCAGGCACAGCTCGCTGTCCATGACCGGTGTATCCTTGATGGTGCGGTACTGCGTGATATAACCGTCATGGTCGTAGTTCACGCTCACGCAGGAGACAACCGCCAGGGACATATCTTCCAGGAGCCACAGCTCCAAGGTGCGGGTAGCCACCACGATCTCCATTGTCACCTGGTCGGTTTCCTCATACAGCAGGGTGGCTTTCTGGCGGAACAGGTCCTCGCCCCGGTAGTTAAAGGACCGTTCCTGCCTGCCCTGGGTGATGTAGGAATACACCGTTGTGGCATTATGGCGGACCACCTGCAACAGACTGTAAATGTCCAGGCTTTCCACCAGCTCGGTGGCCTCGTCCTCGGTGTAGCAGCCTTCCTCAACCGCCTGCTGAAACAGATCGTCAAAGGTTTCTTTCAATGCTTCATAAGCGTCCATACTTAAATCCTCCTATGGGTACGCCTGCCATCAATGGCGGCGTTTTTTGGGTTTGTCGGGCAGGATATGCCCCTCGATGATTGCAGCGTGGCGGCGGATCTGAAGCTGGCCCTGGCGTTCCAGGGACCGCATCCGGGCATACTCGTCCTCGGTCAGAAACAGCCGCTTATACTGGCCCCTGCGCCCCAGGGGGCAGGGGGTGGACAGAATGAGAAATTCCGCCATGTGCCGGGTATCGTCCTTGAACCGTTCCACAGCCAGCAGGTCGTGGCCTTCCAGCGGGAGATGCAGAGGTTTCATGCCTTGCGCCCCCTTTCGTGAATATCCAAGGCCGCACAGCCATACCGGGCGATGAGCAGGGCGTTCACGATCATGCGGAGCGCCGCAGCGTCCACAACCTCGGCATCCGCCAGGTCACGGGTTGTCAGGCCGCCCGCATTAGTGTAAATGCCCCGCGCAGCGATATAGAGGGTGTAATCGTGGGGTGAAATCTCATGGAGCCTTGCATAGTCAAACTCTGCGCCTCGCCTGCACAGGCAGTTTCCGGCGCGGCGGTAAATGTCCTCATCGGAAGTGAACAGGAACATGACCGCAAAGAAGGCAGGTGTATCCCGGCGCTTGCTGTGTCCCAGGTGGATTTTCACGCCCTCCATGCGCTGCCGGTGGCGCTCATCCTTCCAGAGCATACCGGGGAAATCCCGGATCAGCGGTTCCAGGCGGGCCATCAGGCGCTTATCGTGGGGAAACATCTGCCGGACCACCTCTGCATAGCCCACAACGCCCGCCTCAATGCGCTCGGCCATCCAGGGGCAGCCGCAGGCGGTGCAGCCAAATTTTTTGACATACTCGGTGCAAAGTTTGCAGTCTACATCTGCCGGTGTGTATTTGAAAGTGTTGATATACATGGATACCTCCTTGTGAAAATGAAAAGGCCGGGCAAATGGATCGTCCGGCGGGTTAGGTGTATTCGGTTTTACCGCTCCTGGCTGCGCTGGCGTTTCCTCTGCCATGCCTCAAGCAGCTTGATGATGGTGTTTTCCATTTGCAGGGGCGTATAGGATTTTGGAAAATACTTGCGTATGCGGTCCCCGTCAAAGGTCAGGCTGAACTTCTCCGGCTTCTTTTCCTCGGACATGATTGCCAGCATACTGTCCTCATTGAGCCGCCCGGCCTGGCTGAATTTCTTCATCCGCTGGGCCTGGGAGAGTGACGGGGTGGCCTGCTCATAGTCTATCGTGGTGACGAGCATCTGCTGTTCCTCCGGTTTGAGCGCCGCAATTTGATAGGCGGGTGAAAGGGCAATCTTTTTCTCGTCTACCATCTGCATCAGCTCCGGGACCAGGTTCGTCAGGGAAATATAATTGCGGACCGTATCGCCGCTGACCCCCATCTGCTGGCCGATCTCATCATCACTTCTCAACTTCGCCGAAATTTTCGGCGAAGTCAAATCGTTTCGTGCGCCCTGCCGCTTGATAGCCTCCAGCTTCATCTTGTACGCCTTGGCCCTTTCGCTGGGAAGGATGTTCTCCCGCTGAAGGTTGCTGTCCACCATGATGATGGTGGCCGCATCCCGGTCCAGGTTGCGGATCAGAACCGGCATGGTATCCAGACCGGCCTGCTCACAGGCGTATTTGCGCCGGTGTCCGGCTACGATCTCATAGCCGCCTTCCTCGCGGGGCCGCACGATGGCAGGGACAATCACGCCATACTCTTTGACGCTCTGGATTGTCTCTTTCATTTCCTCATCGTCCCGCACCTGAAAAGGATGGTCCGGGAATGGGTAAAGGTCCGTCAGCGGCAGGCGAACCACCACTTCTTCCTGGGGTGGCTGCTGGGCAGGCGGGGCGGTTTTCTTTCGTCCCCTGGCAGGTGACGCGGGCTTATCGCTCAATGCTTCTCACCTCCATTGAGACACAAAAAGGAGGCCCAGCCCGGAACCTCCCTTCGCATCTGATTTTAGGCATAGAAAAACGGACATCAGCAGAAACACTAATGTCCGTCAATACATCGGCCCACAAGAGCCGCTATATTCAGTTGTCCGGCTGCACACAGGGGAAGGCTCCGGCGGAGCCTGGCACACATCACGACAGTTCTCTTTGCCACTTCATTCTCTTGTCGTTCCCTGTATTTTGCCCTTAATTTTTCCCTCACGAGCGTCCGTGAGGCCATAAAAATGCGGTAATGTTCGATAACAGCCCATAACACCTTTGCATGGATAAATTGGCGTATTTTCAAGGGTTTTCGGGGGTTTAATAACACCCGATAACGCCTCTCGGAAGGTGGTGAAATTTCAAAGGGCTAATTCTAATTTTAATTACTCATTCTTCCGGTCATATGGGTGTTGTTAACACTAAAGCACTTGAAATACTAAATATAAATAAGGATACAAAAGATCCTATTGGAGGAAAAATAGGAAGAGAAAATGGTATTCCAAACGGATATCTTGAAGAAAGTGCTTTTATAGATAACACAAAAAAATGCATGAATATTTCAATAGAAAAATTAATGGAAGCAATAAAAAAAGCAGAAAGAATCTATTTACAATATGGTATAACAACAGCTCAAGACGGACTTACAAAATATGAAGAATTTAATATTTTAAAAGAAATGTCTAAAAAAAATATGCTTGATATTGATGTTGTAAGTTATGTAGACATAAAAAATTGTAAAGAAATAATAGATGAAAATAAAGAATATTTAAAATATCATAACCGCTATAAAATAGGAGGATATAAATTATTTTTAGACGGTTCGCCACAAGGTAAAACTGCGTGGATGTCAAAACCATATGAAAACGAGAAAGAATACAGAGGATATCCTATTTATAAAGACAGTGAAGTAGAACATTTTGTAGATACAGCCATAAAGGAAAATATTCAAATAATTACCCATTGCAATGGAGACAGCGCTGCAGATCAGCTAATAAGTGCATTTAAAAATAAAAAAACAAATATCAGACCTGTAATGATTCATGCACAAACAGTAAGAAAAGACCAACTGAAAGAAATGTCTAAAATCGGAATGATAGCATCTTTCTTTGCGGATCATATATATTTTTTCGGAGATATTCATTTGAAAAATTTAGGAAAACGTGCATTTAATATCTCACCTATTAAATCTGCTATAAAAAATAATGTAGTATACACAATTCACGAAGATACACCTGTTGTTGAACCTAATATATTAAGAAGTATATGGATAACTTTAAAAAGAGAGACAAAAAATGGAGTTATTTTAGGAGAAGAAGAAAAAATATCAATAGAAGAAGCATTAAAAGCTGCAACAATAAATGCCGCATATTCTTATTTTGAAGAAAATGAAAAAGGAAGCATTAAAGAAGGAAAAAATGCCGACTTTATAATTTTGGATAAAAATCCTTTAAAAGTAAAAAATATTGACGAAATACAAAATATAAATGTTCTTGAAACAATAAAGAACGGTAAAAGCATATATAAAAAAATTAATAATTAATATAAAATCCCGGTAAATAAAATGATATAATACAAAAAAGAGGGAGAAAATTATGAATTACAAGAAAAATATTTCAGCATTTAACCTGCTTATTTCATCTATATCATTAATATTACTGGGATTATTTATTTTATTTTATACAAGGAATTTTTTAAATTGGTTTCCTTACATCAC
>NZ_SPHL01000049.1:428-10741 GCF_005844425.1 Anaerofustis stercorihominis | reverse complement strand
AATGAAATAATGGATTTAAATATAAATAATAAAATAAAACCAGAAAATGAAAAGGAAGAGGAAGATTCTAAGGAAGATAGAAATTCTATTTTAGAAAAAGAAGAACAGCTGGATATTTTGGAAGATTTATTTGATATTTTTTCAAATAAAAATGAAAAAGAAAATAATAAAAATATAAATGATGAAAAAGAAATAAATCAAGAATTTGAATTTCAAGATAAAGATGAAGAAGAAGATAAAAATAAAATAAAAAAAATAATTAATGCAAATAATATATTAATAGATGATGTTTTAAAAAATTTTTCATTAGAAAATTTTACTGATTTAGATAGTAATTATAAGTTCTACATAATGGATGAATATGAAGAAAATATAAATGATATTAATATTATTTATAATGGTTTTGTTATGCCGATTCTTTATCCTTATATGGGATTTAAAAATAAAAAATTAGAAAATGCAATTCTTCCAAGTTGGATTTTTGGAAAGTTTTTTAAAGATGAAGAAGTAAAATATTATATTTATGGTGTGCTTGGCTCAAAAATAGACAATACTCAGCCTTTTATGGGCTCAACGGGATTTATTTATTATGAACCTACGGTTTATGACGGTTTTGGATACTGGTTAATGTATATAAGTGTAAATACAGGGAAAATTTGTCTGCTTTAATAGAAAATAATACTTTTTAATCAATTTATTACCAGCATATAAAATTCTTCTTTCTAAATACTAATACAGAAAGGAGGATTTTAATGAATAAAAAAACTTTAATAGCTATGATTATTTCTGCTTTTATGTTAACTTCTTTTGTTGGATGTGGAAATTCAAATACGGATAATGCTGTAAAAAATCAAATGAATAATGCAGCAAATGATGTTAAAGATGAAGTAGAAAATATAGGAGATGATGTGAAAAAGGGTGCTGAAGATTTAACTGAAGATTTAACTGATAGTGACTCTTCAAATGGAGTAAAAAATAATAACGGAGTCAATCCATATCAATTTGATTATAACGGAATGTACAGACAGTATACTAACAACAATACAGGATATTATAATTCTTCCGAATCATATAAATATAAACAGGAAGGCGACGGTGTTTATACTTCTGTAAAGAAAATTTCCGGAATAGAAGACGTAAAAATTGCAATAATCGGGAATAAAGCATACTGTGCGGTAAAAACAAAAACAGGTTCTTCAAGTTTATCAGATGAAAAAAAGGCTAAAATTAGCACTTTGATTAAAGAAAAATATCCTCAAGTAAAAAATGTTTATTTTTCTGATAAAGTAGAGCATTACAACTCATTAACTAATGTAATAAAGCAAGGACTTGATAATATAACAGATGATTTATTAGATTTATTTGAATTGAAATAATAAAAGGCACTTTATGTGCCTTTTTTATATTGAGTTTTTTTAATACATAATTATAAAATGTATATAGAATGTAGTTTATTTTACTTTTAATAATTCTTATATAAATTAATTTATATATTAATATTTCATTAAATTTAAACAATTTTAATAAAATAATGTATAATATTATTGTGTTTTCACTATTGAAAATATTAAAAAAATAATATAAGTCAATAATATAAAAATAAATTTACTTAGGGAAGGTAATGATAATGTCTCAGATAACATCGTTGTTTACTCAAATTTTTGAGTCCTTTAGCATATTATCTGCCGTTGATATTCTTATAATGACATTTATTATATATGCAATTATAAGACTTATAAAAGGAACTCAGGCAGAACAGGTTGCAAAGGGGATAATTATAATTTTGGTTATCACTCAGGTCAGTGATTGGTTAGGGCTTGTGACCGTAAACTTTGTTTTTAAAAATATAATAACCGTAGGATTTTTAGCTTTGCTTATTATGTTTCAGCCAGAGCTTAGAAAAATGCTTGAAACAATCGGTAAAACAAATGTAAAAAACATAAAAGATATTTTTGTTGACAAAGATTTAGATTCTCCTTCTGTTGCGGTGGATCAAATTGTTCAAAGTATAAGTGATTTATCAAAGACAAAAACAGGACTTCTTGTTGTTATAGAAAGACAGGTTCCTCTTGATGATGTTGTAGAAACCGGGGTAAAACTTGATAGTTTATTAAGTACAGAGCTTATAAATAATATTTTTCAGTATGCTACGCCTCTTCATGATGGTGCTGTAATAATAAACAGAGAAACTTTAAGAATAAGGGCTGCGGCATGTCTGCTTCCTCTTTCTCAAAACAAACAGCTTTCAACAAGTATAGGAACAAGACATCGTGCCGGAATTGGTGTAAGCGAACATTCTGACTGTGTTTCATTAATGGTATCTGAAGAAACAGGTGTTATTTCTTATGCTATTAATGGGAAATTATCAAGGTTCGTGGGGGAAAGAGGTATTAGAAGAATTCTTACTGAAATTTTAGTAGAAGAACCTGCTCATAAAAATTCTAAATCAAAAATATTAAGGAGAAAAGGTAGCAATGGGAAAGAATAATAATAAAATAGTAACTTTATTGATATCTTTTTTGCTAGCTCTTCTTTTATGGGTATATGCAAATAATGATAGTGACAACATGGTATACAGTAAAATCGAAGATATACCTATTGTTCTTACAAATACTTCAGTACTAGAGCAAAATGATTTTATTATTTCTGTTTCAACTGATAATATAGACAGTATGAAAGTTTATGGAAAAGGCTCTTTAGTAAAAAGCCTTGATAACAAAAATATACAGGCAAGTGTAGATTTAAAAGACATTTCAAGCGAAGGGACTTATACACTAAATATTAATATAAAAGGTGTTCCAAATGATGTTACTATAGTTGATCAAAATCCTAATACAATTAAAGTCACAGTTGATAAAAAAGGTAACAAAAGTTTAAGTGTGCCTATTATAAAGTCAACCGGGGAAGTTAGGGAGGGCTATAGTGTGTTATCTCTTTCTCCAGAAGTAGAAGATGTTAATATAAGCGGACCTTCCGATAGTGTTGATAAAGTTGAAGCTATAATGGGGAATGTTGATGTAACAAATAAAAGCGATGATTTTTCATCAACTGCAACATTGTATGCAGTTGATGAAAATAATAAGAAAATAGCAGATGTAACACTATCTCCTGCAACAACAAGGGTAAATATTGAAATAGGAAAAATTAAGAATGTTCCTATAAATGTAAAAACATCAGGTAGTGTTATGGATGGATATAAAATTACGTCTATAAAACCAAGCACAACAACCGTAACTATTTCTGCAACAGATGATGTTTTAAATACTATAAACGAAATAAATACTGAAAGTATTTCATTGGATGGGGTTAGTGAATCTTTTGATAGAAATGTTAAATTGGACATTCCTCAGGGAGTGCATATTGTAAATACAAGAGATATCATTGATGTTAATGTGTTTATAGACAAACAAAATCAAAAAACCGTATATATAAATTCATTTACATTTGAAAATTTAGGAAGTGATCTTACTGCAGAAGTTTTAGATGATAATATAAGTGTTTTATTAGCAGGAGAAGAGAAGTATTTAAGTTCTATAACAGAAAAAAATCTTATAGGAGTAGTTGATTTATCAGGATTAAAAGAAGGGGAACATAATGTTGATATAAAGATAAGTACACAGGGGTTACCTGAAGGTGTAAGTATAAGAAGTGTAAGCCAAAACAGTGTTTTGGTAAAAATAACAAAGGAATAATATTAAAGTGAGAAAATATTTAATAGAAAATATAAAAATAAATATAGATAATTTATCCGGTGTTGGTGAAAGAGAAGCTATAATAAACAGGCTTAGATTAACTGAACAAAAAGTAAAACATTTTAAAATTTTAAGAAAGTCTTTAGATGCAAGAAAAAGACATAGTGATGGAATATATTATGTTTACAGTGTTATATTGGATTATCCCATAAAACCTCATAATGTAGGGTATAAAGTAAGCTTGTATAAAGAAAAAAGTATTCCTAAACTGGATTTAACAAAGAAGAAAAATATTAAACCGATAGTAGTAGGCAGTGGTCCAAGCGGTTTGTTTGCCGCTTTATATCTTGCAAAAATGGGATATGAACCCCTTGTTTTTGAAAGGGGAGAGGATATAAAAAACAGAGTTAAAACAGTTAAAAATTTCTTTGATAACGGAGTATTAAA
Source organism: Anaerofustis stercorihominis (assembly GCF_005844425.1). Classification (GTDB taxonomy): domain Bacteria; phylum Bacillota; class Clostridia; order Eubacteriales; family Anaerofustaceae; genus Anaerofustis; species Anaerofustis butyriciformans. Next base: position 6,602 of record NZ_SPHL01000049.1, on the reverse strand, counting down.
TGAAAATTCCAATGTTCAATTCGGACTTGGAGGGGCTGGAACTTTTTCAGATGGGAAAATAAACTCAAGAATAAAAGGAAATTTAAAATATGAAGTTTTAGATACATTTATAAAATGTGGTGCACCAAAAGATATAAGATATCTTAATAAACCTCATCTTGGTACAGACAAATTAAGAATAATTGTAGATGATTTAAAGGCTTTAATAGAATATTACGGTGGAAAATTTTATTTTAATTCTACCGTTACTGATTTAATTATAGAGCAGAATGAAATAAAAGGCGTTATTATAAACGAAAAAGATGAATATTTATCGGATACTGTTGTTCTTGGTATAGGCAATGGTGCAAGAGATACTTTTAAAATGCTTGAAAAGCATAATGTTAATATGGAGAATAAGCCTTTTGCCGTAGGATTTAGGGTAGAGCATTTAAGAGAAGACATAGATAAGTGTTGTTATGCTTCTTATTCCGGACATAGTGAACTGGGTGCAGGAAGTTATAATCTTACATTTCATGATAAAAATACAAAAAAAGGAATATACTCTTTTTGCAACTGTCCCGGAGGTGTGGTAATTGCAGGTGCAAGTTCAAAAGGTCAAGTTGTTACAAACGGAATGAGTTTCAGAAGCAGAAATATGATAAATACAAATTCTGCAATAGTAGTAAATGTAAGTGAAAGCGACTATGGAAGCGGGCTTTTTGCTGGAGTTGAATTTCAAGAAAAGCTTGAAAGAAAAGCTTTTGAAATGGGTGGAAAAGATTATAAAGCACCTTATATGAAGATAACTGATTTTTTAAATATAAAAGGCAGTGTTGATGTTAAACCAAGTTATTTGCCTGGAGTAAATGAATGTGATTTAAACGAACTTCTACCTGATAATTTAATATCATCAATCAAAGATTCTTTTGGTTATTTCCATGGATTTTTTAATACCTTCTATAATGGTATAATAACCGGAGTTGAAACAAGAACTTCATCTCCTATAAGAATTTTAAGAGATAAAATAACTTTAGAAAGTGAAAATATAAAAGGGCTTTATCCTGTAGGAGAAGGTGCAGGATACGCAGGCGGTATACTTTCCAGTGCTGTCGACGGCATAAAAGCGGCTCAAGCAATAAACGAAAACTAAGGGGGTTAATATGGGAAGATTATTTGGAACAGACGGAGTAAGAGGGGTTGCTAATACTCAGCTTACATCAAAACTTGCTCACAAAATAGGATATGCAGCAACAATGAAACTTACAAAGGATAATGGAAATCCTCCTACATTTGTAGTAGGTATGGATACAAGAATATCTGGAGATATGATTTATGCAGGTCTTGTAAGCGGAATTATGTCTGCAGGAGGAAACGTACTTAATGCGGGAGTTATTCCAACACCTGCCGTTGCTGTATTGGTTAAAGAATTTAATGCCGATAGCGGTATTGTTATTTCAGCATCACACAATCCATATGAATATAATGGCATAAAATTCTTTAGTAAAACAGGGCATAAACTTCCTGATGAAGTTGAAGATGAAATAGAAAGATATATTTTTGAAAAGGTAAGAGATAGAAGCATTTCAGGAGAAAGAATAGGAAGAGAAACAAAAATAGCTTATCCCGGAGAAATTTACATTAAATATCTTTTATCAAAAATAGGAGTAAAATCTTTAAGTGGACTTAATATTGTTTTGGATTTATCAAATGGTGCTACATATAAAGTAGGTGAAGAAGTGTTTGAAAAACTTGGAGCGAATATTAAAGTTATCGCAAATGATCCAAACGGAATTAATATAAACGATAAATGCGGTTCAACTCATATTGCTAATTTATCAAGAACTGTTTTAGAAAAGAATGCTGATTTTGGTATTGCTTTTGACGGTGACGGAGATAGAGTTATCATGGTTGACAGCAAGGGACAAGCTTTTGACGGAGATAAGATAATGTATCTTTTAAGTTGTTATATGAAAGAAAAAGGAAAACTAAACAAAGATACTCTTGTTTTAACTGTTATGAGTAATCTGGGAGTTAAAAAGGCACTTGAAAAGAAAGGCATTAAAATAAGTGAAACAGGTGTAGGGGACAGATATGTTGTAGAAAGAATGCTTAATGAAGGATATAACATAGGCGGGGAACAATCAGGACATGTTATTCTTTCAGATATAAATTCTACGGGAGACGGAATTGCCACAGCTTTACTTGTATGTAAAGTTGTAAAAGAATGTGGTAAAAATATTGATGAGCTTGCAAAAGACGTTTCTATTTATCCACAAGTACTAATTAACGCAACTGTTGATAATGATAAAAAACATGATTATGAAAAAGACAGTGTGATTTTAGAAGCTATAAAAGCAATTGAAGATAAATATGCAGGAAACGGAAGAGTATTAATAAGAACAAGTGGTACAGAACCTTTGGTAAGAGTTATGATTGAAGGTGAAAACCAAAGTGAAATTAAAGAAGATGCAACATCTCTTGCAAAACTTATTGAAGAAAGATTATCGTAATGAATAACAAAACAGTAGTTATAAGCGGAGCAAGCGGAGGAATTGGGATTGCAATTTCAAAAGCTTTTTATAATGAAGGTTATAATATAGTTTTGCTATATAACAAAAATAAAAAAGCTTTAGAAGATGAATTTTCTTTAACTGATAAAAGAGTATTGATGCTTAAAGGAGATTTATCGAAAGAAAGGGATGTATTAAAAATAAAAGAAAAGGTGTATTCTTCTTTTAACAGTGTCGATATAATAGTAAACAATGCAGGAATAAGTCTTGTTAAGTTTTTTGATGAGACTACCTGTGAGGAATGGGATAACGTTTTTGATGTTAATGTAAAAAGTGCTTTTATGCTTACAAAAGCTTTTTTACCTGAGATGATTAATAAAAAAAGAGGAAATATAATAAACATATCTTCCATGTGGGGAATAAGTGGAGCAAGCATGGAAGTATGTTATTCTGCTTCAAAAGCTGCTCTTATAGGAATGAGCAAGGCTCTTGCAAAAGAAGTTGGTCCAAGTGGTATAAATGTTAATGTCATTGCTCCCGGAGTTATAGATACAAAAATGAATAATCATTTGTCGAAAGAAGATATGGAGTCTTTAATTGAAGAAACTCCTATAAACAGAATTGGAACCCCTGAAGACGTTGCAAATGCAGTTTTGTTTCTTTGTGATAAAAAGGCTTCTTTTATTACCGGAGAAGTTATAAGTGTAGATGGCGGTTTTATTTTATAATTTTTAAATGATGGGAATTAAAATTCGTTATTAACAATATTTTTAAAACATAACTATAATGATTGACAATAAAAGTTTAAAATAGTATATTTTATATTAATACCCTATATGGAGAATATGTAATGAAAGTAAATATTTTAACGGATTCTACTGCCGATTTAACAAAGGAACAAATGAAAGAATATAATATTAATGTATATCCTCTTAATATTTATTTTGGAGAAGAGGAATATATTGATGGTATAACCATTAATCACAGAGAGTTTTTCGACAAACTTGCAACATGTAAAGAACTTCCTACAACAAGTCAGATTCCTGTAGGAAAATTAAGAGATTTATTCTTGCAATTTACTGAAAACGGGGAAGATGTTGTTGTAATAACTTTATCTTCTAAATTAAGCGGTTCTTACAATTCTGCAGTCGTTGTAAGAGATTCTCTTGATAATGACAGAAAAAGCAGAGTTCATGTTATTGATTCAACATGTGTTACTTTAAGTCTTTGTAATTTAGTTTTAGAAGCGGCTAAGTTAAGAGATAAGGGGCTTAGCGGGCAAGAAATAGAAGATGAAATAAACAGGATTAAAGGAAACAGTACTTTACTTGCATTAATTGAAGACTATAAGTATCTTGTTCTTGGCGGAAGGCTTTCAAAGAGTGCTGCATTTATTGGTAATACTTTAAATATAATGCCTGTAATTGAAATAACGGGTGGAGAAGTTGTTCCAATAAAGAAGGTAAGAGGAAGAAAAAAAGGATATCAATTTATTATAGATAAAGCAAGAGAGTATGGAATAGATAAAGACAAAGCATTTTTTATGGGGCATATAGATGATGAAGAAGCTTATTCTCATTTTGAAAAATATATGTTGGATAATTTTGATGAACTTAAAGATATTGATATTTTGCCTGCGAGCAATATTGGTGCTGTAGTGGGAACTCATGCAGGTCCTCACTGTGTGGGTATAGCATTTTTTAAAAAAGAAAAATAAAAAAGAGCAACAAAAAAAGTCCTTATAGGACTTTTTTTAGTTTCTTTTTTCTTTAACTTTAGCAGCTTTACCAACTCTATCTCTAAGATAGTTAAGTTTAGCTCTTCTTACACTACCTCTTCTTGTAACTTCGATTTTGTCAATTCTAGGTGAGTGTATTGGGAAAGTTCTTTCTACACCAACGCCATAAGAAATTTTTCTTACAGTAAATGTTTTTTGAACTCCACCGTGTTGTTCTTTAAGCACAATACCTTCAAAAACCTGGATTCTTTCTCTTTTTCCTTCTACTACTTTAACGTGAACTTTTACAGTATCACCAACGTTAAATTCAGGGATATCAGATTTAAGGTTTTCGTTTTCTACTAATTTAATTAAATCCATTGTTTGTGCCTCCCTTCATCTTCAAGCATTCTTACTTACATCTTTAAGCAGAGGAACACCCATAATAAAAAAGCTATTTAAGCTCATAGCCTAAAAAGTATATCATATAAGAAAAATTTATTCAACTAAATTTTTGTTTTTTATAATAAAAATTGTAAAAATATATTAAATAAAAAGCTTTAATAAAGCATTATTTGACTATAAGTAGAATAATAAAAAGAACTTACAAAAGTATGCTCTTTTAGTTTTCATAGCAGTCTTCTATATTTGCATAGAATATAACATGGTAATCATTATTTCCTTTATAGAATCTGTCTTCTATTCCTTCTTTGTCAACAATGCCCATAGGATCCATAGCTTGTTTGTAAATTATCTTACATTCAAAATGTAATTTTGCTTCTTCAATAATTGGAGATGCAACTTTCTTTGAGTCTTTTAAATGTAAGTTTGTTTCTTTGTATTTGTCAAAATCCCTACCTGATTTTGTTCCCATAAAAGCAATTTCTTCTTTCATTGTATCAAGAGCTGGAACGCTTACCGTAAAGTCTTCTGCGTTTTTAATTAAATCATATGTAAGTCTTGAATATCTTACCATTACTGTCATTACGTCTTTGCCCCATACTTTACCGACTGTTGCCCAGCCTATTACCATTGTATTAACTTCATCATTATTTTTTACTGTAAGAAAAGCTCCTTTTGGTAGCTGATTATCTAATAGTTCAAATGCTTCTTTTGAAATCATGTTGTTCCTCCTTTTTTTATTATTATATCATTATTTTATAGGAATATGTTTGAATCTTTTTTGTATTCCATAATTTCTTTAACAAAACCAGACATACTGCTTTGATTTACCATTAAAAATATTTTCTTTTTTGCTCTTGTAAGGGCTACATAAAATAATCTTCTTTCTTCGCTATATGGAAAATCTTCCTTATTTTTAAGTAACATCTTTATTAATTTATCATCGGTTATATTACATGGAAAACCCATTAAGCTGTTAAATGTATTAAGTATAAATACATAATCACATTCCAGACCTTTCGCTTTATGTACAGTTAGAAATTTGATTTTTAAATCTTTTCTTTTTTCAAGTATTACCGATATTTCGTTATTTTCATGAAGTATTATATTTACTTCGTTTGTTTGAGCATAAGGAATTATATCTTTTTTGTATCTGCCAAGAAGCATAACTTCGCTGTTTTTAGGAAGTTTGTATATTTCTTTTAAAAATACTCTGTATAATTCACTTTTTTTCCTTGCTGTAACAAAATTAATTGGAAGAATGTTTATTTTGCTGCTTTTAAGAGTTTTTTTAATTTGATATGGATTCTTTAATATAAATTTGTTTGTTACATTTGCAATGGTTCTATCAAATCTATAATTTTTTTCTATGAAATATTTTTTTGCATTATATTCTTTTTCAAAGTCATAAAAAATATTAATATCACTTCCAGTGAAACGGAATATACTTTGATAATCATCTCCCACGGCAAATATATGTGAGTTGTGTTTTTTATAAATTTCATTTATAAGTGACATTCTGGAATAGGATATATCCTGAAACTCATCTATTAAAATATGTTT
>NZ_SPHL01000049.1:0-341 GCF_005844425.1 Anaerofustis stercorihominis | reverse complement strand
TATATTGGGAGAACTACTTTAAAAAATGCCTTTTCTCTTTGTTCTTCCTGCTTTGAATTGTAATTATTTATATTAAGAATGTCATTTTCATCTCTTGCGGTAGTTTTCATAAGGGTAATAAAGTTAGCCGTTAATTTTTTTATAAAATTTATGTTATATCTAAATAATTTATGTACTTCTTTGCCTACATTTGAATATGACAGCTTAATATCTATATTATTTTCTTTAAGTTTTTTCTCTATTTCTTCTTTAAAAATTCCTTTTTCAAAATCATAAGAATATGTAAATATTGCCTTGTTTTTAAAAATAGGGTAATTATGTAAAAACTTAATGTATGCATC
>NZ_SPHL01000048.1 GCF_005844425.1 Anaerofustis stercorihominis | reverse complement strand
GTATGAACGCTATCCCCTTTTTTTGTTAAAAACCCTCTTTGCACATTGTATGCTGCTCATTAAATCTTCGCATGCATTTATATATACTTTTACATAATCTTCTTTAATTAATACTGTTATATCAACCTTTTGTTCAAAAGCTTTAGGATAATAATAATCAATATTCAAAGGAGTCATATCCGTAATAATATAATCAATATCTTCTCCATCTTCAATATCTACCATATTTTTATCCATTTGACTTACAGTAAGTTCATTTACACCTTCAATTTTCTTTTCTGTAAGTTCATTATTATGGAATTTACAAATTTTTATTTTTCCTGTAAAAGAATCTATTTTTACTTTATCAAGAGAAAATACGATAGATTTTACTATTGTATTAAAAACTTTTCTTTCACTTAAATCAGAGTAAGAAGCTAACATTTCTTTTACTAAATTCAAATGAGCTTTTATTCCCATACTTACAGAATTATGTGTATGAGTTTCAATTACAACTTGATTTTGTTTTGTATCTTCTTCTTCAACATCTACAGGTTCTTTATTAATTACAACAGAACTGCTTGTGTCATCATTTAATGTTATTATTACTCTTCTTCCAAAACTTTCATTTATTTCTCTTTCAGTATCAGGATAATCATCAGGATCTTCTTCAAAAGGAACAACAACTTGATGAACTACATTATTTTCAACAGGAACAACAGGAATTTCTTTACCTTCCTCATCAAATTCTTTAGAAACAACTTCTTCAATTATTGGAGAATACTGAGCTTGTTCGTCTCTGTTCATCTTTTCAATACTATCGCTTTTTTCTTCTCTTTCTTCTCTTGTTTCTTCAGGTGTTGTATATTCACTTGTTATAGTATTTGAATTTTGATCGTAATTTACAATTATATCTTTTGGAGCTTCTCCCTCATCATCATAAATATCATTTTGATGTTTTATCATAAATTGAATTATATCAGAATCTGCATTGTCTATTTCTTTTGAAGGTTTTTGTGTATTTGTATTTGTATATATAGCGTTCGATTCTTCATCAAAGTTATCTATATCTTCTTCACTGTTTATCATATTTATTCTTTGTTCCAAAATCTTGAACTCGTCATCTTCATTCATTTTTTTTACAAAAACATCATCAGATATTTCATTATCAACTTTCTTTTTATCTCTTAAATATTTTTCAATATCACTAGCTTCAATACGTCCGTTTTCGCCGCTTCCTTCGATATCTGATAAATCAATTCCCAAAGCTTTAGCTAACTTTCTTGTTGCGGGACTTGCTTTTTGTTTTGAATTTCCTAAGTTTGTCATATGTATACCCCTTTCTGAATTAGTATTCAACCAATTGCATTATTTTTTCTAATAATTTTCCTGAACTTGGGAGAATTTCTTTTGCTTTATCTGGATTAAAAGGAAGGAATTTATCATCACTGCACATTCTTACTATTGGAGCTTCTAAATAATCAAAAGCTTCTCCTTCTGCAAGAGTTGCTGCAATTTCACTTCCAACAGAACAGCTCTTATAACTTTCAGATATAATAATCACCCTACCGGTCTTTTTAACAGATTTTATAATTGTATCAAAATCGATAGGTTTTATTGTTCTTAAGTCAATCACTTCAACTTTTACATTACTCATATATGCAACATCGCTTGCTTTCATTGCTTCCTTTACCATACTGCCGTAAGCAATAACTGTTATATCTGTTCCTTCTCTTGTAATATTAGCTTTACCCAAAGGAATTTTTTCTTCTTTGGTTTCGCTTATTTCACCTTTTGTATCATATAGATTTTTATTTTCAAAAAATATTACAGGTTCGTGTTCCATAAAAGCACTTCTAAGCATTCCAATAGCATCTTTTGGATTTGAAGGATAAAGAACTTTTATTCCAGGAAAATATGAAAGAACAGACTCAATAGATTCATTATCTTGTATACCCGTATAACCGCTATAACCAATAGGACATCTTATAAGAAGACTTCCCGGTATATTAGTTCCCATTGCAGGAAGTTTTGATGCATAATTTACGATTGGATCAAGAGATCTAAGTAAAAATTTACATCCCGGAACTTCTGTTATTACATTAAATCCATTTAAACTAAGTCCAACACTTGAACCTATATAAGCATTTTCACTTACCGGAACTTCTATAATTCTTTCTTCCGGAATTTGAACATCAAATCCCTTACTAACTTTGTATTCTCCCCCAAAAACACCAATATCCTGAGATACAAAAACACTATTTCTGTTTGTTCTTAATTCGTAAAGAAGAGTATTTTTTATAGCTTGTTTAAAAGTTAATTCTATCATTATTTATCCTCCCCAAAGAAATCAAATTCAGAGTCATCATCTGTATCTATTTTAAGCATGTTATGAAGTTTGGAGATATTATTTGAACTGTCTCCGTCACTTATATCTATTATGTTATCATCACTATTATCAGGCATACTAAAAGGTTTGGATGGAATTTCTTCTTTTTGATTTATACTGTCATTTACTCTTCTCATGTATTCATTGATTATTTCATCGTCAACATTATATTCAAGCAAAGCTTTTTCCTCATCAAAAGGTTCTTCTTGTTTATTTTCTATTACCTCTTCATTATAATTGCTTTCATGTTGCGTTCTAAGGCTTTCATAATCTTCACTATCATCATAAGAAGAATTTACATATTGGATATCCTCATCTTCATATCCATCTACAATATTATAAAGTTCATCATCTTGTCCTGCACTGTTTTCATCTTGATATTTTTTTTCTTCTTCGTCTATTTCTTTAAATATATTATCAAGAACAGTTTCGGCGTCAGCAATATATTTTTTCTCTTCTTCTGTTACAATATCTTCCTCTTCGTATTTTGCATTTTTCTCAGCTTTTTTCTTTAAGCTGTCTCTAAAATCAACATCTGCAAAACCATCAGTATTTGATATTAAAGTATGAGTATGTCCATTTTTTAATATATCTTCAACCTTAATTTCTTCTTTAGGAGAATCATCTCTTTCAGGGAAAATATTTTTAAGCTGTCTTATTTCTTCAAACACTTTATCATTTGCTCTTATTTCTTCTTCATCACCAAATAACTCTTCATCATCAAATTGAATTGAAGATTTAAGTTTTGGTTCTTCTATCATAACAGACGTATCGGCTTGTTTTAAAAATTCCTTTTGTTCTAGTAAAGCTTTTAGTTCCTCTTCAATTTGAGTTTTCTTTGATATTTTTTCTTCTTCTTTTTCTTTTATTTCTTCTTTTTTAATTTCTTTTTCGCTTAATATTTTATTTATGATACTGTCCATTTCATTGGAAATGCTGTCTTTCATCATTTGAAGATCATCGTCAACGCCTACCATATTGTTAAGCATATAATTACTTAATTGCTTTATAGGACATTTTTCAAGCCATGCTCTAAGTTCTTTTGAACTTCTGTATAAAGCTTTATCTGCCAAATGGTGACCACTGAAGCGATAAGTTTTAGCTTCGAGGATAATAGGTCCTTTCCCTCCTCTTACATAACTTGCCGCTGTAAGCATTGCTTCATACATATCAAGAACATTATTTCCGTCAACAATAATTCCCGGAATTGAAAAACTACTGCCACGAGATGCAATATCTTTTACTGTTGATGTTTTTGCAAAACTTTGTCCTTTTGCATAAGCATTATTTTCAACAAGATAAATAATAGGAAGTTTGAACATTGAAGCCATATTTACACTTTCAGAAAATACACCTTCATTTACTGCGCCATCTCCTATAAAAGATACTACAATATTATTTGTATGGTGTATTTTTTCTCCCATTGCAACACCAGTTGCAACAGAAACATTTCCTGCAGGAAGAGCAGAAGCTCCATAGATATCAGATTCTGTATCTGCGAAATATCCGGGACCTGCTATACCATCAGTATATCCTCCGTCAACTCCCATTATCTCTCTAAACATTTTTTCTATATCCATTTCAAGACATATTGAAGCAGCAAAGTTTCTGTGAGAAGTAAAAACTTTATCTTTTCCGTTTATTGCTGCCATAGCTCCTGCGCTTACGGCTTCTTGCCCTATGGATAAATATAAATTCGTATGTATTTTTCCTTGTTCATATAAATCGGCAAGTTTTTCTTCAAAAACTCTAACCTTTAACATCTTATAAAATAACTCAACAATTTTTTGGTTGTTTATATTCATTTTTACCCCCTATTTTCTGCTGGATAAAATCTCTTGAGCATAGATTAAATCTTCCGGTGTTGTTATTTTTATATTATTATAAGAACCTTTGATTATCTTTACTTTCAAGCCATATTGTTCTACCAAGTATGAATCATCAGTTCCCAGTATTCCTTTTTCTTCAGCATTTTCAAAAGCTGCTTTTAAAATATCAGCTTTAAAAACCTGTGGTGTTCTTATATTATAAAGTGTACTTCTTTCTACTGTTGCAGAAACAAAACCCTTTTCATCAGCTTGTTTTACCGTTTCTTTTACAGGTACCCCTAGTACACAGCCTCCAAATTTTTTTGCACCTAAAACAGTGTTAATTATTTCTTTGTTTGATATAAGAGGTCTTGCTCCATCATGTACAGAAATAATAGTACATTTTTTATCTACTTTTTTTACTGCATTGTATACAGAAGCTTGCCTTGTACTTCCTCCAACAACGATTTTATATGGTTTCTTTATTTTATATTCTTTTAAAACTGTATTTTTAAATAATTTTTCCTCATTTGCGGCAACAACAACAAGAATTTCATCAATATATGGACAATTATCAAAAGCCATTATTGTATGGGTAAGTATAGCTTTATTATCAAGTGAAATATATTGTTTATTGATACTTTTCCCCATTCTGGTTCCTCTGCCTGCTGCGGGAATAATTACACTTACAAAATCTTCGTTCATATCTTACTCCAACCTTAGAATAAATAATATATTATTATATCATATTTTCTTCCATAAAGGAAAAGTAATTATCTTTACCTATTATTACATGGTCTAAAACCTTTATTCCAAGAAGCTCTCCTGCCTCACAAAGCCTTTTTGTCAAAACTTTATCTTCATTTGATGGCATAGAATTCCCGCTTGGATGATTATGTACAAGTATAATAGAATTTGCATTCTTTTTTATTGCATTTTTAAATACTTCTCTTACATGAACCAAAGATGTATTTATCGTTCCAACAGAAATTAAAATACTATCTATAATCATATTCTTTGTATTAAGAAGAATTACCTTAAAATGTTCTTCGTTTAAAAACGACATCTCATAACTTAACAAATCTAAAACATCTTGGGTACAAAAAATATATTTGGCTTTTTCTTTTTTTAAATAAGTTCTTGCGCCCATTTCAATGGAACATAAAAGAGTTGTTGCTTTTAAATCTGTCATCCCGGGATTATCTTTAATCAATTCTTCTTTGGTTATACCCACTAAATCGCTTAAGGAGCTACCGTATCTTCTTATTATATTTTTCGATAACTCAATCACACTTTTGGTTGAATCACCTTTCCTTATTAATAAAGATAAAAGCTGTTCATCACTTAAACTGACAACTCCTTCTCTATTCATTTTTTCTTCTATTTCATTAATAATATTTTTATCATCTTTCATATCTTAAAACTCTTTTAATATATCATAAAGTGTACTTATGCTTAGCCCAACAACATTAAAGTAATCACCGTTTATTTCTTTGATAAACTTGCTTGCAAGTCCTTGTACGGCATACCCTCCGGCTTTATCGTACGGTTCAGACGTATTTATGTATTCTTCTATTTCTTCATTTGTCATTGTTTTAAATGTAACAACTGTCTTTGTAAAAGTCTTTACAACTTTGTCTTTATTCATAACACAAAGCCCGCTTATAACATAATGAGACTTACCTGACAGCTTTGTTAACATATTCCTTGCATCATCTTTATCTTTTGGTTTTAAAAGTATTTCGTTATCTAAATAGACCACCGTATCCGCACCTATTACAATACTGTCATTATGATTTTTAAATACGCTTAAAGCCTTTTGATATGCAACGTTTTTTATATTCTCTTCAATGGATAATAGTGAATCAAATTCTTCATCGCAATCAGAAACAATAACATCAAAAGGAAAATTTAGCATACTTAAAATTTCTTTTCTTCTCGGTGATTTTGAAGCTAAAATAATGTTTTTCATAAAAATCCTCACTTGTGATAACTATACCAAAAAACAAGGCTTCTTTCAAGCATTATGCTTTTATTAAAGTGCGTTTAAACTATATGTTTTACAAAGATTTTATAGTATAATTCCTTAAAAGCGTAAAATAAAATTAAAATTAAATAAATTTTATTTTGTGGACTTTCATATTCTTAAATGGTATAATAACTCGTTGTTAAAATTTGAAGAATTTTATATCTTAGAGGTAAAAATTTATGAAAGCTGTTGTTCAAAGAGTAAAAAATTCAAAAGTAAGCGTTAATAACAAAGTTATTTCCGAAATTGGAATAGGTTTTAATGTTTTATTTTGTGCAGAAGAAAATGATACATTTGAAGATGCTGATTATTTAATAAAAAAAATATCAAATTTAAGGATATTTGAAGATAACCAAGGTAAAATGAATTTATCAATAAAAGAAGTAAACGGAAGTATGCTTGTTATATCTCAGTTTACTCTTGCCGCAAGCACAAAAAAAGGAAACAGACCAAGCTTTACAAAAGCAATGGAGCCTAAAAAAGCAAACGAACTTTATGAATATTTTATGGATGGAATAAAAGAAGAAGGCATTGACGTTAAAAAGGGTGAATTCGGGGAGGATATGCTTGTAGAAATAAATAACGACGGACCCGTTACCATCATATACGATACTAACAACAAGGAGTAACTATTATGGGTGAAGAAAGATTAGACGTTCATGAATTTTTACAAAACGATTTAATGATAGATAATATCTGTAAAACAAAAAGAATTCTTGGAGTATTTGAAGACGAGATATATTGTTATTTCAAGGGTGATATAGCCGATACAAAATCTGTTACTTATTTTATAGAAAAAATAAATAATACATTACCAATAAAAAAAGTAATAGTAAGCGAAATGACAGATGATGCAATTCAAACTTATTTGGTCGAATATTTTACAAAAAACAACATATCTTTTAAATTTGTAACGGATTACAGCGATGAAGATCAAGCTTATATGATTGTAATATGTGAAGAAGACATTCAAAGAGAACCTTTATTATACGAAACAGATATTCCTAAAGGATATCTTGAAAACTACGGAAAAACTCTTTGTAAAAAACATATGGCAATTTTACAAGAACTGGACCCTGATATGGTAAAATATTATAAAAAAGAAAGCTTTCTTACAAAAGGGAGCTGTATTCTATGTAAACTTGAAGAAAGGAAAAAATAAAATGGATATTAGAGCTTTTCAACTTGGCCCCGTAGGCACAAATTGTTATATTGTAACAAAAAATGATAAATCAATCATAATAGATCCCGGTCATAACGATACTAGACTTATTGATTATATAAAAAAAGAGAACTTAAACATTGAAAAAATACTTTTAACACACGGGCATTTTGACCACATTGCAGGAGTTGATATGGTAAGAGAGGCAACAGGTGCCAAAGTATATATTCATGAAAATGACAGCGAAATGCTTTCTAACCCAAATAAAAACGGTTCAGCTCTTATGATGGGAATGAATATCACAATAAAAGATGCAGATGAATTTGTTTTTGACAAAGAAAAAATAGACTTTGAAGGAAGCACAATCGAAGTTATTTTTACTCCGGGACACTCTAAAGGCGGGGTTTGTTATAAAATAGATGACGAAAACGTAATTTTCTGTGGAGATACTTTATTCTACCGCTCAATCGGAAGAACAGATTTATATGGTGGAAGCATTACTGAGCTTGAAAGTTCAATTAGAAATAAAATTTATACTCTTGATAAAAATTACACTCTTCTATCAGGACATGGAGAACCTACAACAATAGAAGAGGAAAAGAAACTAAACGGATTTTTCAGAGCATAAATGAATATAACAACAGACAATAACATAAAAGAAATTCACGTTCGTGAAATATTACAAATATTTTACCCTGAAGAGTATAAGAATATCTATATGAAATTATACTCAAAGGGTAATTTTATTTATTTAGAGTATAAAAACAATATCTATAAAGAAGAAATTAAAATATCTGAAAAAAATACCACCAAAAGACTTGTTTATAAAGTTTTAAAAGAAGAAACAAAAAAATCATTCCCTTACGGAGTTTTAACAGGAGTAAAACCCATTAACATTTTAAATATGTATAAAGACAAATCAAAGGAAGAAATAATACATATTCTAAAAAAATACTATTTTGTAAGAGAAGATAAAATAAAACTATTAATTAAAACAAAGCAAACACAAAAAGAACTTATAAACGATGATTTGGCAAGTTTATATATCCATATTCCCTTCTGTCCCAAAAGATGCTCTTACTGTTCTTTCCCTTCAACAATATTAAAAGAAGAAAACAGCATTCTAACAGATTATACAAAATGCTTAATAGAAGAAATAAAATCCATAAGCAACATTTTAGATAAAACACAAACCAAACTAGATTCCATATATATAGGAGGAGGAACTCCCGGAATACTAAACGAATATAATCTTAAAATGTTAATGGAAAATATAAATAAATATATAAATACAGATATTGAATTTACTTTTGAACTTGGAAGAGCAGACCTCGTAAGAGAAGAAAAGCTAAAAATATTAAAAGAAAACAACGTAAAAAGAATTTGCCTAAACCCGCAGTCATTTAATGAAGATGTTTTAAATTTATGTAACAGAGGAATAAAAAAAGAAGAATTCTTTAAATCTTTTGAACTTATAAAAAAATACGACTTTATTACTAACTGTGATTTAATCATGGGATTAAACAAAGAAGATATTATATCCTTTTTTGATGAAGTAAAAACACTTGTAGATTTAAATGCAGACAATATAACAATACATACACTTGCACTTAAAAGAGCAAGCGAATTAAAACATATAAAATTTGAAAATGAAAATTTTTATTCTATTCAAAAGAAATGCTTTGATTTGCTTGAAGAAAATAAATATAATCCATACTATTTGTACAAACAAAAGCAAAGTTTATGTATGGGAGAAAATGTTGGATTTGCAAAAAAAGATAGAGAATGTATATACAACATAAAAACAATGAAAAATAAAAGTAGTGTAATTGCTCTTGGCGCCGGTGGGGCAGGAAAAGTATATGTAAAAAATGAAGATAAAACATATAGAGTTGATACAACAAAAGATACAAATATATATATAAAAGAAATATCAAAAATAATAAAAAGAAAAGAACATGAATATATTTCTTTATTAAAAAAATAAAACGCCTAAAAAGGCGTTTTTTTTATTCTACTACCACACTGGTATCGCTTAGCGAATTTGTTATAGTTACTTTTGCACCTTTTCTCAAGGTTACTTCAGCATTTGTTACGGCATCAAATTCAACAACTTTATCATTTATTGAAAGTCTTATTTTTCCCGTACCGCCTTTTTTGGCTTTTATATCTTTGTAAACCAAAGCTTCTAAACCAACCGTATTTGCAGAGAAAATAGCATCATGTTTAACCATTAAATCAACAGCATATTCAACAAGAGCAAAAATAACAAGTCCTGTAAAACCAAGCAGTACACTTATAACAAAACTTGGCTTCATTGTGATGTTATTTTTAAGTGTCTGCATTCCCATAAATCCAAATACAAGTAAGAAACCTGATATAGTAAAAATAGAAAAGTATCTTACAGTTAAAGATTTACTTAACTTATTAGAACTTAAGGTTAAAATTGAAGGGTTATTATTTTGAACTATATTTTCATCTAAATTCGGTTTACCCTTATTTATTTTTATTCTTCTTATTTTAAGTAAAGCAAAAATAATTATTCCAACCAAAGCCACATACACACAACATAGATATATTGAATTAAGAATCTGTGGCGACATCATAAAATAATCCATAAAACTCACTTCCTATTTAAAATTCATATTCAACCAATGTATGAACATCGTATGCTTTTAATTTATCTCTTGCATTTAAACCTGTAAGTTCCATTAATGCAACTATTGCAACAACTTCTCCCCCAAGCATTTCAACAGCTTTTGCACTCGCTTCTAAAGTTCCACCTGTTGCAATAAGGTCATCTATGATTACAACTTTATCACCTTTTTTTATAGCATCTTTGTGAATTTCGATTGTATCAGTGCCGTATTCAAGGTCATAAGTATAACTTAATGTTTCAGCAGGTAATTTACCAGGCTTTCTTACAGGAACAAAACCTGCACCTATTTTATAAGCTACAGCAGTTCCGAAAATAAAACCTCTTGATTCTGGTCCTACAATTAAATCTACATCACTTGGAATATAGTCACAAAGTCTGTCTATTGTTTCTTTTAAAGCATCTTTATCTTTTATAAGTGTTGTTATATCTTTAAAACTTATTCCTTCCTTTGGAAAATCTTCAATTACTCTAATTTTACTCTTTAAATCCATTAATATGTCCCCAATCTAAAATTTAATTTTTTCATTATATTAGTATTATTTATGTCTGATTTTTTTGTTATCTTATTAAACGACAGACTAAGTTTATCATTTTTAAGAGAATAATTCAATATATTCATTTCTTTCATTATATCAAGTGCAAGTCTTACTGTAAAATAATTTATTTCAACATCACTTTCATTTCTAATATTTTCCATAAACTCGTAAATATCATTTGTAGTATACATCAATATCTTAAATTTCTTATACAAATATAAGAAAAATTCTCTTGTAATTCTTACACTTTTTAAATTCCTTGATGTTTTCAAATATTTATATGAAGTATTTTCAAATACATCATTGTCAAAATC
>NZ_SPHL01000047.1 GCF_005844425.1 Anaerofustis stercorihominis | reverse complement strand
TACTTAAGGGCTGTCTGCCCTTAACAACCCGTATTTAAGGGGTGTTACCCCTTAAACCCCACGACTTTTTTACTCGCCTAAAAAAGTCGAATAAAAGGGCGCCACTTGGCGTGGGGTTTTAGGGTTTCGCTCTAAAGAGCGACCAGTATTTTTCCGAAGCAAAAAATACTGGATAAAATGCTTTCACTCATACGCCGTGAAGGCTTATAACGCATTCCGAAGCTTACTAAAAATACTACCCGTATTTTTAGTGCTGGAATGCTACCCCAACCTCACATAATTTAGCGTTGAATGTAAGGGGTGGGTATTTAAGTGGTGTTCCTTTAGAACTCAATACAAAGGGGCTTTGCCCCTTAAACCCCTTACTTAAGGGCTGTCTGCCCTTAACAACCCGTATTTAAGGGGTGTTACCCCTTAAGAACCCCACGACTTTTTTACTCGCCTAAAAAAGTCGAATAAAAGGGCGCCACTGGGCGTGGAGCCTTAACGCTTTTGACGCCTACGTAAAACTCTACCCGATTTTTACTGGCGAAAAAGCTACCCTAAGCCTGCCTAATTATTTGGTTTTATATAGAGAAGTAGGACATGGTAGTTTAATGTAAGATAATATTATAATTATTGTTATGTAATGTATTAAATATTAATATAAAAAAAGGATATTTTTTATAATAAACTAAAACATTATAATTAAATTTAACTTTAATGTTTAAATTATTATAAAGCTTATATATAAAAAATAACTAATTAAAATACCATATATAAGATGCTTTTATTTTTTTGTATTAATTATACAATTGTTATTTTATTATTTACTTTATATTACTAATCTTATAAACCCTCAAAACAGAAACAAATACATAAAAATAAAAAAAGGCTTTATAAGCCTTTTAATACCGATAAAATATTTTTGATAAAATAAAAAAAAGTATTGATATCAATACTTCTTAAGAAATGGTGGGCCTTCAGGGACTCGAACCCCGGACCGTCCGGTTATGAGCCGGATGCTCTAACCAACTGAGCTAAAGGCCCTTACCAATAAATAAATAAAAAAAAGAAAATTTGTCAGTGTCCTTTAAAAATTAATGGTCGAGGTGAAGGGACTCGAACCCCCGGCCCCATGGTCCCAAACCACGTACGCTACCAACTGCGCTACACCTCGACTGAACACAAGAGATATAATACAGTAAAACATTAAAAATGTCAAGCAAATTTAAAAACTTTTTTTCTTTTTTTTTACCACCCTCTAAAACCCCTTTTATAATGCGGTTTTTAAGGAAAAATTTTTTTTTGATTTTTTCTTATTTTTAACGTTATTTTTATATAAATCTGAAAAAAAAATATAAAAAAAATTTTAATTTTTTTTCTTAAATTTTACTTTAAAGGATATTTATCTTAATATATTTATTTAATTAATAATAAAAAATATTTCTATAATAATTTTTCAAACCAAGAAAAATCTAAAATAATTTAATATATAAAATTATATATTAAAAATCAAAAATATAAAATAATATAAAATTATAAATTTATATAAATATAATAATGAATAAAAATAAAAACTAAATATATACATAAAATCTTATTATGCACCTTTTAGTTTTCTTTTATATATTTTTATTAAATTTAAAACTCCTTAAAACACAAAATAAAAAAATAAACCGCGTATAACGGCTTATTCTTCAAATTTTTCATTATAATTTTTAATTGCTCTTCTTATTACATCTTTTGCATCTGTATCCCCAAGAACTTTTTCAACTGTGGTTTCCTTATGTTCAAGTGTTTTATATACGCTGAAGAAATGCTGTATTTCATCAAAAATATGACTTGGTAGATCATTTACTGTCCTACAGAAGTTATATGTAGGATCATTGAATGGTATTGCAATAATCTTTTCGTCATTTTCTCCGTCATCTATCATATTAAGTACTCCAATAGGATAACATCTTATCAAACTTGTAGGATAAATACTTTCGCTGCAAAGAACTATTACATCAAGAGGGTCTCCGTCATCTCCGTATGTTCTTGGAATAAAACCGTAATTTCCCGGATAATGTGTTGATGTGTATAAAATTCTATCAACAATAATATGACCTGTTTCTTTATCAAGTTCATATTTTACATTACTTCCCTTTGGAATTTCTATATAAGCAATAAAATCGTCGGCACTAATCCTTTTTGGATCGATATTATGCCAAATAGTGTTTTTGTTCATGTCGCACCTCCCTAAAAATGCCCTTTTTATTTAAGTTTACACCAATAAAATAAAATTGCAATAAAAATTTTTTTAATTTTATATTATATGTTATAATTATTTAAAACATTCAACTTGAACTTTAAGGAGAAAAATATGAATTTTTTAAGCGTCGAAAATACTGCAAACATATTTACAAGATTTTCTCTTTTTCATTTTATATGGATAGGGGTATGTATTCTAATTTGTCTTTTTATGTTTCTTAGAAGAAGAACAATAAGAAGAAATTTTTCAGGAAGATGGTATTATATTTTTATGGCATTTTTTGCATTTTTCTTTGAGATGATATATATCGTCTGGGCATATGCCATAAGTGGAGAACAAAACATCATTTATGCAATCCCCTTTGATTTTACATTTATTGCAATGGTGCTTTCTATATTACTGTTCTTTTCAAGAAAACAAATTTTTTACGATTTGTTTTACTTCATATCCTTCTTTTCAATAATAAATCTTATTTTTGCCGATTTTGGAGGATATGGCTATACGCATTTTAGATTTTACCAGTTCTTTATATGTAATATCTTCGTTGTGTTTTCACTTATCTATTTTACATTTGTGGATTACCACAACATAAAACATATAAAATCCGTTGTGCATTACGGTGTATTTATATTCTTTGTGCTTTTATTAAATGGACTACTTTCTTTCGTAAGCCAAAAGAACTACATAAACGAAATAATGTGCTATATCCCTGCCAAAATAAATGCCTTTGCGGGTAACTTTGGAAGTGTAGCAATAATTACATTTATATGTATTGCCCTTGCTTTTGTAGCATTCGTGCCATGGTATTTGTGGAATAAAGAAAAAGAAAGCGAACATATAGTAAATTAAAAAGACTTGGGAACAAGTCTTTTTTTATTTGTAATAATATTAAAAATTAAATAAAACAAAACAGTATATCAACATAATATAAACTTAAATTTCATCATAACACCCAAACTATTTAATATAAAAATGATAAAACACTTACCCCCTATTTCACAACGATGTTTCACTTTCTTACATAAAAACATGAAAAAACAAAACTTCTATTTCACCATAATGCCCAACTCCCTCATATAAAAAGTATCAAAAAGGAAATCCGCATTTCAATTCTATATTCTATTAATTATATAAAACATATTAAACAAAGTCATAACTTCAATTTAACACCCATACCCCACCATATTACATAAAACATCATAAACCACTACCTCTACATTTAACTTTTATGTCCCACCTTACTATATAAAAGCATTAAAAATACTGCCCTATATTTCACCACTATATTCAAATATTTTACATTAAACCATTCAAACAAAGTCATAAATTTAATTTAATTTAATTGCTTTGCCCCACCTCACTATATAAAAACATTAAAAAATACTGCCCTCATATTTCACCACTATGTTCAAATATTTTACATTAAACCATTCAAACAAAGTCATAACTTTGATTTAACACCCATGTCCCACTCCACAAAATAATAATAAGATTGGGTAGCGGTAGTGGTCGTTTCAAAAATCTCGGGTAGAGATTTTTAGAAAATCCGACCACGTTATAAGCCTTCACGGCGTGTGAGTGAAAGCCTTTTTCCCATATTTTTGGGCTTTAGCAAAAATATGGCGGGGTTCTTAAGGGGTAGCACCCCTTAAATACGGATTGTTAAGAAAGAATCCCATAAAATTCCCACCTTACTACATAAAATCATAAAGAACGACCCCTCTATTTCACCATAATGTCCCACACACTAACATAAAAACATAAAAATAAAACTATAATTTTACAGCTTTGTTCCCCACCCTTTAATAAAACGTATAAACAGGTCGGCTCGGGGTAGCATCGGTTCATAGGAAAATCGGGTAGATTTTCCATGAAATCCCGATGCGTTATAAGGCTCCACGCCCAGTGGCGCCCTTTTATTCGACTTTTTTAGGCGAATAAAAAAGTCGTGGGGTTTAAGGGGCAACGCCCCTTGATGTCGGGTTGTTAAGGGCAGACAGCCCTTAAATACGGAGTTTAAGGGGCAACGCCCCTTATATATTATTAACATTAATAGCAGAAATCGTATAAGAAATAGTGTTTATTACACCAATTAATTCTTTATTTTCTTCACTTTTCTTAATCTCTTTAAGTCTTACTTTAAACTCTGCCATTTCATATTTTGAAAAGTATTTCGTTAAGTTTTTCGTTTCATCTAAAACACAAATAAGAGAAACATCTTCCATATTTATGTTTTCCTTACATGTAATAACATTTTTAATGTTATCTATAAGATAAGTTTTATAATCATCTTTTGGTATGTAAAGAGTTTTTTTACCAAAGAAACCACCCTTTGTTTTTATGACTTTTTTTTCGCTGTAAAGAGATTCTGACACACAGCTTACAAGTTCCTTAAAGTCGTTTCCGGTGCAAAAATCATTTACTGCTTTTTCGATTTTCATTGGCTTTTCTTTTAAATAATCATATAAAGGATAAAGATATGTCAATTTTCCGTAAAGAGGATTAATAACGGTAATTTCATTTTTTTCTAACTTTATTATTCCCGAAAATAATAAATCAAAAATCCCGGCAGCAACAAAACCCGCATTGGATTCCTTTTGATATAATAAAGGCATATTCCCTTTTTTATCAAGTAAAAGAATAAAATAATCTTTTATAATTGAACTTCTTTCCATAAAAATTTCTCCAAACTCTTTATAAAATTATACCATAAATATGAAATAACTATTCAATCTATAAAATATATTATCAATCATTTAATAACCATTTCATTATATCTTCATCATAAGCAATTAAACTGCCTCCGCCATGTTCGTTATCAAATCCTCTTTCAAGGAAATATTCTCTTTTTTTAATATCCAAAATCAATATTTCATCTATTTCTTCCTCACTTAAACCTTTCCTTTGATACATCGAATACAACGTATAATACGCATCTTTTGTCGGTTCGCTTCCGTAATATTCATCATTTTGTCCTATGACAAAATAAACGGGAACTTCATTTTCTACCGTCATTTCAAAATCCCCGTCCCACTTTGAACTAACCTGCAAATATCTGTCAATCAAATCGGCTCTTTTCTCCATAACCAAAGACATAGTCTCTCCTCCTGCGGAATAACCGTTGGCAAAAACCTTGTCTATGTTGTAATTTGATTTAAAGTACTCTATCAAAGCTATTGTCTGATTTGCTGAAGTATCTCCCCAATCTTCAAGCTGTGGTGCAACGACTATAAGGTCCTTTCTCATTCTTACTGCATTTAAAGCAAAATCTTCCGCTTCAAGATTCGCTCCAACTCCCTGAAAATAAAGTCCTTCATATCCGGGAAGAGTAATATATAAATCATACTCCTTGTTTAAATCGTAATCTTTTGGATAATATACGCCATAATGTATTTCTCCGTCATTTGGAGAGTTGTAAACTTTGTCTGTGATAAACTCACCCAAAGAATTGCCTGTCAAAACTTCCGTTTGTTCTTCTTCGGTTCTTTCATTTTCCAAAAGCGTTAAAACCAAAACCACTGCAATTAAAATAAAAACAACAAATAAAATAATTATTTTTCTTTTCATAATATCATCTCCTTTAGCTTATTGTAAAATCCGTGTGTAACACACGGTCAAGTTTTTATTTTTTCTATTGACACGGGAGCGACTCACGGGTATATCATAACATCGAAAGTAGTGATTAAAATGAGCAATATATTATTTATCAATACAAGTCCGAGAAAAAATCAAAATACTTATTCAATCGGAAAAGACGTTTTAAAAAACATCCCTCACGATGAACTTCAGCTTTCTGATTACAAGATTTCTCAATACGGACAGGTGTACGAAGATGACCAAATAAACGAAGTTTTGGATATAATAAAAAATTATGACACCTTACTTATAGGCTCTCCTGTTTATTGGTACAGCGTGGGAGGCTTGCTAAAAACATTCATAGACAGACTCTATATGCTTCCGAAAGCGGAAAACCTAAAAGGGAAAAAACTTTATTTCTTTGCTCAAGGTTCTGCACCGGATAAAGGAACGGAAGAAACGATAACTTTTCTTATAACCAGACTTGCAAAACTTACGGGAATGAATTTGAAAAAATCTGTCGTAGACAATTCGTCCGCTTCTAAAATAAAAAAAGAACTTATTATAGAAAAATAAACAAATACAATGAAAAAAACATTAAACATAATAGTTTTTTTAATTCTTATTCCGTTTCTTGCAGGATGTGGCAATACAATGAAAAACAATAATAATACAAACGAAGCTTTTAATTTACAGACAAAAGTATACGACGTCATAAACGACAACGCTTTTGAAGGTTTCGGAAACCTTATTTTCCCCGTTGACAGAAACATTCCAAAGGACATGACTCTCGAAAATGCGGGAGATTTATACATTTGGTATAACAACATAAATCCAAACAAAACCGTTGAAATAGTAAATTATATGAAAGACCAAACAACAAAAGGCAATAAAATCTTTTATAATATTTATTCAAAAGAAGAAATGGAAGCCGACCCCGAAAAGAAAAACACGGGACTGTTTTTCTTTAGAGGAAATGAAAACTCAAAGTTTGCCGTTTTAAACGCAGGCGGAGGATTTATGTACGTCGGAGCAATGCACGACAGTTTTCCCCATGCACTGGAACTTTCGAAAAAGGGATATAATGCTTTTGCATTAATATACAGACCGGACCCCGAAAAAGCAATGGAAGATTTGTCCAATGCGATATCCTTTATTTTTGACAATGCAGATGAATTGAAAATAGATACTTCTGGATATTCCGTATGGGGAGGTTCCGCAGGAGGAAGAATGGCAGCATGGCTTGGAAGTTACGGCACCGATTACTTTATAAACAAAGATTATCCGAAACCTTCCACGGTAATTATGCAGTATACTTCCTTAAGCGAAGTAACGGGAAACGAACCTGCGACATACTCGGTTGTGGGAACAAATGACGGTATTGCAGACTACAGAATAATGCAGGAAAGAACAAACAGAATAAGAAGAAACGGAACAGATGCAAAAATCGAAATATTCGAAGGTCTTTCCCACGGATTCGGTCTTGGGGAAGGAACAAATGCGCAAGGATGGATAGAAAATGCTGTAAAATTCTGGGAAGAGCATATGTAAAAAACAAAATGCATTTCAAAATCGGATTAAATTTTAACAAAAAAAACTTTTATCGGTATAAAAGGAGTAAATTATAATGGAATATTTTAAACTAAACGACCAAAACAAAATCCCTTCTTTGGGACTGGGAACATTTTTATTAAGTCCGCAGGATGCGGAAAGCGCCGTTATCAGCGCATTAAACAACGGCTATAACTTAATAGACACAGCAAACGCTTATCATAACGAAAGAGCCGTGGGAAGAGGAATCAAAAAAAGCGGAATGAAAAGAGAAGAAGTATTTCTCGAGTCAAAATTATGGCCAACCGTTTACACAAAAGAAACAGCCATAGACGAAATGTTAAACAGACTCGACACCGATTACGTCGATCTCCTTCTTCTACATCAGCCTGCCGGCGATTACATCAACGGATATAAAATGATGGAAAAAGCAGTAAAAGGAGGAAAGGTAAAATCAATAGGTATATCAAACTTTGAAGGTAAGCCTTTGGAAGAAATTCTTTCGATATGTGAAATAAAACCTGCGGTAATCCAGGTTGAAGCTCACCCTTATTTCCCTCAAAACGAACTTAAGAAAATCCTTAAAGATAACGATATATTAATTCAGGCTTGGTATCCTTTGGGACATGGAGACAAAAAACTTATAAACGAAAAAGTATTTAAAGATTTGGCAGACAAATATCAAAAAAACCCGGCACAAATCATTTTAAGATGGCATGTTCAATCAGGAAACATAGTAATACCGGGAAGCAAAAATCCTGCTCACATCAAAGACAACATAAATATCTTCGACTTTTCTCTTACGGACGAAGAAATCGACCTTATAGACAATTTGAACAAAAACAAACGTTACTACATTCCAAGGGAAGAACAGACAAAAAAATACGCACAAATGGAATTAAACGAAAATTTGGACGTTTAAAACAAATCTCTTAGAATACATCTAATAAAAAAGACAGTCATTAATGGCTGTCTTTTGTTGTATCTATTAAATGACTAAAATATTTTACCTTTCCTTCAAGAACATCTTTATAAAAATTCTGTTTCCAATGTATGTAATTTATGCTCTTTTGAATTTCTTTCTTTTTATTTTCCAATTCTTCAAGTTTAACTTCCAATATAGCTTGCCTTTTCGGAATGGTTTCCTCTCCCTCAAGGCACAACTTAAGATACTCTTTCATTTCCGATATGCTCATACCGCAGTTTTTAAGACATGAAAGCGAATTTATCCATTCCACGTCATTATCGTCGAAAACCCTGTAATTGCTCTTATTCCTTTTTACGTTGGGAACTAACCCCTCATTGCAATAAAATTTTAAAGTATCATATGTAAGTCCCGTTTTAATGCATGTTTGCTTCATCGAATATAAATTTTTTTCATTTTCCATATAATTACCTCAAAAAAATATTTATTTTTTTTATAAAAAAGCTCTTGACCGTGTGTTACTCCCGAGTGTTACTCTTTCATTGTAATAAAAAATTATTTCATTGTCAATGAATAAAACTAAAACTATTTTAAACAACTATCACAAACAGAATAAAAAAAAAAAAGGAATTAAAAAACTTTTAAAGCTGATAAAAGAAAACATAAAAACTAGACTAAAAATAACATAACTCTTACTCTGAAGTTAAAAAACTTTAATAATTCCTTAAAATAATAAAAATTAAAGAAAAGTTTTACTTTATAAGACATAACTTTATTAAAAACAAAAATAAAAAATATAGATAAAACACTAAATAAATATATATAAAACTTATTTTAAACTATAAGGAGGAAAAAAGAAAATGGAATATGTAAAATTAAACAACGGCGTAGAAATGCCCATTTTAAATTACGGAGTGTATCAAATACCGAAAGAAGAAACAAAACAATGCGTACTTGATGCAATAAAAGCAGGATACAGAGGAATAGACACGGCTCAAAGTTATTTTAACGAAAAAGAAGTGGGAGAAGCAATAAAAGAATGCGGATTAAACAGAGAAGATTTATTTATCACAACTAAAATATGGATAGACAATTACGGATATGAAAAATGCAAAAAGTCCATTGAAGAATCTTTGGAAAAACTTCAAAGCGAATATATAGACTTGGTTCTTCTTCATCAGCCTTTTTCTGATTATTACGGTGCATACAAAGCATTGGAAGAAAAATACAAAGAAGGAAAAATAAGAGCAATAGGAGTATCCAATTTTTATCCCGACAGATTAAGCGACATTTGCCTTTTTGAAAGAAAAGTAGTTCCTGCCGTAAATCAGGTGGAAACAAACCCAATGAATGCTCAATTCAAAGCTCAGGAAAACATGAACAAATACGGAGTAAAAATCGAAGCATGGGCACCTTTTGGAGAGGGAAAAAATAATATGTTTACAAATGAAACTTTGGTAAACATAGGTAAAAAATACGCTAAAACATCTGCTCAGGTAATTCTTAGATGGCTTATACAAAGAGGAGTTATAGTAGCACTTAAAACAACACATTTTGAAAGAATGAAAGAAAACATAGATATTTTCGATTTCGAACTTACAAACGAAGATATGGATAAAATAAAACAACTGGATTCAAGCGACAGCCTGTTCTTTAATCATCAAGATCCGGGAATGGTTGAATGGTTTGACGAATTGGTAAAAACAAGAAGAAAAAAAATAAAATAAAAAAGGAGAAAAAAAATGAAAAAAACAAGTACAAAAATAATAGCTGCCGTTGTTGTGGTAGCGGTTATTGCAGCCGCATTGTTGCTTTTCGTAAATAACAGAAACACAAACGACAACACGGCATCACAACCCCCAAGCCAAACTCAAGACACATTAACATCAAGCGAAAACTCGCTAAAAGACGGTGAAACTCTAGTGGTATATTTCTCGGCACAAGGACATACGAAAGACGTGGCGGAACAAATCGCAGAAGATTTGGATGCCGATATTTTTGAAATCGTACCTCAAGACGAATACACAGAAAGCGATTTAAACTGGACAGATGACAATTCCAGAGTTACAAGAGAACATGAAGACGAATCTCTAAGAGACACTTCCCTTGTTTCAACAACGATTGATAATTGGGACAGTTATGAAAATGTTTTGATAGGTTACCCTATTTGGTGGGGAATTGCGGCTTGGCCCGTTGATACATTTGTGGAAGCAAACGATTTTGCGGACAAAAACGTAATACCTTTCTGTACTTCCGCTTCATCAGATTTGGGAGACAGCGGTAAATTGCTTAAAGAAAAAGCAAACGGCGGAAACTGGATGGAAGGATATCGTTTCCCTTCATCTCCTTCAAGTGAAGAAATTACCCAATGGACTGATAGTTTAAAATAAAAATTAATTTGTTCCCCTTTACTTAATAATTTTATATAAAACCGACGTTTAAATACGCCGGTTTTTTTCATAATTTATATATGATATTTTGTTTATTATAAGAACTCTCTGCCTCAATATAATTATTTTTTGAATTAAAAAATATTATTTTGTAATAATTATAATTCATAAAAATTCACTTATACTGTTTAAAATTCAAACTGTTTATTTTAATAGTAAACAAAAAATAAAGCTTATGAAAAGTAAACTCCCTTAAATACATCCTGTTAAGAAAGAATTCCTTAAATATCCTACTCCCTCAAATAAAAAACATAAAAAACGTCCT
>NZ_SPHL01000046.1 GCF_005844425.1 Anaerofustis stercorihominis | reverse complement strand
ATTAATGAATTTAATTTTTTTAATTTTTTATAATGTTTTTTTCTTTCATTTTCATTATTTGAAGTTTTTGCAAGAATAACTATATTTATCCATAATCCTGTATTTATATCTGCAGGTACTGTTTTATTATCTCTAAATATTGAATTATTTAATCTTATTTTAGGATAAATTAATTTATAATCATCTTCTGTTTCTCTTGATTGATAAAAATATTTAGGGTCTAATTCTGATTTGACAATTTTATCAAATCTTTTAAAATTCTCTTGTGTCATTGCAAAAGCCATATCATTACGCCAGTATTTTGAATATTCATTTTCAATTCCATAAGCTTTTGCAATTGCATCATCACCTGTTATAAAATAATCTATATTATTTTTGTCACATATTCTTTTTATTTCATCTAACATATCTAGACTTAACTTCTTTACATGTTCAAGTCTTTCTGAATTAAGTTTCATTATTAAATATTTTTCATAGTCTTTAGGAATGTCTAAATTGTATTCTTCAACAAATCTTCCAAATTTAGCTTCTGACCATTTATGATGAGAAACTCTTTTTTCAGGGGGTAGCCATTTCATATAACTGTTTCCAAAAAACCTTCTTAAATAAGTATCATATCCTTTCATTACAGGAAACATTTGATTTTCAAATTCTACTTCTATATGCTCTTTTCTTTCTGATACAGGCATTCCACCATAATTACCATTTACTACTGCTGTTTCTAAAATCCAATCACTTGGAATTTTTCCATATTTCTTAACAGTACTATCATGTAAATAGTGTATAAGTCTAAAAGGAATAAATTTTAATATTAGTTTAACGAAAGAAACGTATTTTTTTGGTATTCTAGGTGTTACGCCAAACCATTTAAATAACATTAATGTTCGTAAATTATATATTTTTGTTGTTACCTTTTTCCTTTTTTTAGGATCATTTGGTACATAATCATATATAAAGAAATCGACACAAATTGGATTATCATAATTCCTTTTTATATAAAATCTTGTTCTTAGTTGAGTTCCTTTTATCATTAGTTTTGGTGTTGTATTATGATATTTTTTATCAATATCATACGAAACCATATAATATGTGTTTGGATCAAGTTCTTTTGGAGCTACTTCCATAAATTTTTCATATTGATCTCTCATCATTTCAATATCGATATCATCATCCCAAGGTATAAATCCTTTATCTCTTATTGCTCCAAGGCATGTTCCACCTGATAGTGAATATGTTATATTATATTTTTTACATATTCTATCAATTTCTTTTAATGCATTAAATTGGATTATTTTAAGTCCATTAAGAACTTTATCTTTATTTGTTTTTAAATATTCTTTATTATTTATATTACCCATTTTTTTCCTCTGATTAAAAATATAAATGTAACATCGATACTTGATGCTACATTTGATTGTTGATTATATAATTTTTATATATTTTGAAGATAATCTTCTTCATCCATTTTATTTAACCATTCTTTTGCCATTCTTCCTCTTATTACTTCTTTAAAAAAATTCAAATCTTCTTTTGCTGTAATTTTAATGTTCATAGGATCTCCTTGAACAAATTGGATTTTTTCCCCTAAGTCAAATAATAACTGACATGTTGCACTTGTATCTAAAATTCCTTTTTCTTTTGCAAGTTTATGTGTGTCTATCATTTTTTTATACTGAATAGCTTGAGGTGTTTGACTTAAAAATATTTTTTCTTTTCCTATATATTCATAAGGTTTCTTGTTTTCATCCAATCTATATAATATAGATGAATTTTCAACCGCTGTTGCAGCTGCTCCAAATTTCTTTGCACTATCTATGGTTCTTGAAATTAATTCTGTACTTACAAGTGCTCTTACAGCATCTTGAATAATGATTATATCATCATCCTTTGTAATTAATTTTTCAGCCTCATGAATCCCTATATTAATTGATTCTTGTCCGGTAGCGCCTCCAGGTACAACTGCTTTAATTTTTGTTAATTCTGATTTTGAAATTTCTTTATTTAAGAAATCCATCCAGTCTTTATGGCATACTACAATGATAGCATCAATATCTTTACATTTTTCATATACTTCTAAAGTATATATCATAATTGGTTTTTTAAAAACTTTTAAAAATTGCTTTGGAATTTCTTTGCAAACTTCTCCCATTCTTGAACCAATGCCCGCGGCAGGCATGATTGCAATATTCATTTGTTTTCTCCTATTTTTATTATTATTTTTATTATGTTAAATATTTTTAAATTATATCAATAGCAATTATATTTGTCAAATTGATATAAAACGATTTACATTTATATTATGGAATAAAAATGAAAATTAATCATTATTTTTATGAAAAAATTTTCTAAAAATTCTTGAAGTTATATATAAGTAATGATATTATTTAATTTAATAATATTTTAGGAGGGGTAAAATATGGCAATAGTAAAACCATTTAAGGGTGTTAGACCCGATGCAAAATATGCAAAAGAAGTATCCTGTCTACCTTATGACGTAATGAACAGAGATGAAGCAAGAGAAATGGGTAAAGATGAAAAATCCTTCTTGCATATTGTACGCTCCGATATTGATTTACCTGACAGTGTAGATATACACGATGAAAAAGTTTATGAAAAAGCAAAAGAAAATTATGATAAATTTTTGAATGAGGGTTATTTAATCAGGGAGGAAAAAGAAGTTTATTACATCTACAGAGAAATAATGAACGGAAGAGTTCAAACGGGGATTTGTGGATGTTGTTCCACTTTCGAATATGAAAAGGGAATAATAAAGAAACATGAGTTTACAAGACCGGAAAAAGAAGTTGATAGAATAAATAACTTTTTGGCTTGTTCGGCTCATACAGAACCTGTTTTCTTCGCTCACAGACATAACGAAGATTTACATAATTTTATATCCGAATATACAAAAAACAATAAACCTGTATATGATTTTGTAGCAGAAGACGGAATAAGTCATATTTTATGGGTTGTTGATAAAGATGAAGATGTTGAAAAAGTAAGAGAATTTTATAATAAAATTGAATATTTATATATAGCTGACGGTCATCACAGAACAGCTTCTTCATATGAAGTAGGAAAAAGAAAAAGAGAAGAAGCAGGAGATAATGTTGATAGAGAATACAACTATATCTTAGCTGTAATATTTGATAGTGATGAACTTGAAATAATGGATTATAACAGAGTTGTAAAAAACTTAGCTGGTTATTCCAAAGAAGAGTTTTTAGATAAAGTAAGTGAAAAATTCGATATTGTATCAAATGATGAAAATATAATAAAACCTGATAAAAAACATGATTTTTCAATGTATCTTGATAAGAAGTGGTATCTTTTAAGAGCTAAAGAAGGAACTTATGACAAAGAAAATCCTGTAAAAAGTTTAGATGCAGATATTTTACAAGAAAATCTTCTTGCACCTGTACTTAATATAGAAGATCCAAGAACAAGTGACAACATAGAATTTGTTGGTGGAATAAGAGGATTAAAAGAACTTGAACAAAGAGCAGATAGTTTTAACGGTGTTGCTTTTGCAGTGTATCCTGTAACAATGGATGATTTATTCTCAGTTGCAGATGCAAACATGGTCATGCCGCCAAAATCAACTTGGTTTGAACCAAAACTTAGAAGCGGATTATTTATTCATGAAATTTAAACAAATATAATAATATAGTAATGATAAAGGAGATTTTATAAAATGGGAAGAGTATATAATTTTTCAGCAGGTCCTGCTGTTTTACCTGAAGAAGTATTAAAAGAAGCTGCGGCAGAAATGCTTGATTACAATGGAAGCGGAATGTCTGTAATGGAAATGAGCCATCGTTCAAAATGGTTTGATGACATCATTAAAACAGCTGAAAAAGATTTAAGAGAATTAATGAATATTCCGGATAATTATAAGGTTTTATTCTTACAAGGAGGTGCAAGCCAACAATTTGCAATGATTCCTATGAATCTTACAAAAAATGGTGTTGCTGATTACATAATAACAGGACAATGGGCAAAAAAAGCTTATAACGAAGCTAAAAAATATACAAATGCAAAAGCAGTTGCTTCAAGTGAAGATAAGACTTATTCTTATATTCCTGACTGCTCTGATTTAGATATTGATGAAGATGCAGATTATGTATATATTTGTGAAAATAATACAATTTACGGCACAAAATATCATACATTACCTAATACAAAAGGAAAAACATTGGTTGCTGACGTATCTTCTTGTTTCTTATCAGAACCTGTTGATGTTGAAAAATATGGTATCATTTACGGTGGGGTACAAAAAAATGTAGGTCCTGCAGGTGTAGTAATAGTAATTATCAGAGAAGATTTAATTCCATCAGACGATGAAATTGATGAAAAAGTTCCGACAATGTTAAGATATAAAACTCATTCTGACAATGATTCTCTATTTAATACACCACCTGCATATGGTATTTACATTTGCGGTAAAGTATTTAAGTGGCTTAAAAAACAAGGTGGTCTTGCTAAAATGAAAGAACTAAATGAAAAGAAAGCAAAAATCTTATATGACTATCTTGATGAAAGCAAAATGTTTAAAGGCACAGTTGTAAAAGAAGACCGTTCTTTAATGAATGTACCTTTCGTAACTGGAGACAAAGACTTAGATGCAAAATTTGTTGAAGAAGCTACAAAAGCAGGCTTTGTAAACTTAAAAGGACATAGAACTGTAGGCGGAATGAGAGCTTCAATTTACAATGCTATGCCTATTGAAGGTGTTGAAAAATTAGTTGAATTTATGAAAAAATTTGAAGAAGAAAATGCTTAATATAAAGCGTCGGATTACCGACGCTTTTTTATTTTATATATTAAATTTTTTAAATAATAAATTATAATTTATGTAATAATTTTATTATATATGTATAAAGTATAAAATAATGTTATTGTTTTTATTAATATATTAAATATATTTAAAATAAATGTTTAATAAAATCATGAATAGTTAGATAGGATATGAAAAATGATGAATTATAAAATAGATGATAAAGATATTAATGTAAAAGATTTTATTTCCTTTGTAAATCAAATTTGGAAAGGTGAGTATGATGTTTTAGAAACAAAAAATGCTTTAACAAAAACCATGAATATAACTGTTTATGACGAAGAAAAACTTATTGGATGCATAAGAATATTAACAGACGGATACTTTTTTGGAACAATAACTGACCTTCTTGTACTTCCAGAGTATCAAAAGAAGGGGATAGGAAGTAAACTTTTAGAACTTGCAAAAGAACATACACCTACAATGTTATATTTCGGTTCAAAACCTGGGACCCAAAATTTTTATGAGAAAAATGGATGTAAAAAAAGTTTACAATCTTTTATAATTGAAAAATAAAATATGATGTATACATTAAAATATCTATGTAAATATTATTAAAAATAAGATTTTCATAAATAAAAGTAAGTAGTCAAATAAAAAAATTTTATTGAAAAAATTTGAAAATAGCATAACACTAATACTAAAACTAAAAATAAACAAAACTGTTTAAATTTTAAAAAAAAGTTGATTCATTTTTCATATAAATTATTGATTTTAGTAATTTTTTTATATATAATACTCTTAAAGTTCAATTTATGCTCGAATATTGGGGCTAATTTAAACTTGCTACTATTTAGAAGTTCTGTTTGGAACTTCAAGAAAAAATAATAAATAATTATAATATTTAGGAGGAATTTTATTATGGCAGTAAAAGTAGCTATTAACGGATTTGGTAGAATTGGGAGGTTAGCATTCAGACAAATGTTTGGCGCTGAAGGTTATGAAGTTGTTGCAATCAACGACTTAACTTCTCCAAAGATGTTAGCACATTTATTAAAATATGACTCATCTCAAGGTAGATATGAATTAGCAGACAAAGTATCTGCAACTGATGATTCTATCATTATCGATGGAAAAGAAATCAAAATTTATGCAGAAGCTGACGCTAAAAACCTTCCTTGGGGAGAAATCGGTGTAGACGTAGTACTTGAATGTACAGGTTTCTATACATCAAAAGCAAAAGCAGAAGCTCACATCGAAGCTGGTGCTAGAAAAGTTGTTATCTCTGCTCCTGCAGGAAACGACCTTCCAACAATCGTTTACAATGTAAACCATGAAACATTAAAACCAGAAGATACAGTTATTTCTGCAGCTTCTTGTACAACAAACTGTTTAGCTCCAATGGCTAAAGCATTAAACGATTTAGCTCCAATCCAATCTGGTATCATGAGCACAATTCATGCTTACACAGGTGACCAAATGACTCTTGACGGACCACAAAGAAAAGGTGACTTAAGAAGATCTAGAGCAGCTGCAGTTAACATCGTTCCTAACTCAACAGGTGCTGCAAAAGCTATCGGTTTAGTTATTCCAGAACTTAACGGTAAATTAATCGGTTCTGCTCAAAGAGTTCCAACTCCTACAGGTTCTACAACAATCTTAGTAGCTGTTGTTAAAGGTAATGTAACAGTTGAACAAATCAACGAAGCTATGAAAGCAGCTCAAACAGAATCTTACGGATACACAGAAGAAGAATTAGTATCTAGCGATATCGTAGGTATGAGATATGGTTCTTTATTCGATGCTACACAAACAATGGTTTCACCAATGGAAAACGGTGATACACAAGTTCAAGTTGTATCTTGGTATGATAACGAAAACTCTTACACAAGCCAAATGGTAAGAACAATCAAATACTTCTCAGAATTAGCTTAATTAATTCTAAACAAAGTAAAACTTACAAAGATCCAAAATGGGTCCGGGATCATTACTGGCCCGGACCTTTTTATTTACAAAAAATTGAAAGGAGCACTCTTAGATGCTAAATAAAAAATCAGTAGATGATATAAATGTAAAAGGAAAAAGAGTATTAATCAGATGTGACTTTAACGTACCTTTAAAAGATGGTGAAATCACAGACGAAAACAGAATTAATGCTGCTCTTCCAACAATTAAAAAAGTAATGAACGACGGTGGTAAAGTTATTTTATGTTCTCACTTAGGAAAACCAAAAGGAGAACCAAAACCAGAATTATCTTTAGCACCTGTTGCAAAAAGATTATCTGAAAAATTAGGTAAAGAAGTTGTTTTTGCAGCTGATGACAATGTAGTAGGAGAAAACGCTAAAAAAGCAGTTGCTGAAATGAACGACGGAGATGTTGTTTTACTTCAAAATACACGTTACAGAGCTGAAGAAACAAAAAACGGCGAAGCATTAAGCAAAGACTTAGCTTCACTTTGTGATATTTTTGTTAACGATGCTTTCGGTACAGCTCATAGAGCTCACTGCTCAAACGTTGGTGTAACAGAATATGTTGACACAGCTGTAGTTGGTTACTTAATGCAAAAAGAAATAGACTTCTTAGGTAATGCTGTAAACAATCCTGAAAGACCATTTGTTTCAATTTTAGGTGGTGCTAAAGTTGCTGATAAATTAAACGTAATCAACAACTTACTTGAAAAATGTGATACATTAATCATCGGTGGTGGTATGGCTTATACATTCCTTAAAGCTAAAGGATATGAAGTTGGTACATCATTAGTTGATGATTCTAAAATTGATTACTGTAAAGAAATGATGGCTAAAGCTGAAGAACTTGGCAAAAAATTATTACTTCCTATCGATACAACAATCACAAAAGATTTCCCAGATCCAATCGATGCTGAAATTGAAATCACAGTAGTTGATTCTAATAAAATCCCTGCTGACATGATGGGACTTGATATCGGAACAAAAACAGCTGAATTATTTGCAAATGAAGTTAAATCTGCAAAAACAGTTGTTTGGAACGGACCTATGGGTGTATTTGAAAACCCAATTCTTGCAAAAGGTACAATGGCTGTAGCTAAAGCTCTTGCTGATACAGACGCTACAACAATTATCGGTGGTGGTGACTCTGCTGCTGCTGTTAACCAACTTGGTTTTGGTGACAAAATGACTCATATCTCAACAGGTGGCGGTGCCAGCCTTGAATTCTTAGAAGGTAAAGACCTTCCTGGTGTTGTTGCAGCAAACGACAAATAAACAATTTTAGTAATTAAAGGAGAAATATATAAAATGTCAAGAAAAACAGTAATTGCCGGAAACTGGAAAATGAACAAAACAGCTGCCGAAGCAAAAGAATTTTTTAATGAATTTTTAGATAAAATCAATGTAGCAGATCCTGAAGTTGTAATTTGCCCAACTTATATGACAATTCCTGCTGCTGTTGAAGCTACAAAAGGTACTAATGTTGGTATCGGTGCTCAAAATATTTATTTTGAAGACAACGGTGCTTACACAGGTGAAGTAACAGCTGATATGATTATTGAAGCCGGTTGTAAATATGTAATCATAGGTCACAGTGAAAGAAGACAATACTTCAACGAAACTGATGAAGGCGTAAACAAAAAAACAAAGAAAGCTTTAGCAAAAGGCTTAATTCCAATCCCATGCGTTGGCGAAACATTGGAAGAAAGAGAAAGCGGAAAAGCTTTTGATGTATTAAAAGAACAAACAACAAAATTACTTGAAGGTATCTCAGCTGAAGATGCTAAGAAAATTATTCTTGCTTATGAACCTGTTTGGGCTATCGGTACAGGTAAAACAGCTACTGATGACCAAGCTAACGAAGCTTGCGGATATATTAGAAGTCTTGTTAAAGAATTACTTGGTGAAGAAGTTGCAGAAGCAATGAGAATTCTTTACGGCGGAAGTGTTAACGCAGGTAACGTAAAAGCTTTAATGTCTATGAGTGACATTGACGGTGCTTTAGTTGGCGGAGCAAGCTTAAAAGCTGATTTTGTTACACTTGTAAACTACAAAGAACTATAATAGGTGGAATTAATGAGTAATAAAGTATTATTAATGATTTTAGACGGATACGGATATTCTGCTAGTCATGAAGGAAATGCCGTATACAGCGCTAACACTCCAAATTTAGATAAATTATGGGAAAACAATCCTCATTTATTATTAAATTGCAGCGGAGAAAGCGTTGGTCTTCCTGACGGACAAATGGGCAACAGTGAAGTTGGTCATTTAAACTTAGGTGCAGGAAGAATTGTATACCAAGAATTAACAAGAATTACAAAGTCTATAAAAGACGGTGATTTCTTTGAAAATGAAGAATTTTTAAAAGCTGTTCAAAATGTAAAAGATAACGGCTCAGCTCTTCATTTAATGGGGCTTGTCTCTGACGGCGGTGTTCACTCTTCTAATGAACATTTATATGCTTTACTTGAACTTGCTAAAAGACAAGGTTTAGAAAAAGTTTATGTTCATTGCTATATGGACGGAAGAGATACTCCTCCAAAAAGCGGTAAAGGCTACATTGAAGAACTTGAAGAAAAAATCAAAGAAATCGGTGTAGGTAAAATCGGTGTAGTATCAGGAAGATACTATGCAATGGATAGAGACAAAAGATGGGAAAGAACAAAAAAAGCTTATGATGCTTTAGTATATGGTATCGGTGAAAAAGCCGACAGTGCTGCTGAAGCTATGCAAAATTCATATGATAATGATGTTACTGATGAATTCGTTCTTCCTACGATTGTTTGTGAAGATGCAAAAATTTCTAAAAACGACAGCGTAATTTTCTTTAACTTCAGACCTGACAGAGCAAGACAAATCACAAGAGCTTTAGTTGAAGATGATTTTGACGGCTTTGATAGAGAAGAAGATTTGAATTTAACTTTTGTTACATTCACAAATTATGATGCAAGCTTTAAAAACGTATTAATCGCATTTAAACCACAAGTTATTACAAATACTTTAGGTGAATACTTAAGTAATAACGGATACACTCAACTTAGAATTGCCGAAACAGAAAAATATGCTCATGTAACATATTTCTTTAACGGTGGTGTTGAAACAGAATATAAAGGTGAAGACAGAGTTTTAGTTGCTTCTCCAAAAGTTGCAACATATGACTTAAAACCTGAAATGAGTGCATACGAAGTAAAAGATAAACTTGTTGATTTAATTAACAATAAAGATTACGATTTTATTGCAGTAAACTTTGCAAATTGTGACATGGTTGGTCATACAGGTATATTCGATGCGGCTGTAGCTGCTGTTGAAGCTGTTGATAAATGCGTTGGAGAAGTTACTGATGCTGCAAGAAACAATGATTACAGCGTTATTATAACTGCTGACCATGGTAATGCTGAATTAATGTTTGAAGACGGAAAACCATTCACAGCTCATACAACAAATAAAGTAAGATGTATTGTTGAAAGCAAATTAATCAAAGGCGTAAGCGAAGAAGCAGCTTTATGCGATGTTGCTCCAACAGTACTTGACTTAATGGATATTAAACAACCTGAAGAAATGACAGGTAAATCTTTTGTTGAAAAATAAGAGAATAAGATAAAATAAAAAAAAGAGGCTTTGCCTCTTTTTTTATTGCTTTTATGTATTTAAGCTAAATTTATAATTTTAATATTTTTTTCTTTTGCATAATTTATTGTATAAGAAGTCCCTCCTGTATTTTTTGTTTTATAGGTAATGCATACACTGCTATTATCAATTAAAAGTCTGTTTCTATCCAAAATACAACTTTTATCTTTGTAATACTGTGATGTATATACAATTTTATCACTTTGCTTTTTTATAAATTCATATATATTTTTATCTGCTTTATTCCAGTATTTTGATTGGTCTTTACAAGGCAGAACCATTATTAATTTAATATGAGGGTATTTTCTTCTTAAATTTAAAACTTCTATTGCTGCCATTGTATCAAATCCTAAAGCACCTCCCACAGCGAAAAAACAATATCCTTTATTTATAAGTTTTTCTAATTCTTCAATTAATTTTATTCTTATTTCTTCTTCTTTATCAGCGGGGATATTTCTATGTCCGCTAAAACAACAGGTTTTTGATTTCATATAAATTCTCCTTATAGGCTATATATAGCCTAATAGTATCACATATCGCCTATAATTTCTAGTGTTTTTTTATATCCTTTTTATATGGAGGAATTTCAATGGATACTATAGAGGCTATAAGAATACGAATATTACAATTATGTAATCAAAAAAATATATCAATAAATAAATTAGCTAATCTGTCTGCATTACCACCTTCGACTTTAAAGGGAATATTATATGGAAGAAGTAAAAATCCTAAAATTATAACTTTAAAAATAATATGTGACGGTTTAGGAATTACACTAGGTGAATTTTTTAATTCTCCAGAGTTTAATCAATTAGAACAAGAAATAAAATAGATTTTATAAATATGAATAGGCGATATATAGCTATAGTACTATATATCGCCTATTTTCGATATGTTATTTATATATTCTCTTCATATAGATTGG
>NZ_SPHL01000045.1 GCF_005844425.1 Anaerofustis stercorihominis | reverse complement strand
AAACTCAAGAAATTTATACCATAATCTTGAAGTAATGATAAAAGAAAATATAAAAGAAAAAAATACTGATGTTAAAACAAATATTTTTTTCCAATATTTATTTAAAACATTATTTTCTTGATCAAATGATTTCTTTAAGAATTTTATATATACCATAAAAAAAATAAATAATATTAAAAATAGAAGCACAAACATATAAATCTTTATCTTTAATTCTTTGAAGAATATATTTAAGTACCCTACTTCTTTAAACCATAAATAATCTATATAAAATCCGTTTATCAAATATAAAAATAGTCCAATAAAAAACAAAACAAAAATTAAAGGAAGAACTACTTTCCTTATTTTCATTTTGGGTAATTTTAACTTTCTTTTTACCTTATTATTTTTAAAACTGCTTTTTACTTCTTCAAATTCTCCGTCAACTACATTTTTAAATTCCATAATAAACACCTATAACTTTTTTTATATTATATAAAAAAAGCACCAATAAAGATACCCTTATTGATGCTTTTATTTAATTAGAATTTAACTTCGTAGTCTTTTAAGAAGTCTAAAATTTCTTTCTTAATGTTTTCAACTCCGCCTTCATTTTCTGATTCGATATTTATTGGAAGTACAGGATCATGTAGAGATAATCTTAAAAGCACCCAGCCTTTTATTCCGTCTCTTTCAACATTTACTCTAACACCTTCAAAGTTTGGTTCTTCAAAACTAGCGCCTTCCATTTTTTCTTTAACATATACCTTAAAGTCTTCAAGAAGATTTGCACCATATTCTTTAAAATCTTCAACTAAGAATGTAGCTCTAAGTTCAGCTTCTTCTTTAGCTTCTTTAAGTGA
The DNA here is from genome assembly GCF_005844425.1 of Anaerofustis stercorihominis. GTDB lineage: Bacteria > Bacillota > Clostridia > Eubacteriales > Anaerofustaceae > Anaerofustis > Anaerofustis butyriciformans. Next base: position 11,291 of record NZ_SPHL01000045.1, on the reverse strand, counting down.
ACCTATAAGGTCATCAAATGTTTTATTTTCTTTGCTAAGTTCAAAGAATTTAACAAGAATTTTTACAACCATATAAGCACCATCATCTAAGAAGTAGTTTTCTTTTAAAGCACAGTGTCCGCTTGTTTCAATTGCAAGAAGACATTCTTTTCCTTCTTCGTTAAGTCTTATGCCTTCGTTTATTACATTTTTGTATCCTCTTTTAAATCTATGATGAACTCCGCCTTTTTCTTCTATAAATTCTTTTAATCCGCTGCTTGTTACGCTGTCAGTTACGATATAGCTTCCTGCAGCTTCTTCAAGACAAATACTTGCCATTAAAGCAACAAGTTTATTTCTGCTTATTTCTTCTCCGCTTTTATCTACTGCGGCAGCTCTGTCAACGTCTGTATCAAAGATAATTCCAAGATCAGCATCTTCTTTTTTTACTATTTCAGAGAAGCTGTCCATAACATCTTTAAGTTCAGGATTTGGAACATGATTTGGGAAACTTCCGTCAGGATCTAAATATACACTACCTGAAGTATCAGCTCCTAAAACTTCCAAAACCTTGCTTGCAAAGAATCCACCTGAACCGTTTCCTGCATCAACGATAATTTTTTTACCACTGAAAGGTTTTTCTTCTCCGGTTCTTTCTTGAATTTTCTTTACTAAATCAGCAGCATACATACTTAAGAAATCAAGAGTTTCATATTTTGCTTCAACATCTTCTAATTCCATTTCATTTGCAATTGTAAGAATATCTATAATATCTTCTTTTTCTGCTCCGCCATCTTTTGTAAAGAATTTAAGACCATTTCTGTTGAATGGTAAATGACTTGCTGTAATCATGATAGCACCATCAGCATTAACTTCTTCATTTACACAGCTCATAAACATTGCAGGTGTTGTACATAAATTAAAGTAAACAACTTCAACATTTTCTTCACTGCTTAAACCTTTCATTACATTTTCAGCAAGTGCAGGACCAGAAAGTCTTGAATCTCTACCAAGAGTGACTTTTACGCTGTCTTTATTTAGTCTTTTCTTTAACCATATTGAAAAAGCTTTTGCTATTTTATAACTTGCTTCATTTGTTAAATTAACCTCTTCACCTTTTACACCTTCTAAGGCAATACCTCTGACATCAGAACCATTTTGTAATTTTTTTAAATCCATTTCGTCCTCCATAAAATAAGTTATCTTATTTTAAATATACCATAAATTTATAAATTTTTATATATCTAATATTAATAATTTCAAACATGCACGAAAAGTCTTTTTATTTAATATTATAAATTATGACTATAAAAGGGAGGAACAAGAATGATAAAAATCATTATTTTAATATTGGCCCTTAGTATGGATACTTTTCTAATAAGTGCAAATTTTGGAAGTAATAAAATAAAAATTAATATACCTACATCAATTATAATTTCTCTTTCAAGTGCATTTTCTCTTTGTTTGTCTATCTCTTTATCAAATATTCTTTCAAAGATAATACCGATATATTTATTTAACATACTTTCGTTTTTTCTTTTAATAACAATAGGCAGCTACAATATTTTTGCCTTTGCAATAAAAACATATCTTAAAAATATGCAAATAATTAATAGAAATATTAATAAAAAAATTAAAAAAGAAAATTTATTTTTTAACATATTTATTGATGAAACAAAAGCGGATGTAAATAATTCAAATAATTTAGATATAAAAGAATCATTTTTAATCGGCATTCTCGGGTCAATAGACTCAATATGCGCAGGACTGTCTTTCCCTTATACAAACATTTTTATAGTCTTTATACTTACCTTTTGCATTTGTTTTTCACTTATAATTGCAGGATTTAAAACGGGAAATATCTTCAGTGAAGCATCAAAAATAAACTTAAGCTGGTTTAGCGGAATACTTTTAATAATCCTTGCTTTTACAAAAATAATGTAAAGGGTAACCAAAATTATAATTTTTCATATTATATATCGAAAACAGTAATACAATAAAGGTGGTAAGATAAATGAATTACTCAAATAGAACATCATGTGGATGTAACAATTCTTCTATAAGAACAAATCAAGACAGATGCGGATGTTACGATAATGAAATTGAATATCAAAACGAACAAAGAAATAATTCTTGCTCAAAATGCAACTGCAATAATCAAAACTCATCAAATTGTGCATGCAAAAAAGAAAGTCATTGCATAAATACAAATCATAGTAGCTGTTGTAATAATAATTGTTGTAAATGTAAAAATAAATGTAACTGCAGAATAATAAAAACATGTGATGGAATATTAATTTATTTTTTTGATGATATAAGAAAATAACAAAGGAGGAGTATTTCCTCCTTCTTTACATAGAAAAGCAAAACACCCTTAAATAAGGCTTAAACGTTACTTTTAATTACTTTTCATATTATAATATGCTTTCAATTTATGATTTTTAAATATATTACAATATATGATTTTAAAATTTTCCTATTGCAATAAATTATTAAAAATGTTATATTAATACAAACAAACAAATAATATGGAGGTATTAAACATGGCTCATGTAATTACTGATGAATGTATCGCTTGTGGCGCTTGTGCTGGTGAATGCCCAGTAGGTGCTATTTCTGAAGGCGATGGAAAATACGAAATTGATGCTGCTACATGCATCGATTGTGGAGCTTGTGCAGGCGCTTGCCCAACAGGAGCAGCTCAACCTGAATAAGATTTATTTATTCGTACGAAAAAAGGAGGTATCCCCTCCTTTTTTTATTTACTTAAATTATATTCTTTACCTATTACAATACATTTAGAATCGCTCCCATGACCTATTTCATTTGTTTTTACAATCGGAATGTTATATTCTTTTGTTATATCAAGAGCGATTTGTTTTATATCAGGACAACTATCTTCTCTCTCCATTTGAGTAAAAGTTCCAAGAATAATACCTCTAATATCTTCAAATACATTCATTTGTTTTAGCTGATTAAAAAATGATATCATCAAAGGGCTTTTTCCGCTCCTGCTTTCAAGAAATAAAATTTTATCTTTAAAGTCAGGGATATAACTTGTTCCGGCAAGTTTTAAAAAGCACCTTATATTACCTCCGATAACAACACCTTTCATATTATCTCCTCTTAAAAACTCATAATCAAATTTGAAAATATCATCTTTCCCCTTAAAGAAACTTTCATTAAAACCGCATATCTGTTTTTCTTTATTATCTAAAACTATATTTTTTATTTGATATAAATAACAAGGATTTTTTGTATTAGAATAAATAGCATTTATAACAGTTGTCAAATCACTATATCCAAAGAAAAGCTTATAATTATTTTTTATTATTTCAAAATCAATAAAAGGTAATATTTCATTTGCCAAATTTCCTCCGGAAATATCAAATATAGCTTTTATATCCTTATTTTTATAAAAATCCATTAAAACTTTAGCTTTTTTTTGTGCTATTAACAGGCAATGATTTTCTTCACTGTAAATATATTCTCCAATTATAGGAACAAGTCCTAAATTTTTTATTTCAACAATTAATTGTTTAACTTGTTCTTTTTTATTTTTATCAATACCATTTGAAAGAACAACAATTCCTATTTTATCTCCCTTTTTAAACATAATCATTCTCCTTTAAAATAAAAAGCAATAAACATAAGTTTATTGCTTTATCTTTACTGTGAATTTTCAGAATCTTGTGGTGTCTCTTGAATACCCATTTCTTCCTGTTCTTTTTTTATTTCTTCTTGATTTTCCTCAATTGTTTCATCTAAGTTAGGAAGTGTACTCAAACCTTCTTCAACTTTTATAGCTTTATCATATATGTCAAATAATAAATATATCTTATTATTTGTTAAATAAGATTTGTCTATCTCAAAAACATCTACATCATCTCTAGTTGAAGATGCAGCTAGGGGATCTAAATCATCCCTAAGATCAAGCCCCATTACATATGAATATTCTCTTAAAGCATCTTTATTGATACTATCATTATCCAATATTTTTATTGATTTTGAACCAATATCATCACTATCAAAAATACCAAGAGTAATATAAGGAAAATCTTCCCATTTTATTTCATTACCTGAAATATTCGTAAATTCATAATAAATACATACAAAAGTTTTACCTTCACTGGCTTTTATTGTAGATATAGTATCAGTAACAACAATATCTTCAACAACACATTCAACTTTACCATTTGATAATGTATCATTCAAATTTACAATACCACTAAAAGTTTTTCCTCCCGGGAATAACTTATAAAGCCCAAAACCCAACGCAGAAGCGGTAATAATAATACCTAAGAATATCAAAACAGTCTTTTTTGTTATTTTAAAATTCAAGGCTTCTTTTAAAGAGACTCTTTCTTTTTTATCCTCTTCTTGATATTCAAAAATATCTTCACTATCTTCTATTATTTTTTCTTGAAAACCTTCATCTTCAAGAGGATTATCTTCTATTATATTCTCATCATCAGACTTAACTCTTGCTTCAAAATCCGTATTAACAAAAATATCTTCCATATCCAAATCGTCAATATTAAAATTATCTATTTCTATTTCGGATTCTTGTTTTTCTATTTCGTTTTCAAGTTCAAATTGTTCTTTCTTCACTTTAGGGTTTATCTTATTTTTTCTTACTTTTTTTACTCTTCTTACTCTTTTTTCCATAAGCTAAAAAGTCTATTTTATGACTTCTAATCCTCCAAGATAATTTCTTAATACTTTAGGAACTGTTACACTGCCATCTTCATTTTGATAATTTTCCAAAACTGCTGCAAAAGTTCTTCCTACAGCTAAAGCTGATCCGTTAAGTGTATGAACAAATTTAACATTACCGTCTTTATCTCTATATCTTATATTTGCTCTTCTTGCTTGATAATCTTCAAAATTAGAGCATGATGAAATTTCTACATATCTGTTATAGCTTGGAAGCCATACTTCAATATCATATGTTTTCGCAGCCGAAAAACCTAAATCACCTGTACATAATTCTATAACTCTGTATGGAATTTCCAATAAGTCAAGAATTTTTCTTGCTTCTAAAGTTAAGTCTTCCAATTCTTCATATGAGTTTTCCGGTTTTGAAAGTTTTACAAGTTCAACTTTATCAAATTGGTGATTTCTGATTAAACCTCTTGTATCTCTTCCTGCACTTCCAGCTTCGGCTCTGAAACATGGAGTATATGCAGTAAAGTATTTTGGAAGGTCCTCTTCTTTTAAAATTTCGCCTCTATGGATATTTGTAACAGGAACTTCTGCTGTTGGAATTAAAAAATAATCATTGTTTTTAATGTTAAATGCATCTTCTTCAAATTTTGGAAGTTGACCTGTTCCTGTCATTGATGTTCTGTTTACCATAAATGGAGGAGAAATCTCAATATAGTCATTATCTATTGTGTGAGTATCAAGCATAAAAGCAATTAACGCTCTTTCAAGTTTAGCCCCCATTCCTGTAAACATTGAAAATCTTGCTCCAGAAATTTTTACAGCTCTTTCAAAATCAAGTAATCCTAAATCAACACCTAAATCCCAATGAGCTTTAGCTTTAAAATCGAATTTTCTTGGTGTACCGACCTTAATTAATTCTTTATTGCTATTTTCATCTTTACCTATAACAATATCTTTGTTTGGTGTATTTGGAATAGAAAGAATAAGTGAATTTATTTTTTCTTCCAATTCACTGATTTGTGCATTGTATTCTTTAACTTCACTTGAAAGTTCTTTCATCTCTTTTAATAATTCGCTTACGTCTTTGCCTTCCTTTTTCATCATAGGAATTTGCTTTGACACTTTGTTTTGTTTTGCCTTTCCTTCTTCGGCTTTAGATAACAATTCTCTTCTTTTTGTATCTAATTCTAAAACTTCGTTAACACTGTAATCCCCTCTTCTTGCAAGAAGTTCGTTTACTTCATCTGTATTATTTCTTATTCTTTTTATATCTAACATAATATCTCCTAACAGTACACAATTTTTATTTTTTATTATAATATTTTTTTTTAACTTTTGTCAACTCAATCACCTTTATATATAAAAAGATTATATATTTTTATATTTTATTAAATATCATTTTGGTATTATATAAATTTATGTTATAATGTATAAACAATTTAAAAAGGTGATTATATTGAATAAAGAAAAAACAATTAAGACAGTATCCTTAGTTTTTATTGATATATTTTTCATGGCTATTACATATATTGTAGCCAATTTAATTTTTAATAAAGCAAATTTAACAATTGATCCTAATTTCCCTAAATTTATACCTCTTCTAATTTTAATTAAAATTGGTATTTATTTTCTTGCCGGTTTATATAAAGAAGAAACGAGAGGTATGGTATTTGAAATTTCTTGTGTTACTCTCGCTAATATCATTGTTTTTATTTTAGTTCGATTTATTCTAAAAGTAGGCGTTTCTACCTATCTTCAACTTATTGCTTTAACCGTTGATATTATTGTTGAAACAATATCTCGTTCTCTATTACTAAGCATAAGCGAAGAAGAACTTCAAGAAGAAGAAAATGTACAAGTTTTTGATGATCCTTATGACTATAGTGAAGAATTAAGACTTAATAAAATGAAAAAAGAACTTATAGAAATCAAAAACCAAGAGCAGCAACAACAAGAAGAAACAAAGCAAGCTTTGGAAGAATTAAAAGAAAAAGAAAATCAATTAAAACAAAAAGAAGAACAATTAAAAACATTTGAACATACGCTTTCTTTAAAAGAATTAAATATTCAAAAAGAACTTGAAAAACTTGAGAAAGAAAAAGAAGAAAAGATCAAAATTGAACAAGAAATAAAAAAACAGGAACAACTAAGAAAACAAAGACTTCAACAGCAAGAAATATTGGATGGAGTTTTAGATAACATTAAAACAATTCATACATCCTTAAATGAACGCTCGAAAGTAGTTGACTTACAAGAACATAATTTAATGATGAAAATGTATGATATTACCCAAAAGGAAATAGAGCAAAAAACATCTAAGGAACAAGTAAAGAAAAGAAAACATCTAAGCGATAAAGAACTACTTGAAGAAACATATAAAAAAATAGGACAAAAAAGAAAAAGAGTAAATCCTTATGCAAAAAGCAAATCAATGCAATCACAAAAACAAACAGAAGATAATAAAAAATTAAAAAATAAAGATAAAAATTTATCCGAAGCTTTAAAAAACAGTACACTTCTAAATACATCAAAAGAAGAAAAAGAAAATGATGAATTTATGGAGTTTTTATTTAACAGCTCAAACTTAAAAGAAGAAAACGATGTTATAAAGATAGAAACAACCAAAAAAGAAAAAAACAAAGCAAATAAATCTAACAAAAAAGCAAATGTTTTAAAAAACAAAAATATAACAAAAAACAACTCAAAAATAAAAACTTCATTAGATAAGAACGAAACAACTAAAACCTCATCAAAACAAAATAATATAAATAATGATAAAAAAACAAATAAAAACATTAAACCTACAAAACAAGACCAAATTGATTTAATGTTTTCAGAAGATGACTTTGATAAGATTGCAGACTTAATTGATAAAATGTAAACTAACCCACAAAATATTGCATTTTGTGGGTTTATTAAAATATAGAATAAATATATGAGAATTAAAATATCCAAAAATTTATTTTTATGTTTTTTAATTTTTATACTTATTCTGCTTTTTACAATTAATATAAAAAACAAAAATAATTATGTAATATTGCTTGATCCGGGGCACGGTGGAAAACTTTCGGCTGATAAAGGTGCAATTGGTGTAGACAGTGAAAAAACAAATGAATATACGCTTAATGACCAAGTTACAATCAAGCTTGCAAATGCACTAAAAAAAGAAGGCTATATTGTTAAATTCACAAGACAGCCCTACAAAGATGAAAAAGAAGTCACATTAACAAACAGAACAATAATTGCAAATAAAATTAAGCCTGATTTACTAATAAGCATACACCATGATTCAACAGGCACCAAAAACAATAAAAGCGGTTATACAATTTACTATTCATCTTTTAAAGCCAATTTAGACTTTAATGATATATATGTTGAAGAAAACGGAAAAACTTACCCATTTATTAAAGAAGAGATTAATAACGGTATAACAACAGTATATTATACAAATGGAATAAATATACTTTCATCAACAGGAAGAAGTAATGTAATAGTAAAAGACATAACACTATGCAAAGAGGCAAAACAAAGTTTAAAGTTCGCTAATATTTTAAACGAGGAACTTTCTAGGCTTGATTATATTGCGCCTCTTCTCGCAAATAAAAATAGTGCAGTAAAAGATAATAATTTTAGAATATTAAGAATGACAAACTACCCAAGCGTATTAATTGAATGTGGTTTCATTTCCAACAAAAATGAAATAGAACAATTAAAAAATGAGAAAAATCAAAACAAACTTGTAAATGCAATTGTAAAAAGTATAAATAAATATTTTTAGAAAAGGAATATAACATGAGAAAAACACTGGGATGTATCAGAAAAGCAGTAAAAGATTATAACATGATAAATGACGGAGACCATATATGTGTAGCTGTATCAGGAGGAAAAGACAGTATGCTCCTTTTAAAAGCCTTAAAAACATATATGTATTTTTCCCCCGAGAAATTTAAACTGACCGCAATTTGTATAGATGTTGGATTTGATAATATGAAACTTGATAAGCTTGAATCATTTTGTGATGAAATTCAAGTCCCTCTTGAAATTGTTCATACGGATATAAAGAAAATTGTATTCGATGAAAGAAAAGAAAAAAATCCTTGTTCTTTATGCTCAAAAATGAAAAGAGCGGCTTTAAACGAAACGGCGTTAAAACTTGGCAGTAATAAAATTGCTTTTGGACACCATAGAGATGATTTTATAGAATCTTTTTTACTAAGCCTTTTTTACGAAGGAAGAATACACACTTTTAAGCCTGTAACTTATCTTGATAGAACAGGTGTTTATTCCCTTAGACCTCTTTTATATGCTAAAGAAAACGATGTAATTCATGCTGTTAAAACTGAAAATATTCCTATAATAAAAAGTGAATGCCCTGCCGATGGATTTACAAAACGAGAAGAAATGAAAAACTTAGTAAAGTATTTAAAAAAGCAAATACCAAATGCAGATGAAAGAATGTTTACCGCAATAAAAAATAATCTAGAAAATATGAAATAACTTTAAACAAATATCTACATTTTACTTATACCCTATTATATATAATTAGGGTATATTTTTTTTGGAGAATGAATATGCAAAAAACATTTAACTATTTACAAAAAAATGCTGCAAAATTGCTTGCAGAAGAAATCATAAAATTAACATCTAAAGATTGTATTTTGCTTTTTATAGGAACTGATAAATGTATCGGAGATGCATTTGCTCCAATTGTAGGAAGCTTGCTTGAAAGTTATAATTTTTTAAATAATCCTATTTTTGGAACAATCAAACATCCTGTTCATGCCCTTAACATAAATAAAACCCTTTCTTATATTGAAGCTTTATATCCTGGTAAAGAAATTTTCGTTATTGACTCAATGATTTCACAAAAAGGAAATGTAGGAGACATTATTTTATTTAATGAAGGTATATTCCCCGGAAAAGCTACAGGGAAAATATTACCCAAAACAGGAGATACGTCCCTTACTTTAGTTGTAAGCAACAATGAAAAAGATGCAATAAATTCTCTTACAACGCTGCGTTTAAATAATATTTATGAAATGGCAAAAGTAGTTTCTGATGCACTTACTTATGCCTTTTCAGATTCCGTTTATTCTGTTACAAGCGATGTATTACAATAAAAAAGACAGCAAATTGCTGTCTTTTATGGTTTTAAAACTACTTTTAAGGCTTCTCCGCTTTTTAACATTTTTACACCTTTTTCCATATCTTTTAAAGGTAAAATATGAGAAACTAAATTTGCATTTATCATTCCGTTTGCAACAACGTCAAAGGCTTTTCTAAAACTATCAGGAGTTGTTGAAAATCCTCCAATAACTTGAACTTCACTGTAATGAAGCAAATTACCATCTAAACTTACATTTGGATTGTCTTTTGGAAGACCACCAAAAATTAATAATTTACCTTGTTTTCTTAGTAAATGTATACCTTCTTCAATAGGTTTTGTTGCAGGAGTTGAATTTATTACTACATCTGCTCCTCTTCCATCAGTAATATCCATTACTACTTCTTTTAAGTTCTCTTTAGATGTATTTACAAAATGTGTTCCGCTGAAAGCTTTACTTTTTTCAAGTCTTGCTTCACTTCTATTTGCCATTATAATATTTTTAGCGCCTCTAAGCCTTGCAATTTCACTATGTAAACATCCAAGTGGACCTGCCCCAATTATTACAACAGTATCTCCAAGAGTTACATTAATTAAATCTTGAGAATTTACAACGCTTGACAATAGTTCAACTACAACCATATCTTCACTTTTTACGCCTTCAGGTATTTTTAGAATTTGTCCACGTTGTACCCCAATACCCGGAATTAACATATATTCAGCAAAACCACCATGCAAATGATGCCCATATGTAAGTCTTGTTTCACATAAATTTTGCATACCTTTTTCGCAGTAATAACAGTTACCACAAGGTATAACAGGATTTACAATTACTCTTTCTCCAACACTATATCCTTTTACTTCTTCACCTATTTCTTCGATTATACCTATATTTTCGTGTCCTAAAATAAAAGGAAAATCCAAGCCATTTACACCTGACGAATATGTTCTTACGTCTGAACCGCAAAGTCCAACAGCGTCAATTTTTAAGAGTATTCCATCTTTTGTGCATTCAGGTTTTGGAACATCTTTATAAACAACTTTTTCTTTATCTTCTAATACGATAGCTTTCATTTTTGCCTCCTAAATATTTATTATTTATATTTTAACATAAAATATAAATAAAGAAAGAGAGTCTTTTCAGACTCTCCTTCTTTTACTAGTTTTACCTAGTATCTCGATTCTTGTGACTCAGAATTTGGTTTCACAGTACTATCATTTTTTTGCAATATCTTCAGTTTAATTTTTTATCTTTTTTTTTATTTTTCTTTTTTTATTATTTAAACTTACTTCCCAATTGCTTATATAAACTTCCTGTTCTATTTTTCCTTAATATAGTTTACCCTTAACGTTTCATTTTCTTCTTTTTTATTTATTATTTTTATCTATTTTAAATTTCAGAGGTTTACTCGCCTCTTGCTTATCAGCAATCTATTCTTATTTTATTGCTTTTTTTTTACTATATTAAGTTTTCTTTTCCTCCTTCTGTTTCACAATCTCTTAATTTCCTTAATGTACCTTTTCTTAAAAGATTTTTTAT
>NZ_SPHL01000044.1 GCF_005844425.1 Anaerofustis stercorihominis | reverse complement strand
ACAATTAAATGGAATTCTTACATTATCTATATTAAAATATCCTTTTTCAATATATGTAAGAAAAAAATTAAGATCATGTACTAATACACTCAATTTTTTAGAGTTGTTATATCTAAAATTAACTTCATTACTGTTTTCAATAAAATGAATAGAAAAGCTTTCTCCAATATGAATAATTTTTTCAATGGCAGTTTTTTCGACTTCAAAATTTTTGTAAAACACTTTATCATCAATTGTAATCAACCCATCTATTATCTGATGAGTATGTATATTTTTAAGAATTATATTAATGGGATGGAGAACTGAACTCCCTTTAATCTTAGCATAAATATAAAAATCATTTTTTAATAAAAATGTCTGTAAATTAAATTTTCCAGCAAATTCAACAGGAATAAAAAGATCTTCTAACACATTTTTTTGAGTTAATTCATCTAAACTAAACAACTCACAATCTTTAAAACTTTTTTGCTTTTCGCAGTTTTGTAAACAATTTAAAAAAACTGTATTTTTTTCATTATTATCTACCGGAAATTCTTTTAAATGCAAACTTTTATTTTTTTGTTTTTTTGATTCAGATAATATTTGTCTTAATTTTATCGGTGTAAGTTCATCATAATATATTTTTTTTGTAAGCCCATTATTACCAATATATACAACAAAAAACATACATCCTCCATCATTAAGATAATTTTTTAAATCCACTGTTGGTATAGAAAACGAAATAGTTTTTTTCGAGTGATCATTACACTCTTTCCCTTTTACTTGAACAGGCATTCTTCCTCTCAAATTTTCTTTTGTTTTCTTTTTACATTTATATATATAAACAGCCCCATCCCATGAAGGCTCTTTATCATTTTCGTTAATATAACTATCTAATAAACCAGATGTAACAACACTTTCTTCTACTGCATTAACAGACAATGTTTCTATAGTCTTTTTATCTAAACTCATTTTATCTCAATCCTCCATATATCACCTACACCCCGGCATTAGCATTAATTTCCCTAATCACCCCAAGAAGTGAATTCCAAACAGTCATATCACTTTCAAATAAATCCGCAACGCTTCCCGCATCGTTAAAAGGCGATTGTGTCATTACGGAAAAATCTTTCATAACCCCGTTTTTTACAATGTACTCTATAACCTGGTTTACAAAATATATCTGATTGCTGTTTAGATTATTTCTTGATATGTATCCTGAAAATGCTTCTTTTGCGGCGTTCATGTCAAGCCCTACAATCTGCCTTACAAATTCCCCAAGAGGTTTACCTCCAAACTCTCCCATATAATCAGCTTTTGAACCTATTTTGTTCCAAAGTATGTCTTCAAGCTTTTTCATGTCTTCACTGCCAAGAGGTCTATTGTTCTTTATCTTCTTTATTACCTCTTCGTCCATATGGTTCCTTATGTAAAACTCTGCTTTTTCTTTGTAGTTTTCAAGCCCGTCATCGCTAAAGGATGAAGCATTGACTTGTTTAGAAAGTATATCATCGTCAAAATGAGTGCTGTAAATGTTCTTTTTACTCTTTGGAATATATTTCATCAAATCACGAAGAGCTTTCCTTATTTCCTCTAACCCTTCAATGTCCATATTGTTTAGTCTTTCTCTGTCTGATGCCTTATTTATTATGTCTATGTTATCCATAACTTCCGGTATTGTAGTAACCTTTTTTAAGGCACTTGCCCTTTTTTCTATATCGCTTATTCCTCTGGTGTATTTATTTCCTTCAAGTATTGAAAGTTCAACCATATAAATAAGTGCGTCAAACCTTACCGCCCTTGGGTCGTCCTCATCAGGCAGTATCAAAGGTGAAAGTTCTTCTTTTACTTCCTCAAGCTCCCTAAAATCTATTACATTGTAACTTTCTTTAATAAGATATTTTTCCACAATTTGAATATGCTTTCTAACCGCAAAATTATCTTTGTTAAGTCTTCCTACTTTCCTTATTAAATCATCAACCAATTTATCTCTAAAATCTCGTAGTTTATCATTTTGATAAGCGCTGTCTTGAAGTTTATAACAAAGATTAAATTCAAGATTAAATATACTGCTTTGAAGGGTTTTAACTTCCCCTGCTTCTTTGTTTTCTCCTCCCATGGAAAAGAATTCAAAGTTAGAGCAAAAATCAAATATGTAAAAGTTCTTCTTATCCTCTCCGTCAATAAGCCCTTCGCAAAGTCTTGTTCCTCTTCCTATCATCTGCCAGAACTTCGCCTTGCTCATTACTTTTTTGAAAAACACAAGGTTTAATATTTCAGGCACATCAATCCCCGTATCCAGCATATCAACGGAAATTGCAATCATAGGAAGCTTACTTAAAGTGGCAAATTCATCAATGGCACTTTGTGCGTAATTGGTATAATTATCTATAACAGAAGCATATCCTTTTAAGTGTGGATATTCCTTGTTAAATACTTCAAGTATCTTTTCTGCGTGTTTGTGATTTTTTGCAAAGATTATGCTCTTGCCTATCTTTTCGCCGTAATCTATTTTTAATCCATCTGTCATTAAGGTGTTTAATACCTGCTTTATGGTGTCCTCGTTAAATACAAAAGAATTTAACTTTGATGAATCTATATGTAGAGGTATGGTTCCGTCTTCGTTTTTAAAGGTGTTTTCATACTCTTCCCTTTCCTCTTCGTCTAATTCATTGTAGCTTATTCCCTCTTCCATAAACTTAAGCTTCGTTTCAATGGTTATATAATCCACCAAATATCCGTCTTTTACAGCCTGTCCAAGTTCATACCCATAAGTCGGAACTCCGTTTTCAAGTCCGAATATATCGTATGTGTTTTTCCCTACTTCATCCTTAGGCGTAGCCGTAAGCCCAACCAAAGGAGCATCAAAGTATTCAAATATTTCTTTGTATTTATTATAAATAGACCTGTGTGCCTCGTCGCATATCACAAGGTCAAAATGTCCGCAGCTGAACATCCTCCCCTTTTCATCCCTTACGCTGTCTATTACGTTTATCATGGTTTGATAAGTTGAGAATACACAGTGTGCAGAATAATTTCCCTTATCCTCGCATAAGTTGGTAACAGAAAGATTAGGAAGCAGATTTACAAAACTTCTCTTTGCCTGGGTTACAAGAGAATTACGGTCTGCCAAAAATAATATATTTTTAACCCAGCCTTTTCTTAAAAGCACATCGCATAAAGATATTACGGTTCTTGTCTTTCCAGACCCCGTAGCCATTACAAGTAAAGCCTTTCTTCTCTTCTTATCAAATGCATCGCATACGGCTTTTACCGCTCCTTCTTGATAATATCTTCCCGCAATGTTCTTATCTATTTTTATATATTTCAAACTTTCCTTTGTAAGTTTTAAGTTAAAGAGCTTTTCCAAATCTCTCTTTGAGTATATAAAGGAAACTTCTCTTTCTTGATATTCTCCGTCGTCTATATATGTTTTAAATCCGTTTGTTAAAAATACAACCGGTCTTCTTCCATACTCTTTTTGTAAAATATCCGCATAAAGTTTAGCCTGTTGTCTGCCCGCAGAAGGTTCTTTACAAAGTTTCTTCGCTTCTATAATCGCCAAAGGCACGTTTGCATCATCATATAATACATAATCTATATATCCTACCCCGCCTTTGTTAGGCATTCCCTTAACTTCAACTTCGTCTATCCAGTCTTTTCCCTTAACCCAGCCCACATCGCTAAGCATGGTATCAATATATATTTTCCTAGTCTTAAATTCCGATAAGTCCAGAGATTTTGGGGTATATGTTTCTCTCTTTTCTTCTCCTTGTATTGAAAGCTGTTTCCTTAATTCTTCGTTTTCTTTTAAAAGTTTTTCTAAGTCTATGTCTGCAAATTCTTTTTTTACCTTCTCTTCTTCTTTTCTTTCAAGAAGTGAAGGGTCATATTTTCTCTCTTCGTAGCTGTCTGCATAACAGTAAGCCACAAAGTCCATAAATACAAACAGGTTTTCAAGGGACAGTTTAACCTGTTCCTCGCTTACCTTTTTGTTTTCATGAGCAGCGTTATTGCCTACTATTCTTATAAAGTCCATTCTCTTATATAAATCGCTGTCTATAATATCCCTAAACTCTTCGCTGTTCATAAGAGTCTGCAGATTATCCCTGTATGGTTTATCGAGTATCCTGTCAACACTGTAAATCCACTTAATTGCTATTTCCATAGCCTTTCTGCAGTTTATGGCGCAGGCTTCCATGTCTATATTAAATATCTTTTCTGCCGATACGGCAATATTTGCAAAACTTTCAAACTTTTTCTCTTTTAAAAGAAAATCAAAGTTGGTCATAACTTTCTCCTTTCCTTTCTTAAGGGAGTTCCCTTAAGAACCTTTCTTAAGGGGCTTTGCCCCTTATACCCCTATTATTTAAGGGCTATGCCCTTAACAACCTTTTCTTTAAATATTTCTTTTCTTTAAGGGGCTTTGCCCCTTACACCCCACGACTTTTTTACTCGCCTAAAAAAGTCGAATAAAAGGGCGCTTCTAGGCGAAGAGCCTTAAACGCTTTTCAATGTCTCATAAAATGCTCTCCATATTTAAGGGTTTTCAACCCTTAACAACCCGACCATATTTTTGCCAAAGCCCAAAAATATGGGAAAAAGGCTTTCTCTCAAACGCCGTGAAGGCTTAAACGCTTTTCAATGTCTCGCAAAATGCTACCCGCATTTTACGGACAGAAAAGCTACCCCAAACCTATGAACAATATTAAGATTCTCTCTTTTGTATCCCTTTTAATTCTTCTGCTTTTGCTAAAATATTTAAAAAATTGTTATCACTTTTAAATTTATTCATCTCTTCTTCTGTTTTAAAGAACATTACACTTTTATATCTTTCATCATTGTTATCATTTTTAAAATAAATCACATATTTTTTATTCTTTTTGTCTGTTTCATCATAATCATATTTTAAATTAAAAAACGCACTAATTTGATATAATTCCACAGACTTTGAAAAAGCTATTTCAACATCATCATCCTTACCATCACCAAACAAAGCAAATTTACCTTTTTTATCTCTAAAGTCTTTAATTATTTTTTTACTTTCATCTAAAATATCAAAACTTAAATTATTCAATTTCTCATCCCATTTAAAAGGTTTCTTTTCTACTAAAGTTCTATATAATTTCTTTATTTGTATAATTTCTTTGTCACTTAATGTCTTATCTTCTCCAAGCTCAAATTTGAAACCAAGTTCTTTTTCTAATGCAACAATATTTTCCCATATTTCAATAAGGCTATCATCAGGCAAAATATTTTTATCTCCAGAAAGATTATATTTAAAATCTAAAAAATCAATAGTATTTTTATCAGCATTTTTTACAAATTTTAAAGCAGATAAATAATCCTCTGCAGTTTTTATAATTTTATTATTAAGTGTATATTTAAAATGTATTTTCCCCTTTTTTCTATCTATATCAATATCAATAATAAGCCATTTATCATCTTTTGTCGAATATTTTCTTTTATATAACGACTTACATGGTTTTTGATAAGCTGTAAAAACATAAACATTTCCACCTTCCGTTTCAGTAATTTTTAAAGGTATTTCCTTAGATTCATCTCCTGATTTTATGTATAATTTAGTATTTCTTTTAGAAACAGTATTTTCCGAAAGAATAAGGTCTCTTTCATCTAAATTTACTCCATTTATTGTAATCGGAAAATCCTTATTTAATTTTATTTCTATATATTCCATTGCATTTGTTGAATAATTTAGTAATTCTTCAAATGTTAAATCTTCTTTCCCACAATTTTTTTTTATTTCATCCAAACCGATTATTTCCAAATTCTTTATCTCAAAGTTTATATTTTTATCTTTATTTAAATTCAAAAAATAAGCCTTACTTTTCTCATCTCGCTCGTAAAAAAAAGCACCATTATACTTTGCAGAAATCATTTCTAAAACTTCCGGTAGAATTTCTTTACAATTTCTTTCATCACCAAAATTTTCAAAAAAGTTTGCCATTAAAAATCTCCTTTACATTCGTCCCAAACTAAAATTTTTGTAAGCAAATTATATTTTTCTTTATCGCTTATATCTTTAATATTAACAATACTATTAATCAAAGTATTTTTATGAGTTTCACTTTCTACAATAATATATCTAACATCATTATACTCAAATTTAATCGCATATTTTTTTTCTTTTAACTTTTTATTATAACGTTCAAATTTATCTTTCTCTTGAAAAAAATTATATGAAAATACTTCTTTTAAATGTAAATCATTTTGAATGTTGGGAATATATCTCCATTCTTGTTCATCAGTAAAAAATTTCTCTTTTTTTGTTTTATTAGATTTACCAAACATAGGTTTTAAAAGTTTTAAAGACTGATTAAAACTTTCTGCCATATCATTTATAATTTTTGAATTATTTCTATCTTCTCTAAATTCATCTTTAAATCTATTAAAACTATCATATGATATTTTTATTGATTTTACATATGATGAATTTTTATTACAATATATAATAGGTTGTAATCCATTCCTTACTCCCCATTCTTTAGTTAATCCGATAGCATAATCACCAAACTCTTCTTTATGTTTAGAAACCATATGTAAATGAATATCACAAAAACATTTCATTGCAATATAAAAGGTTTCAATATTTGGAATATTTAAAAAAGAAAAATCTTCTTTTGAATATCTTGGATAAATACACTTTTCTTCAATCATTTCTTCTAAATATATAAAGTCATCCATAAAATTAAATAACGTATTTGCACTCTGATTAGGTATTAATTTTGTATTATATTTAGTATTTTTAACACCATTTAAATCAATAACTTCTAACCTTTTATCTTCTTCCATATCATCACCTCAAATCATTCCCCCACCCCGGGGTAGCGGTAGTGGTCGTTTCAAAAATCTCGGGCAGAGATTTTTAGAAAATCCGACCACGTTATAAGCCTTTACGGCGCATGAGTAAAAGCGTTTTTCCCATATTTTTGGGCTTTGGCAAAAATATGGTCGCTCTTTAGAGCGAAACTCTAAACCTCCACGCCCAGTGGCGCCATTTTTTTCGACTTTTTTAGGCGAATAAAAAAGTCGTGGGGTTTTAGGGGTAAAACCCCTAAAAATATTTTTGCATTAGACTATCAAACAACACCTGCGTTTCATCAAGTGATTTTTGTATCTTCTCTTTAATATTATCAACTTCAAGTTTAAAATTGACAAACGTTTCTTGAACATTTATAGGTGGTATATATATATTAATATTTTGCATTTCTTGTGCATTTATATTTGCTTGTCCAATAGCAGTTTTACACATATTTAATAACATTTTCTTTGAAAAATCAGAATTTAAAAATGAAGATAAAAATTCAGGTAACATTCTTTCATTAACTCTTACTCTTATTATGAAACCAGCAAGAACCATTAATTCATTTCGATTATATACACATGTTTTTCCAACAAGTTCTCGACTATTAGTCCTATTAAAAAGAACATCACCAAATCTAACCGTACATTTTTCCAATTCATTTTCAGGAATATCTATTTTTTTTATATCAGATAAATCCAATTCTCCATTATATGTAATATTATTCATTCTTAAATAAGGATATTGACCATTCTCAACAGCAGGACGACTTGTTCCATATCGAACATCACTAACAATATCTCTTATCTTGCCAATTTCCCACCCCATAGGGTTCTCCACCGGATCCCCAAACATCTCAACAAATCTAGCCTTAACAAGCTCGTCCAAATCTTCAAGCTGTTTTTTTCTTTTTTCGATTATTCCTTCTACTAATTGCAAAATACCTGCTATTTTACTTTGTTCTTCTAATGAAGGAAAAGGTATTGTTATGTTATCAAAATCTTTCTTTACAATATGCTTCATGGTTGCCCCATGCATAAAAGATTTCATTTTCATTAAACTAAATTTTAATGCATATATATAATACATTTTATCTATATCGATTTTGTCAAAAACAACTTTAAAT
Organism: Anaerofustis stercorihominis; assembly: GCF_005844425.1. GTDB lineage: Bacteria > Bacillota > Clostridia > Eubacteriales > Anaerofustaceae > Anaerofustis > Anaerofustis butyriciformans. Next base: position 5,632 of record NZ_SPHL01000044.1, on the reverse strand, counting down.
ATATGCTGATTTAATAATGCTTTTTCACCTTTCCATATATATACACCTAAACTTGCAGACCATGAAATTAAAACATCTCCTTCATTAACTTCATATTTTTTATCAATACTTTCTCCGTCATAATAATTTGTTTGATAACTATTTCCTGTTAAGTCTTGTATTCTAATTATTGGAATACCTTGTGTTTTCCAATCACTCGGTTTAAATGCATAACCATTTATATATGTTGCAATATCTCCTAACTTAACCTTCACCTTACTCCCCCTCCCCAAGCATATCTATAAGCTTGTTCATGTCTTCGTCAATTTCTCTTTGAAGGGTGTTTATGTTTCCGATAATTTCCCTTGTAGGTGGATATTCAACAGGGATATATTCGATTTCTTTATATTTGTTTATTGATAAATCATAGTCGTTTTCCGCAATCTCTTCTTTATTTACAAAGAATGACTGCTCGGTTCTCTTTCTGTCTTTTTCTTTATCTAAGTTGTTAAATCTTTCTATTATATCAGGGATATCATTTTCCTTTACTTCGCTTCTCTTATCGTCAAGGCTGAAACCGTCGGCTTTCATATCGTAAAACCATACATCATCAGTTCCGCCGTTTCCTGTTTTTGTGAAAATCAAAATCGCAGTGGATACTCCCGCATAAGGTTTAAATACCCCCGAAGGCATGGAAATAACGGCTTCCAGTCTGTTTTCTTCGACTATCGCCTTTCTTACCTGTTTATGAGCATTTGAAGAACCGAATAATACCCCATCAGGAACAATACAAGCACACCTTCCGCCGATTTTAAGCATTCTTAAAAATAACGCAAGGAATAAAAGTTCTGTCTTTTTTGTTTTGCATACTTTTAGCAAATCCGCTGATACTATGTCATAGTCAAGGCTTCCTTTAAAAGGTGGATTTGCCAATATTAAAGTATATTTATCCTTATCTTCGTTTTGGTCTGATAAACTGTCTTTATATTCAATGTTAGGGCTTTCAACCCCGTGGGTCATCATGTTCATGGCTCCGATTCTAAGCATAGTCCTGTCCATATCGTAACCTGTAAACATCTTTGTCATATAATGTTCTCTTTTTTCTTTATTAAAGAACACTTCTTCTTTTCTGTTTTCCTTTATCCACTCTCCCGCACTTACCAAAAATCCCGAAGTACCGCAGGCAGGGTCACATATAACATCATCAGCCTTCGGTTTCATAAGTTCAACCATCATCTTAATAATATGTCTTGGAGTTCTAAACTGTCCGTTTACTCCCGCAGTGGCAATCTTTGAAAGAAGATATTCATAAATATCCCCTCTAAAATCCAAATCATGTACCCTATTTGAATTTGTATAAATTTCATCCATTCCCGTAACAATTTTTTCAAGAACTAAAGGTGTTGGAACTTTAAAAATCGCATCCCCCATATACTTTGAATACGCACTTTCTTTGTTACCGTCAAGAGTTTTAATAAATGGGAATACATAATTCCCCACAACATCATACATCTTTTCTGCAGGGTAATCCCTGAATATGCTCCATTTAAGCTCCTGCCCCTTTATTTCTCTTCCATCTATATTAACAACAATCTCTTTAAATACGGTCTCATAAGGAATATTAAGCATTATGCTTTCTTTTTTCTTCCTGTTGTCCGCTTCGTCTAAATCATGAATAAACATTAAATATGTCATCTGCTCAATTACATCCATTGGATTTGTAAGTCCGCCAGAAAAAAACACATCCCATAAACCGTCTATTTTATTTTTTATTTCACCAGTAATCATATCTTACCCCTCTAATTTATATTAATCTAACTATTTACTTCTATTAGTTCAGAATTCTTACCTTCTATTTTACAATAAATCCAAAATTTTGACAATAAAATATCAAAACACAAAAAAGACAGGGAAAAATTTCCCACATAAAAAAAGAACGGCATAAAACCGTCCTTTTAGTCTTAAATTAACCATATATAATCTTATAATAATTTTGCATCTTTCAAAGTACAGTAAACGTGTTTTCCTTCACTATATCGGATAAATTCACCCATAACCGTAATTTCAGAGCCTTCTTTAGGATAATCCTTTGGATATTCATAATCACCTTTTAAATTAAACTCTATTCCCTGCGCACAACACGCCGTTGCATCCTGAATTATACAGGAATAATAATTCTTGTCCTTTTTCTCGTCGTGATAAACATTAAATGTTCCTTTCATCTTTATTATCTTTCCTACATAATCGTCAGGATTTACCATTATATTGTATACTTCGGAATAAACCATGGTAGAGGAAAGTTTAGTTAAATCTACAATTTCCTTTTTGTCCGATTTTTTATTATCGGAACTTTCTTTTTCAGTATTTTCATTTATTGTATTTTCTTTATCAGTGCTTTGTAAATCGTTTTGAGGTGTGCTTTGATTTTCAGCTTCTTCTGACGAACAAGAAATAAAAGATATTGATATAATAATACACATTAACATTACAACTGCTTTTTTCATCTTAAATACCTCCTCTTACCATTCCTATAAAATAACAGGCTATAAACATAACTGCATTTATTGCTACAATACTTGAACCTACGGGTGTGCCTGCAAGGATGGATATTATTATCCCAAACAATGCACAAAATACAGAAATAAAAGCGGAACATACACTAACGGCTTTAAAACTTTTAAATAACCTCATTGCACAAAGTGCAGGGAAAATAATGAGAGCAGATATTAAAAGCGAACCTACAAGATTCATTGCAAGAACTATTATTACTGCAATTATTATTGCTATCATTAAATTATATCTGTTTGCATTTACTCCCACAGCCTTTGAAAAATCCTCATCAAAAGTAACCGCAAATATCTTGTTGTAGAATAAAATGAAAAACAATACCACAACTACCGATAATGCTATACACATTAAAACATCATAATGTGATAAAGTAAGTATTGATGTTGAACCAAAAAGAGTTGTACAGACGTCTCCGCTTAAATTTGAAGATGTAGAAAATACATTCATTATTAAATATCCAAATGCTAAAGAAGAAACAGAAAGCATTGCTATCATTGCATCCCCTTTCACCTTAGTGTTCTTTCCGGACTTTAGTAAGAATACAGCACATATTATTGTACACGGAAGAACAAGAAGCATATCGTTAGTAAGATTTAAAACAGAAGCCACAGTTATAAGGGAAAAAGCTACATGGGAAAGTCCATCACCTATAAAAGAAAATCTTTTTAATACAAGAATGACTCCCAAAAGAGAAGAGCAAAGAGCAATAAGCACCCCCACTATTAACGCATAAACAACAAATGGATAATCAAGGTAAAATATCAACTTTTCAATCATTTCCTTACCCCTCCATCTTTAAGCGTTTTACTCTTATATACTAAATCAACATAATCATCCTTAGATAAAAATAAACTTTTTTTACCAAGATATAAAACCTTACTGCAGTATTTAATTGAATTTTTAATATCATGAGATATACTCACTATGGTAAGGCCTTCTTTATTTAACATTGAAATCATTTCATACATATCCCTGCAGGCTCCCTGATCAAGTCCCGTTACAGGTTCATCTAGAAAAAGCACATTCTCTGCGGCGCAAAGAGCCCTTGCAAATAAAGCCCTCTGTCTCTGCCCTCCTGAAAGCTCGCTAAAACAACACCTTTTTAAATTTTTTATTCCCATTTTCTCCATGTTCTTTTCTGCCGTTTTCTTGTTTTCTTTAGAATAGAAAGGGCTAAAGCCAAGCTTTGACTGACACCCGGACAGTACAACTTCCCAAACAGATGCCGGGAAATCCTTTTGTATTTCATCAAGCTGAGGAAGATAACCTATTTCATTCCTATTTAGATTATCCCCAAAGATAATATCTCCTTTTATTGGATTTTTAAGACCTAAAAGTGTCTTTAATAAAGTCGTCTTTCCACTTCCGTTTTCTCCGAAAATACAAAGATAATCTCCCTTTTCTATATTAAAATTTATATTTTCTCTTATGGGGGTTGTATTATATCCAATTGAAAGATTTTTTATGGTTATAAAAGACATATTTACCTCCTTATTTTACGGCTTCTTCAATCACCTTAAGATTTTTTTCCATTGTATCAATATAAGTCTTTCCTGACTTAATATCCTTTGAAGTAGTAGACTGCATTGAATCCATGGTCAAAACCTTTTGATTCTTACTTTTAGTGTTTGAAATAATGGTTTTTGCAAGTTTTCCATCAGAACCTTCTATGGTTATAATATAGTTTAGTGATAGTTCATCTGTTTTCTTTGATAGAAAACTAACCGTTTCAAAACTTGCTTCAGTTTCTGCACTGCATCCTGCAAATGCTGCATAATATTTTAGCCCGTAATCATCAAGCAGATATCTAAATGGGAAACGGTCTGCAAATATAAGAGTCTTTTTATTTGCTTTTTTTATTGTTTCTTTGTATTTTACATTGAGCTTGTCTAATTTTTTTATATAATCTTGTGTGTTTTTCTTAAAAGTGTCTTTGTTTGATTTGTCTATTTCCATTAATGTGCTTCCGATTTTATTTACTATAATTTTAGAGCTGTTTAAAGAAAGCCAAACGTGTTCATCTATTTCTTTTTCCTCTTCCTTATTATTTTCAACCTGTGCTTTCTCTTTTTCATTGTCTTTATCATGTTCATGTTCTTCTTCACTTTCCATTCCTTCAACAATCTCTTCTTCTTTTACATTGTCTGACAAAACTTCAAGAAGATTAATAACTTTCATGTTTTTATTGTCTGCTTTTTTCAAAACATCTTGAACCCAGTCGTCAGACTCTCCGCCTACGTATATAAATAAATCACAGTTTGAAATTTTTAAAATATCATCGGCAGTAGGCTGATAACTATGTAAATCCACTCCGTTATCAAGAAGCAAAGTAACATCTGCATTGTCTTTTTTGTCACCAAGCACATTCATAACCCAGTCGTATTCCGGAAAAATTGTCGTAACAATTTTTATTTTTCCTTCTTCTTTTTTACCTTTGTTTGTACCGCAGCCGAAAAAACAGCTTAAAGATAAAACCACAATCATTAAACCACATATTAATTTTTTCATAATAAACCTCTCTTTTTTTAATTTTTTGCATAAAAATAAAAGGGTAATAATTTAACCTATAAAAGATTACCCATACTAAAGGTTTATTTTAATTATTGAGTCTGACCTTTTCTAAAATCAAAGTTCTCTTAAGAACAGAATAAGAAATAAATGTTATTAAATTGAAATAAAATAAAATTTTAAATAAATAAAAACTCCATACAGCTTTCCCGCTGTCTAGATTTTTTAAAACATGTTCAATATCATGAATAAAATTACATATCGGACAGTCGTCCCCCACACAGTCGTGATTAACATTTTTAATTATAAATAAAGAAGAAAACAGTAAAAAAGAAATTATCATAAAAGTTATAATATAAGCTATTATCTTTTTTGATTTATTATAAAACATTTCCGTTTCCTCCTTTCCTTCAATGTCTTAATTTTTAATAATAGATTTTTATAAAACCAAATTTTAAAAACTATATTTACAAATAATAAGTTTATTTTTTAATATATTTATTTTATATACACCTAATAAATCTAATAAAAAATAAGTTTATTCTTTAGTCTTAAATAGATTAATTATTGCTAAAAG
>NZ_SPHL01000043.1 GCF_005844425.1 Anaerofustis stercorihominis | reverse complement strand
TAAATATAACTTTTTTATTATTTTCTTTTAGTAATTTAACTATTTTTTCGTATATTGATGTAAATTGTTGTTCATTACTGAAAGAAAATAAAACGTCATTTATTCCTATAAAAATTATGTAGTATTCATATATATTATCTTTTTGTAAGAAATTTTTTAATCTTAAATACATTCCTTCTGTTGTATCACCATCAATACCTTTATTGATTGTTTTGTGATTTTTATCTAAATAACTCCTATATGAACAACCTATTTCACCATTTGTTAAACTGTCTCCAAAACAAATTAAATCCATTTTTTTCTCCTGAATTTTGAGTATGATTAAAAATTTTTATGTTATAAATGTTTTATAATATAAATAGTATAATATATAAAAGATTGAAATGTAAAGAAAAGAAAATTAATATTGATTATATAGAAATTTATAGACTTTATTAGTTAATAAAAAATTTTGAGTAATATAAGACCAAAAAAAATGGAGCTATTAGTCGGACTCGAACCGACGACCTACTCATTACGAATGAGTTACTCTACCAACTGAGTTATAATAGCCCATTTATAATATTATATTTTAATTAAATTATTATTAAGTGTCAAGGGATTTATTTACTAATAAAAATAATTTAGTATAATATAGTTAGAGGTGAATTGGTCATGTTTAGCTTTATAAAAAAGAAAAAAAAAGGAATATGTTTTAGCGGCGGAGGAGTAAAAGGTTTTGCTCATATAGGTGTAATTAAGGCATTGGAAGAAAACGGAATAAAGTTTGATATGGCAAGCGGAAACAGTGCCGGAAGCATAGTAGGTGCTTTGTATTCTCTTGGGGTAAGTGCCGATGAGATGCTTGACTACTCTTTGAGCATGGAAGTAAGAGATATAATTAATTATAAAAGTTTAAAAAGTAAATTAAGTTTTGCGTCTCCAAAAGAATTCTTAAATTCATTTAAAGGTTTAAATTTTTCCCCTGCCATTGATTCTGAAAATATAGAGAAATTTTTTATGGGGATTGCAGGGGATAAATTATTTAATGAAACAAAAATTCCTTTTTATGCTGTAAGTGTTGATTTAAAAAGTGGAAAGCTTATTATTATGGATAAAGGAAGACTTGCAACAGCCATAAGGGCAAGCAGTGCAATTCCGGGAGTTTTTACTCCAGTAATTACAAACAAATATCATTTAGTTGATGGACTTGTATTAAATAATATGCCGGCTGATATTTTAAAAGATAAAGGTGCAGATAAAGTTTTAAGTATTAATTTAAAGGCATATTCCAAAATAGGGACAGACAGCACAAAATATTTTGATATGATTTTTTCAACCATTGATATTATGGCAGATAGAAGTCTTATCCCTGGTATCCAAGCATCTGATTTGATTCTAAATCCCTATTTGGAAGATACAAAATTAAAAATGGATGAAAATTATATAAAACAAGTTTATGAACTTGGATATAAGGAAGCAAACGCACATATGAATGAAATAGTAAAAATGTTTAAATAAAAAAGACTGTTTTACAGTCTTTTTTAAATATTAATTAAACTTTTTGCTAAATCATAATCAATTATTAATACATCGGCAAGTCCACCTTTAACGGCGGCCTTAACACTATATTTTTTATGTTCTCCGCTTACAATAATAATTTTTGTTGGAATATTTTTAAAATCTTCATAAGATATTCCTATTGTTCTGTTTTTTAGAGATGTATTGCATTCTTCACCTTGTTCGTTTATAAGGCGAAGACCAACATCAGCATAAACTTTTTGTTCTTTTAATTCTTCAAGTTGTTTTTGTGAAAAATAGTTTTCATTACATAAATACGATGTCATGTCAGGGTAAAAAGAACCTACCCCAGATACAACAATATTTACATTTTTAAATTTCTCAAATACTTCATGATTATCCATTCTATTTATAAGCATTTTTGCTTCGTATTCTGTGTTAGCGTGTCCCGGTGCTTTTATTGTGTAGTTTTTACCTCCAAAAGACATTGCCATTCTTTCTGTTAGGGTATCAACGTTAAAATCTCTATGTATTTTATCTAAACTTCCGTGTAATGTAACAAATTGAGTGTCAGTTTTTTTACATGGATTAAAAGAGTTTATCATATGGTACATTGTTCTTCCAAATGTGATACCTAAAATATCATTATCTTTTATTATTCTTTGAATGTATTGAGCACCTTCAAAAGCAACAAGTTTTTTTATATCATCTTTTTCAGGTTCATATCTTTTTTCCATCCATCTTGCAATGATTACGTCTTTTAGATTAAACTTTTCTCTTATAATTTCTTCCAAATCAGCGACTTCTAAAACTTTTTCATCTACAACAAAAGAAACCATTTTTTCCTTTTTTGCATTATTTAAAAGTCTGGATACTGTGGAAATTGATATATTAAGTTTTTTTGATATTTTACTTTGTGAAAGTCCTTTTTCATAATATAAAAATGTAGTTTTCATCATTAGAGATGTAGATTGTCTGTAAATTTGTGGATCCATATATTCTCCTTATTTTATGTTCTAATATAATTATAAATATTAAATAAGATAATTCAAGAATGATAAACATAAAATGATTATTGTTAGTGCAAAAATTTTCATTCTAACGCAAAAATTTTCTGTATTGAAAGATTTAAAAAGCAATAATATACTATAGACATAGAAAGATTTAGGAGGATAAAAAATTATGTCAAAAGTAAAAATGACTTACGATCCAACAATGTTCGAATTATCAGATAACATAGATAGAGATAACTTTATTATCGCTACATATGCTTATCAAGGAAAGACTACAACAAATGCTTTAAAACAATCCTTTGCTTTAGCAGTGGAACAATCAACAGGAACATGGTTACCTGTACCGGAAGAAACACCTGAAGTAAGAAGAGAACACGTTGCCAGAGTATGTGGTATTTATGAAGTTCCAAATCATGCTTGGTGTATTCCTGATGATGTTAAAGAAAGAGCATGGGTTATTCAAATAGGTTTCCCAATTGCAAACTTCTCAGTTCAATTCGCAATGTTACTTACAGCTGCAGTTGGTAATATCTCAGGTGGTGGTAAACTTAAACTTTTAGATTTATCATTCCCAAAATGCTGGTTAGAATCATTTGAAGGACCAAAATATGGTGTAGAAGGTGTTAGAGAATTACTTGGAGTAAAAGAAAGACCACTTGTAAATAATATGATTAAACCTTGCTGTGGACTTACTCCTGAAACAACAGCAAAAATCGCTTATGAAGTTGCTCTTGGCGGTGTTGACTTAATCAAAGATGATGAACTTATTGCAAATGCAGGATACTCAAAAATCGAAGACAGAGTTAGTGCTGTAATGGATGCTTTAAAGAGAGCTGATGATGAAAAAGGTGAAAAAACAATCTTTACATTTAATATTACAGATACACCTGATCAAGCTAAGAGAAATGCTGAAAAAGCTATTAAAGCAGGCGCTAACGGTTTAATGCTTAACTGTTGGACTTTAGGTCTTGATGCTTGTAGAGATATTATTAAGGAATTTGATGTTCCATTCTTATTCCATCCTGACCTAACAGGTTCATTATATGTATCTCATGATTATGGTTTATCAGCTGAATTAATTCAAGCTAAACTTCCAAGACTTGCTGGTTTTGATATGGGTATCGTACTTAGTCCTTATGGTAAATTCCCAATGATAGAAGATAAATTCCAACAAATTTGTATGACTCATTTGGCACCACTTCATAACATTAAACGTTCATTCCCAATGCCTGGCGGTGGAACAACTCAAGGTCACATTGAAGAAGTTATGACAAAATTCGGTACAGATGTAGTAATCGCAGCCGGTGGAGCTGTTATCGGACATCCAGACGGATCAGTTGCCGGTGGTAAAGCATTCAGACAAGGTATTGATATCGTAATGAATGGTGGTCACTTAGATGATGAAGAAACTGTAAAACAATATCCAGAACTTAAAAAAGCTCTTGATGCATTTGGTTTATATGTTGAAGAAAAACATGGTATCTTTGACTTAAAGGGTTAATGAAAATATTTATATAAAATATTCATTATTAAATAAATAAAAAAACACGAGAATTTTATTCTCGTGTTTTTGTTTGTTTAATATTTGACATAATAATGTTTGTATTAAATATTTTAATGATGATTAAAAAAAGACACTCATATAGAATGCCCTTTTTTATTAAGAAGGAATATTATAATTTATTTACTAAATCTTTTTTTAGCATCTTCTAAAATTGTTCCTGCTGTTCTAACACCAAGACCAAATCTGTTACAGCCTGCTTCAATCATTTCTATTACTGTATCTAAATCTTTTACTCCGCCTGCAGCTTTGATTAATGCATCATCACCGATTGTTTCTTTAATGATTTTTATTGTATCAACTGTTGTTGGTTTTGGTCCCCAACCAGTTCCTGTTTTAACATATGTAACTCCGGCTTTTACTGCAAGTTCACTTGCTTTCTTTATTTCGTCATCTGTTAAGTAACAAATTTCGATGATTGCTTTTACCGGAACACCGTCAGCAGCTTCAACAACAGCTTTAATATCATCAACAAAGTAATCATATTTACCTGATTTTAAAGCACTTACGTTACTTACCATGTCTAATTCTTGACATCCCATTTTAATATTTTCTTTTGCTTCTATTATTTTATTTGCAGTTGTTGCAGCACCGCTTGGGAAACTTACAACCCCTGTTGTAACGATATCAGGATAATCTTTTAATTTATCAATAGTATATTTTGTAACCCATGGCATTGGAGATGCACATATACAATTGTATTTTATAACAGTATCGATCATTTCATCAACTTCGTCCATTACTATATCTGTTCTAACCGTACTTACATCCACCATTCTGTTAATGTTTGTGAAATCAAAATCTTTTTTCATTTTAAACCTCCGAGAAATAAACATCATTATCTTTTGTAATTTTATAATAACAGGTAATTACCTTTTTGTAAAGTATTTTTTTTATTTTTTTGTATAAAATATATGTATTGTCATTTTTTATGATATAATGTCATTTATATAAGGAGGAGAGTATGATAAGCTTAATTCTTGGAATTGGATTTTCATTTGAAGCGGCAGGTATATTTATTTCAATAATTTTTGCTTTAAAAAATATAATATTTAATGATACGCATCCTATTTTATTGTTTATTTTAATTTTTTATGCTCTCATATGTTTTTTTGTTGGTCAATTGTTTTTTTATTTGGCAAGAAAAAAATATGATGTTGAAAGTATTATGGAAATTCCTCTTTTAAATATTAATATTAAAGAAGATAAAAGGTTGGAACATATAATTGAAGGTAGAGATATAGCTGAAATAAAAGATGGAAAAATAACATTTATAGAAAAAGATGAAAGTGAAGAATAAAAAAGAAGTACTTTTGTACTTCTTTTTTATTCTTCAATATTACATATTATAATTCTATTTTGATATTTTTCTATTGCTTTTATTATATCTTCAAAAGATAGAAAAATACTTGCAGAATTTTCCATTGGATGAATACCTATAGTTTCATTTTTTAAATCTTTGCTAAAAACAGATATTACTTTATTTTCTTTATCATTTATAACAGCAAGAGGCGTAACACTTCCTTTAGATACGTTAAGAATTTCTTCTACATCATTACCCATTGCAAAACTAAGTCTTCTGCTTCCTATTTCCTTTCTTAATTTTTTTAAGTCAGCTTTTTGATTTGGAGGAAGTGTAACTAAATAATAATTAAGCTTTTTATCATCTCTTAAGAAAAGATTTTTTGCAATTTTTTCTTTATTTGGGATTGAAAGTTCGTTTATTTCATCTATTGTATAAGCTCTTTTGTGTTCGTATTTTTCATATTTAATGTTTAACTTATCCAAATATTCGTATATTTCTTGTTTATTCATTTTCTATTCCTTATTATTTTTTTCTTATTTTACCATATTTATGGTTAGATTTTAAGTTGTAATCAAAAATATAAAATGGTATAATCACTATGCAAGTCAAAAGAATAAATCTGATGATAAGCTTTATATAATATCTAAACCTAAAGTGTTTTTCTAAGGGTAAAGAAAATAAATATTTTTATATGTTTTATTTTGTATTTAATCCCATGCTTTAGGTATGGGATTTTTTATTGGAGGTATTATTGAAAGATATAATAAATAAGTTATATAATGACAAAATTTTATCAAGAGATGAATTTATATTCTTGATTGATAATATGAACGATGAAAACAGTAAATATCTTTTTGAACTTTCAAGAAAAAGAAGAGAAGAATATTATAAAAAGGATATATACATAAGAGGTCTTATAGAATTTACAAATTATTGTAAAAATGATTGCTATTATTGTGGAATAAGATGTTCAAATAAGAATGCAATGCGTTACAGGCTTTCAAAAGAGGATATTCTTCTTTGCGCAAAAGAGGGCTATAAATTAGGATTTAGGACATTTGTTTTGCAAGGTGGGGAAGACCCATATTTTACAGATGAAAGAATGGTTGAAATTATTTCTGCACTGAGAGAAAAATATAATGATTGCGCCATAACTTTATCAATTGGTGAAAAAAGTTATGAAAGTTATAAAAAGTATTTTGATGCGGGAGCAGACAGATATTTGTTAAGACATGAAACTGCAAATAAAGAACATTATATGAAACTACATCCAAGTGGCTTGTCGTTAAAAAACAGAAAAAAATGTTTGTTTGATTTAAAAGAAATAGGCTATCAAGTTGGAAGCGGAATTATGGTTGGTTCTCCATATCAAACCAGTGAAAATTTGGCAGATGATTTATTGTTTTTAAAAGAGCTTAATCCTCATATGGTTGGTATAGGTCCTTTTATTGCTCATAAAGATACACCGTTTAAAGATAAGAATAACGGAAGTTTCAAAATGACTTTATATTTACTTGGGATAATAAGGCTTATGTTACCTCATGTTTTACTTCCTGCTACAACGGCTCTTGCAACAATAGATAAAAAAGGAAGAGAAAAAGGGGTTTTAGCGGGAGCAAATGTTGTAATGCCAAATTTATCTCCAAAAGAAGTAAGAAATAAATATATGCTTTATGATGGGAAGGCAAATACAGGTGATGAGGCTGCGGAAAGTTTGGAACATTTAAGAAAAAGCATGAATAAAATAGGATACACAGTTGTAGTTGACAGAGGAGATAGTATCTTATTAGATAATTAATTTTAGTTATTAAAATAATTTATGTAGTTAAATTATTATTGATATAAAACATTTTATGAAAAGGAGAAATGTTATGGGTATAAAATATGATGTTATGTCACCAAAAGCAGAAGAATTCATAAATGATAATGAAATTATGGAAACTTTAAAATATGCTGATGAAAATAAACATAACGAAAAGTTAATCGATGAAATTTTAGAAAAAGCAAGAAAGAAAAAAGGACTTAGTCATAGAGAAGCTACTGTTTTGCTTGATTGCGATATTGAAGAAAAAAATGAAGAAATATTTAAACTTGCAAAGGAAATAAAAGAAGAATTTTATGGTAACAGAATTGTTACTTTTGCACCTTTATATTTGTCAAATTACTGTGTAAATGGATGTACATATTGTCCTTATCATTATAAGAATAAACATATATGCAGAAAAAAACTAACACAAGAAGAAATAAAAAGAGAAGTTATAGCTCTTCAAGATTTAGGACATAAAAGACTTGCTATAGAATCAGGTGAAGACCCTGTAAATAATCCTATCGAATACATACTTGAAAGTATAAAAACAATATATTCAATAAAACATAAAAACGGTTCAATAAGAAGAGTTAACGTAAATATTGCTGCAACAACCGTTGAAAACTATAGGAAATTAAAAGAAGCAGGAATAGGAACATATATATTGTTCCAAGAAACATATAACAAAGAAGCATATGAACAACTTCATCCTACAGGTCCAAAGCATAATTATGCTTATCATACGGAAGCAATGGATAGGGCAATGGATGGAGGAATTGATGATGTAGGTATTGGTGTTTTATTCGGACTTAACTTATACAGATATGATTTTGCGGGTATACTTATGCATGCAGAACATCTTGAAGCATATAAAGGGGTAGGACCTCATACTATTTCTGTTCCAAGACTTAGAAGAGCAGATGATATTGACCCTGATGATTTTGATAATGGAATTGATGATGATGTATTTGCTAAAATTGTAGCTTGTCTTAGAATTGCTGTTCCTTATACAGGAATGATTATTTCAACAAGAGAAAGTAAAGAATGTAGGGAAAAAGTATTGAATCTTGGTATTTCTCAAATAAGTGGTGGAAGTAAAACAAGTGTAGGCGGTTATGCAGATGATGAACCTGAAGAAGAAAATTCAGCACAATTTGAACTTAGTGATAATAGACCTCTTGATGAAGTTGTAGATTGGCTTATAGGAATGGATTATATCCCAAGTTTCTGTACTGCTTGTTACAGAGAAGGAAGAACAGGGGATAGATTTATGCAACTTGTAAAAAGCAAACAAATTGCAAATTGCTGTCAACCTAATGCAATTATGACACTTGCTGAATATTTAGAAGATTATGCAAGTGAAAAGACAAGAGAAGATGGTTATAAATTGATTGAAAAAGAAATTAAAAAAATTCCAAGTGACAAAATGAGAGAAGTTGTTGAGAGAAACTTGGAAAATATTAAAAAAGGACAAAGAGACTTTAGAGTATAGGAGAGAAAATGGGACTTAACGAAACTCCAAAGGCAAATAGAATTCATATAGGCATATTTGGAAGAAGGAATGCGGGTAAATCCAGTATAATAAATGCAATTACAGGTCAAGAACTTGCAATAGTTTCTGATGTTAAAGGAACAACAACGGATCCTGTCAGTAAATCAATGGAACTTTTGCCATTAGGTCCGGTAACAATAATTGATACACCTGGACTTGACGATGAAGGGATGCTAGGAAAGAAGCGTATTGAAAAGGCATATCAAGTGCTAAACAAAACAGATATAGCACTTCTTATTGTAGATAGTTCTTTAGGACTAAGCAGTGAAGATGAAGAAATTCTTTCTTTGATAAAAGATAAAAATATTCCATATTTGGTTGTAATGAATAAATCTGATTTGATTGAAACTAAAATAGAAGATGAAAATTATATTTATGTAAGCACTGTAACCAAAGAAAATATTAATGAGTTAAAAGAATTAATAGGTAAAATTGCTCCTAAAGAGAGTGAAAAAGTTATTGTGTCTGATTTAATCAATCCGTCAGATAAAGTAATTTTAGTTATTCCTATTGATAAAGCAGCCCCAAAAGGAAGGTTAATTCTTCCTCAACAACAAACAATAAGAGATATTTTGGATAAAGGTGCTGTTGCTATAATGTGTAAAGAAGATGAGTTAAAGGATACTATTTCTTTAATGAAAGAAAAACCTAAACTTGTTATTACAGATTCACAAGCATTTAAAAGAGTAGATTTAGATACTCCGAAAGATATTCCTCTTACTTCTTTTTCTATATTATTTGCAAGATATAAAGGCGAAATTGATATATTATTAAAGGGAGTAAGAAAAGTAAAAGAGCTTAAAGACGGCGATATTGTTTTAATAAGTGAAGGTTGCACTCATCATAGACAATGTGGAGATATCGGAAGTGAGAAGATACCTAAATTGTTAAAGAAATTTACAAATAAAGATTTAAAATTTGAATTTTCAAGCGGAACAGAATTTCCAAAAAATCTTGATAAGTATGCTTTGGTAGTTCATTGTGGTGGATGTATGTTAAATGAAAAAGAAATGAAACATAGAATTAGCTATACAAATAATCAAGGTTTGGAAATCGTAAATTATGGAATTCTTCTTGCATACTTAAATGGTATTTTACAAAGGGCGGTAGAACCTCTTTCAATAAAATTATAAAAAGGACTTTTAAGTCCTTTTTTGTTAACTGTTTTATACTATGTTAATAGAAATATTTATATTAATTTTATTGTTTGCATTAAATAAATATTAAAGTTATAATATAGAAAAATTTGGGTAATAAAAAATATAGAAAGATAGGTATATTATGTATAATTTACTTCCAAAAGAAGAAAGCAAAAATAGAATAGAAAAATTTTTAAATATGATGGATGAAAATGGTAAATGGGATAATGTTATTATTATAAATAGAATCCATCAATATTACTTTACCGGTACAATGCAGGATGCTCTTTTAATTTTTAATAACAAAACAAGAAAGCCATATTTGTTTGTTAGAAGAGACTATGATAGAGCAAAAGCAGAAGCAACTATTGATGACGTATATAAAATTAGATCTTACAAGGATATTGTAAAATATATTGGTAATGAATTATCAGATGTATATATAGAAATGTCACAAATGACAATGCTTGTATTAAACAGAATAAAAAAATATTTAAATATGAATAATATTTTTGATGTGGATAGAGTTCTTGATAAATTATTAAGCGTAAAAAGTGAATATGAACTTAATCTTATTAGAAAATGTGGACAGATTCATTCTAAAGCATTTAACGAAGTTGTTCCTAATATTTTAAAAGAAGGTCTAAAGGAAAAAGAATTTCAAGGAATATTATATAATGAAAAAATTAAACTTGGTTCACAAGGTGTTGTAAGATTTAAAGATCCTTATAATGAGGTTGCTTTGGGACAGTTTAGTTTTGGTAAAAATGCCCTTGTTAATACAAATCATGATGGACCTGGAGGGATGCAAGGATTAAATGCTATTATTCCTATTGTTGGAGGAGATTATACCTTAAAAAAAGGAGATTTGGTTTTTGTAGATACTTCTCCTATGTTTGAGGGGTATCAAACTGATAAGACTCAAGTGTATAATTTTAAAGGTAAAGTAACAAATAAAGAAAGAGAACTTCATCATGAATGTATGGAAATTTTAAATAAAGTTTCTTCTCTTTTAAAACCGGGAAATAAGCCAAGTGATATTTATACTGAGATAATGAGTAATATTTCAAGTGAGTTAAAAGAAAACTTTATGGGATATAAAGATAGAAAAGTATCTTTTTTAGGACATGGTGTTGGAATGTTTTTAGACGGATATCCTGTTATTGCAAATGGATTTAATGAACCTTTAAAAGAAAATATGGTTTTGGCTGTTGAACCAAAATGTGGTGTTGATAATAGAGGTATTGTTGGTGTTGAAGAAACTTTTATTGTCTCTAAAGAAGGCGGAGAATGCATTACGGGTGGTGCAAGAGATATAATAGATATAATTTAAAACACTTTTAAAAAAGTGTTTTTTATGTATATAAAAATAAACTTATATATAAATAAAATTTTAATATATAAACTTTATTAAACGAATAATAATTATAAATATAGATTTATAAAACAAAAGGAAACGTTTGTATATTATTATTAATTAAAAAGTGTTTGCAAAATTCAATAAATTTAGTAAAATTAAAATGACATACTTTAGGAGGATGGATTTAATGAATGTAGAAAAAAACATAAAAAATTTAATGGAATATGATAAGGAATTAGGCAGAAGTATTCTTGAAGAATATCAAAGACAATGCAGAAATATAGAACTTATTGCTTCTGAAAATGTAGTTTCTCCTGCAGTTATGGCTGCAATGGGAACCGTTCTTACAAATAAGTACGCAGAAGGATATCCCGGTAAAAGATATTATGGAGGATGTGAATGTGTAGATAAAACAGAAGAAATTGCAATAGAAAGAGTATGTAAACTTTTTGGGGCAAAATATGCAAATGTTCAACCTCATTCAGGAGCGCAAGCCAACATGGCAGTTTATCAAGCTTTATGTAATGTTGGTGATACAGTTATGGGTATGAGTCTTGATAATGGTGGGCATTTAACTCATGGTTCACCTGTTAATCAATCAGGTCTTCTTTATAATATGGTTTCATATGGAGTAAATGATAAAACTCATATGATTGATTATGATGAAGTAAGGGATACTGCAAAAAAAGAAAAACCTAAAATGATTATTGCAGGTGCAAGTGCTTACCCAAGAGAAATTAGATTTGATTTGTTTAGAGAAATAGCTGATGAAGTAGGAGCTTATTTATTTGTAGATATGGCTCATATTGCAGGACTTGTTGCAGGGGGATGCCATATGAATCCTGTAGAATATGCGCATGTTGTAACAACAACTACACATAAAACATTAAGAGGTCCAAGAGGCGGTGTTATTTTAACAAATGATGATGAGCTTATTAAAAAACTAAATAAGGCAATTTTCCCAGGTACTCAAGGTGGTCCATTGATGCATGTAATAGCTTCAAAAGCTATCTGTTTTGGAGAAGCTTTGAAACCTGAATTTAAAGAATATGCAAAACAAGTTGTAAAAAATGCATCTGTTTTAGCTGATGAACTTATTAAAAGAGGTATTGATTTGGTTTCAGGAGGAACAGATAACCATTTAATGCTTGCTGATTTAAGAAAAGTAGGAGTAACAGGTAAAGAGCTTCAAAATAGACTTGATGATGTTTATATAACTGTTAATAAGAATACAATTCCTAATGATCCAGAGAGTCCTTTTGTTACGAGTGGTGTTAGAATAGGTACTCCTGCCGTTACTTCAAGAGGATTTAAAGAAGAGGAAATGAAAGAAATTGCAGAATTTATTTATTTAGCAGCTACTGATTTTGACAATAAAGCTGATTATATCAGAGAAGGAGTAAAAAACTTAACTGACAGATTTCCACTTTATTAATTATAAGGAGAGGGTAGAATGAAAAAAAGGGGGTTATTGGTTTTAGTAATAACTGTTTCTTTAGCATTATTTGTAGGATGTAGTATAAATATAAATTTAGGTGATGGGCAAAATCCAGATTCACAAAGTATAACATCTAATTCTACAACAGATAATCAAACAACAGAAAATACGAAATCAAGTGCAGATTTAGATGAAATAAATAAAGTTATTTCTTCTTATGAAAAAGAAGTTAATGAATTGGAAGATGTTGTTAATAATGCAAAAGCAGGAGACAGCAGACAAGATGATATTGAAAAGTTTTCAAGTATTTCGTCTAAAATAAAGGAAGTTGAAAATAAAATTGATATTTATGATGATGATTTGGAAATGATGTATGAAAATGGTTCATTAAGTCAAAGTGATTACAGGAATTTTGAAAAGAAACTTGATAGGCTGGATGATACACTTGATAATTACGAAGATAGAATTGAACTGATTTTTGGAATAGATGATTAAGAGAGGGAAACCTCTCTTTTTTTGAATAAAAAATTATATTAGGTTAAAAATATTTAACGAGGTGAAACGATGTTAAAGAAAGTATTTTATTCAATTTTAATTTGTTTGTTTATTTGTTCATTGTCTGCCTGCTCATTATCTCTATCAAATAGCAATAATGACGTAAATAATAATGATACTTTAATAAGAAGTGATAACGACAAAGAAAGAATGGAAAATATAAATCAAATTGATATTTTAAAGAATGAAATAGAAAAGCTAAAAAATAAATTGAATGTATCTTATAAAAATGAATATGCTAAATTAAAAGATGATGTAAAAAATTTAGAAGATAGACTTGACTTAATCGATGATGATTTGGAAATTTTATATGATAAAGATGCGATAACAAGAGATGTTTATTCAAAAAAAGAAAAGCAAATTTCTTATATGGAAGATACTTTAGAAAATATAAAAGACAAAATAGAAAAATATATAGATATTGATTGATATAGATATTTAAAAATAAA
>NZ_SPHL01000042.1 GCF_005844425.1 Anaerofustis stercorihominis | reverse complement strand
TAATGCTTTGGATAGTGTGCCTTGAAAGGATATAGTTTTTAATATCTATACAATTTAGGTATCCTTTTAGAAGAAAACTAAATTTATTATCCTTATATTTCTTTGAATATTTTGCGTTTTGCGCAATAAGGTAAATTGCAATATGTTTATGATATAGATTTTTACTATAAAGCATTTCTTTAAACACATCAAAATAGCAATACACATCTTCTTTTATTTTGCTTCTTTGTCTTAATATCAAAAATGAATTATAACGTAAATTATTATCTTCATTTTTAAGGTTATAGGTAAGTTCTTTTATCTCGTTTTTAGTTAAAATATTAGCAAGTTTATTTATATCATCTCTTGTAATATTTTTTACTTCCATTTATAAATCAATATCAATTAAAACAGGACAATGGTCAGAACCCATTACGTCAGAATATATTTTTACGTCATTTATTTTATCTTTTATTCTATCGCTTACTATAAAGTAGTCAATTCTCCATCCGGCATTATTCTTTCTTGCATTAAAACGATATGACCACCATGTATATACTCCCGTAGTGTCAGGATAAAGGTATCTGTATGAATCAACAAAACCTTTAGATAGTAAAGCTGTCATTTTATCTCTTTCTTCAATTGTAAATCCTGCATTTTTCTTATTTGTTTTAGGGTTTTTAAGGTCAATTTCAGTATGGGCAACATTTAAGTCTCCACATAAAATAACAGGTTTTTTCTTATCAAGTTCGCATAAATAATCTGTAAAATAATCTTCCCATTCCATTCTGTAATCAAGTCTTTTTAATTCGTTTTGTGAATTTGGAGTATATACATTTACAAAATAGAAATTATCATATTCAAGAGTTACAACTCTTCCCTCTTTTGAAAATTTTTCATCATCAAGACCGTATTTTACGCTTATAGGTTCATTTTTAGCAAAGCACGCAGTCCCGGAATACCCTTTCTTTTCAGCATAGTCCCAGTAATCATGGTGGTTTTCCATTTCAAGTTCAATTTGTCCTTCTTGAAGTTTTGTTTCCTGTACTGCAAAGATATCTGCATCAATTTCATTAAAAAAGTCCATAAATCCTTTATTTACACAAGCTCTAAGCCCGTTTACATTCCATGTTACAAATTTCATTATTTTTTCCTCTCTTTATCTAAATTTTTTATATCTATATATTTATATTCATCTATGGTTAATGTATCTTTAAAATATATGTTAAACTTATTCGGGGTTTTGATTAAATTTTCTTTTTCTATTTTACTTAGTCTTTTTATTCTGTATTCAAGTTTAGAAGAAAGAACTCTGTTTTCACTTTCCCATACGGCTTCCAGTTTTTTTGCATGATGTTTTAGAGTATACTTGGCACATTTTTCTCCTCTTTCAAAATGCTCTTTCATTCTTCTTTTTACATCTGTTGTAATACCCGTATAGATTGAATTATCTTCACATCTTAACATATATGTATAATACATTTTATTCTCCCCATATGTTTTACTATGCTTATTATATACGATTAAATTTTTTTTACAACTTAATTTAAAATAAAAAATAGGCTAAGCCTCTTTTAAAATACGACCATTCCATAAAATTTTATATCTTCATTTTTATAATCGTTTTTTTGTATAACAAAATCATTTTCACTATACCCCATGTTTAAAGCTGTTTTTAAAACATCTATTCCACATCCCGACATTTGAGGTATAACCTCTCCTTTATGTTTACAATCCGGATAAGTGCATTTTTCATTATAAAATTCTTCACATACATTACATACCTTAGCTCCAAAAATAAAGCACTCTTTATCTTCTTCCTTTAAGTATTTTTTTATTTCCCTAAGAACATTATCAACTTTATCCATATTTTCACACTGAATAAGCATACATTTTTTATATTCTTTTAATATATTTTCTATTTCCTTATATTGAGGAGAAGAGGGCGGACAGCCTTGCTTTTTATCATAAAAAGGACACCCCTCTTTGCATTTTTCTTTTGCATCATAAAGAATTACCACTGAGTTTGTATCTTTAATTTTTGCATTTAGTGAGCCAAACTCAACTGCTTTTTTAATTAATTGTTCCATAATTTATATATCCTTTTTATTTAATATTAAAATATATTGTATAATATCATATTTATAATATATAAAAAAGGAGGGTATCCTCCTTTTTTATTCAATCATTATTAAACCATAGAAGTTTATTTTGGATTCACTCCAGTCCTTTCCTCCATCTTCACGAGGAAGAACTTTAAAACCGTCTTTTCTTCCCCATCCTTTTACGCCATGTTCTTCGTATCCGTTGTTAATCACCGTTTGTATAACATCTATACCGCTTCCGTCCATTTGCGGTATTACTTTATCTGCATGCTTACAATTTGGAAAAGTACATTCTTCGTTATATTCATCCCTGCATATTTCGCATTTTTTCGCACCAAATCCCAATGCTTTATAATATCCGTTTTTACCAAGATAATCAAGCATTTTTCTTATTACTTTGTTTACATCGTATGGATCCAAACATTGTATAAGCAAAACATCTTTATAAACTTCTAAAAGTTCTCTTGTTTCTTTATATGTTGGTGCAATTGGAGGACAGCATTGTCTTTTATTATAATTCTTACAACCGTATTTACATTTATTTAAAGTCCATGGAGCAGTTACCACTGTTTTTGGGTCAATCATTTTTGCCGTTACAGCACCAAATTCTATTGCTTTTTTATCAAACTCTTCCATTTTTAATACATACCTTTTTACATTTCATCCGGACGTTTTGTATAACGTCTTATAACTATATCGTCAAGAACAGAATTGTTTCTGTGTGATAATACAAAAGTAATAATTTCTGCAATTTCTTCTGGTTTACAAGACATATTTTCTTTTAAATCCCCTCTTGCAATTTTTGCCATTGGTGTTTCAACGGCAGAAGGATATAAGTTATGTACTCGTATGTCATCTTCAAATAACTCTATATTTAAAACTCCGTTTAAAGCTTTTTGAGCAAATTTTGTTGAGCAGTACGCACCTTGATGATAATGAGGATAAATGCCTGAAGATGAAACTATTGAAATTATATCGGCATTTTCTGATTCTTTTAACATTTCATAACAGGCCTGTGTCATTGCAAGATTTGAATATACGTTGATTTCGTATAACTTCATAAACTCTTCTTTTGTAACTTCTAAAAGAGGTTTTCTCAATGCAACTCCTGCGCTGTTTATTAATGTATCAAGCTTTCCAAATTCTTTTTTACAGTATGCTGCTATACTTTCACATACCTTTTTATCGCATAAATCCCCTACATAATATTTTACATTTTCCCCAAGTTCATCACTTAGTTTTACAAGAGCTTCTTCGTTTATATCACAAAGCAGAACCTTCGCACCGTTATTTACCATTTCTCTTACTATAACACTTCCTATTCCGCCTGTTGCTCCTGTTACGATTATTACTTTATCTTTTAAAGCGTTCATTTCTTCTCCTTTATTCAAGACCCATTTTTTCAGCAACCATGTCTGCTGCTATTCCTATTAATTCAAGACAAGTCGTTCCACCGCTGTGTCTTTGTTCTAAAAGTTCAGGGCATCTTGAAAAATTATTTTTTTCTCTAAATTCTTCAACAAGTTCTTTTATAGTATCATAACTTTCTTTTTTGCTTTCTTGGTCACTTGGAATATCCCATTTACCAAGGTACCCTGAAACTATCGCCATACCTGAAACAGCACCACATACTTCTCCTGCATATCCAAGTCCACCGCCCATGTTTGCTACAAGTTTTGCAAGCTTGTCTTTTTCTATTCCAATTTCGTCGCTAAATGCCAAAACTACAGACTGGCAGCAGTTATATTTTTCATCATGAAATTTTTTTGCTCTTTCACCGTATTTTCCCATGTTCGTATCTCCTTTTTAAATCTTAATAACATAATTATGTTACCATTATTTCAACATTTTGTAAAGTAAATTTAATGTTATATAGTATAAACATTATGATGTTTCATAGGTGCTTTTTGTGTTTAAATTATAAATATATATTCTATTTTACATAAATATTTTTTGTATAAATAAATATAGAGGTAAACTTATAATCATTATAAATAGTAATTATTAAATGAAAAATATACAGTAAAATATGTATAGAATTCCCTTTTTATATAGGTCTATCAATATAATCAAATCATGACAATTTCCATATAAATAAAAAAAGTTTACAAAAGTAACACAAAACTATTGAAATTATTTACGAAAAGATATATAATATACAAAAATAAAAAATGTACAATTAAATAGCGGAAGAGAATGATAGAGAAACCGCAACATATTACACTTATATTCGTAGGTGTTTTATGTTGTTTTTTTGTATTTATAAGGAGGAAGTAATGAAAGAAATTTATGATGTACTGGTTATCGGTGCAGGTGTTGTAGGCTGTTCAGCAGCAAGAGAACTTTCTAAGTACAATTTAGACATAGCAGTACTTGAAAGAAGAGAAGATGTTTCTTGTGGGACATCAAAAGCAAATTCCGGCATGATTCACGGTGGTTATGACGCTACATACGGAACACTTAAAGCTAAATTATCAAAAAGAGGAAACGAACTTTTTACAATTCTTGATAATGAACTTCACTTTGGTCATACAAGATGCGGTTCACTTGTTTTAGCTTTTGATGATGAAGATATTGAAACACTTAAAAAACTTCAAGAAAACGGAAATAAAAATGGTGTAGAAACAGAAATAATCGATATTGATAGAATTCATGAAATAGAACCTAATATTTCAAACGAAGTTAAAGCTGCATTGTACTGTAAAACAGCAGGTATTGCAATGCCATTCCAATACTGCGTTGCATTAGCTGAAAATGCTATTGATAACGGTGTAGAATTCTTCTTAAACGAAGAAGTAACTGACATAACAAAAGAAGATAATGTATTCACAGTAAAAACAAAAGATAATGAATACAAAGCAAAATACGTTATTAACGCAGCAGGTGTTTATGCAGATAAAATTTCAAGCATGATTTGTGAAACAAACTTTAAAATCACACCAAGAAAAGGCGAATATATGTTACTTGATACATGTGAATCTAGTAAAGTTCACCCGGTTATATTCCCTACTCCAAAAGCTCATTCAAAAGGTATTGCTCTTACAAGATCACATGACGGAAACGTACTTGTAGGACCAAATGCAGAATATGTTGATGATAAAGAAGATGTTTCAACAGACGCAAAAACTTTAGATGATGTTTGGAAACAAACAGATAGATTCCTTATAAATAAACTTGATAAAAGCAAAGTTATTACACAATTTGCAGGGCTAAGAGCCGTAACAGACTCTCAAGACTTCATAATCGAAGAAAGCTCAACAAAAGGCTTTATCAATGCCGCAGCAATTCAGTCTCCTGGATTTACTGTTTCTTATGCAATAGCAGAAATGCTTGTTGATATATTAAAAGAAGCAGGACTAAGTTTAGAAGAAAACAAAGACTTTAATCCTAACAGAAGAGGATATGTTGACATGGCAAAAATGTCACAAGAAGAAATAAACGAACTTATTAAAAAAGACCCAAGATTTGCAAGAGTAATTTGTAGATGCGAAACAATTACAGAAGGTCAAATCGTTGATGTATTACACAGAGGTATTAAAGTAACAACTCTTGATGGTGTTAAGAGAAGAATGAGAGCCGGCATGGGAAGATGTCAAGGTGGGTTCTGTTCTCCAAGAGTAATGGAAATCATTAAGAGAGAATACGGAATGAACTACGAAGATGTTACTAAAAAAGGTAAAGAGTCTTATATCCTAACAGGAAAGCTTGGAAAGGGAGGCAAAAACTAATATGAAAAATTACGATTTAGTTATTATTGGCGGAGGTCCTGCGGGACTAAGCAGTGCGATTGCCGCAAAAGAAAACGGAGTTAAAGATATACTTATTCTTGAAAGGGACGTAAGACTTGGCGGTATCTTAAACCAATGTATACATAACGGTTTCGGACTTCACAGATTCAAAGAAGAATTAGCAGGTCCGGAATATGCGGGAAGAGATATAAAAACAGTTGAAGAACTTGGTGTTGATGTAATGCTTGACACTATGGTTATAAAACTTGAAGAAGACAAAACAATTCATTTCCTTAATAAAGAAATGGGATATCAAACAATAAAACCTACAGCTGTTATTCTTGCAACAGGATGCAGAGAAAGAACAAGAGGAGCCTTAAACACTCCAGGAGCAAGACCAAGCGGTGTTATGACAGCCGGTACAGCTCAAAGATTTATCAACATGGAAGGTTATATGGTTGGTAAAGAAGTTGTTATTTTAGGTTCAGGTGATATCGGATTAATTATGGCAAGAAGAATGACATTAGAAGGTGCAAAAGTAAAATGTGTTCTTGAGTTAATGCCTTACTCTAACGGACTACAAAGAAACATAGTTCAATGTCTTGATGACTTTAACATTCCTTTGAAACTTGCTCATACTGTTGTTGATATCAAAGGAAACGAAAGATTAGAAGCTGTTGTAGTTGCAAAAGTTGATGAAAACAGACAACCAATTCCTGGAACAGAAGAAACAATTCCTTGTGATACACTTCTATTATCAGTTGGTTTAATTCCTGAGAATGAACTTTCTAACATGGCAGGAATTGAAATTGACC
The DNA here is from genome assembly GCF_005844425.1 of Anaerofustis stercorihominis. Lineage (GTDB taxonomy): Bacteria > Bacillota > Clostridia > Eubacteriales > Anaerofustaceae > Anaerofustis > Anaerofustis butyriciformans. Next base: position 7,302 of record NZ_SPHL01000042.1, on the reverse strand, counting down.
CTAAAGTAAGAGGACCATTCGTATCTCAAAACAGACAAACAAGTATCCCTGGTGTATTTGCCTGCGGTAATGTTTTACAAGTTCACGATATGGTTGACTTCGTTTCAACAGAAGGATTTATTGCAGGAAAAGGTGCAGCTGAGTATATTAAAAACGGCGATAAAATAAAAGAAGACTTAAAAACAAAAGCAGTTCTTCCTATCTCTTACACTATTCCTCAAAATATTTCAACAACAAATTTAGATGAAGATGTATCAATGTTTATGAGAGTAAACAGGGTTGTTCCTACAGGATTTGTTGTTGTAAAACTAAACGGTGAAGAAATATACAGAAAGAAAGAGCTTAAATTCTTACCTGGTGAAATGATTAACATAACAATTAAAAAAGATTTAATCAAAGATCAAAAAGGCGAACTTACATTTGAAATTGAGGAGGCAGAATAATGAAAAGAGAATTAACTTGTATATGCTGTCCAAGAGGTTGTAGTTTAACAGTTGAATACGAAGGAAAAGAAGTATTTTCAGTAGAAGGCAACTTCTGTCCAAGAGGAGATAAATACGCAAGAGAAGAAGTTGTAGAACCTAAAAGAGTTATAACTTCAACAGTAAAAGTTGAAGGAGGGAAAGACGCTGTAACAAGCGTAAGAACAAACGGAACTGTTCCAAAAGCAAAAATATTTGAAGTAATGGACGAAATAAACAGTATTACTTTAAAATCCCCTGTTAAAATCGGAGATATTGCTAAAAAAGATATCTGCGGTACCGGTGTTGACCTTGTTGTAACAAGAGATAATTAATAAATAATAATAAAATGTAAAATCCATTAAAAACCCGATATAATTTAAAGTTATATTGGGTTTATTTTTTTTGTTCTTAATGATATAATATATCAGGAATTTGGAGGATAATGTACATATGAACAATAATTTTTTTGAAGCACTAAAGAGAAATCCTATTATTGCATCTGTTAGAACGGAAGAAGAAGTTGACAGAGCCATAAAAAGCAAAGCAGAAGCAGTATTTATAATTCATATAGATATGAATCATTTAATAGAACAGGTAAGAAAAATAAAGAAAGCTGGAAAACTTGTTTTTATACATGTTGATTTAATACCGGGCTTTTCATCTTCACCTTTGGCACTGGAATACATTTATAAACTTACAAAACCCGATGGAATACTTACAACAAAAAAATCAATAATAAATAAAGCAAAATCACTTAACTTAATAAGCATACTTAGAGTTTTTGTTATTGACTCCCCTACAATTTCATCTTGTTCAAAACTTATAAAAGAAGTAAAACCGGATGTTGTTGAAATATTACCGGGGATTGCTCCAAAAGCAATAAGAAAAATAAAAGAAAAAGTTAATATACCTATAATATCGGGTGGTTTAATAGAATATAAAGAAGAAGTTATCGATTGTATAAAAAGCGGTGCAATTGCAGTATCTTCTTCAAGTGATAAATTAATTAAATAAAATTTAGTCCGATATTAAAATATTTTATATCGGACTTTTTATATTGAAAGGTAGTTTTATGAAAGAAAAACATTTAGGTCGTGTTCATACTTTTTTAAGAATATTTTTTATAATATTATTATTTATTATTCAAATTTTTTTTATGTTTATTTTTACGTATTTATTAAAAAAACATGCTGTTTTTGCCTATGTAATAATTGAAATATTTAGTATTTTGGTTTTAATTCATTTAATGGCCGATGAAAGAAACTCCGCATATAAAATGTTATGGATTGGTATAGTTCTGCTTCTTCCAATCGTTGGACATATTATGTATGATTTATGGGGAAAATCTCATTCACATATAAGAAAACATACTAAAATGCAGGATGAAATAGATAAGGTAAATTCTTATCAAAATATGGACGGAAAAGTTTTAAGTGAAATGGAAGATGATGATTCACAACGCTTATCTTCATATCTTACCAATTACTCCTTCCCTCCTTATAAAAATAATTCACTTGACTTTTATTATTCCGGAGAAGAAACCTTTGAAAATATAGTTAAAGATATAAAAAATGCCGGGAAGTTTATCTTTATAAGCGTTTTTACTCTTTCAAAAGGTGATTTGTTTGATAAAATATTTAATATTTTAAAACAAAAAGCAAGTGAAGGTGTTGAAGTAAAGATAATGTATGATGATGTAGGGTCTATTTTAAAAATCCCCGCAAATGTAAAAAAACGCCTTGAAGAACAAGGAATAGAAGTTACCATATTCAATGCAATACACAAAAATGCATCAAAACAATATTATAATTATAGACTTCATCAAAAGATAATTATAATTGACGGAAACATATCTTATACAGGCGGAATCGACATAAAAGATAATAATTGGAATAACATCTTACATGAAAGCTATAAAGACTGTTCTCTTAAAATTACAGGAGATGCAACTTGGAGTTTTACATTAGTATTTATAGGAATGTGGAATACAACTGACCATAAAATAAGTGATATAGAAAAATACAGACCAAGTCATGATATAAGAAATGATGTAATATGCCAGCCTTTTGCAGACGGACCTTCAAATTATGTTCAATTTGCGGAAGATATGTATAAATATCTTATAAATACAGCAAAAAATACTTTATATATAACAACACCTTGCTTAAATTTAGACGATGAAATGATAGACGTACTTTGTTTATGCGGTAAAAGCGGTGTAGATATAAGAATTGTTACACCAAAACATTTCGATAAGAAAACAAACAAATATTTAAGTGAGTTTAACTTTGGAAGACTTTTAAAAAACGGTGTAAGAATTTATGAATACAACAAAGGATATTTGCACAGTAAAATTATCTTAAATGATTTTGCAGGAATAATAAGCACAATAAACATGAATTTCAGAAGTTTTTATATTCAATATGAAAACGGAGTTTTTATAACAGACAAACCTTTCATTAAAGATATAAAAACACAGATTGATGATATTATGAAAGACTGCGATGAAATTACTTATGATGAATGGCTTCATCGCTCAAAGAAAACAAAAATAATTCAGTACATTCTAAACGTGTTTAAGTGTCAATTATAAAACAAATTGACAGGAAAGGAAAAAGTATGGAGAAAAGCAGAATTGCCATTAATACGGCATTTATATTCATTTTACTTGAACTTGTTATAGGAATCTTACAAAAGTTTATTACTCTTCCTAATTTATTTGAAACGGTTAAATCAACCTTTCTTGGAATAGGAGTAATAGCACTTATATTTTATTTTATATTTAGAATAAAAGAAAAATAATTAAAACAGACTTAGCTGTTCTATATTATTATAATGTTCGTTTATTTTTTTCATATAATTTGAACTAATATTATATTTCTTTCTTATACAATATATCTTTCTATTAAGATTTGTTAAATATTCTTTATTTAAAATAGAGGAACTTTCATAAAGCTTCTCTATTTTTTTATATTCTTCACTAAAATTTTTTTTAATAAAATTAAGAAAATAACTTCTCGTCTGCCCTCTTAAGTTTAAAGGTCCGGTTAAAATATAATCTATGTTTATTTGTTTTCCTAAATAAAAAATTTTATCTATATTTTCTATACTATCTGTAATATATGGAATAATTGGCATCATATGAATAGCAGTATTTGCATTTGTCTTTCCTATTTCTTTTAACATATTTATCCTTTGAATACTGCTTTTAGAATAAGGCTCGATTAATTTTCTAATTCTTTCGTCCATTACTGTTATTGTGGAAGCAATATTCACATACGTTTTCCTTGAAAGCTTTTCGATTAAATCAATATCTCTTAAAATCAAATCGGACTTTGTGGAAATTATAATTGGCTGATTATATTTAATCATAAGTTTTAGTACTTCTCTCATTAATCCATATTTTTCTTCCAAAGGCTGATATGCATCCGTTACACTTCCCATATTTATGATTTTATCGTCTTTTTTCTTTCTAAGTTCCTTTTCCAATACTTCAAGAATATTCTTCTTTACAAATATTTCATTAAAGAAGTCAGTTGAACCTAAGTAACTATTTGAATAAAGAGCATAGCAATAACTGCATTTATGAGAACATCCTCTGTAAATATTTAAATCCAGACTATAAGGAAGTCTTGAATTTGAAATCTTGTTTATGGCACTTTTACATTCAATTTCTTTTACTATCATATATACCACCTTTAGAACTTTTGTTCGTATATATTATAGCTAGAATTATACTATTTTACAATACTGATTTATACTTATTTTAAAATTAAATGTATGCTGTTAATGAGTAACAATATGTAAAATATTACTGCCAATATTATACAAAAGAAAAATCCTAATTTTATTCTCTTTTTTCTAAATTCAATTGCTTTACATACAAGTAATGTTGCAAAACACAAATATAATAACGGTAAACTAGCTAAACGGGATACCCCAGACCTTGATAAATAAAAAAATAAAAATACTATGGTTAACACTTTAAATATAGATTTTATAAAATGCATGTCATTCCTCTGTAATCTTTAATAAATTGTTCATATTGTATCATTATAAGTAGTAATTTTATGTTAATATAATCTAAAATTTTCCTAAAAAAAGAATACTTTCCTTTGAAGTATCCTTTTTTTATAAAACATATGTATATTATTTTATAATGGCATAAATTAAGCTATCCATTATTTTACCATTTTTAAATATGCTTTTTTCTTTTCTGCCTTCTAATTTAAAGCCGTTATTTTCTAGAACTTTTTTTGAGGAAATATTTGTTTCAAATATTTCTGCTTCAATTCTTACTATATCCATTCTTTCAAAAGCTTCTTTTATAACCATTTTTACAGCTTTTTTCATTATTCCTTTATTTTGGAATTCTTCCCCTATCCAGTATCCTATTTCTGCAGTTTTTCTATTTACATCATTTAGTTTTATAACGGATATGCTTCCCACTGCTTTTCCGTTTACCGTTATGGCTTTTAATATATTGTTAATATCATTATTAATACAGTCTTTTATGAAAAATTCAGCATTTTCCTTTGTATAAGGATAAGGAAAAATATCTCTTAAATTATCGGCAATACGTTTATTATTTGCGTATTTTACCACATCATCTACATATTTTAAATCCCATTGTTCAATTTTAAAATCCATTATTACCAGTCCTTGCAAACATCAACCCAATCCAAAGCATTTGAATATTTAAACAAATCTTCCATATTAAGTTCTATTGCTGAATTAGAACTTCCACAAGCAGGAAATACCGTATCAAATCTTTTTAAAGATTCATCAAGATATGTTTTTACTTTTTCAGGGTTTGCAAAAGGACATACACCTCCTATTTTATGATTTGTATATTTTTCAACGTCTTCCATAGATAACATCTTTGCCTTTTGTGAAAATCTTGTTTTAAATTTTTTATTGTCAATTTTTGCATCTCCTGCAGCAACAACAAGAATACATCCTCCTTCTTCTTCATTTTTATCATAAAAAGAAAGAGTTTTTGCAATTCTTGCTCCTGTTGTTCCAAGTGCTTTTGCAGCAAGCTCTACTGTTGCGCTTGAAGTTTCAAACTCCATAACTTTATCTTTCATATTAAATTTATCAAAATATTCTTTTACTAAATCTATTGCCATACTTTCCTCCAAAATATAAACTATTTTAATATTATATCACAAATAAAAAGGGATAGATTATTAAATATTAAATATAATTATATCTGTTTTTTTCTTTAATTATGAAGAACAAGGAAACCATTAATGCAAGTATCTCTGCTGTCGGTATTGCAAGCCACATTCCGTCAACTCCTATAAATAAAGGAAGAAGCATAATTGCACCTGATATAAAAACGAATGTTCTCATAAATGATATTATCGCTGAAACCTTACCGTTTGAAAGAGCTGTAAACATTGCAGAGGCAAAAATGTTAAATCCTGAAAACAAGAATGTTATAGAGAATAACAAATATGCTCTTGTTGCTATTGGATAAACTTCGCTGTTTACAGGTATAAATATAGTTACAACCTTAGATGAGAATAACAATGATAGAATAAATATACATATTACAGATACCAAAATTATTCTAATACTGTTTTTAAAGGCTTTTTGAAGCTGTTTTTTGTTTTCGCTTCCAAAGTTATAACTAAATATTGGAGCAACCCCGCTTGAAAATCCCATATACATTGAATTAAACAAGAACTGCGCATAAAGAAGCAGTGATATTGCGGCAACTCCGTTTTCTCCAAGCATTTTCATTAATGATATATTAAACATCCAGTTTGTAATACACATTGAAATATGCCCAACCATTTCCGATGCACCGTTAAACATAGCTTCAGTTATTACTTTAGGGTTTTTATCTATCTTTGAGAAATGAAGTCCTTTTTTGTTTATTATAAAAAATATTAATCCCGATGTTGTAGGAATCATATATCCAATAACCGTTCCCCATGCAGCACCTTTTATTCCCATATTTAAAGGAACCATAAATACATAATCAAGTATTATGTTTGTTATTCCTGCAAGAACAGTAAAAAATAGTCCTAAGTTTGGCTTTCCGGCAGTTACAAAAAGGCTGCTAAATACAAGTTGAAGCATTAGTAATGGAGCAAATCTTAAATATATGTTCAAATAATCATGGCAATATCCAAATAATATTTCACTTGCACCTAAAAAATTTATTATTTTATCTAAAAATAATACAGAAAAAATAGACATTATCATGCTTATTACAACAATTGTAATTACAATAAGAGATAAATCTCCATTTGCTTCTTCGTCTTTTTTCTGCCCTATCTTTTTTGCTATTATGGCACTTCCTCCGGTACCGAACATAATTCCAACCCCGAAAAATAAATTTAAAAGAGGTTCTATTATGTTAATTGCACTTAGTCCGTTAACCCCTACTATTCTTGATATAAATACTCCGTCAACTATTGTGTAAAGAGACATGAACAGCATCATAATAATAGTGGGAAAACTAAACTTAATTAAAGATATAAGATTAAATTCTTTTGCTATATTATTATTCATTATTCATTCCTCCTTATAATTTCACTTTGAACATTATAAACCTTCAAGTAACTTGAATGTCAAGAGTAAAATATATATAATATAGATAAAATTAATTTTGAGGTAATAAAATGGAAAACAAATATAATATAGGGCTGATTTCCAAAATTCTAAATATACCAAGATCAACTCTAAGATACTGGGAAAGCGAAGGGTTAATAAACTTAAAAAGAAATAAAGAAAATGATTATAGAGAGTTTGATGTTTCATCAATATTTGAAATCCTCGACATAGCTTTATACAGAAAACTAAATATTTCTATAAAAGAAAT